>CAZBTV010000042.1:19407-47350 GCA_964494895.1 uncultured Steroidobacteraceae bacterium | reverse complement strand
CGACATTCAACGATCACTATCTCGAGGTCGATCTCGACCTGTCGGAAGTGATGTTTGTCTGCACGGCCAACAGCCTGAACATTCCGGCGCCGCTGCTGGATCGTATGGAAGTCATCCGGCTGCCTGGTTACACCGAAGACGAGAAGATGAACATCGCGCGGCGCTATCTCGTGCCGAAGCAGATGAAGAACAACGGCTTGAAGGAGGACGAGCTCAAGGTCTCCGATCCGGCGCTGTTGGACATCGTTCGTTACTACACTCGCGAGGCTGGCGTCCGCAACCTCGAGCGCGAGGTCGCCAAGATCGGCCGCAAGGCCGTGAAGCAGCTGTTGCTCGAGAAGAAGGAGCAGAAGCAGGTCGTGATCACGCCACGGAACCTGGACAAGTACCTCGGTGTGAAGCGCTTCCGCTATGGGAAGGCGGAGGATCAGAATCGCGTAGGCCAGGTGACGGGACTTGCGTGGACGGAAGTTGGCGGTGAGCTGCTTACCATCGAAGCTGCCGTCGTCCCCGGGAAGGGCAAGCTCCAACATACCGGCCAGCTTGGCGAGGTCATGCAGGAGTCTATCCAGGCGGCCATGACCGTGGTCCGCAGCCGCGCCCAGGTGCTGGGACTCGAGACGGAGTTCTACCAGAAGCATGACGTCCATCTCCACATTCCCGAGGGTGCTACACCCAAAGACGGTCCGAGCGCGGGCATTGGAATGTGCACGGCATTGGTATCGGCGCTGACCCGGATTCCTGTTCGGTCGGATGTGGCCATGACCGGTGAGATCACGCTGCGTGGGGAGGTGCTCCCGATCGGTGGCTTGAAGGAGAAGCTCCTGGCCGCCCATCGCGGTGGAATCAAGACCGTGCTCATCCCTGATGAGAACCAGAAGGATCTCGTCGAGATTCCCGACAACATCAAGGGCAATCTCGAGCTCAAACCAGTGAAGTGGATTGACGAGGTTCTGGCTGTCGCCCTCACACAGCAGCCCGCGGTACCGGCGGACGCTGTCGCCGCAGCCGCCGCGTCGGGCGTGACACCGGGCAGCGGTGACGTTCCTGCGGTCGCCGCCGACGGCAAGCGTCGCAGGCGTCTGAAGCAGGTGGTGCCGGCGCATTAGGCGCGTAGCCCGACTGGCGTGGTCCAGGGCGATTCTCTAGACTACGCCGCCTTCCTGGAGCGGGGGGTAACAGCCCCCCGCTTGCATTTCTCACTCTCTACGGGTGGTTAGCTCAGCTGGTAGAGCGTCGCCTTTACACGGCGAATGTCGGGGGTTCGAGTCCCTCACCACCCACCAAAATCAAGAACTTACTTGAGGCGAGAGTGGCTATGTCCACTTTCTGACCACTATCGACCGAGCCTCTCGACGTTGTCGGGGCCAGCCCATGGAGTGGCGGCTATCCCCCGGCAGTGCTAGGGCCTGCAAGGACCTCCCCGTCCCTATCGCCCTTTCACGGCGGTAACACGAGTTCGAATCTCGTTGGGGACGCCAATGAAATCAGTCGCTTGCAAAAGTTTTAACGCTGCAAGTGCCCTTGTCGGTAAGTTTTCGGGAAGTTTCCTTCCAGCACGCCTCGTCGTTGCTGATAGCCCTCGCCAACGACTCAGGCACTCCTGTGGTCTGTGCTGGGGTATCCGTTCCCGAGTGGCGCCCATGGGTCCGGCCTATCCACAAGACTTGCTCGATATGTATCGGCGGTGAGCGGTCCACATAGAGCGTCCGGGAGCGTTGGGCGTCTCGCTCACGGCTGACGAGTTGTCTCGTCATACGAGCCTGACCCAACCCGCGGTGCTATTGGCTGTTAGTCGCGCCCGGGACCGACTTATCCAGTCGGAGCAGTGGGGAGGAATTGGTGACAGCTGCCCAAACTTTAGAACCCATCCCTGCTAAGGGTGTAAGGGTCAAAAGCCCTTCGAGGGTTCGAATCCCTCTCTCTCCGCCAGATCAAGCACTTACTTAGTCTGCCTTGAGCCTCTTGATAGGCTCGTATGAAAACGGTATGAAAACTGCGGGTAGACGCCAATAGACGCCCTCGGCGCCTATGTTGATTTCCCTGGCCTTCGCAGGGTGTGGCTGTGAGATCGGAAGCGAGAAGCCGCAGGCTCCGACGAAGAGGATTCCCCGGGAATGGTCGCCGTAACCGCGGCCCTGTTCGGAGATGAAGCGGGGGCGTCGTTGCAGGCCTGAACATAGCGTTCAAGTTCCACTCGCGTAATGTACGTGCGAGCGCCATCCTTTTGTGGGCGCAGTGTTCCGGATTTGATGCGCTTGTAGAGCTGCGCTCGGCTCATCCGCAAGATCTTGGCGGCTTCGGCCATATCGAACCGGAGTGACACGATATCTGGCGGTCGCGGCGATTCACACTGACGCTCGTTGACATGCATGGATCAAGGCTCCCTCAGCCGGGGACTGGGCACTGAACGAGGGGCTTGCGCACCTCGCACCCGATGCGAAGTCCCTGTGTCAGTAGCTTGTAACCGCCCTGGTACGCCGACGCCAGACTGCATTTCATGCGAGTTAGCCCACATTCACGAGGACCAGAGGAGAGCGTAAGGCGCCCAGTCTGACTAGTGACATGTCGCATTCCCTCGTAGGGTGTCGCGGGTGCCGCATCTCTGCCGCGAATCGTACAGAGCTTAACGATCAAGTGCGGCGATGTAGATGCGCGTGTCTCTGAATTTCACAGCTGGTTCACGAAACTGCCGTTCTCACGTGCGCGACAACAATAGAGCTCGGATTTCCCGACATGTCTTCCTCGCCCAGCCGCTCGCCACGCTCGCCCGATCGCTTGACGATCCGCGGCTTGACGCCGGGCACCGGCGGCCGGTTACGGGGCCGTGGACGACGGGGGTCGTGCAGGGCGTTGAGCACACCAATCTGGATCGGACATTCGTCGCCTGCGGCTCCGCCCGAGACCCACGCCTCAGGTGGCCCTCGCTCCGGGAAACCGGGTGATCCTGCACCGGAGAAATCCGGTGATCCTCAATGGACGAAATCGGGCGTTCTCAAGCGGCACATTCTCCATCGTGGAGGAGAAGATCTTCCATAAGGTGCGATCACTGTTTGACTAGGGCGCATGGCGGACTGTATTGAAAGTACTCTCCGCCACCGTCACACCAAGGGGTTGGCACGGGTAATTCGGAGCTGTGAGGCAGTATGAGGCTTACGCACTGACATTGTCTTAGCTTGTCAGCTGCGGTACGGAATAATTTAGCCGCTTTCGTTGGATGAATGATCGCTGAATTTGGGCGGAGCCGGTAATGAAGGCCACTGCCAACCAACATCATTCCCAGTGCTTTGCTAGGCTCAAGACGGCCGGAGACCGCTCGGGTGTAGTACGAGCCAACCTCATCTCTGTTAAAGAGTATATCGACATTTGTCTGACGTATGAAGGTCCATAGGGTCGACCGCGCCGGGCCTGCGGGAATATGAAGGTTGACGGGCGCGGCGCAAATGCGTTGCGTGAACATGGACGCGGTGGCTAGAAGGGATGGGATTAAACTTGTGCGCTCGAGTCGTGTCATGAGTTCGAACCTGGAAGAGAGACATGGCGCTCGCCATTGGCTGGATCATGTGACCGATTGCCAAACACGCAGAAGCCGCCTGTAGCGAATGGACGTACGGGGACGCGCCGATGAAAACGATTCAGCTCATGTTCATGGCCGACCGGCAGGCGCACTTTGTGGGCCTGATTCTCTTTGATTCCAAGCGCTGTGGCCACGTGGGGAGTAACTCCATGTACTTCGAACATTCGCCTCACAGATGAATGACCCCATGTTGTGAGTATTCATTTGCTGAGCTTCCTTCAGCGTGACAGCTCGACGCATCCATAGCGCTATTGGGTAACTCTCGCGAGCCATGACTGTCGTGGATCTTTTCAGTCCAAGCGCAACATGATGTTTGGCTAACTGCCGCAGTCATGCCGAACGAAAACACACCCATGATTTCGCTCAGTTGCCTCGTTTTTTATGCGCCAGTGTCGCACCTTGACGCTTTCGCGTCGAAGTTGCCAGCTTTAGCCTCGAGGGTCGCCGAGCGTGAGCAATCGCAGCTTGTACATCTATGGCCGCCAGCATCCTGCGTAACCGGGCGGCAAGATGGGCTGCCCCTTGCTCCGGGTCTTTGAGCATTTCTTGGTAGCCGGCATTGGCGACCATAACGATCGCGTGCCGGGTAGCTGCGTAATACCACCCACGTTGTGCCTCGAGCAACTCGCGTGATACTTTGCCGGCGGCAACGGCCGCCCTCCACTTGGACGAAAATACCAACCAGCCGCGTTCGACTTCGTTCAGGAATTCCATATCGGTTTCTTCTGAAGATGTCACCACTTCTGTTCCCCGAATGCAATTAACGAATTGAGTGCGGTAGGCCTGGTCAATGAGCACCCACCTGTATGCGGATCAAATGTTGGTCTTAGCGGTCGGCTCATTCGGAATACAGCGCTCCTGAAGACCTCACAAGCACCTTTGACGAAATGCGTTTGCCGGAAACAGGGCACTCAGAGGCTTTTCGATGAGCATAACGAGTTGCGACGGCTCCATGTTGAGTGCGTCCGCGATCTTCCAGATCGTCACCAGCGTCGGCTGCCTGGAGCCACTTACGATTTCACTGAAGTAAGTACGAGCCACATCCGCCAGCAACGCGAAAGATTGCTGCGACAACCTCATGGTGCTTCGCTCCCGGCGTACTATTTCCCCGACCGCGCGCGCGACAGTCTTCCAAGCGGAGGTTCGATCCGATTGCGGTTCGCGGTGAGTTTCCAGTGATCCGCGCTCGTGTCGGGAGAGCGGTATCGGCTTGCGTCGACGCTTGCGCGCCCTGTGGATGGTTTTTGCCATCTGGTGCCGCCTACCATCACGTCGCAGCGTCGGTGTCCGCGGGCGTTTTCTCCTCGATCTGGCTCGGCAGCACGCCACCTGCCTGTTCTGGCTGCCCCTGTGCTGCGCAACCCTCGTCAGCCTGCACCCTTTTGCCCGGCGCGCGCATCGCCAATTCCCGAATGCATAACAGACAAATCCTCACTGTCGGGTCATACCAGCTCTCAAACAATCGCCCATATTCCCCCTCTCCTATGCCGCAAAAGTTGCATACAGACTGAGTACCTGCGCAATTCCGGAGTAGGGTCGCTGCGGCCCACTTATCCTCTTGTCGGGTCCAACGCCGCTCCAGCGATTCGGCCAGTCGATGACACTCCTTTCGAAGCTCCTTCATAGTCATAGACTCCTTCGCAGTTCATAGGCAACACATTTTTTTTTCCGGGTCCGCTCCCGCTGTATCACGCCCAGCCTCTCTGTCCGTCGTTAAGGGCTGTGACGAGAGGGTTGAATCCGTCGGCGTTCGCAAGGTCCGTAGCCAAGCTGTAGGGGGACTGCTTGGCCCAATCCCAGTTGCGAACCTGGCGCAAGCGGTACGCGCGTCGCACCTTGGGCTGCAAGTAGGCATACCCATGAAAGCGATCCGCAACAGCAGAGTGGTGGGCGGGCGCTGTTGTGTTGTCGGATCGCTTCTCATCGCAGCTGCCCTTGGGTCCCGTGCGGGCAGATGCGCGAGTCGGAACCGGTCAAGGGCGTCCTGTTGCTTTGGCCGCCTTGTCACACTTCCAACGGTCCGCGTCAGCTCGAAATGCCTACTGGGCGCACCCGGCCGGGCGCCTAGCGACCAACCATGCTCCTTGACAATACGTCGACAATCCGGTAAGCGCAGGCTCGCGGGCACGACCAGATCGCCATGGTCTTGGGTGGCTAAAGCGAAGGGGCGTGTTGCCGTGTGCCGGATTGTGTACTCTCGTGCGTTGGGGTGGTAATCACGAATCCGGAGAAGATGTCGCAGCAAAAGCCGAGCCGGGAGCTGCTTGAAACGCTGGCGAATAATGTGAGGCACTTCCGCCGACAGCGCGGGTGGAGTCAGACCGATCTCGCCAAGCGATGGAAGGTTCACCCCACTGTCGTAGGGCGTATCGAGCAATGCAGGGTCAACGTGACCCTCGGTACCCTGGAGACGCTCGCGAAGGCTCTGGGGGTTGCAACCCGTGAGCTTTTGTAGTGCCTGAGTCGTAGAGTCGACTCGGGTAACGCGGAAGCCCATTGAAGATACGGTCATCAGAGTGCCCAAGCCTAAGACCCACGGCGTCTCGAACGCCGACCCCGTGTCATCCTGGTCGCCCCCGCGGGGTCCCTACGTGGACGCGAGTCGTCCGTCACGGCACCGATAAACTCCCGAACAGGCATCCCGAGCGCGCCAGCAAGGCGCTCCGCGTCACCCAACCCGACGTCGGGACTCGTTGCCTCCTCCAGCTCAGTCAGTAGTTCGAGTGGAATCCCACTGCGTTCCGCGAGAATCTCCCTACTCCAATTGCGCTGCTCTCGCAACTCGATGATGACGGCCGCGAACCTGCGACGGGCGCTTGGAGTCCAACCGCCGCGTGACGGGGATCTTTTCACTTCCAGCGTCTCGTATGCGTATTCCGGCGCATCAAATGAGTCTTGCATTTGAATCGTCTGTATCGCGACCGATGAGTCCGCTTGCATCTGCGCCTCACGCTCGATATAGACATATATGCCTACAGATGAACTATAGACGTTTATGCCTAGAGTTGGGAGTCTGTTCTCTACCCGCTGCAACATTTTTTCATGTTGCAGCGCGATTGAAATACTGTGGTATCGGCCTGCCTATCTGAATTGTTGCGGTCAATTCCGGCACGGGGCTATATCCCTCATCCACTGCCTGCAGTGGCGGACGGCCCTGTTCCTGCCGTAGCCGTACGGTGTGGTCGGACGAGGGTAGCCAGCGGTTGTGGGCGCATGGGAATAAGCAGTGGTGCGGCCGCGAGGGAAGGACTGCAATCCGAACGTTCGTTCCATACACCCATTTCTCCACTCGGTGCCCGCACGGACGCACCTTCCAACATACGAATGCCGCGCAACCGCGGACGCGTTGCCTTGAGAGCCACCAAGCCGACGAAGACCTTAACCGTTGGCAAACATTGCTGACTTGGCAAAGTCACCGCACGCGGTCGCAATCGTCAGGGCGGCCCGTCTACCCAATGCGGTCATCAGACGACGGGCCGCCCTCGGCGACGCAAGGGCTGTGCAGACCACCCTTCCTTGCTAATATAAGGACGAACGACAAGGCGTTTCGCCTTACACACGCTGCGCACTTTCTTAAGTGATGTCGGGGTGGGTGCGCCGTCCAAATGCGCTTGAACCGCCCTAGTGACGGGCGCCAGAGCTAGTTCGTCAGAGGGCTTCTTGGGCACCTACCATAATCGCCAGATGAAGGCCGGCAAAGAGCCGATCCGGCCGATCGCCAAAATCGCGTGGCTACGCTGGTTCACAAAACCAGCACTGTTCTGGGTGTGACGCCAGTCGATCGACAACGAGCAGATTGCCGCACGTGGCGCACGGAGCCAAGTCGATCTCGTCACCTCGCGCGAGTTCGGTCGCGAGTAGGATCACTTGCTCAATTGTCAGTGTTGTAAGCGGATACCTCTGCTGGAATTCCTCAAAAGCCGCACAGAGTGACTCCCCTCGAGCGATGCTTGGCAGGATGCGCTCAATGGGATGCGGGATTCAGGCAGTACCTTGTGGCTACGAAGGATATACGCCAACTGGGCAGCAAGGCGTCTCTGTTCTGGCGATCGAAGTAGCAGATTGATCCGATGCGGCGAACGTTCGCGAGGCCTCCGGAGCGGCGCACCGTTACCGGCCCTTTCGTAGCTTCGCTGTAAGGCGCGGATGCGGCGCTCGGCGAGGCCGGTCTAGCGGGCGATGGTGGATGTCCGAGCAGCGTGACCAGGTAGCCGCCACGCGAGATCAAAGGCACGCCGTCCCGCCATTGGCGGTCATCGGTTACGCGCATCGATGTGGCCCACTATTTGGCATGTGTGTGTCGATTGAACAATGCCTCGAACCGGGTCCCGCGACAGCCGCACGGCGAATCACACAAAATTTCGATTTCTGACTGAGCTGGGAGACATAGCTCAGCGTCCCGAAGATGTATTCTTTAAGGACGTTCTCGCACCTAGGTTGTAGCAGGCACAAGGTGTCAGCCTTACGGAAACATAGGCGACGTTCCGCCTGTTCCGGATTGTGAACACACTTCAAGTTGGCGTCTCATACACGATGACAGCTTAAATAGGACAAGCACATGTTATTACCTGTCCGCTGAGTAGCTCGCGTTCCCGCTGCAGATTTCGTTTCGTGTATGAAACCGATGTACCGAGTAGCGTAAGTCACCGGCGGGTGTTGGCTATCTGAGTTAAACTGGCGCGCAACTCGGCGCGCATGAAATCAGAAGGCTACCGAGAGACGACAGCCCTTGTACCTATTCCGGCTGTGCTCGAGTGAGCGAGCCAGCAAAGTAGGAAGTTGCCGTCGCGGGAGATCCAGGAGTTGTATGTCCATTGCTGCTGCCCATCGCTGTGGGCGGGAGCCGTGAACCGCAGGCCTTGCTATTGCCGCTGTCGAAGCGCGGCTGCCCTGCCTGCCTAGGGCACAATGGTTAACGTGCCACGCCCGCATCCCTCGAAGGGGCCAGCGGGCAGACCACCTTTATAGGTATAGACGAACAACTAGGCGCATCGCCTTACTACTCCGACCATATTGATCATCCCGCGGCGGTATCTTTGTTGCCAGGCATTTGGTTATCGGCCGATCCGGGATTCTCGTACTTGTGATGCATCTGAAGTCCTTCTACCCGATGCGCAGCTACGGTCGTCGATAAGCAGTTGAGACGAAGTACCCGATTGAACTGTGCCTCGGTCCTGTTCATACTCAGTACACGTCAAGGAATGACGCATGCTACTTTCCGTTATCTGCGCTGAGCCATCACGAGAATCCGGCCGGTCGGGGAGTATTCGAGCAGCTCGGCATTGGCTGATGCTGGCGGGCAGTGTCAGTCTGACACCCTAATCCCACCGCTCAACTGAGAATCGAAGGCGTCTTTGTTGAGGCAATTCCAAGATGAGAATGGCTGCCAGATGAGGCGTGTTCAGGAGTTGTTAAATGCGCGTGTTGATCATCACTTTCGGAACCCTCGGAGACCTGCTGCCTTTCGTACCGATAGCGGCTGCCCTACGTGCCCGCGGACACGAGGTGAAATTTGGGGCCAACAGCGAACTCGAGCCACACGTCCGGAATCGCGGATTCGATTTTACTTCCGTGTTCGCCAGCGAGCGCGTGCAGCGTCCAACGGAGGACGCACAGCTATGGGACCTGAACCGGACGTGGATTCTGGGATGGGAAAGATACTTGGCCCCAGCGATGCGGCCGACCTACGAGTTCATCCGGGCGGAAGCCGAACATCGCTCCTGCGTGGTGCTCGCGCACTGGGCAGCATTTGGAGCGCGGCTGGCGCAGGAAAAGCTGGGTGTTCCTCTCTGCACTGTGTATCTCTCACCCGAGGCCCTGAACCCGTGCGACGCCAGCAGAACGCTCGCGCCCCAATGGCGCAATTTCTCCGAGGATGAAGTCTTCGGGCCGCTCCTGAACGCGTACAGAAGCGAGCTCGAGTTGCCCCCCATCAGAGACATCTGCAGTCGCTGGGTCCATTCCCCGCAACAGGGGCTCGCTCTGTTTCCAGAATGGTTTTGTGCACGTCAGCCGTACTGGCCCGCTCAAATCGAGATTACGAACTTCGTATTATTTGATGAGCCGCTCACGCACATCAACGTGCCGCAGACGGAAGCGTTTCTAGGCGCCGGAACTCCCCCTGTTGTATTCACGGCCGGTTCGTTCATGTCACGCGCCAGGGAGTTTTTCAGGCAGTCATTGGCGAGCTGCGAGGCGATCGGCGCACGAGCGCTCCTTCTCACTCGCCACCCTACTCAGCTTCCTGATCGCCTACCTCGCTGGGCACTTCATCTCGATTATGCTCCCCTCCACAGCATTCTGCGGCACGCATCGGCTCTGGTGCACCACGGCGGGATCGGCACGTGCGCTCAAGCCATCCGTGCAGGGGTTCCCCAGTTGGTCACCCCGATAGTCGTCGATCAGTTCGACAACGCACAACGAATCGAAGCCCTCGGCCTGGGCGAAAGTGTGCCGATGAAGGACTATTCCGCAGTCGCGGCAACAGAGAGGCTGGCGCGTCTATTGAATGACGGTACTGTTCGGCAGGCGTGCGACGTGTTCGCGTCTCGATTTGCCGCCGAAAACTCAAATGTACATGACCAAGTCTGTGAACTCATCAAGCGGCTGGATAAGCCATCGATCCACGCCACCGATCAGGTCGCCCCCGGTATCGGGCGGCACTGAGGTGGGACACGCAGCAAAATCGTTCCGCTCCGAGCATGTCAGTCACTCAAACTCGTCCAGGCTCCATTCCGTGCGCCATTCGATAAATGGGCGATCTCCGTCGAACCGAACGGGCAACCACACATAGCGAGATTGCGACGTATTGATGTTTACCAACCCCCGCAAAAGCTCCTTCTCTTCACCAGAGAGCTTGGACGGCGTAGAGAAGTATTTCGCGACTACGCTTTGCACGTGCCGGGAAGTCTCCCCATTTTCAAATGCGGATGAAGTTTGTGGACCCATCCAGCGATCTGCCATTGCGATATAGAGATCCTTCTTCTGCGGGTGCTTGAAGATACAACTGATCTGCGAATTGAACGATGTGCGTGAACGATCGCTCGGATGGAAGTCGCCCAAGACGGTAAACGGGCCATGAAACGTATCTGCTACGGCGATTTCGGAAGGGCTAGGAAAATATCCGGTAGTTCCGGAAGTTGCGAGGTAATGCTTGCCGCGGCGCGTAAAATAGGCGATTCCCTCGCGCACTTGTGGTGGACTGGGGTGTGGGAAATGTGTGGAGTAATAACCGCTGACGTTGGTATAGTCGTCGTTGAGATCGGCGCATATCAGCTCGCTGTGAACCCGCTCGAAATAAATGTAAGCCTTGCCATCTTGTGGGTTTGTACAAAGATCGAAGTCTCCCGCAGCCATTCCGAGTGGCAGCATGGATTGATGTACCAAGCGGAACGGGCCCGTGATGCTGTTTGATGTGAGCACGTTCAGGGTTTGATGAGATCCCTTGACAAGCTTGAACCAGCACACAAATTTCTTTGTGGCTTGGTTGTACAAAATATGCGGGCGATCGAGGCCCGCCGCAGGGTGCAGCGGAGAGCTTCGATCTTCAGTATCAGGAGGGATAATCAGGCCGATATCGCGCCAGTTGTACAAGTCGGTTGACGTATAGCAGCGAACACCCCAGGTCCAGACCTCGGTCTTCCCCGTTGTAAACTCCTTGTTCTCGCCAATCCAATAGAATCGATTGTCGAGATGGATCACTGATCCACCATGCGCCTGGATCGGATTGCCAGCAGTATCGAGCCAAACCTCGCCGGGCTGGAATGACGTCATGGTGACACCCGGCACTGTGGCACTGATCGCAATACTGGCCGCAACGAAGTCGCGTCGTGAAATAATGCCCATGCGTGGTCGCTCATGCTTCCTTTCTCATCGACTTTGGGAAATGAACCGCTGCACTCACGATTCCTTCCCGATCGAACCCATCTCGTCGGGAACCGGCACGCTCGCCGCGTTCCGCCCGTCCCCAAACCTTGCAGCTACGATTTAATACCCCGTCAGCAAGGTTCCCGCATATAGCCCTACAGCCTTTGCTGAGGTACCAGCCCGCCTCAAAACCGATATCGCACCTGCGCCGCTACATTCCGGGGCGCCTGCTCCTGCACAATAAGGCTGCCCAGAGAAGTCGGCAAGGCCGTTGCACCGGTACCAGCTTGGGTGATGAGACGGCTGGTCAAGTTTTTCCCAATAACATCAAAGGCCCACTGACGTCCCGGGATCTCCAGAGAGAGCCGCGCATCGAGCCGAACATATCCGGGTTGTGTCAGTAGAGGATCATCCGTACCGACATTCGCATCGTAGTACCAAGTTGAGTAGTACGCGCTCAGATCGCCAGTGAAGTGAAAGGCGCGCGGCAGATCCGCAGTGAATGTCCCCGTCAAACTCCCGCTCCATCGCGGCGCAAACCCGGTTGGCTTCCCGGACAAGTCCTGCAACCCTCCTGGATCCCCGTTCCCTCCGAAAGCAGCTATGCAGCCTGTGTTGCCTAGATTCGCCCTGGCATGACAGAAAGTCTGGAGCTGAGTATCGCTGACGTTTGGGTACCTGACAAATTTGGAATCCAGATAAGTTGCATTCAGTGTTATCCGGAAATGCCTGCCAGCAACCCACTCCCCGTCCCACTCGATACCCTGTGAGCGCGTCTGGGCGGCGTTGCTCAGAACGGTAATCAAGGCGCCTTGTGGATTGAACACACCTGAGACAACCTGCAGATCACGATAGTCGGAGCGGAACACATCAAAGTTCAACCGCAAGCGCCTGTCGAGCCATTGACTCTTGAGTCCAACCTCGTAAGAGTTGACGTGCTCGGATTTCAGCGAGCTCGCTGGAATACCCGGACTCGCAATCTCGAGCGGTATGCCAGCGAGGAATCCCTTGTCGAAACGGACGTATGCCATGGCCGGCGATGCGATGGAATACTGAACGATGGCTGAAGGAATGTACCCATCGTACGAACCAGACCCAGTCGCAATATTGTTCGCCCCCAACACAGCTCCAGCCAACGGCTGCAGGTTCGCCGGCAGTGGAACAATTCCACCGAAGTCCTGCGTAGCCTTCCCGTATATGCTCGCAAGGGAGTCGTTCTTGTACACCCAACTCCCGCGTATCCCGCCCGTGACTTTCAGCCGCTCGGTGATGCGCCAGCCTAGTGACCCGAAGGCGGCATAGGAATGCTCCTCCTGAGTGTATTCCTGCGTATTCCCCAGCGGCAGATAAGGTGTCAGCGCCGCCAGCCGCGGATTCCCCTGAATTGTCGGGCTCAGAAAGAAATAGCTCAGATCCGAAGGCTGACCATCGATATGATCCGTCTGGAAGTACAGGCCTCCGAGGTACTCAAGTACTCTCCCGGCAGGAGATGTGAAGCGCAGCTCTTGGCTGAACTGATGATATTGTTCCCCTAACGCCAGATTAAACTGATCGAACGGCACTCCGGCCGCGTCGACGCGTTGCGCGAAATCGTATTTGTAGTAGCCGGTGACGGCGGTAATCACTTGATCTCCGAGGGTATAATTGATAGTCAGCACGTCCTCGAACGTGCTGAGGTCTATACCTCCTCCGCGGATCGTCGTGTTGGCATCAGTGCCAATGCCAGTGGGCAGCCCCTGGGCCAGCGCAAGCTTACAGAACCCTCCAGGCACAAATGGTGCCGGCGGAGGACAGTCCGCGATTGCATACCCGTCGTGGGTAACATTGTTGCTACCTTCTAGTTTCAGAGTCGCATCCAGATCGTCGTTGAGACGCCAACGCAAAGACAGGCGCCCCGCCTGATTCCGCTCGTGAGGTTGGTTTTCTCCAGCGAAATTGTTTTTCTGCCAACCATTGGTTCCGTCTGCAGTTGCAGCAACACGCAATGCGAACGTCTCTCCAACGGGCACATTGACAAAACCTTCGGTGGTGTATTGATCAAACTCGCCGTACAGCGCACGGACACCACCGTCAATGCCACCGAAACTGGGCTTGGCGGCGATGACATTGAGAGCGCCGGCGATAGCGTTGTTGCCGAAGAACGTACTCTGAGGCCCCTTGAGAACTTCGACGTGATCTAGGTCTAGGAAAATTGCTCCAGTCGTGTGCGCGCGCCCATGGTAAATGTCGTCAAGGAACACCCCGACGGACTGATCAAAGGTGGAGTTGCTGCCAGAACCTACGCCACGGACGAATATCTGTCCGCCCGAACCGGTATTCGAGATATGGACTGAGGGTACCGTGGAGGCGACCTCTTCGAAGGAGCGCAAGTTGTACTGGGTCAGCTCGTCGGAACCAATCACTTGCGCCGACACAGGAACGTCTTGGAGCAGCTCTGGGCGCTTCTGTGCAGTGACCACGATTTCCTCGAATAACAATGCAGATGTTGCCGGTTGAGCGTGCACAGGCAAGGATTGCTTTTGGGGAGCGGTCTCCTGGTCCTTACGTACTGGCGGTGTGGGATCCGCTATCACGGAAACGGCGCGACCGTTGGCATTATAGATGTATCGGAATCCGGTGCCTTGGAGCAGATGTTGCAGGGCATCGTCAACCGACCAGGTTCCTGATAGAGCGTTGAGACGTTTGCCTTTGAGCAATCCCGCCTCACACCCTATGGGGACTCCGGACTGCAGGCCAAAGTCACGCACTGCCTTGACGCCGTCCTCACTAGGTATGTTCCACGAGTGGACCTGATATGCAATGGGTGGGGCTCCCTCGGCGACCAAGCACATGCCTGTTGTGAGTAGAGCGTGAACCGTTAGGCATATTTTCTTGTTCGCCATTTTCGATTTCCTGGGTTGCCATGAGCGTCTAGTGGAATAGACGAACAACTCGGGAAAACTCCTGACACCGGCGCGGCGATTTAGTGCAAATTATCACGAGGTGTGAGCAAGACCAGATTCCCCTTGGAGACCACGTCAGCGTTGAACGTGGCTTGAATGCTCGTTAGAAACACCTCGATGTCATTGACAGGGTAGACTCCGGCGACCAGACGTGCACAGAGCGTGGGATCTTCGCACCGGATCTTTCGCGTGCTGTACCGGTTCATCTCTGCGATAGCCGCGCGCAAGGGTTGCCCGTCGAACACCACTGACCCTGCGCGCCACGCGAAACGCCGCTTGGCCTCTTCCTCGGATATCTGCCGCAGATGTTCAAGGCCATCGACGTCGATGACAGCTTCCTGGCCTGCCGTGAGCCGCTCCCGAATCGTCCGCAGCTTCTCATGCAATATGTCGATGGAGCCTTCGGTCACTGTCACAAAGGTATCCACGTCATGACGCACGGCGAATCCAGCACGTACGGCGTGCACCACCCACTCTCCAACTCGAACCATAAAGGGTTTCGCGGCGTGCCCCGTTACGGCGAACATCGCTTCGCCGTGCCGCAGGCGGATCTCGCGGTGGCCGAAGGAATACTTCACCAACACCTCAGTTGCAGTATTGAGCAGCATCTGCGATCCGTCTGGCAGGTGGCCTTGCCACACTTGTCCGACAGCCGTGGTGTAACGTACGCCACGCCATGCATCCGCGATCCAGTCGCGCGACAGCCAAACGCCGCCGGCCATCATGCCCGTTGCGGAAAGGGCGACAGCCCGGAGCATTCGTCGGCGTCCCTGGTCGAACTGCGCTGGCTTCGTGTAGACAGGCCGCCCGCCCGCGAACGCTCCCAACCGCTCAAAGCGTACGCTGGCGGCGCTCGCGCGGACGAACGCGCCGTGGTGTCGCGGGCTGCTGTTTATCCACGCGTCAAATTCACGCTGCCTCTCGGGGGACAGCGGACCCTGGTCCAAGAGATCCACCCAGCCAAAAGCTTGCTCATCGATGTCACTTTCTCGCCTGCTCGCCATCATCTCTCTCGCTTGCCGGATTGGCTGCCTGTCCACCGTAGGTGGCCCTCAAAACCCGCGCTCGCGCGCGCTGCCAGTGGGTTTGCACAGTCTTCGCACCTATACGCATGTGGCGGGCGACCTCCTCAACCGAGAGGCCCTGGAACACCCGGAGCTCGAATACCGCCCGTTGCTGTGGTGAGAGATCTCTGAGACTTTCGAGGAGACGCTGGTATTCCTGGCGAGCACTGACCACGCGCTCTGGCCCGATGGGATCCTCAATCGGGAGGTCGCCAAGTTCTCCGACGGATTCGATCTGTACGACGCTTGCGCGGCGCCGTCCGTCGAGCCACTGATTACGCACGATCCGCAAAAAAAACGGTCGAGCACCCAAAACGCGAGAGAAGTCGACATCGCACAGTTGCGAGTACGCCTCCTGGATATAGTCATCCACCTCATGAGGGGGAATGCGTGCATAGCGCCGCAGCCAATTGCGGACATAGGGCTCCCACGGGAGCACGTGATCTGCGATCCATTGGCGCCGAGCCGGCGTCAGCCTTTCCATACCCATATAGGCGAACGAGCGTGTGAAATGCCTTACACCAAAGCGAAGGAAAAACCGACGTTCCCGCTCCAAAGAGTCCGCTGGTCAGTCTCGACTGTACAGGCAGGATAAAAATATTTCCGTTGCCTATGTAAGGCGAACCCCGGGTTGTTCGCCTATACCTACGTTAGCGATTTATTCCACTGTTTGCAGATGGACCCTGGAACCATTCCCAACGAGTGCCGCGCACTCGATACCGCTGGCGTGGTCTCACACGGACCGCCATTGAGGCCCACGGTGATGGGTACCGACGAGGTTTAAAGCAGCGCTCGTATCCATCCGATCGGATCGACATCGGTTGCATTTCCGACGCCAGATGGCGCTCAGGATGACAGCGAAAAACGGAGGCTCACTGGGTGAGTGAAGTCATATACGTCGATTTTGATACGGAGTGCCGATGGCGACAGATACGTGTCCTTACCGTCCGTCAAGTGGTGGCCGTTGGAGCGCTGTTCGGCGACGACGAAGCTCTGATGCGCGCAAAAGCAGAGTGCGCCTACCAAGTAGTGAGACAAATGGTGGAGGATGTCCCCCCAATGCGGGTCACGGCGACCGTTCCAGTCGAGTTGTCTGCCAGGCACCGGCTCTGGTTGCACGCGAACATGGAGGATTCATTCAAGAAAGGGATACGCAGTGCAGTGCATCACTCGGTACACACACTCATGAAGTCCCTCTCTGATCTGTGCACCTCGCGTCTCGCAGCGACATCGGCGCATTATGTAGCCGGCCACGCGGATACTCAGGGACCGCGCCCTGGAGAATCGCGACGGTCCAAAGTGATACAAGTTGCCTTCGGAATGCAGCGCGAATGGCATCAGATGCGTGCCGAGATGATCGACAACCTCATTGCCGTTGGATCGCTGTTCGGCGACGACGAGACACTCATGCGAGCAAAGGCGCAGTGCGCCTGCGACATCTTGCGACAGATGGTCGCCGACATGCCTGCGGTGCCGGTGATCTCGGGGATGCCAGATAATCTCTCGTTTGAGCACCTGCAATCCCTGAAAAAAATTATCAGCGATACCTTCTTGAAAGGGGTGGAGGCCGCCACTGTCCACGCCATTCAGACCTTGACTGTGTACATCTGCGATCTGTGCACATCGCTCCTCATCGCGAACACGAAGAACCGGCCATAGCTTCTGATGAGTCACTGTCATGGGGCATTGCAATTGCAATACAGGGCGCTTGAGAAGTCGTCCTTGGTAAAATTCCCGTTTGCGGCAACGCCGATGCGCGCTGACTTTTAACTTGTCAGCCGACATACGCTGTCAGGATCGCCGCATTTTGTAGGCTGTCGGGGTAGGCCGGCTCAAAAACTTCCAGCGCAAGAGCGCGAGCCATCAACGTCTTATGGCCTGGACTGCCATCCCGGAGTGGCTCAGGTTGCAATCGTCCCTTGTCTTGGTGGATGTTTTGGTTCGCCAGAGGCAGCTTGTTTTCGATGCCCTGTCAGCGCAGTTCTCGCCATCGCAGCCGTACTGCATTTCAACATCCGCATTGACGCTAGTACGGAATAAAACAGCGAATAGAGGGTTCGACTCTGTGAGTAATCCTGATGATGGAGTCGGTATGCCTGAGTCTATTTCGAATGATCCCTTGAGGCGGCCCGCGCGTGAGGAATGCCCCTCCGCGACACCGCCTGGCCTGCGAACGATGGTTGTCGAGGCAATCCATCA
Source organism: uncultured Steroidobacteraceae bacterium (assembly GCA_964494895.1). Taxonomy (GTDB): domain Bacteria; phylum Pseudomonadota; class Gammaproteobacteria; order Steroidobacterales; family Steroidobacteraceae; genus 13-2-20CM-66-19. The sequence continues at coordinate 29,702 of CAZBTV010000042.1, read as the reverse complement.
AGTCAACGCTCAATTCGTGGAGCTCTTGTGCGTGCAGTCCGGCGCGCGGTGTGCGCCGTTCCCGTTGCCCGATTCGCTACGTGAGCGATTTGCGAAGCTGACCGATGACGCTCGTGATCGAATTGCCCGCTGTGGCACATTGCTCGTTGATCTCGAGCTTGCAGATCCTAACCGCTGGCGGATCGCTTCGGAGGGGTTAGCGGCCGCGGATCTGTTGGGGGCTGCGGATGCGTCAGGGGTCGCGGATGGGTCGCCTGGGATTCTGGGCGGATCCAGCAGTTGGGTGCTCCCGCGCGAAGCCTTCCTGATTGCGCACACGGCCATGCTCGTCGCCTGGTCCGTTCTCCACTTGGCGCCGAGCGAAGCGGGCGTGCTGTTAGGCATTTCGCCGGAAACGGCAGAGGTGATCGCCTCGATGCAAATGCGAGAACTTTCGCAAGCCGCGCAACGCTTTCCGGAGTACGTTGGCCTCAGATGGGCATACATGTCGGATGCGTGGTGGAGTCTCCTGGATTTCGCGAACGACCCAACGCGCTTCAGGTGGGTGCCAATGCGGTGTTTGCAGCTGTCCTGGAGCCAGCATGCCTGCCGGGGCTGATCCTTGAGGCGCAGCTCCCGCGGGCATGTGCGTTTGTGGGGCAATTCGATGCAAACGCCGCTGGTGTTGCTGTTCGAAAGATCACAATCTATGTGCACCACCGTGCGTTGAGGATTGGATGAGCGCTATGCGTGTGCCTGCGAAGTCTCCGTACCGCTTCGATTCGCATCCGGCCGTTCAACTATCGCTGGAGATTGAACCTCACGATGAGCCCGGTCGAGGACCCGCGCCGGTTGGGGGGCGGTCCCGTCGCAAGGGAGCTCACAACAATGGCTCGAGCATCGAACCGATCCTGTCCATGCGCGATGTCGTGCGGGTCACAGGTAAACACCGCGCCACCATTTACCGATGGATCGACAAAGGCGAGTTTCCTGCCAAGACTGTGCCCCGGCATCGCCCGATTGGATGGTTGAGGTCTGACATTGAGCGGTGGCAGCGTGGGTTGTCCGGCCTGGCCCGGCCGTGCGCTGGATCCGCTGATGTCCGGGAGTTGTAGTTCTGCCTGGCCGGTAGGAGCGCGCAGGAGAAGCTCGGTGCCCATTTCAGATCCTCGGTACGAACGGCACATGCGCCGGTACCATCTTGCCCGGCGCATGATTGAGTATGAGGCACGTACAAGGACCGTGAGTGTGTGGACTGGCCTCAGCCGGTATCAAGTACAACGATTTTTTCGGGAATACGAGGGACTTGGCGCATTTGCGCGCCATCGGGGAGTGTCGCCGTTTCAAGCTGCGATATTTTGCAAAACGGTCGACTTGGAGTGTGAGACCTCAGCGCTGGCATCCCTTGAGCTTCAAATGCAGACCATACCTGCAGAGCAGGAAACGCCTCCGCTCGAACCGTTTGCCAGCTTGAGGCGAGGAGAGCGGATACTGGATGCGTTTGAGCTCTATCGCTCCCTGATTCCGGATGCGAAGTTTGGTCTGGAGCATGCGTTGCTCCTGGCCAAAGAGCTCACCTTGCGCACCACGATCGCCGCCGACCAGTGCCGGTCCTGTGGCGGGGTCATGATCATCGATCTCTTGCGACGCCGGTCCCACGAGCACTGCGCTTTCTGTCGTTTGGAGCGGTGATCGGCATCGAGGCAGATGTCTCGCTATGCGGGCCGCTGCCAAACCCACCTCCACTCAAAGCGGGCCTATCGCCAGCGTCAGTGTGGCGAAGGAAAGCTCAACGAGTCACGGCGCTTGTTTTGACGATTTGTCGCGGGCTTGCGCCACTGCGGATCCGTGCTGAGCCGCTGCCGCTCGCAGCTTGAGTATCCGGCAGAGAGTCTCGGCATCTGCCGCGACTTCGGCGGGATCCCGATTGATCGCTTCCGTGAGCGCTTTCTTCAGCCACTCGGATGAGGAAGGCAGCTCTGCGACTTTCAGAGCCTGCTCGAACCAAAGATTACCGTTCTTCGTTCGCGGCATACAGTCCCCGGGGTAGGTTGCGGAGGCGATTCTGACCGAGAGTAAACCGGATCACGAGGCCGCGACCAGAATACATTTCGAGCGAGTTTGCCCACATTGGCTCGAGGTGGGAGGCCACTCAACCGGAGATAGCTGCTTGGAGGTGGCGGGTCCTTCCGGAAACGGTCACGGAGCGGCTTTGTTGGGGGTCTTTGCGGCAGCCGGCATCCCCTCATCGAGGGGTGTCAGACGAGTCCCATATGCCCGGCATCAAGAGATACATCAGCGCGTAATAGGCTACGGCGAGCAGCCCGCAACCGATCAGTAACACGAAAACGACGCCGAACGGGAAATGCGTCGGGTGCAACCACTGGAGAAGGCCGTACAAGGCGATCAGCCCACAAAGCACAACGGCGACCGCGGTCAAGATCCACATGATGAGCGGTTCCAGCAGGGCGAGCACCGAGAAGATCGCGAACCGCACTGCCTTCAGCGCAAACGCAACCGTTGCGCGAATCACATCAACGATGATGAGCGCCGCATTCGCGCACCGTTCCCTCATTGGGTTCATAGCCACTTACCTCCCCGGACCCTTTCTGCTCCAGCAATGATGCGCCAGCCCAGGGGCGGTCCGCAACATGACACAGGAAGTGGTTACGGTGTGTCGTGCTGACGGCTGATGTCTTCGGCTCTTTCTCCTGGCGCCTTGCTACACCCGAGGGTTTCTCAACTTCCTGACATCGGCGGCAAGACATCCGCGGCGTTTGTGGGTAATTTCGATGCAAACGCCGCCTCGCCAAAAGCAGTGGCTGATGATGGGATAGCGCAACGCAAAGCTGGTGTCGCATCCTGTCGAATTCCGCCGCACGCCTCGCCTTGCGACAGTTTGCTAGTGCCAATTCTTGGAGGTGTCCAATGACCGATCGACGCATGGTGTCGCATTCCGCCGCACTCTGGTTCGCGCTGTGGCTGCTCGTCGCCACGGTTGCCCCCGATTTCGCGCTGGCGCAATCCACCGATCCTTTCGATACCGGGGCCAATAACCTGGTGACCTCACTGGTCGCATTGGCCACTCCGATCGCCGTGCTGCTCGTCATGGGATGCGGTGTTGCCGCTGCCGCAGGGCAGATTTCCTGGGCATGGCCGATTGGAATTTTCATCGGCGTTGGGTTGGTGTTTGCCGCCCCGAGTTTCGTCGCCTGGGCGAAAGGCCTCTTCGGTGCTTGAGCGGGGAGTGCCATGACCGAAGACAGTGAAGGACTGGTTGCCGATGTGCTTTTCGTTGCCGCGACGCGCCCGCCTACCCGCTGGGGCGTTCCGTTCATCGCTTTGCTCATCAACATGGTACTGACTATGGAGACATTTCTAATGGTCAAAAATCCTCTGATTTTACTCCTGGCTCTTCCCATCCACGGGGTATGCAGGCTGCTGTGTGCCCGAGACCCGCGCTGGTTCGAACTGGCGGCCTTGTGGGCTCAGACCCACCTGCCTGCACTGGTAGCCAACATCCGGGCATGGCACGGCAACTCATATAGCTCGCTCGTGCTGGATCCGCCCCGCCGCAACGGGCGGCGTCGCGCACAGCCGACCGTCTATGCCTAGGTGTACCGTGGAAAGACATGCCATGAAGCGCCCACGCAACTGCGGGCCATGGGCACGGCGCAGCTCGCTGATTCGCCATGAGCTCCTGGTAGAGCGCCAGATCCCTTATACCGCACACGTGGCGGAGCATCTGGTGCGGACCCGATTCGGCGACTATGTCCAGGTGTTGCGGATAGGCGGGGCGAGCTTCCAATCCGCCGACGACGAGCAGCTCAACAACTGGCACGAACGGCTCGCCATTGCCTGGCGAAATGTTGCCAGCCCGAACGTAGCCCTCTGGACACATGTCATTCGGCGCCGCGAACAAACCTATCCCGGAGGGAGCTTTCCCAACGGTTTCGCTGCTGACCTGAATGCCCACTATGGTGCGCGCATATCAGGCGAGCGCCTGATGCGCAATGAGCTGTTTCTGTCGGTCGTCTACAGACCTACAACGAACGTAGTCACTGGATGGACCGCGAAGCTCCTGTCGCGCACACAACGGGCTGCCGTGGAATTGGATATCCGCGCATCGATTGACGCATGCGACAAGTTGCGACAGGCGCTCAAGGCGTCTCTCGATCGGTACGAGCCACAGCCGATTGGCCTCTATAACTATCGAGGTCGAGCGCATTCGGAGGTGTTGGAGTTCCTGGGCTATCTCGTCGACTTGGAATGGCAGCCCATGCCGCTGCCGCAGGCCCCGTTGAATGCCGTGCTCGGCACTGGCAGGCCATTGATCGGAGTGGAAACGATCGAGTTCCGGCGGGCCTCAGACACCCAATGGGGAGCGGTACTGGGCATCAAGGAATATCCTAGCCAGACGGTGACGGGAATGTTCCACCAACTCCTGTCGGCGCCGTTTCCGCTGCTGCTGACCCAATCGTTTACCTTCCTGTCCAAGGCTGCGGGGCAGGGATTACTGCAGCGGCAGTACGCCCGCATGGCGAACGCGGGTGATCTGGCGGTGACCCAGGCCGCGCAACTCAAGGTTGCTCTCGATGCCGTGGCAGGAGATGAGTGGGTCATGGGTGACCACCATTTCAGCCTGCTGGTGCTCACGGATCCTTGCGAGTCGTATGCGCCGGAGGAGATCGCGCGCCAACAGAAGGCGCTGAACGATCGCATTGGACTGGCGCGCCGCTATTTGGCCGATGCCGGCATGACGGTGGCACGTGAAGACCTCGGCCTCGAGGCCGCTTACTGGAGTCAACTGCCTGGCTATTTCAGCCGGCGGCTGCGCAAGTCCCCGATCACCTCACGCAATTTTGCCGCGATGGCTCCTTTTCACAACTTCCCGGTTGGCCGCCCGGCGCAAAACCATTGGGGCGATGCGCTCACCGTGTTCACCACCTCGGCCCGATCGCCTTACTACTTTTCCTTGCACGCCAGCGACCCCAACGATCCGGATGGTGGATCCCGGCGTGATGTGGGCCACACCTGTATCTGCGGGCCGACCGGCACGGGCAAGACGGTGCTCATTGGATTCCTTATTTCCATGTTGACCCGGTTCGGGGCCGCCCAGGTCATCTTTGACAAGGACCATGGACTCGAGGTTCTGGTTCGCGCCCTGGGCGGGGAATATCTGCCACTGAAAAGTGGAGAGCCCACCGGCTGCAATCCACTGCAGCTATCACCGTCGCCGGCGAATGTGGAATGGATCAAGCGCTGGCTGCGCATGCTGATCTATCCGCAAGGTGCCCCTGTCACGCTGTCGGCGCGCCAGGAGGCGGACCTCGATATGGCCCTACACGGGACACTTGCGTTGGAGTTTGGCGCGAGAACCCTTTCGCGGCTGGTTGAGTTTTTGGATCCGACCGATCCGGAGGGCATCCATGCCCGGCTCGCGAAGTGGTGCCGCAGCCTGCACGGCGACTATGCCTGGGTGTTTGATAATGAGCGTGATGTGACCGCGGGACAATTGGCCCACAACCCACTCGTTGGGTTTGATGTCACGGATCTCTTGCAGAACCCGGCGGTCCGGGACCCGATGATCTTCTACCTCTTGCACCTAGTCGAGCAGCTGCTGGATGGCCGCCGGCTCGTATGTTGGATGGACGAGTTTGCGGCGCTCCTGGCAAACCCGGGCTTCGAGCGGTTTGCCGCCAACGGCCCGAGGACCTGGCGCAAGTTGAATGCAGTGATGTGCCTGGCCACCCAGAGCCCGAGTGATGTCATCGAGAACCCGATCAGCCGCGCCATCATCGAGCAGACCCCGACCAAGGTGTTTTTCCCCAACGGGGATGCCACGCGGCAGGACTATGTGCAGGGCTTCGGACTCACAGAGCGGGAGTTCAAGTTGATTAAAGAGCAGCTCGAGCCCGGCTCGCGCCTGTTCCTGGTCAAGCAGGGCAAGCACAGTGTGGTGTGTAGCCTCGATTTGAAGGGTTTCGAGCGTGAGCTGGCGGTCATTTCCGGCCGGGCCACGACGGTTGAGATCATGCGGCGGCTCATCGAAACCCATGGCTCCTCCCCGCAGGCGTGGCTTTCCAATTTCTATCTTGCGGCTGCTGCACCGTCCAACCCCTCAGGCGCAGATTCCCAACCCAGGAAGATCCCATGAAACGAGATGCCCTGAACACAGAAGCTATCAACGGAGACGCCATGAAGACACGGCCGATTCTGATCGCAGCACTCCTGCTGTTAGGCCTATTCGGGATCATCCGGCCGGCAAGCGCGCAGTGGGTGGTCGTCGATCCGACCGCACTCACGCAGCTCTTGATACAGGTTCAACAAATCTCGCAGGAAATTACGCTCGCTCAACAGACCCTGTCCCAGGCGCAGCAAGCTTACAGCTCCATGACCGGGAATCGGGGAATGCAGAACCTGCTCTCGACGACCACGCGAAACTACCTGCCTACCAACTGGACACAACTCATCGGTGCGATGAGCGGGGGAGGCGGGGTGTACGGGGCACTGGGCGGTGACATCGCAGCGACGGTGGACAGAAATGCCGTACTGACACCGACACAGATGTCGCAGCTCTCGCCCACCGAGCTGGAATCGATCGTTCAACGGCGCCAAGCCGTGGCTCTATGGGAGGCGTTGGCGCGCGCAGCTCTTGCAGCCAACAGCACGCGGTTTTCTTCCCTTCAAAGCCTCATCGACGCGATTCCCCAGGCGAGCGATCCGAAAGCCATCCTGGACCTGCAAGCACGGGTCGGTGCTGAACAGGCGATGTTGCAGACGGAGCAAACAAAGCTGCAGAGCCTGTATCAGGCCGCCCAAGTGGCCGCAGAGACAGAGCGTGAGCGTGCCGACGAACAGGCGATCGCCGACATCGGACACCTGAATCAATTGCCGCCGATGGGACTGGTAGCGCACTAATCAGGACATCGCATCCATGGGGTTCTTCGCCGAATTCTCCGCCTGGCTGAACGAGCTACTCGCGACCTACATCGGGGACACGAGCAGCCGCCTGGCAAGCGCCCTGGAACCTGCGGTGGTAACCATCGGGGCGATCTATGTCATGACCTGGGGATTCCTGCACCTGGCTGGCAAGGTGGAAGAGCCGGTGCTGGAAGGCCTCAAGCGCATCGCGCTCCTGGCGATTGTGTTCGGTGTCGCCATCGACCTATGGCACTACCACGATATTGTCGTCTCCACGTTCTTTGACGCCCCCGGACAACTCGCCGCCGCGGTGGTGGGCGGCAACAACTTTACCGACGTGATCGATACGATCCTTGATCGTGGCGATGCGGTTGCAAGTGCACTCTTAGCCAAGGCTGGCAGTTGGCACTGGAACCTGGCGTATGACCTGGCCGCTGCCGCGGTGTATCTCACGGTTGGCCTGACCGCCGTCTACACCATGTTCCTCCTGACGCTTTCGAAGATTGCGCTCTCTGTGCTGTTGGCGATTGGGCCGGTGATCATTCCCCTCTTCTTGTTCCATTCGACCCGCCGGATGGTCGAGTCTTGGATCGCTCAGCTGTCCAACTATGCCTTTGTGGCGGTCCTGTCCGCGCTGGTGGCAGCACTGATGCTGACGGTGATTGATCGTGCCGCATCCCAGGCTCAATCCGCCGGAGGCGGGATTCAAATTGCACACGCGGTTCGGGTGTGCTTGGCCGCAGGTTTTACGTTTCTCGTGATGCGCCAAGTGTTACCAATCGCTTCCTCATTGGCCAGCGGCGTGTCACTGGGCACATTCGGCCTCGTGTCCGGGGCTACCACTCGCGCCGGACGCGGTGTTGTCAGCTCGGCCGGACAATTCCTGCGCGGATCCGTGCTGGACGGTGAGACCACGCGATGGGACCCCATCAGCCGCAAGGCTGGTTTCTATGCCGGCAAAACGATTGGCCGCGTCAAGAACTTCTTCCAACCCTCTAACTCCGTGGGGCCTTAATACCCAGATCTTCGATGGAGGAAATCATCGTGCACAAACCCATTGCAATTGCCTCAGCCTGCTGGCTCTCCCTGTCGGCGTGCGCGCACCCTTATGCCGTGCGTGTCAACTGCGATGCGCCGCTACGCCCGATCAATACGCGCGCGCCCGGCATGGGGGCATTCACAGGGTCCTCGTCAGCGTCGCCATCGCTATCGGCAGCCGAGGGCAACCGCGGCCACGATCGCGAAGCCAGCCATGATCACGAGGCCAGCCATGATCAATGAAGTACTCCAAGCCTACTTCGCGGAAGCCGCATCATGGGACATCGATCGATCGGCCCGGGCTGTTCGGGGCTTGCGCGTCGCCTGCCTTATGGCAGTCACCGGGTGGTCTTGTGCTTTGGCCGCCACCATTGCACTCCTCATCCTCATGCCATTGAAGACCGTCGAGCCGTACGTGGTCCGAGTCGATAACACGACCGGAATCGTGGACATCGTGCCGATGTATGCAGGCCACGCTGACATGAGTGAGACCGTCACGCGATTTCTGCTGACGCATTACATCAGCGTGTGCGAGAGCTTCAATCTGGCCTCCGCCGAACGTGACTATCAAGAATGCGGGGCGTTTCACACCATGCATCGCAATGAGGAGTGGGCGGCGCTTTGGAATCCTTCCAACTCAGGGTCTCCTCTCAACCTATACAAGGACGGCACAACCGTGCACGCCCAGGTGACCGCCGTCACTTTCTTTCGCCAGCGGGCAAGCGGTATCAACACCCTGGCCCAGGTTCGGTACATCAAAGCCAAGCGGCCGCCCGGTGGCACCGAGGTGCTGAGCCATTGGATCGCCACCATTGAGTATGCGTATGTGATCCCCTCGCACGATCCGAAAATCCGCCAGTTCAATCCGCTCGGCTTTCGCGTCGTGGACTTTCGGACAGAGCCCGAGAACGCAGCCGGTGACACGGCGTTCGCCGCTCCCATTCAAGCGAGGTAATCGGCCATGAAGGCACTAACACTGGTGATGCTCACGCTAGTCCTGGCCATGGGAAGGGAGGCTGCCTTCGCCGACCCAAAGGGGCCGGCGGGGCCGATCCCTCCACTTGTATCGGATCATCGCATTCGATCCTTGCTCTATGAGCCGTCCCAGGTCGTCAGGGTTCGTGGCTGGGTGGGCTACCACATCGATCTCGAGTTTGAGGCGGGCGAGTCCTTCGTCATGCTGGGTGGCGGGGACCTGGACGGATTGACTTACGGCGCTTACGAAAATCATCTCGTGATCAAGCCGCGTGCGGCACCGGTGCGGACCAATCTGACGGTGATCACGACGCATCGGACTTATATTCTGGATTATGCGGTGGAGGAGGGGGCTCCTGATCCGGGCTCTGACGAGTTGGTCTACTCGCTGCGTTTTACATACCCCGCCATCGCCGCCAGGGGGGGCGCTCAAAGGCTCGATGAGGAGCTCAAGCAGGGCCAGAAGGAACGGCCCAAGAACACCAATTACTGGTTTGGCGGTGATTCGTCCCTTCAGCCCGTGGCCGCATTCGATGATGGTGTTCACACATGGATTCGTTTCTCGCCTCGCGCAGAGATTCCCGCTCTATTCGTGCGCAACGATGACGGCACGGAATCCTTGCTCAACTACAACATCGATGAAGGCGATGTGATCATACAGCGCACTGTGCGGCGCTTGGTCCTGCGGCGCGGGAAGCTCACAGGATGCGTGGTCAACATGAGTTATTCCGGTGCGGGGGAGCGGTTGGATTCTGGCACAGTATCTCCTCATGTCGAGCGCACCCAGCCGGAGGGGCGGCCATGATTTTCTGGAAACCCGCAGGCAAACAGCACCGCTCGACAGAAGGGGACGCCTGCGGCCAGCAGGACGGGTCCTCGCGCGTTGACACCGCGCAAGCTGAAGAGGGTGTGCCGGACACAGTAGCGGGTGAGCGCGGTGTTCCGCCCGCAAAACCTTTTCAGAGCCTTCAATCCCGGGTCAGCAGCGTGTTGACTGTTTCGCTCATGGTGGCTCTCGCCGCAGGCCTTCTCATCTGGTACTACAGCAGCGCAATGGGACGAGGCTCGAAGGCCCGAAGTGCAGCTCTCATCCAACAGCAGCGCCGGGCGCAGGGGGACAGCACACTGCCTCCGCTGCCTGGGTTTCAGTCCCGCTCTTCCGCTAGGCCGCCTTCCGGTGCTGATTCCACCCTACCCACAGAAAGAGGCTCAACCTCTCCCTGGGGCGCTCTCCTGGGCGGCCCGCCTGAATTGCCGGCCAGCATTCCACAGCCTCCAGCCGGTCCGGGCGGTCCGTACAAAGCGCCCGCGAACGGGTCACCGCATAAGAGTGCGCGCCAGTTGGCGCTGGATCGGCGCCTGTCCGGGCCGGTCCTGAC
>CAZBTV010000042.1:0-19397 GCA_964494895.1 uncultured Steroidobacteraceae bacterium | reverse complement strand
CGCGCTTCCACACAGGAGACCGCAGGAAACACTGGGTTGGGTTCCGGTGGAATCACGTTCCCGGCGATAAGCGACTTGCCACCGGCTGCCGTGCCTTTGGGCAGCGCATTGCCAGCCGCCCGTGCTCCATCGGATGCCACTTCCCGCACTGCCCCTACATTGGACGGATTGCTGCAACCGACTGCAACTCCAGCGGTCAATGCCCGTGTTCTTCCGACCCAACGCTACCTTCTTCCGCAGGGCGCATTTATCGATTGCACCTTGGAAACTGCAATCAGCTCGTCCCTGCCTGGCATGACCACGTGCATTACTGCGACAGACACTTTCAGCGCGGATGGCACCGTGGTGTTGCTGGAAAGGGGCACGAAGCTCGTCGGTGAGACCAAAGGAGCCGTTCAAGCCGGCTCGCCCAGATTGTTTGTGCTGTGGACCCAGGCGCGCACGCCTGCCGGCATCGTGGTGCCGTTGGAATCACCCGGAACGGATGAGCTCGGCCGCAGCGGATTCTCCGGTTCCGTGGATTGGCATTGGTGGCAGCGATTCGGAGCGGCCATCCTGGTCACCGTGATCGATGGCGCTGTGGACACACTCGCCAGCCACACCAACAGTGCGAGCGTCCAGGTCAATCCGGCGGGCGCGAGCGATGTACTCACTGAAGTGCTTCGCGGCACGCTCGCGATTGCCCCCACGATCAGCAAGCCGCAAGGCGATCGCATTGAGATCCTGGTGGCACGCGATGTGGATTTTCGCTCCGTTTATGCGCTGCGCGAGCGTGTCGTGACGCCCGGCCTCACTGGAGCTTCGAATGAGTAAATCGCTCACCACAGGTGTACCGTACCTTGAGGCTGAGGAGCGTGCCAGGGAGGTCACCCTGGTAGCGCAGCTCTCATCGCTGTCCTTGACGCTGCGCGCCCTGGCGCCATTCCTGCGGTCCGACGTCACGGAGCTGTGTATCAACCGGCCCGGTGAGCTTTTCCTTGAGACCCGCAGCGGCTGGGAGTGCCACGCGGCGGCGTTTGCGGATTTTCCCTGGTGCTATCGCCTGGCCAAGCTGGTGGCGAACTCGACACGGCAGAGGATCACCGAGGAATCACCGCTCCTATCGGCAGCCCTCCCCACCGGCGAGCGGGTGCAAGTGGCGATCCCGCCCGCAACGACCCCCGGATGTGTTGCCCTGACGATCCGCCGCCCGGCACAAACCGTATGGTCGCTCGCGCAGCTGTCTGAAGCTGGCATCTTTGCAACGGCGCGCCGCGCGACGGATGCTCTTGACCCAGTCGAGGAGAGCCTCCTGCAACTGCTGGGCAACCGTGACTACGAAAATTTTCTTACCACCGCCGTTCGCGCCCGCAAAAACATTGTCGTCTCTGGGCAAACAGGATCCGGCAAGACAACCTTCACGAAAGCACTCATTGCGGCTATTCCTACCCATGAGCGTTTGATCACGATAGAAGATACACCAGAGCTGCTCCTCAATGATCATCCTAACCACGTCCGGCTCTTTTATAGCAAGGGAGATCAGGGCCAGAGCCGCGTGACGCCACGGCAGTTGCTCGAGTGTTGCTTGCGCATGCGCCCGGACAGGATCCTGCTTGCGGAGCTGCGATCAGATGAGGCGTTTGACTATCTGCGCAATGCGAATTCCGGACATCCCGGTTCTATCACCAGTGTCCATGCCTCGAGCGCCGAGCTCGCCTTCGAGCAGCTCGCGCTCCTGGTCAAGCAGTCCCGTGCGGGAGGGGATCTCTCCAGGGAGGACATCAAGAGTCTGCTCTACACGTTGGTGGACATCGTCGTGCAATTCAGCATCTCCAATCATCGGCGCACTGTTTCGGAAGTTTGGTATGAACCCAGTCGCAAACGCACACTCACGGCCCGCATATAAAGATGCCCACTGGATCCGCCGTGGCCTGTTGGGAATTTCCCTTGTCCTGGCCGCCATCGTGATCGCGCAATGGCTGGCAGGCTACTTTCTGCTGTGGTCGTTTCATCTGTCTCCGCGCCATGCAAGCCCGCTCACGGTCATGCGATACGCGGTGTACTATTCGGGCAACCTGACGGTCCAACATCGGCTTTGGCTCACTTCGGGTATCGGGCTAGGTCTGGTTGTGGCTGCCATACTCCCGGCCGCGCTGCCGAAGACTCGCTCGCTGCATGGGGATGCCCGCTTAGCCACCTCACGCGAAATTGCCCGGGCAGGACTCTTCAGCGATTACGGCATCCTTCTCGGCAGGTTTGGGCCGCGATACCTCATTTTGCCGGGCCAGCAAAGCGTCATCCTCGCGGCGCCTCCGCGTAGCGGGAAGGATGTGGGCGTCGTCATTCCAAATGCGCTTCATTGGCCAGGCTCTCTGGTCATTATTGACATCAAGCGCGAAACGTGGGGAATCACAGCGGGATTCCGAGCCTCTCAGGGACAAGCGTGCCATTTGCTTGACCTGTTAGCCGAAGACGGGCGCACGGCGCGTTGGAACTGTCTTTCCTACGTCTCCTCCCATCCAGCGCGCCGGATCAACGACATTCAACGTATTGCCGACAAGATATACACCGAGTCTCCGAGCGCAGACCCGTTCTGGGCCACCTCAGCGCGATCACTGTTTGTCGGGATTGCTCTGTATGTACTCGAGACGCAAGAGCTGCCAAAGACCATCGGCGAGATTCGCCGCCAGGGAATGGCTTCCGGCGATGAGGGATTCGGCGCCCACTGGCGCCGTATCGTGGAAGGCCGGCAAAGCAGTGGCTGCCCGTTGTCGGATGAGTGTGTGCGCGCCTTGTGCGACGTCATTGATTTGGCCCCTGTCACCGCCAGCAGCATTCGCAAGACCTTCACCTCTCGCCTTGATCTGTGGGCTTCCCCGCTGTTGGATGCAGCTACTTCGGGCGACGACTTTGACTTGCGCGACCTCAGGAGAAAGCCCATGTCTATCTATGTCGCCGTCAACCCCGACGACTTGCATCGCCTGCAGCCGGTTCTTTCGCTGTTCTTTGAGCAGTGTCTGGGCGAGCAAACGCGCGAACTGCCGGAGCACAACCCGGAGCTCAAATATCAGGTTCTGATGATCCTGAATGAATTCACGGCATTGGGGAAAATACACATCATCTCCAAGGCCATGTCTTATGTGCCGGGCTACAACGTCCGGATGCTTCTGTCGATCCAGGCTATTTCGCAGTTGCGCGAAACGTATGGTTCTGAAGCGGCGGACACCATGCTGAAGTCGGCTGCTGCACGGATTGTATTTGCGCCGAAGGACTTCCCCGATGCCAAGGAGATATCCGATGAGCTGGGGGTACTGACGGTGAAAGCGCGCTCGCAGTCACGCCCAAGTGCGGCGGTGATCAATCGAGCCAACTCAGCTCGCTCCGGCAGTGTCAACTTCTCCGAGCACGCCCGGCCGTTGCTTCTCCCGCAGGAAGTGAAGGAGATCGGCCACAACCGCGCGCTCGTGCTTCACGAGAACCTGCGGCCCATACTGTGTTCGAAAATTCGCTATTACGCTGACCGCCGTTTCAGGAGACGCCTGCTGTCCCCGCCAGAGCGGCCGCCATCCCGTTTACAGCCGTCGGGCAAGCAAGGAATCCAAAACCAACCGAGTGTGCCCGGAAATCTCACTCCCGGAGAGGGACTTGCGCGTGAGTGTACCGAGGCGATCGAGCAGGAGGCTTTCGTGGATGATCTGCAGCGGCTGGACCACTTGACGCTCGACGACTTTGGAGATCGGGTCAAGGGCCTGAAATTTGAGCACGCGGGTGATCGGCCCACCGATGCGGAACTCGATGCCGATGTGCGCCGGTTCCTCGATGCGGTTCGCTAGCTTAGCTAGGAGAATGTCCCATGGAAAAAACGGATACCCCACCTCGTCGACGTCCCCGAAACCGCGCGGCGCCATCCATTGCACCTGACGCCTTGCAGTCCAAGGCCTCCGGCGTCAGCAGTTCGAGGGCGCCGGGTATGCAGGGTTCGCCGCAGCCACCGCGTACGCCGCGGGAGAACTCCATTGGAAGAGGGCGCCGACGAGTCCGAGCGCCTGCAGAAGCTGTCCCCGCTGCTCTGGAAGCTTCTCGGATTGAGCCGAAAACCCCCGCCAAGGGCAGCTCTTTTGAGTCCGCGATCACAGGCCGTATTCGCGACCGTTATATACAAGTGCGGACACGGTTCCACTTCCCCGATGGCGATCCGGCCTTCCGAGTGCACGCCCACAAAACGATCGTGCAGGCTGAGAATACGGAAGTCATCCGGGATGTGCTCGAGTTCGAGCGCGCTCGCCATGGCGACACATTGCGGGTGACCGGGTCGGTGAGCTTCCGGCGGGAGGTGTGGACCCAAGGCGTGCTCGCCGGAATCCGGGTCAGGGGCTACCGTCCTTCCGAAGTCGAGCGCGCGCAAGTTGCGCGCTTGATTGCGCGAGAGCGTGAGCAAGCGCAAGAGCTGCTTGCCGGAAAATTGCCGCAGGGACCGCAGGAGCCTCTACCCGAACGTGTTGCTCCCGCTCAGGAGACGCCTAAGAGAGAGCGCGAGGGCCGCACTGAGGGGCGGGTATACCAGGGCCGCCTGATCGCGCATGGTCCTGCACCCTATCAGCATGACCGCCAGGCCGACATGAGTTATTTCGTAAAGCTCGAAACCGAAGCGGGCGAGCGTGTCCTGTGGGGCCTGGACTTCGCGCGCGCCATCAAAGAGTCTTTGTCGGGTGTCAAAAGCGGTGACGCGGTCAGTGTGCAGCAAGTGGGAGAGCGGCCCGTCACGGTGGTGGCCCGCCGCAAGGATGCGAGCGGGAACTTTGTTCGCAAGGAAGAGGTCGTAGCGTACCGCAACCGCTGGCTCGTGGAGCGGCAAGACTTTATTCAAGAGCGCGAGTCGATCGCCCGCGTAATTCGTGACCCAACAATTGACGCTCCATCGGCTGTTAAACAACATCCGAACCTAGTTGGAACGTATATGGAGCTGCAGGCAGCGAAGCTGGCTGCGCAAAACCTCTATCCAAACGAAGAAGACCGGCAGCGCTTTATCTCCCGGTTCCGAAACGCGGTTGCTGACGAGATCGCCCGCGGCGAGCGCTTCAGCGTCCCGCGCCTGAGAACGCCAGCCGTTCGCGAGGCTGCCCGCGAGGCACACCGGAAAGACCCTGACCTCACACAAGAACGTGTCTTGGGATAGTCATGGACCCGGAAGAGATTGAAGAACAACGGCGTCGCAGCCTGGATGATGCGCGGGAGCGGCGGGAGCGGCTCTATGCGGGTGACTGGCTCGGCGGCCGGTTGTTGGCGTATGGCTCCAGGCATCACCCCTTGGATGAACAGAAGGTAAATGGCGGTTCGTATTACGTGCGCCTGCAAACCCGGCATGGGCGCCAAACCCTGTGGGGACGAGATTTAGAGCGTGCAATCCGGGAGTCCAAGTCGCACGTCAAGGTCGGTGATGCGGTGGGCGTCCGCATCACTCATCACCAGTCGCTTCCCGGGGATAAGACCTTCAATCACTGGGAAGTCGAACGAGCAGTGTACATCGTGCAACGGCGGCGTACCGCTCGCGAAATTCTGGACCACCCGATTACAGCGCGGCAGGCGGGCAAAGAGGGTGCGACGGTGACTGGAAGTTATCTCCTGATTACGGGTGCTGAGATGCTCGCCCGCATCCAGTACAGCGACGAAGAGACGCGGCGGCGATTTGTGCAGCGGGTACGCGAGGCCGCCGGCATAGAGCTGCGCCCCTACGAGCGCCCGGCACCCGGGACGCCTACCGATCGCGGCCTCGAAAGGCGCCCAGCGCGCGAACAGGACACAAACACGCCCGCCCGCGACGGGTTTGCGCGCGAATGACTCTGGTGATTTATCTCATAGCGTTGATTGGAAGGGGAGTCCACGACCTTGCAGATGCAAATACATCATGGCGTCGCCGAGCTCTACGACGCCGTCCTCGCTCGTGTGGATGAGGCCGCGGGTGTGCTGATTTTCGATGTGTCAGGAACCAGCCACTGCCTCATCTCGACAACATCGTGTTCGTGGGAAGTTGGGACCATAGGCCGGTTGCGTTTACCCTCGGACAGATCCCCATTCGGGTTTTACGAATATCCCGATCAACGCCTGCGTCGCGTGCCTGCACACGACGACCTGCGCCGCGGGCTCTGGGGTTGGAGGGTTGCTGAGCGGCATTTCGTGGCCAAGGCCGGCATCGTGCCAGGCAAGTTCGGAATAGTTGTCCCGGAAAACACGCAGACTCTCGTGCTCGAAATTCCCCGGGAATTCATCCATCAATGCCAGAAGTATGACCTAACCCCGCCAACCGTGCTGCGCGGGTTTATCGCAGACCTCTGCGCGCTCATGAGCTGGTCTGCCTGCCCGAGGGAAGACGGATATAGCTCCAACGGCAGCGACGAGCGGCGATTGGCGCAGGAGTACTTTCGGCACGCCTATAGTTGGCTTCGTGAGACCTAAGCCTATCGCGAGGCTGCACCCGGGTGCCTCGGCCGCACCGTTGAGGCACTCGGTGTCCAGCGTGAGCTCGCTGATGTCGGACGTGTCAAACAGCAGGAGGATAGACAAACACGGGTCAATCGAATAGCACCTTGTACTGGAAACTCACCTGATTCTGTTGACCTGCACCTGTCGCATTCCCGCTGACCGGTGTCAAGGACGAGCGCCGAGCGCTCGCGGCTCAGATCGCCGTCTCAGAATCCCTGAACACCGCTCAGCGGGAATGCGGCATCAGGCGGGCGGTGTGGTTCGCCGGCATTCCTCCACAGTCCGCACGGGAGGAGTCGCAAGCTGATCCCGCTGTTGTCCGGTTCCCAGCGCCCCCGCTCACGATCTCATCTCGCGTAATACTCCAATGAGAGTTTGTCGGCTTTAAGCGTGCTTTCAGGCGATGCCGCCGCTGTCGCCACGAACCCGCCTCGCGGATCGCCCGCACTTCGGCGTGCCACTTCGTTCAACGGAGCTATCCGGGACAGATCGACATCCGGTTTACCTGCTGAAGGAGATGTTGGTATGGGCTATCAACAGTGCCTGAATTCCCGGAGGCTCGCTCCGTCCATAAGCACAGTCCCGCTCGGGCCTGCTGGCGGAGGCTTGGGGGTGCTCTTGAAGAGTGGCCTAGTGCCTGTGAACGTCGCCACACTGCGATTTGGTTGTTGGCGGGATGTTGCGGGAGCACTCCGTGCTCGCGTGTTCCTGGGCAGCACAGAGCCGGGCCTCGCATTGCAGGAGAACTTGCGCAAGGCGTTGGGGGCATGCGCTCTGAGGTTCTTCGAGCGCTGCCGGCTCGCTGATCCGACGGCCGCTTTCGATGGCGCGATGTGGGAATGGTCCGCAAGAGCCGATGCCCTGGTTCGCGCGGGAAAGTTTACACGCGAGCCGGCGCGGCGTGCTGTCGGAAAGGAGAGGATTCGGGAGCCAAGGTGAGCGCATCACCTGTTAGGCCTTGCAGGAGCAGCTCGACCTCTCGTACACGAGCTCAGGCAGTGTGTGCAAGGCTGCCGCGCTGGAGTGCGCGGCCCGGACTCACTTCGCTCGGCCTTGCTCACACCGCCTAAGCTCGTGTGCGTCCCGATGTGCCGGTGACAGACCGGTACTGCCTGAGGTTGCTGTCATGAGTTTACTTCTCTTTCCCGGTTTGCTGCTCGAGGACGTTCACTTTGGGGCGACCGCTTCATTGAGGTTTCTTTACGGGCGACTCCGGAGAGATGGGCGGAGAGCTGCTGGTTACGCCTTTGCTGCGACAATGACGGTGCGCAACGGGATACGCTCTCTGGAGCACTGCGTCGCGGCCGAGCCTTCGGTCGAAGTGATTTCGCACCTTTGCCTGACAAAAGGCAGGTTTGCAGTGCGTCCGTATTTCCTGGGCCAAGAAGAGGACAGCCGATCCCTTGTTTGTGTGCTGACGCTCCTGCACGACTATTGTGTCAGCAGCGGAATCGACACGTCTGCCCTGATGGTACGCACGTATCCAGGTTCCGAGAAACCTGAAAATTGGACCGCAGCCACCTGGGACGTCGTGCGAGACAGTGCCTTCTGGCAGGGAGTGCACGTGCCGAAGGTCTGGACCCCAGACGGACTGATCGGGTTGGCCCTGTCGCTGCATAACCATCGAAAGAGTCTCTTGGTGGAGGAATTGCTGGACGCCGTGGCCCGACACGGCGGCTGAGCAACAACTCGCCAGCTGGCAGCACCCCTTGAATCGAAGAAAGCAGCGGCGGGATTGCCTCTGTTGGAATTGTTGTCACGCCGGTCGCGCCTGTCAAACTCGCTCAGATGCGCTTGCCGCAGACTGCGATCCTGGATTTGACAGGTGAGCTGCGGCGAGCCCGGGAGTGCGGGCAATCCCGCCCAACTGGAAAGTAGAACCTCGCGAGGCCGCAGTGGTTGTCCCCCGTGAGGATGAGCAGGCCTCTGATTGGATCGAATTCGAGACGCAACACGTATTTAACCGTGCTCACCGCAAAGGCTGAGTGTGTACTGAATTGCGAGGCTTGTGGCCGCCGTGAGCAACTATCCAATAGCAGTCCGCCCGAAGCCGTCAAGACCCGCGGCCGCCAAAGCGCGGACGCGGCAAGTCGCATGCGGGGCGCACGCGAGTCGTGACGGCTTCGGGCGGACTGCTGGAAGCACCGGTGTCGGCAATTCGCCGGATTCGTGAGATTCAACATGGTTGCGCAACTCAGTTTTCCCTTCCCTGGCCACAGCATTTCAGAGCCCCGTGCCAGCCTAGGCGTTGCCCCGGAAACCAGGGATGCGCAGGTGAGGACATTGTACGTCCGCGAATCATCCTCCTATGTCGCCCTTACGGATGACCAAGTTCTGGCCTACGCACGCAGGTTGATTCGCTGCGGTTTGCGCCGCGGGGCCAGGGTGTTTGAGAATTTGGCCGCGGTCCGCAACTTCCTTCAGTTCCATCTTTCGGGGTTGGACCACGAGGTCTTTGGTTGCCTCTATTTGGATCCGCAACTGCGCCTGTTGGAAATGGAAGAGCTTTTCCGGGGCACCATCGACCATGCGGCAGTCTATCCCCGCGAGGTTTTGAAAGCGGCCATTCGCCATGGGGCATCTGCCCTTCTCGTGTACCACAATCACCCTAGCGGCCATGCCGAGCCGAGCCGTGCGGACGAAGCGATCACCAGGCGCCTCAGGGAGGCTTTGGCGCTCGTTGACATCACTCTCCTTGACCATCTCATCGTCGGAGATTCGATCTTCTCGTTTTCGGAGCTTGGCCTGCTTTAGCAACGTCCTCTGCCTTGGCGTTAGCACGGCGCGGTTCGCAGTCAAGGACGAGCGCACGCGCTCGCGGCCCTTCGGGCCGTCTTCGATCCCTGACTGCTCCCGATCGCCGTGCTCCTTGGGCTTCGCAGGCAAGCCGCCTGTGAACCGCGAAGGAGCCCTCCCATGGAGCGGCATTACGGAAAATCTCGGAGTCTAACGGACGCCCAAGTGGAGCAAGTGATAGCGCGACATGCCAAACGAGCCGAGTTTCGCGCTATTCATGGTACCGTTCACAACTTGGCTAATCGGCTTGGAGTCGGTGTCGGTCCGGTACTTTACTGCATAAGCCAAAGAGCCAGGTACCTGAAGCAGCCGGAGATTGTCGCCATGATGTCAGGGCTACCGTGCTCACCTGTACCGGTGCGGCCCCGTGGACGCGGCAATCCCGGGAAGCTGACTGACACGCAACGAGCGATCGTATTGAAGTGGCACGCGGCCTACATTCAGGCAGGGTGTGCGCGAGGGAGTATCAAGCGATTTGCGCTTGAGCTGCGGATTTCCGGGGCCACCTACCGCAAATGTATTCAAAGAAACGGAATCTACAAGCAACCGTATCGGGAGAGAAAGCCTACGACAATCAAATTGCAGAGGAAGCCGGTCCGGCCGCCAAGCGTTAGAAGGTTGCCCCGGGGATATCTGGAAACACAGATGCGGATAACCGCCATGCGGGCGTGGAAGCGTGCAACTGGGGTGGTGTAGTCCAAACTTCTCCGGGAGCGCGTCGAATGTCCGCCTCCGAGCGAGGCACATAGGTGCCGATTGAGTCTGCGGCCGTCTCGTAATTTTCGCGCTGGCAGGCTTTGAATCTCCAGTTACTCGCGAGTGTACATTCAGGCTTCGATACGTTCCACAAAGGCGGCGGTCCCGGTGCGGGATAGCCAGTGCTAACAGCCAACCACTTGTGGCCGTTGACTGTTCGCAGGCAATTCCGCCCTTTGAACAGGGGGCTTACAGATGGTGAGAACGATCGAGCGGCGGTCGAATTCGCCGCATCAACTCGCCGCTCCGGGGATGCCGTCAAAGTGGCAGTGGTAACCGATGGAACGGATTTTTGGCGCGCGGTTGACTACATTGATCGCGAGTAGATTGGTCGAGGCGGGCGCATCTACCTGGCCGACGGGCACGGCCCCTTCCCGCTTCTATCGGTGATCACCCGGGCGCCAATGTCGCTTCCTTCTTACTGCTAACCTGCACCGCCCTGGGCAAGGCGTATCACGTCGTGCTCGCACTCAACCGAGCAGCGCCCGGGTTTCGCGGCATAAATGCCGCGTACCCCCGCGCGGAACGCGGCTCCCCTCCATTTAATTCCACGGTCCGGGTGCTGCTCGGTTGACTGCTGTGCGCGACGTGATGGATCGGGCGTGGGCAATCTCATCCAACATGATCGCTGGAGACTTCAATGGACACTGAGCACAACAACCCATCCGGTGGCACTCAGGCCGACGCCCGCATCACAGCCACGCCGGTGGACGACTCGCAACGTCTTAACACGCTTCCTCGCTACTTCGGGCGCCATATGCTGGTGTTCGAAGGTGCTGTTTACGGCTTCATGCGTCGCTTCGCGTCAGAGTATCGTGGCGGATATTGGCATTTCTACGAGCTGAGCAATGGCGGCTTCTACATGGCCCCTGATCGCGGGCGATATCGGCTTTTCGTGGAGACCAATGGCTACGAAGGCGTGCTGTCGGCGGACGCCGCAGGTATCACAGCCTGCCTGTTTGCCTGTAGCCACCTGTCCTTTCGTTACCCGCTTGAGGAGGTGTTTGCTGACCGTTTCCATCAGTTGAGGGACTTCGCCATGGAGCATTCCGAAGCGGCGCAGATCGCCGCTGCGATCGACTAAGCATACCCCGCCGAATATCGGCTGCAAGTCTCTATTCGGCGGGATCCTTGTGAATTAGACGCAACAGTCATTGCGTGCCATCGCGCACGGCCCGGTGTCAAGGGCCCAGACAACGGCAATCCTCCGGCCGCGGACGGCCGGACCCTTGAGCACCGTCCCGCGCGCGTCCTGGACGCCGTCCAGCCCTCTGAGGAGGTGAACGCGGCCGATCCGATTGCCCGGACGACGGCTCTCGACATGAGCGATTGGTGGGCACCGACGGCAAACGGATATCTCGGAAAGATGAAGAGGGAGCAGATCGTTGAGATTGTCAGGACCACCGTATCACCGGCCGAAGCCGCACGCCTCCCGAAAATGAAGAAGGTGGACATGGCGAAGGCGGCAGAGAGTATGCTCGTCGGCAAACGATGGCTCCCGGCCTTCTACAAAACTCACGAAGCGGAATAAGGTTCAAGTTCGCGCTCTCATTGGGTGTTGATCCTTTTGGGGGAAGTGCACTCTGGGCTCCCCCAATTTCTCCTTGCTCGCCTGATAGCTGTATGAAGCGGTTCCCCCGGCATCTCACAGGACGATGCCGAGTGCTAGGCCCTTCGCGCGCCGGGCGCGCTACGGCGGAGTCGCGCGAGGCGCGAGCCTAGCACCCGTCATCCTCCTGCGACGGTCCGGGTCACAGAGCACTTCGCTCTCGACTGGAGACATTGCTGTGACATCCCCTTTCCGACACGACACCGCTCAGCCTTGGACGATGAGGCGCCGCGTTCCAGAACTTTTCGAATGGCTCACAATGCTCGGCTTCTCGAGCGTCCATGTTGAATACAGGTCCCTCAACGGATGCGGAGAGTTCTTGGAGCCGCATTGCTATCGAACTCTCCGCGCCGATCACTGGAGTATCGAAGGCGAGCGGGCTGATCGCCTCGTCTCGTTCTTCGCATCCCTCCTGAATTCTCGTTTCCCGAGTTGGGCTGCGCAGGACTCCTGCGGAGACTTCCGTTGGGACCTTGCCGCGGATGAGTTGATACACACTCATTACCTGAGAGGCGAGCGCAACGAGCGCCTTACTCAGCAGGGACTCTAGCTTTCCCCTTGCTCGCCACAGGTCGCGCGTATGCAAATGGCGCGCGACCGGATGTAACACCTCGATCTCGATCCGCAGCCAACGCGCCCGTTGGGCCAATCGGATTCATCCACCTGGAGTAAGCCCAATGCCTTCGGGATGAGTGTGATTGTATGCGGCTTGGGCGGCGCAACCCTGCCAACCCGAGCGATTTGCCCGCGTGCATCCTCCTGTTCTGGCCGCGCGAGGTGCAGAGGCCGATTCCCCTCGCGATGTTGATCGGGTTCTTGGAGCGAAGACGCCTCCGGATGCCGTGCTCCGAGGGCACAGTCCACGCCGAGGCGCGCCGGGACTTCGGCGCACGTAAGCGTGCCCGTCGGGCACCTTTGCCCCGGGTCCTTCCGCAGCAGCGCAAGGGGCACGGGAATACCGCCGTCCAGTGCTCCGTCAAGATCCGCTCGCGGGTACCCCGCGCGCGGGCGCGAAGACGCGCAGATCTTGACGGAGCCCCGGACGGCGGTGGTCCCGGGGGTGTGGGCAGTTCGCCCCTAGCCCGAGGTAACATCGCCATGGCCATTTCTCCACTCAAACCCTCCGAGCTCCGTGAGTTTCTCGTTGGTGCCCTGGACGCCAGGACTCCCGCGCTGATCTTCAGCAGTCCGGGTGTCGGCAAGACCAGCCTTGTCAGTCAAGTGTGCGCCGCTGCGAACGCCGACTGCATCCTCATGCATCCCGCGGTATACGAACCCATTGACTTCCGTGGAATGCCGTCTGTGGCAAACGGCATAGCCGACTTCATTCCGTTCAGCGATCTGAAGCAACTGCTCGATGCTACCAGGCCGACGGTGTGCTTCCTTGATGATCTGGGCCAGGCGACTGCCGCCGTGCAGGCCGCAGCCATGCAGCTATTGCTGAGCCGCCGAATCAACGAGCATCGCATCTCTGATGATGTCGTCTTTTTCGCCGCCACCAACAGGCGCAACGATCGTGCTGGCGTGAAGACCTTCATCGAGCCACTCAAGAGCCGCTTTATCTCACTCGTTGAGCTGAGGGCCGACATCGATGAGTGGCGTACATGGGCCGTGAACGCCAGTGTTGCTCCCGAAGTAATCGCGTTCCTGAATCTCAAGCCGGAACTGCTCTGTGATTTTCAACCAACCGGTGACCTGAAAAATTCTCCCACGCCGAGAGGCTGGGAGAATGTCTCGAAGCTTCTTGCGTTCGGCCTTCCGCCGAATGTTGAGCTTTCCGCCATCCAGGGAGCCATCGGGGAGGGCGCAGGAATCGAGTTCGTCGCCTTTCGAAGCCTTTGGGCCAACATGGTCAGTCCTGACCTTGTTCTTACGACTCCGGACACCGCAACGATTCCAACGGATCCTTCGGCGCTATGCGCACTGGCCACAGGACTCGCGTGGCGCGTGCAGAAAGATACCATGACCAACTATTGCCGCTACCTCGAGCGCATTTGCGCTGCCAACAAGGGCGAGTTCGCAGCGCTCAGCATGAAGACATCTCTCGCACGTGACGCCATGCTCAGTAACACACCGGGTTATATCCGCGCCATGGCGGGCCAGCTTGGCCAAGTCATGCTCGCCGCCTGATCCTCTGGAAATTTTCATACATCTTGGAGCATCTCATCATGTCTATAAGACCTCTTTCCGAGCGCGCAATGCTGGTTACCCTGAACATTCGCCAGTGGTCCGCATCGTTGACAGATAAGCGGATTACAGCGGAGGTGGCTTCCAGCCACGCCGTGAATAAAAAGCGAGCTGGACGCTACCGTAAGAACCTCATCGACACAAAGGCTCCCACGTACAAGGCGGTTAAGACCGCCGCGTCGGAGCTTCGCAAGATGCACTACTTCCATACCTTGCCCTGGACTCAGGACGGCGCACGTATTCTTCCCGCAGATATGTTCGACCAATACACGACAACCACTCGGATGCTCACGGCGAAGTTTGACCGTGCCGTAAGTAAGTTCGTCGACGACTATCCAAACCTCCAGAGAGATGCAAAAATCGAGCTCAACGGCATGTACAATAACTTGGATTATCCAACCAACATAGCGGCCAAGTTCGGAGTCGATATCGTTCCCATGCCGCTCCCCGATGCTCAGGATTTCCGTGTCCATTTGTCTGAATCCGTGGTGGCTTCAATCAAGGGCGGCATTGAAGCGGAGATGAAGAAGACCCTGCAATTGGCGATGCGCAAGCCGTACGAGCGGCTGTATACGCATATCTCACGCATGGTCGCCCGCCTGTCTGCCAAAGACGGCACCTTTCGTGACACACTCGTGACCGGACTCCGGGAGCTCTGCGCGGTGCTCCCGGGCCTCAACCTCGCGTGCGATCCCTGGCTCGATGAGCTTCGGGAGCGCGCTGAGCGCATGATTGCCAACGTGGACGCGCAAGACTTGCGCGACAGTCCCGCCGTCCGCCGCGACGTCGTCCGCCAGGCTGCCGAGATTCAACGAATGATGGCTGGCTACATGGGCGTGAGCACCCAGGAGGCCGCATGAAACCTCTCACACGATCAACAGATCGGCTCCTTGCAGCGCGCAAGAGCCTTGTTATGGAGCACCCATTCTTTGGCACGCTTGCGCTGCGTATGAACTTCCGGCTCGAGGTGTCGGGCAGAACTCGTACCCTCGCGACAGATGGACGGGACATCTATTTCACCGCGCAGTACGTAGAGTCATGCTCGGATGAGGAACTCCGGAGCGGGCTCGCGCACGAGGTTATGCATGCAGCCTTGCAACATCATACGCGTCGAGGGTCCCGAAGTCCCCTCATGTGGAATCGAGCGGGAGACTATGCGATCAATCCGATCCTGGTGGATTCCGGCTTTACGCTGCAGCGGGGCGTGCTTCTCAATCCCGCCTTTGCAGGCATGAGCGCAGAGCAGATCTATGAAATCTTGCGAACGGAGCAAGAAAGAAGCGCGCGCAATCAGCAGCATGCGCTAAATAACGACAACTCGGCCGACGGTGCCGGCAAGCCCAAATGCAGCGACGGGAGCTCGGGCCAGGAGCAGGACCATCCCGGCACTTCGGATAACCTACAGAGTGACGAATGCGGCGACACGTCGAGAGCGGACACCTCACGAGCCCAGAACGAGCATGACGAGCTCGCCGATACACCCGGCGCCGTGTTTGACGCACCGGATCCCATCGCTCAACAGGCACAGTGGCAGGTCGCGGTAAAGCAGGCGCGTCAAGTTGCGCACATGATGGGCCGCCTGCCGGGTGGCCTATCGGGCGCGGTGGAAGAGGTATTGAAACCGCGCGTCGATTGGAGAGAAGCCCTGCGACGGTTCCTGGAGGAGCCCGCCGCGAACGATTACTCCTGGATGGTGCCCAGCCGTCGATACAGAGCTAGCGGCCTGATACTCCCGTCGCTGCATTCCCACGTCATGGCGCCGGTCTGCGTGGTGAATGACACATCGAGTTCGACCCGCCGGCTTCTGCCCATCTTTAAGGCGGCGCTTCAGGCGATTGTTGACGAGTTGGAGCCGGAAGCCACCATTGTCATCATGGCCGATGCGCAAGTTCAGCGAGTTGATCGATTTGAGCAGGGTGAATCCATCGAGTTCCATGCTAAAGGTTTCGGAGGAACTGATTTCCGGCCGGCGTTCGACCATATCGCTCGCGAGCAGCTAGATGTTTCGTGTGTTGTGTATTTCACGGACGGATATGGTGTCTACCCAACGACACCGTGCGACGTTCCGACCCTTTGGGTTATCACTTCACCCGATCAGCAGGCCCCATGGGGCGAGATGCTTTACATCGATCCCGCCTACGAATATTAGCCCTTTGAAACCAGCGAGGGGCAGATCCGCCCCTCGCCTTAATTTCGCTCGTGCCCGCCGAGTCTTGCAGAGACATTGGGGAAGGAAACCTCGAGACAGACGTGGACTGCAAACAATCCCTGTCCCCGGGGAAATCGCGACGCGCTGCACGCCGGTGCTTCTGATGTTCCGGGCGAGTGTGGCTGCCAAGTGCCTGCAACCGACGCATCGTAATGGGCGCGTTCAACGGCGACTCAAAGGGGGACAATGGCTTCCTCGCATACCTCGATTTGCTGCCTGGATAATGCTGTTGATACCACCGTTCGCTTCGCAGTCCAGACCCTACGCGCGGGAAGCCCGCGCTTCGGCGGAGTTGCGCGGGGACGCGCAAGTCTGGACGACTCCGCGACCGGAGGGAATCGGTTTCTGAGCAATGTCGCTCAAGTGGAGATTGCACATGAACAGCTTCAACGTCTTTGCCATCGGAAACCTGGCTGCTGAACCGGAATGTGGCACGAAAGGGGAGGTTAGCTTCACCCGCTTTCGTCTGATCGGCAACGACTACGGTGGCCGCGATGAGCAGGGGCAGGCCCGCGAAATCATCACCAGCGTTTGGTTCATCGCCTTTGGCCCCCTCGGCGACGCAATCGCCAAACACTGCCACGTTGGCGACCAGCTCATCGTAGAAGCGAGAATCCGCCAGAACAATTGGACCGACAAGAATGGCCAGAAGCGTTACGGCCATTCGTATCAGGTAGAGGGGTTCCGGTTTGGGCGGCAGGGGCGCACCAGCAGGGGCAAACAACCAGAGACGGGTCCCAGCCCTGATGGGGACGCAATGTCTGACAATCTTGATGATGATGATATCCCTTTCTAGCCGCCACATCCCGTAGCAGGCCGCTGTGGGTACCGGGAAGCCGGTGCCCACAACGGGCTTGCCGCTGGAAAGTAACGACGAGCCCATGGTTTGGACTATTCGGCCGCTCGGAGGATCCGATTAGTGACTCATATGCGCAAGGGAGATGAGGCGCGTGCCACAGGCAACAAGGGCACTGGCCGGCGCGAGGTGTAATCGGCCTGGTCTTTGCCATGGCGGGTGCAGGCGCTGCAACTTTCAATCTCTTGTCCCCCTCGCTCGCTCGAGCTCGCTGGCGGAGTGCATTCAGCCGAAATGTGCCCGGCCTTCCTGAGCGCTCCCAGCTAGCAGCACAAGGCAATCCGTCAAGACCCCCGCAGATCACGCATCCCCACGAAACCGGGGAGGACTCGATGCTTGACGGATTGCCTTGTGCTGCTGGTTTCCAAGGACGCTTCCCATTCTTGAGGTCCCCTCGTCCTTCAACTCAATGGAGACTCACTATGGACGCCCATTCGTTCGAAAACGATATACCTGGGAGATCGGGCGTCCGCTGAGCGCGTCAGCCTCGCGTCCCTCCGCATAGGATTTCCCTGGCGGGAGTACCTCAATTCCGGACTGGTTGCACCCGAAAAACGCAAGCTATAACGTCATACGTAATCGACCGCTGAGGACAAATCATGTCGCGAGTTCTTTCGGGCGGCTGCCTGTGTGGGAGTGTGAAGTACGAGATCAACGGCGATTTGTTTATGGCTGCCTATTGTCACTGCTCTATGTGTCGTAGAGCCCACGGTTCCGCATTTCGTCCTCGTTCCTTGGTATGGGCAAAAGACTTTCGATGGGTTCAGGGCAGTGAGGCGGTAGCTGACTACACCTCCTCGCCGGGCGTGCATCGGACGTTTTGCCGGAATTGCGGCTCGCCGTTAATCGCCTTTGGGGATCAGTATCCGACTATCTTCAATCTCCCGCTTGGCACCCTGGACGATGATCCAGGTATTCGACCCGAGGCGCATTGGCATGTTGCCTCGAAGGCGCCCTGGTTCGAGATAACCGATGACCTGCCACAGTACCCCGAATTCCCTCCGATGCCCTCCGAGGCGAAATCATCCTCGTAACTCACCGGGTCGATTCAGAGGAAGGACGGGCTCGATAACCAGCGTCTCGCACCAAACGCGGCGGTAGCGAGGAAGCACAGCATCTTGGCTCGCAACCTTAATTGCAGGTTTCGTGTACTCAGTTCAGTCATCCTCCCGCCAGTCCACGAAACCTCCGGCGTAGTCCACGAAACCAAACCGCACATGGACCGGCAGTATGGGTCGCGGCATGAGACGAGGTCGTTCGAGTAAGCCCCTTCGTGCATCCTGTAGCGCGCGCGCCCGGTCTGGTGCACCGAAAGTCTCCCGGCTTGATAATCGCCTCGCGTTCGTGCCCACGCTTCCCGGCGACATCAGTTTCGTTCTGGCGTGGAGCCGGGCGCGCGCAGAGAAGAACCGAGAGTCAGACGCAGGGAGAGCGACTCGCTCCGATTCACGTCAACCCAATGCACCCTTTCCGATCGAAGGACTGAAGAATCCCGGCCATATTGTCCATGCTAGTTCTCGATTGCGGTACATAGCGTCTGGAGCTGTAGCAATAGATCGCTCGTTGCAATACATCTATAAACAGGACGCTCACATCGAGCCATTAAGCCGCAGCTTAGCCATAAACGCCAAACACTGGTGATGCATTTGTTGGTCAATTCGATCGATATGCAGGATAGCCTAGCGGCAGCAAGTTGATTCAAACTCATCGCCATGATGAGTGAAAACATACACCTGATGTCATGGGTCTCGCGAGCTACGAAGGAACGGTTTAGCGCCCGAGCTCGAATCGAAGGCATGTCCGAATCAGCGCTGCTGAGGCGCATTGTCGAGGCGGCAATCGGTCCGCCGAGCTGCTCTGAAGAGAGTGCCACGGTACCTGTTGAACCGATTCCGGCGAGCGGTCGGCTGTCCGTCCGTCTTCGAAGCGATGACTTTCTACTCTTGCGGGAACGCGCGAGATGCAGGGGGTTGCCGGCTGCAACATATGTTTCCTTCTTAGTGCGCTCGCACCTACGACGGTTGGCTCCAATTCCCGAGAGGGAGCTCAAAGAACTCAAGCGCGCCATCGCGGAAATCAGCGCGGTTGGCCGCAATCTAAATCAAATCGCGCGCGCATCGAATGACGGACAGTTCAGGGAACCGGGCAAGGGGGACGTGGATGTACTGCTGCGCGCATGCGTCCGACTTCGGGACGCAATGAAGCAAGTGATCAACAGGAATCTGGAAAGTTGGGAAAACGGTTATGAAGAAGAGAATCCTGGACCTGCGCACACATGAGCCGATTCTAGATATTGCCGCCTATGGCAGAAAAGGACCCGGATCGCTCACGCGAGAGCAACGGGAGTTGCTTGTACGAACCGTCAGACGTACTCCCGAAGTAGTGGTCAAGGTGTCCGGTGGTGCTCGTACTCTCGCAGGTGTCGAGCAGAGTTTCCGGTACTATGGGCGAAAGGGTAAGCTCGATCTGCTGAGACGCGCCACGATATTTGATGGCCTGGTTTTCACGATCGGTAATGGACGTAT
>CAZBTV010000041.1:47125-47427 GCA_964494895.1 uncultured Steroidobacteraceae bacterium | reverse complement strand
GTTCGCCCCCTGGCCGATCAGCAGGGGCCGGACGATCTTGTCGGCCTTGAACAGCGGCGAGGATTCCTTGATCAGCTCGGCGTCCCGCTCGTCGTCGACGTTGCCCATCCGGGCGTCGAACAGCGCCCGCATCGGCTTCCAGTAGGGCGGGATCGTGCCGATGAGCGTCCTCAGGTTCGACGGCCCGACGATGTCCACGGCGCAGGCGAAGACCTCGGGCGTGAAGGTCACGCCCGCCAGCGCCGCGTAGCCGCCGTACGAGCCGCCCATGATCGCCACCTTCGACTTGTCGGCGATCCCCT
>CAZBTV010000041.1:0-47115 GCA_964494895.1 uncultured Steroidobacteraceae bacterium | reverse complement strand
GCCACCGAAG
This sequence comes from uncultured Steroidobacteraceae bacterium, assembly GCA_964494895.1. Taxonomy (GTDB): domain Bacteria; phylum Pseudomonadota; class Gammaproteobacteria; order Steroidobacterales; family Steroidobacteraceae; genus 13-2-20CM-66-19. The sequence continues at coordinate 47,105 of CAZBTV010000041.1, read as the reverse complement.
AAGCCGACCCGCGCCGGATCGGCAAAGCCCTGTCCGACCGCCCAGTCGACGGCGTCGATCAGGTCGTCGTGCATCGCCTTGCCCCACTGCTTGTCGCCGGCATGCAGGAACTTCTTCCCGTAGCCGGTCGAGGCGCGGAAGTTCACCTGGAGGCAGGCGTAGCCGCGGTTGGCCAGCCACTGCGCCATCGGGTTGAACCCCCAGACGTCCCGCCCCCACGGGCCTCCGTGGACGAACAGGACCATCGGCAGCCGCGTCGGCTCGACGCCGACCGGCAGCGTCAGGTACGAGTGGAGCGTCAGCCCGTCGCGACTCTTGATCTCGACCGGCTTCATCGGGGCCAGCTTCAGCCCCTCCAGCTTCGACTGGTGGACGAACAGGAACGTCCCCTTCTTGGCGTCGCGGTCCCAGGCGTAGTAGCGGATCGGCCCGCGATCGGTCGTGAACCCGACCAGCCAGGTCCGGTCCTCCGAGTCGCGGTTGATGATGTTGAAGTCGCCGTCGTAGAGCCTGGCGATACCCTCGAAGTGCGTATCCTGAAGATTGTCCCCAAACCCGACGCGTTCAACTTCAACCTGCCGGGCAAGGAGTTCCCGAAGGTGGGCTTGCTTGCCGGCGAATTTCCGGAAGGATTCGTCCGCTACTACAAGTTGGATCTGGCGAAGATGCAGACCGAATTCAAGCCAGGCATCACGATCGATCTGAAGCCTTTTCCGGGAACGTTCACCGTCGGCGTGGATCCGAATGAGCCCGCCGCCAAAGCCGGTCCGCCCATTCACGATGCAAGGGGCCGGACGAGCTCCTTGCGGCCCTGGAAAAACGGCTCCAACATGGACCTGAACGAGCTGCAGGCCGGCTCGACACTGTATCTGCACGTGTTCCTGAAAGGCGGCCTGATCTGGACCGGAGACTCCCATTGCCGGCAGGGGAATGGCGAAGTCAACCTGACAGCACTCGAGTGCGCCTACCAGGAAATCGAGATTCAACCCATCGTGCGCAAGGACCTGAAGACGGAGTGGCCCTGGGCGGAAACGAAGACCGATTGGATTTTCATGGGCTACGACGAGGATTTGAATCAGGCCATGAAAATCGCGGTCGAGCAGACCGTCCACTGGCTCGCCAGCCAGCGGATCGTCCCGATGAGCATGGAGGAAGCCTACGCGCTCACGTCCATCGTCGGGGACTGCCGTGTAACGCAGGTCGTCGATATCCGCACCGGCGTACACTGCATGATTCCAAAAAGGATCTTTGTCGACTACAAGCCGGCGGCGCGGAAAGGGAGCTGATCAGAGCGGGAATCGGACAGCGGGCTGGTCAAGCGATTGCGCCCCAGCCGCTGTTTGACCCTCTCCATGATCGATCTGCGCCTGTTCGACCGCGGGTGTGCTCCACCCGGACTGCACGGCCCAGACAAAAAAGGTCAAGCCCAGGGCGGCAACGACCACCAGATCCCAGCCCCAGGTCAGGTAGTCATGCCCCCCGAACTTCACACTTCCCGCCCACGAAACGAGAGCAACAGCGGGCAGGTAGACGATGAGCCACCACGACGCGCGCAGTTGCCGCGCGAAGCCGACCCACCGGTTTCTCGCTTCATAAAACAGGTACACGGGAAGCGCGACGACAACAAGGAGAATGATCTCGCCTGTGAGCGGCCAGGTTGCCCAGTAGAGAAGCTCGGTCTCAAAGATGAATGCCAGGGCCGCAATGACAGGCAAGCCGGCGAGGCGAAACGGTCTATACATCCTTTCGGCCGTACGCCGTAACGTCAGCGCGCTGACCGGACCCATCAAGTATGAAACAACCAACGCCACAGATATGACCGCGGCCAGCGTGCCCCAGCCCCGGAAAAAGAACAGGAAGAGGAAAGAGACGATCAGGTTGAACCACATCGCCGGCCGTGGAACTCCGTGCACGGGATGAAGCCTGCCGAGTATCTGAGGCAGCGTGCCGTTGCGTTCCATGCCATAGATCATTCTGGCAGTGCTCGCGGTATACGCAATGCCGGTGCCGCTCGGACTCACGAACGCATCCGCATACAACAGCAGAGCGAGCCAGTTGACATTCAGAATGAGTGCCAGCTCCGCGAACGGCGATCGGAAATCCAGGCCATGCCAGCCTGCTTTTGCCAACAGCGCCGGCGGGATAGCTCCCAGATAGGCGAGCTGCAGAATCACGTAGATCACCATGGCAAACAGGATCGAGCCGAGCACCGCGAAAGGAATGCTGCGTGCCGGATCGCGGGCTTCGCCCGCCAGATTCACGGGGCTTTGAAATCCATTGAAGCTGAAAACGATCCCCGCCGTGGCCACCGCGGTCAGCACGGCAGCGAAGTTGGTCGAGCCTGAGCCCGCCTGCGTGGCGACATGCAGATTCTCCACATGAAAGCCAGCCGCCATCAATGCGATCCCTGTAGCAACTGGGATGACCAGCTTGAAAATCGTGATAACGGTATTCGAATGCGCGAATAGCCTCACACTCCAGAAGTTCACGAGGAAATAGACGATCACCAGCCCGGCGGCAATCACCAGCCCTGGTGCGGTCAGCTCTCCATGCCCGTCCGGCAGATAAACGTAAAGGCTCCGCGTCCACGCCCAAGGCCATGAGGCCATGTATTGCACAGATGCCTCCGCTTCCACCGACATGACGGAAACGCTCGAGATCCAGTTAGCCCATGCGGCGATGAATCCCACCAGTGACCCGTGCGAATAGTGACCGTAACGAACCATCCCGCCGGACTCAGGAAACATGGCGGCGAGCTCGGCATACGTAAGTGCGATGGTGATGATGATCGCGGCCCCGAGCACCCAGGCCCACACCGCCCCGGGACCCGCGAGCCCAGCTGCACGCCAGGCCCCGAACAGCCAGCCGGAGCCGATAATCGAGCCCAACCCAACGAGGGCCAAAGCGACAGTTCCAACTTCGCGGCGGATCGGAGTCGATGAGCTCACGGGTGGCTCTCCTGCCCTGGAGATCGTCGCCGCGATCATGACACATCGCGATCGCTTCAATTGTCTCGTCGTGCAAGCGACTGGGCGATCAGCGGCGGACGCAACTCGGCGCAGTCGGGGCTGCACATCCCCTTGGTTTGGGCGTAGAATTTTTCTCGGTGTCGAAGCACGGCTTTCGGGGATTCCCCAGAAGGAGGAAGACGATGAGTGCTGTCCTGCTCGCTGTGTTCAATGACCACCAGTCGGCTGAACGTGTGCGCACCGACCTGATCCGCGACGGCTTTCCAACAGATCGGGTCGAGCTCACGGCGGGTTGCGAGCCGGGTCGGGCCGCGCTCGAGCCCGGCGAATCCCTTCACGACAGATTCGTCCAGTACTTTCGTACACTCCTCAACCGCGAGGACGAGCGGCGATGTGCGGAGCTGCTGGCGGACCGAGTCGCCCAAGGCACCGCCACCGTCACAGTGCATCCACGCGGCGCGATCGAAACCGCACGGGCCGCTGAGCTTCTCGACAAGTCAGGCCCCAACGAGATCCTGCGGCACGACCTGGATGGTCAGACGTGGGAGCATGCAGCAGCCACGCATGAAAAACCTTGGATTCTCAATCTCTGGGTCGAGAACCCGCACAAAGCCGACTGCATTTATTGCCGCCTGTTCGAGCATGCCGATCGGGAAGGCCCATGAGCGCGGGAGAGCCAATGAGCGCCCTCATTCTGCGGGATCAAACCAGGCTCCATGGCAACGGCTACCGGTGCGGACCACGTCTGGCCTCCATCGACGGAGCGGGTCGCCATTGATCGAGGCATTGACGTACACACACGAAGTCGGCGCACCTATCGCGCCGTATAGCCCGACCTGAGCGACTCGGCGATGTCGTCGGCCATGCGGCCCAGAAGCCGGCTCATGGACCTTGCCTGAGCGCCATAGTCTCCTGCCGTAGCTTTTTCCGTGAACTGCACGTTGCGATTGAACACGGGCGTGTCAGAGCCGAGGTGATATAGAGACCACCCGCCTTTGAGCACCACATTGCCGGTTGAGTTGGAGCCAAACTGGAGAATATCGACTGTAATCTCGTTGGTCGCCGCGGGGGCGGAGGTCCTGGGCGGCACCACCTTCGCGGAGGGCAGACGATCCATGAGATCCTGGGTGAGCACGTTCTGTATCATGTCGCCGAGCGGTGCGCCCCAGCGGTTCACATCGCTGATTTCCAAGGAGCCTGCGGCGCGCTCTCGCACCATTTCCTGACGGTCGAGCGACGGTGGGATGTTGACCGATGCGATCTGTACTGGTGTCTGGAGCTTCGAGGCCGATGCCTGGGGTGCCTGCGTCGGATCCAGTACATAAAATCGCTGCGGCGGGCTCGAGTGACAGCCAGTCAGGAGCAGTATTGCGATAAGCAAGGCTGCCGGCCTTCCGAGCCTCATCGGCCCTCCTCGTGGAGCTCGCTGGCCCGTCCGCGGATCAAGCTTTCCGGATGTTGATCCAGGAAGTTGGCCAGGGTGCGTATGGCGCGAGCGGTTCCGGTGAGCTCGTGGACAGCCTGCTGCAGATTGCCGTTCGGTGAAGCCGCACTTCCACCCAGAAGCTTGCGCGCCGCCTCGGCGGTTCCGTCTATTTCGTCGGCGGTGTGGCGCAGCTTGTCGGTCGTCGCATGAATACTCTCGAGGGTGGGTGCCACCTGAGGACCTGCCGCCTTCACGGTCCGGTCCATTTCGGCCAAAGTGCGATCGAGGTGACGAAGACTGTCCCGCAACTCCGGAGAAGACGTCAGGCCCTTGATCTGGGCCGTGATGGCGCGGAGATTGGCACCGATCTCTTCGATTGGCAGTTGCCCCAGCTTCGCGGGCAAGTCCCTCAATCCGCCATTCGCGGCGGGTATCTCGGGGTACTGACCTGTCAGGACCAACTGCGCCTTGCCGGCCGCTGGCGCCATTATCAGCTCCACCTGCTCACTGCCGACCAACGGCGGCGCCTCTGTCAGGCTTGCGCGAAGACCGTGCTCCACGAGCTTCGCGAGCGTGGCTGTCAACGCCTGCGCGCCGCCGGTGCCGCTCGGGGGTCATGTCCTTGATGTTGAATCGAGTCGGATCCAATCCCAGCACGACCGACGTCACGATCTCCCCTGTGCGTGCCTCGGTAGCCAGCGCGAAGCTAGTCACTTTGCCCACAGTGAACCCGCGCAGGGTCACCGAGGCATCCTTTCTGAGACGACCTACGTCTCCGTCGAACTTCACCAGATACGGCAGCGTCTCGGAAAACCTGTCGGGCGGCTCACCGAGGAGTCCCGCGAAGCGGCGGCTGGAGGGGCCGGTCCCGGCAACCATCAGGATCGAGGGACCCGCGAGAATGGCCTTCAGCGAGGCGGGATCGGAAAAGCTCACCTGCGCGCCTTGCAGGTAGAATCGAGCTCCGGTGGTCAGATCGTCTTGCGCCCTCTTGTCGATATTGAGGTGCGCGAGCACTCGCTTGCGGTCCGGTGTCAACTCCACGCTGGTGACCTTCCCGACCTCCAGGCCATGATACGTTACCTTCGTATCACGTGCCTTCATTCCAGCGGCGTCATCGAATGTCACGGTCACATCGACACCACGCACGCTGAAGGCCCGGATGAGCAACCAGGCCACGATTCCGAGCGCGGCAATGGGCACCGCCCAGATCCATCCCGGCCAGCGAGTCTTGCGCGTGATCGCGCTCGTGCGACGCGGCGGGGCCGGAGGATGCTCGCTCTCATTCACGATGTCCCTCCGACCCTGAAAGCAACATCCCAGAGCATCCTGGGATCGAAACTACGCGAAGCAAGCATCGTCAAGCTAACGACCAGAATGAACGCCGTAGCACCCCAACCGGCGCGCGCGCTGGCCAGTGCGCCGAACTGCATGACCGGAGCAAACACCGCAATGGTGAATACATCGACGTTCGACCAGCGACCGATCTCGTCGATGAAGCGATAGAGCCGCGTTTTGAGCACCGGTTTGGACGCCGATCCTCGCCGGATCGAGACGAGCAGCCAGCCGAGCCCCAGGATCTTCACCAGGGGAATCGCGATGCTGGTGCAGAAGATAATCACACCCAGCGGCCAGAACCCGGCCTGAAACAATTCCTCGATGCCGTCGATGATCCGGTGCGGTACTTCTCGTCCGGCCTGCATGGCGATGCTCATGGGATAAAAGTTGGCAGGGAAATACAACGCAAATGCGGCGATGAGCAGCGCCGTGGTCGTCGCCATCGCATCCGGCTTGCGGGAGGTGAGCCGCAACTGACATCGTGGGCATTGGGAGCCTTCCTGGTCACCGGGTAACACCAACTCACAGACCTCGCATGAAATCGCCGGGAATTGGACAGGGGGCGCGACGCGCTCCGGGCTGATTGCCCGCCACACCGTACGACGATCCAGAGTCGCCCGCGACAGCATGCACAGCAGTGCGGCAGCGATCAGGCACAGGCCGCCGGCTTCTACCGTGACGGTCAGGTTCGAGGCCACCCTGCTGTAGCCGATGGCAAACCCGATCAGGAAGACATCGGGCATGGCCCACTGGTCCAACCTCGTGCTCCAGCGAAACGCCCGTCCGAGCCAGGACGGACAGCGCTCGAAGCGGACGCAGGTCAGTACGGCCGTCAACAGGCCGAACCGCACGAAAGGCAACACGATGGCAAACGCGGCTATCAGCCCCGCAACCAACACCCACTGCCCGTTCCACAACGATCTCACGCCCGATCCGATCTCGCCCTCGCGGCTCATTCCCAGGATCGAAACGCTCATCAGCGGCAGAAGGTTGGCGGGAAAGAGAAGGATGAGGGTCGCCGATGAGCAAGCCAGTCCGGCGGTGACACTGCGGCCGCTGGTGCGCTCCATCCAGCTCGCGCAAGTGGGGCAGATCGCGGCGCTGCCGCCTGAAAGGGGGGGCAGGTCTTGAAGAGTTCCGCAATCCGAGCAGGCGATTGTCAAGCAACGAGCTCCGTGGGTGAGATCACCTCAAGATCGCCTGCAACGTTTCAAGCTCCACCACTCCTGGCTGCGCCATCCCCGAACGGTCCGTTGCAGGCGGCGCACCCTCCTCGCTCATCGGCTCGCCCGTGAAAGCCTCTTTGCCTGCTTTTCGCGCCAGCCTTCCAGCAAGTCGCGAATCTGCCCGATGGCGTCGTCATAAAAGCTCTCGATACGCTTGAGCCGGGATCGGGTCGCGCCAAAACGCGAGCCCTCCATGCCAAGGCGCATTTCCTCCATCGCCGCGCGCATTGCCTGCATCCGCTGTAGCCCGAGCACCAGCAGGCTGGAGCAGGGATCTCCGCTGATCTGCAGATAGTCGCGGCGGTCACCCGGCCGGGTCACGAGCTGCGCGATGGCGAGGGTTTGCAGCAGCCGGCTGTTGGTACTCACGCTGGCGCGGCTGACTTTCAGCCGTGTGGCCATATCGTCGAGGCTCAAAGCACTCCCCGAGAGCAGGAGCAAACCCATCATTCGGCCGGCGGTACGCGGCAGGTTCTCGCCCTCCGCGAGCCGCCCGAGCTGCTCGATGAACCGATCGATGTGCAGCGTATGCCCTGTCATGACAGCTCGCTGGCCTGGTTGCAAGGCTACACAACAGCAGGTTACGTGCCCAATACAACAGCCCGGCGGCTCGTCACGATCAGCTCGTTCAGTTCGTATTGAACGAATCGACAGGCTCGACAACGGATCGCGAGCGCGAGCGCCACCGTGTTGGGGCAGGTATCTTTCATGCTAAATCAATGCCAGCTCCACGGCACCGGGCCGCGGACGACAGTCTGAGACAGTCTCGATAGAGAAAAATGACTGCAACGAACACAGTCAGGATAACGGGTTTGAATGCGAGCTCGTATCGCATCCCGACCGATCGGCCGGAAGCCGACGGCACGTTCAGCTGGAACGCCACCACGTTGGTCGTGGTGACAGTAGAGGCCGGTGGTAGATCGGGGCTCGGTTACACCTACGCGGATACTTCCGTGATCCCTTTGGTAAAGACCGTGCTGGCTGAAGCGATCCAGCAGCGGGACTGTTTCGATACTCCCGGTTGTTGGCAAGCTATGCAACGCGCAGTGAGAAATCTCGGTCGCGAGGGCATCGCCGCCTGCGCCATCTCCGCTGTGGATACGGCGCTGTGGGATTTGAAGGCACGGCATCTGGATCTCCCTCTCAGCCGTCTGCTGGGCCAGTGTCGAACCAAGGTTCCCATCTACGGCAGCGGCGGTTTCACGACCTACACAGACGAGGAGCTGCGCAGACAATTGTCCTGCTGGGTTGAACGGGATGGCTGCCGCAGTGTAAAGATGAAGATCGGCAGCGAGCCAGAGCACGACCCTCATCGGGTAGCTGTTGCTCAGCACGCGATCGGCGATCACGAGCTGTTCGTCGATGCGAACGGTGCCTTTTCAGTAAAGCAGGCACTGGCTTTCGTCGAGGCCTGTGGTGACGTTGACATTCGTTGGTTCGAGGAGCCGGTGACCGCCGATGACATCGATGGCTTGCGGCTGTTGCGCGAACGTCTGCCGCGAGCGACGGATATCGCGGCGGGCGAGTACATATACACTCTGGATGGCGCGCGCAGGTTTTTGAATGCAGGCGCCGTCGACGTCCTGCAGGCAGACGTCACACGCTGCGGTGGAATCACCGGATTTCTGAAGATCAGCGCGTTGTGCGAGGCGCATCACCTGGACCTGTCAGGTCATTGCGCTCCCTCCTTGCATTGTGCCGTCGCTTGCGCCGCTCCGAGATTGCGTCACCTCGAATGGTTTCACGACCACGTACGGATCGAGCATATGTTGTTCGAGGGAGCGCCTACGCCTCGCGACGGAGCGATCTATCCCGATCTCGGTAAACCCGGTCACGGTCTGGATTTCAAACTGCAGGATGCGCAGCAGTACGCCATCGGTGTGGGAGGAGGCGGATGAGACGACAGTCACCGGTTACCCAAATCGCCCTCCCGGCAGCGCCAGGATCGACGCAGATGCGCGCGCAAAGTGGCAGCGGGCGACAGCTCAATCTGGGCTCCGCCCTCCTCGCCCTCTCGGTATTGGCCGATAGCGGAATCGAACACTACCGCGGTTCGTTTCAAAACCGTGCGATGTATGCGCCACTCGCCGCAGCCACACTCACCCTGGGCGCCAGCATCTTTGGCGTCATGGACAAGAGGCCTCGCCGCCATACCGTCCGTGACTCGATCTATGCACTGGCGGCAGTGACGGGATTCGCCGGCCTCGCATTCCACTCTTACAACATCACCAAGCGCCCGGGCGGCGTATCCTGGCTCAACCTGTTTTATGCGGCTCCGATCGGTGCGCCACTCGCTCTGGTTCTCGCCGGCTTGCTCGGCAGGAGTGCCGAGGTAGTTCGACAACCCTCGCCCGCGAAGCCGCCCGCGCTGGCGGGCCTGCCGGCCGGTAAAGCCCTGGCAGCGCTCAGCGCGCTAGGGATTGCTGGGACGGTCGCCGAAGCAGCGCTGTTGCATTTTCGTGGCGCATACCACAACCCTGCAATGGTGTTGCCCGTGAGCGTGCCGCCGGTGGCGGCCACACTTCTCGGCGCCGCGGCTTGCGCGCCGGGACGTCGAACAGGTCGCCTTGCGCGCTGGTGGCTCAAGCTCACCGCAATGCTCGGTTTCGCGGGTGTAGGCTTTCATGCTTACGGCGTCTCGCGGAACATGGGCGGCTGGCGCAACTGGAGTCAGAACGTCCTGAACGGACCACCCCTACCCGCTCCGCCGAGCTTCACCGGCCTCGCGCTCTCGGGTCTCGCGGCTCTCGAATTGATGGAGAAGACGCAGAGATGAGCGGACGGTATCCCGGTTACGATGTACTCGCCAAGCGCGACTCGCCGTCCTGGAATGAGCAGACGCGCAACGTGATCGACCAGCGGCTGCGCATCGAGGCCAACTTCCATCGGTTCTTCACTGATACACAATGGCCGACGGTGTTGGCCATTTGCGAGCGAATCATTCCTCAACCGCCACATCGGGCACGCCCCGTCCCGATTGCCGCCATGCTCGATGAGAAGTTGTTTGAGAACCGGGGCGATGGCTACCGTGACAGCCGTCTGCCCCCGCTGCGCGAAGCCTGGCGGCGCGGCTTGCAGGCCATCGACCTGCAAGCCCAGGGCGCGTATGGAGCGAGGTTTCACCAGCTGCAGCCGCTAAGCCAGGAAGACCTGCTGAGAGCCGCGCAGGAAGGCCGGAGCCGGGATCCTGCCTGGGGCGACATGCCCGCACACGTCTTTTTCGCGAAGCGACTGCTGCACGACATCGTGACAGCGTATTACTCCCACCCTTCCGCCTGGAACGAGATCGGCTTCGGAGGTCCGGCTTCGCCTCGCGGTTATGTGCGGATGGATTTCGATCGCCGCGACCCGTGGGAAGCCGCCGAGGCACGCCCCGGGTTGGAAGAGGAGGCACGACGCAAGAATGACCGGATCTGATGATGACAGCCGTGGTACGGCCGGGTTGCAGGAGCCCAGACAAGCTCCTGAGGCGATGATGAGCCCGCGCGCCATCCATGGACGCGCCCCGGATGTTTTCCGGATCGGTGGCTGGGTGCCGATGCGCCAATACCGCGACAGCGAAGCGGTCGACTTCGTCATTGTTGGAACGGGCGCAGGTGGCGGAACCCTCGCCTGTAAGCTGGCCGAATATGGGTTTTCCGTCGTCGCGCTGGATGCCGGGCCCTACTGGAGGCCGCTCGAGGACTTTGCTTCCGATGAGCTCCACCAGAGCAAGCTCTACTGGACGGACGAGCGCATCGTCGACGGCGACAACCCGCTGCAGCTCGGATCCAACAATTCGGGCAAGTCGGTCGGTGGCTCGACCGTGCATTTCGCCATGGTGTCGTTGCGCTTCCGGCCGGAGTGGTTCAAAGCGCGCACGCTGCTCGGTTATGGCGTCGACTGGCCGCTGGACTGGCGAGACATATGGCCATATTACGGCGAGGTCGAGGCGGCACTGAAAATCGCCGGGCCGATCAACTATCCATGGGGCCCCCCACGCCCGCGCTATCCGTACCGTCCCCACGAGCTCAACGCGGCCGCACTCGTTCTGGCAAAAGGCGCCGAGGCGCTCGGGATCCAGTGGACACCAACACCGCTGGCGACACTCTCGGCGCCGCGTGGGAACGCGCATCCGTGTGTCTATCGGGGGATGTGCGTGATCGGCTGCTCTACGAATGCCAAGCAGAGCGTCCTGGTTACCTGGCTGCCGCGCGCGCTGGCCGCAGGAGCGGAGATCCGCGACATGGCGATGGTTGGCCGGGTGGACCACGACCAGTCGGGTCTGGTGACCGGCGTGCACTATATGCGTGAGGGACATTGGCGATTCCAAAAGGCGCGCAACGTCGTGGTGGCCGGCTATGCCATCGAAACCCCACGGTTGCTGCTGAATTCCGCTTCCAGTCGCTTTCCTCAGGGGCTCGCCAACTCTTCCGGCCTGGTTGGAAAGAATCTGATGGTGCAAGCCAACCAGGCGGTCTGGGGCCTCATGGACCAGGAGATCCGTTCCTACAAGGGCCCGCCGTCCCTGGCCATTACGGAGCATTGGAACTACGCCGACGCGGGCAAGGACTTTTTCGGCGGCTACTGTTATATGAGTCAGGGACCCCTGCCGATCGTCTGGGGCGGAACCCAGGCCGGCAAACGGGGCCTGTGGGGCCGGCGGCTGCTCGAGCAGATGGAGCTCTACAACCACCAGGTTGGTTTGAAGATCGTCGGCGAATGCCTGCCCCAGGAGCGCAATCGGGTCACCCTCGCTGACGAGCGCGACCAGTTCGGCCTGCCAATTCCGCGGGTCACCTACTCCTATTGCGAGAACGACCAACGCCTCATCCGGCATGCACTGCGCTTTCTGCGCCAGGCGCTGGAGGTAACCGGGGCGACGGAGCTCTGGGATGAGACAGACGATACCTGTCATTTGAACGGCACCGCTCGGATGGGGGCCGACGCACGCTCGAGCGTAGTCGACGCCGACTGCCGCTCCTGGGATATCCGCAATCTGTGGATCTGCGACGGGTCGGTATTTCCGACTGTCGGCGGTGTCAATCCGTCCTTGACGATACAGGCACTGGCGTGCCGGACTGCGGATCGCATCCGCGCGCTGGCGGCGGCCGGCGAGCTGACATGAGCGGCTCGACAGCATCCTCCACGCAGCAGACATCGAGAGCTTGCGCTTGGCTCGCCTGGAAAAGGGGAACGAGTATCTGACTTCCCACTCCAACCAACTGAACTACATCGCATCGATGTAACGACCTGGAGGATCTTGGCCATGAGCGCATCTGTTGAAACGAGCTCCGCCGACAAGGCGGTGTATGGTGGATTGCTTGATGCAGTTGGGGGACTTGCGGCCGCGGTTCTCGCCATCCTCGGCTTGACTGGATTCGATCCGGTGGGGATGGCGGCGATCGCGACCATCGTGTTTGGTGCCGCGCTGCTGATCCAGGGTGGGACGATCCTGTCGGAGTATTCCCAGGTCATATTTCCCACCGGGATGACGTCGGTCTCCATTGACCGCCTGGGCGGGGAAGGCCTGTCGGCCATGTTTCTGGTTGGGGCGGCGGGCATCGTGCTAGGGGTGCTCGCTCTGCTTGGAATAGGCTCCGTGGCGCTGCCCGCGATTGCAACGATCGCCTTCGGCAGTGCCTTGCTCCTCAGCAGCAGCTCGGTGAGGCAGCTCTACGTCGTCCGGTCGCAAATCCTCGCGCCGCGGTCCCGAAACGAGCTGCTGGCGGGCCAGATGGCTTCCGGCTCCGCCGGGATCCAACTGCTGGCCGGGCTTGCCGCGATAGTGCTCGGAATCCTGGCGGTTGCCGGTGGAGCGCCGACAGGCCTCACGCTGGTATCCCTGCTGCTGCTTGGCGTCGTCGTGCTCATGACGGGGAGCACGTTGAGTGGTCTCGTCCTGAGCTTCATGCGCTCGGCGCACGCCGAAGCCCGGCAATACGGGGCTGGACGACCGGTCTAGGACTGCTCAGGACGCCGCGCGCCGAGCGCTTGCACTCGCTCACCGGCCGCGGCGTCCAATCGCTCCGAACAGGAATCCGGCCAACGCAACGACTGCCAATGCGCCCCAGCGCGCCACCTGTCCAGGCACCAAGGGCGCCCAGGATCCGGCCTCGTCGCTGAAAGAGCCGCGAGTACGGTGCAGATCCGTGACAGGTTGCTCGAGGTTGTCACGACGATCGGGTGCAATGGCTTGATCGGTCTGCTGCCCGTCAAAACAGTTCTTGGCCAGGTATCGATCCAGGACACCCGGTAGTGCCGCGTCCCCCAGGATGGTCAGCAAGGTGGGCAGGCCCAGGAAATATTCCCGCCAATGTCCTCTCACTGTCCTGAACACCGCCTCCGCCACGACCTCCGGCTGAACCGGGCGGCCCATTGGCCGGGGAGAGCGTGGCGTATGGGCTCGCGCCCAATCAAACTGTGGAGTGTTGACTGCCGGCAGCTCCACGATACTGATCCGGATACCCGAGCCTTGGTGCATGAGCTCGGTTCGCAGGGAATGGGTAAAGCCGCGAATCGCATGTTTGGCCCCGCAATAGGCCGATTGCAGCGGTATGCCGCGATAGGCGAGTGCTGAGCCAATCTGGATGATGCGGCCCACGTCTCTGGCGCGCATAGACCTGAGAGCGGCCATGGTGCCGTGAACGAAACCGAGATAGGTCACCTCGGTAACCCGACGGAACTCCTCCGGGGTCATATCCGCGACGGTCGAAAACACGGTCAACATCGCATCGTTGATCCAGATATCGATTTTGCCCAGCCGCTGCTCGAGGCGCTCCGCCGCTGAAAAGACGGCGTTGGCGTCGGCTACATCAACGGCTTCCGTCGCCACTTCCGATCCGTATACCTGTAGTTCTTGCCTGACGGCATCCAGCGCGGCGGCATCGCGCGCTATCAAACCAACACGGTCGCCGGCACGCGAGAACCGGTGCGCGATCGCACGGCCGATGCCGGCCGATGCGCCGGTTATCACGACTGTCCGGGTTGCCGAGCTTGTATGTACCATCTAGCCAGCTCATCCAATGAATGCCGGCAATGTAGCAAGCTCTGTGCGCGTGCCCATGAAAGCTGTGCTTCCGCAGCCTTTGCCATGCAGCCGTCCGCCATGACGCAGGCTCAAGCCGCCATGCTTGGCGCGGAGATTCGCGAAGGCCGCGTCAAAGGCAATCCGTCGTGAGAAACCTTGTCGCCTGCAATTTTCGATACATATTGTATCGTATATTGCACGATCAGCATACCGCCCGGCGTCCGGGCACTGTCAGCTCAACGAGCGATACGCGAAAAGTCCAGTACGCAACGGAACCGCGGCGGACCTCAACAACTCTAACTTACGGAGGTCAGGCCGCGACCTCTTCCACTGGAGGCGCGGCAAGCGCGTGCGACATAACAGCTCATTGGCGATCGGCATTCTTCTCGGCTCGTGTCTGGCGGCGATGGGAAGCGTCCCGGCCGAGGCGGCTCCACAAGTTGGATCGCCCGCCGTGTGGGCACATCACGATCTGATCATCGATCTGCACGATCTGCCGACGCGCTATTCCTGCGACGATCTCTGGTACAAGTTCCGCGATGTTCTTCTGGCGGTCGGAGCGCGACCGGACATTCAGATCCTGGTGTACCACTGTACCGGCAAACCCGGCTCTCCCCCGCGCGCTCCGAGCGTACATTTGCGGTTCTCGACACCCGAGCTCGTCAGGGGCGCGCAAGCCCGGTGGGCCGACCTGGAGGCTGCGCCCGAAACGGTCCGCCTGTCCCCGGGAAATCCGGCGTCGTTGCGCGCGTCCGATTGCGAGCTGATGCGGCAGATCAAAGACGGCCTCCTCGCGCAACTGGCAGAGCGCATCGTCCGCGTCGACCTGTCCTGCGAAACGCCCGGACCGACCCGGTGGCCCTTCAATGTCACCGTCCAGACTCTGGCACCGGTGTACGCCACTCCTCATGTCGCCGCGCGCGTTGTTGGGTCATCGCCCGGACGAGCGCGCTGATTCGCAGCGCGCAGCGTCGGGCGATGCCTTGAGTCGAAGTTACGTCTTCGCGTTGTATGACGCGCACCATCCCTTCGAGCTGACGAGCTTGCCGGAGAATATCTGGCAGGGGCCGAAGGCTTTGTCAGCGGTTCCCTGAAAAAAACGGCACTTCGCGCAAGTATCGCCGGGCTTGTAAGTCGGAAACTTCGCTTTGTCGACTTTGCTCGCGTCTTCCTTGTAGCCCAGCGATTGCGCCAACGGATCACTCTCGGACACGTGCTGGGCGGAGGCCGCACCCTGGCTGGCGTTGGGGGTTTGCGCCAGAACCCGGAACGCTTGCAAGCCCATCAGGCTGGAGGCACCCGCGAGCAGGCCAATGAGCCGCCGCCGGCGCGAATTGACTGATGATTCGAAACCCATATGACTCTCCGCAAAGTTAGCCGATTGATCAAGCAATCATTGTACTCAGCGCAGGACTTCGTTTGCCATCGTGTAGACCCGCAATCTCGCAGTGCGAAAACAGCCGCGCCGTTCCCATGAGAGATCACGCCCCCGAAAGCCCATCGAGCTCAACTCGCAAACTCACAGGGCGAGCTCCTTCTGCCGATCCTTGCACCAGCGCCCATGTGAAACGAATTGCACCCTTCCATCACTACTCCTGGTCAGTGAGTTTGAGCAACACGAGGGAGAGACGAGCTATGAACAGATCCTGCCTCGGTGCCGCCGAGCGCACGTGCTTCGAAGCCCTGGAGCGGAGCTCGGGCTTGCGCTTCAGCCCACACGTGCAGCATTCCTGGTGCTCCCGACGCGCGGTGAATGAAGGCCTATTGACGCTGTCAATACTGCGAGACGATGTGAGATTGAGCTTGCTAGCCGCCTGGATGAGCTCCGGGGACACCTTGCTCGATTTCATCGCCCGGCGGCTCCCTGATCCTTCCGCGGCGCTGTCGGTATGCCGCTTCGAGCAGCTCGCCCAACGCGCTCACAGCGCAGCCCGTTCCTTCAAGGCTCCCGATCCGGCTCTCTTCGATCCGCGGCGTCTGATACAGCGTGGTCGCGACGCCGGCCTGGCATCCTTCCAGAACGAGCCTTCCTTGCTGGTCGCCCCGGGACTCCAGTCACTGTGTCGGATGGCCTGTCCACAAGAAAAACAGATATGGGCCAGGTTGGTGGCACCCGTACCGGCTGCTGCGATGATCGAGGCCGGCTCCACACGGCAGACCCTCGAAGAGCTGTTGCGGATCGGGGCCGTTCAATACGCATGCTAAGTACCGCGGGGGGAGCGCTCCATGGAGGCCGCATTGTTGGGCAGCGAGGCACCAGGAGCACTCCGGTACAATGGGGCGGTCCGACCGCAGCCAAGGGGCGCCCCAGCTTGCAGTTCATCGCGTTCGATACGAGCTACCTGGAGCGGTTGCAACGGAGTGACGCCCGGACGGAGCAGCACTTCGTGACCTACTTCAGCGAGCTCATCCGGTTGAAATTGCGCTCCAGGCTGCGATCGGCAGAGGCGGTCGAGGACGTCCGACAGGAGACTTTCGTCCGGGTGTTGGCGTTGGTGCGCGCCAACAAGGTGCGCGAGCCCGGCGGGCTGGGCGGACTGGTCAACTCGATCTGCAACAACGTGTTGCTGGAGCATTACCGCGCCGGGGGCAGGGCCAGCTCCAGCCTCGAGGAAATATCCGAGCAAAGCCTTCCCTTCGAGGAGCCGGGCGGCGCGGCGATAGAAGCCACCGAAGCGCAATCGCTCGTCCGCAAGATACTCGACGACCTCTCCGAGCGCGACCGCCGGCTGCTGCAACTGGTGTTGCTGGAGGAACGGGACAAGGATAAGGTCTGCGCCGAGTTGGGTCTATCGCGTGAGTATCTGCGGGTTCTGGTCCACCGCGCCAAGCGATCGTTCAAGTCCTTCTACTTGAAACGCTTCGGAGAGGCCGACTAAATGATGGATCATCAGGAAGCCGTACGACTCGAGGCGGTGGAAAAGTACTTGCTGGACGAGTTATCGTCGCGGCAGCGCGCCGACTTCGAAGAGCATTACTTCACTTGCCCGCTATGCGCGCTGGACCTGCGAATGACAGCCGAATTCCTGGACACCGCGCGCAAGGAGCTCGGGCGCAGGGACGCGGGGGGTACCACATCGTGGACGCTCAAACGCATATGGCTCGAGCTTTTCTCGAGGCCCGCAGTGCTCGCGCCGGCCTTCGGCCTGCTCATAGCGATCATCGCCTATCAGAACATGGCAGTCTTCCCGCGCTTCGAGGCAGAAATCGCCCGGCTCAAACGACCGGCCGTCGTCTCGGCCGTGTCACTCATCGGCGGCAACGGTCGCGGCGCGCCCACCATGGCCAGCGCCGCCGCGAGCCGGCCTGTGGTCCTGTCGCTCGACATCCCGGCAACGCAGCGGTTCACGAGTTATGAGTGCGTGTTGGTCGACGCCTCGGGAACAGCGCTATTGCGGATCCCGGTGTCCGCCTCCCAGGCGCAAGACACGGTAACCATCAGCGTACCGGCGGGAAATCTGCGCCCTGGAAACTACGTGTTGCTCGTGCGGGGGCTGGAGCCGCGGAGCGGCGGAATGCAGGCGGCGGACGTGGCGCGCTACCGGTTCACCCTGACGCCATCCATTGATCATTGATCGAGAAACCAAGCAACTCCGACGGTCGCGAGATCATTCATGAAAACCAGAAACAAACAACGACTCAACGCACTGCGAGCCGATGCCAGCGCCCTGGGTGGGTACCTGGAGGAGCCGATTGGAAAGCAGATTCCGACGCTGGCGCCCGTCTCCCTCCCCGCGGTAGGCGGATTTGCAATGGCACGGTCGGAAGCGTTTACTTTGGACCACATCGTCTCCTGCTCGGCGGCGTATACCCGCGTCTCGGGCCGGCAGAGCGGGATGGACGGCTCGTCACGGCGGTCGTCGAGAACCTCAACATCCTGGAGGTGGTGCGGGCGGAAAGGATCGTGATGCAGCTGTCCATCTCGATCCCGGGAGAGCCAGGGCCTATTGCCGTTTCGGTGGCCGGGTCGGGATTCGAAGGGCTGCGGCTGGCCGGCGCTGAATGTCGCCCGAAATTGAATGGTCGCCTGCAACAGCAGGAGGACCAGAATGATGGCGGCGGCGGGCTGCTCCGGTGGGAAGACGTTCGAGGGGTGGGGCGTGCGCAGGGGGAAATCCTGGTCAATGGGTCCAAGGGCCTCAATGAGGAAGCCCACCAGTGGGCAGTGAGCGCACAGCGATGGATGACCTCAGATCCGCCGCCTGCTGGCCGCAGCCATGCGCAGGCTTCCCTGATAGACGCCCTGGGGTCATCCGGCGCGAGCCGGTGCCATGGACACATCGCCGAAATCCCAGGATTCGGGCAGATCGTTTTCGGCGAGCTGTCGATCTCGAGAGACGCCGTGCAGTTGACAGGGATACGCGCGGAGCTGGGTTGCCTGAATGGCGGCCGGATCAGCGTGTGCTGCGGTGGGGGCGGCGGCTCGAACGACGATTAGCCGTATGGAGCATCCTGGCGGTATCGGTCCTTTGCGGAGCCGTGCTACCGGGATGTCACGCACCCGCCGGCACCGATCCGGAGGTGCTGTTTCAAAACATCTCCAGCGACTTTCTCCAGGGTAATCTGGAGTTGGCGCGTGCCAGGGCCGAAAAGGCACGCGCCGCGTATGCCGCGGGGGCATCCAGGGGCCGCGGTGGCGACCGGTTTCAGGAAGCCCGATTTCGGCTGCTGGAAGCGGATATCCTGTTGCGCCAGAACGATGCCAAGGCCGCGCTCGCTCTGTTGGGATGCTCCGGTGAGCCACTGCCACAATCGGCGGATCTGGCAGTCAGGCAAGCATGGCTCTGCGGTCTCTCGCACTTGCGGCTCGGCCAACCGGAACAGGCCAACCAGGAAGTCCGTGACGCACGCCGGCTCGCTGAAGCTGCCGGCTCCACGCTGATCGGAGAGGTGTTGCGCGCGGAAGGCACGTTGGAGCGCGCGGCCGGTCACCCTGACAAAGCCTTGGCGAAGTTCGAAGACAGCCTGGCGGCTGCGCGGCGCTACGGTGACCCCCTGTTGCAAGCGACCGATCTCATCGACATTGCGCGCGAGAGCTTGAACGACGGGCGTTTCGACCGGGCAGCGCTCCTCTACCAGGACGCCGCGGATTTCGCCCGCTCGGTGCGCGCCCTCAGACATCTGCAGCTCGCCCTGGGAAACATGGGCTGGGCGTACCAGAACCTCGGCGACTTCGAGCACGCACTCGCCAACTTCCAACAGGCGGAGCAGCTCGCGCGGGAAATCGGCGTGGTCAGCAACCGGGTCTTGTGGCTCCAGGATGCCGGCCTGGCGAGCTACAAGCTGGGCCACCTGGAGCAGGCCCGCAAGTACGACGAGGAGGCCCTGCAAGCCGCACTGACACTGCCAGCCGCCAGGGAAACAGACCAGGTAGTGAACATCCGGACGAATCTGGCGCTATTGCTTTACGAGCAGCGTCAATATCCCATGGCGAAGCGCTACAGCGACGCGGCGGTGCTTGCGGCTCGAAATTCCACCGACAAGAATGTCATAGCGTATGCCGGCTTCGTGCAGGGGCTGCTTGCTCTACAACTCGCCAACGACGCCGATGCGGAGCGCATCCTGATGGCAGCGCGCGAATTGACCACTGATCCCGACATCCGCGCGGACGTCGAAAGCGCGCTAGCCAGCGCATATGCAGCCAAGCGCCAGCCGCGGCGGGCAGAGCTGTGGTATCGCCGCTCCATCGAGACCTTCGAGGCCAAGAGGTCCGCCGTGAGGGATGAGGCACTGCGGCTGGCGGCGTTCGGTTATGGCGATACGATTTACCGCAACTACGCCGATTTTCTCATCGACATGCACAGGCCCGCCGAAGCCCTCCGTCTGCTGGACAGAAGCCGAGCGCGGACGCTCGAAGAGGGTCTCGGCTTCACAACCGGCGAAAACACTCCGCGTACCAACATCGGCGTGGATGCCCGAGGACTTGCGCGCAAGCTCAGCGCCGCAATCCTTTTCTACTCACTGGGACGCGAAAGGTCGTACGTGTGGGCGATAACCCCGCGCGAGACGCGCCTCTTCGAGCTTCCCGGGGCGCGGGATATCGAATCCTGGGTCGAGGGCTATCAAAAGGCTATCCAAAAATCCGACGATCCGCTGAAGACTGCGCCACCTTCTGCGACCGCACTGTACAACACCTTGATCGGCCCCGCCGCCACACTGATAGGGACCCGGGTGTTTATCGTTCCAGACGGCGCTCTACACGCACTCAACTTCGACACATTGCTCGAGCCCAGCGCCGGCGGCTTGCGGTACTGGATCGAACGGGTCGCAGTGACTACCGCGAGCTCGCTCGGAATGCTTGCCAGCGTGCGGGACGCTCCGGCCGGGACCGCACGCCGAGAGTTGCTGTTGCTCGGAAATCCCGTGCCGGCGCACAGCGAGTTCGCGGCCCTCCCGAACGCTGCCGTGGAGATTCGAGAGATCCAACACCACTTCGCTCCCGAGAGCCAGATCGTGCTCACGCAGGAGCGTGCGATACCGTCGGCCTATGAGGCCAGCCAGCCCGATCAATTCCGATACATCCACTTTGTCGCGCATGGCACCGCCAGCCGCTCGAGTCCCCTCGACTCGGCGGTGGTATTGTCGCCGCCGCAAGACCGTCCCCAGGACTTCAAGCTCTACGCACGCGATATCGTAACGCACCCCCTGAACGCAAGGTTGGTGACCATTTCCGCTTGCTACGGGTCCGGCATACGCACCTATGCCGGGGAAGGCCTGGTGGGCCTTGCCTGGGTCTTTCTGCGCGCCGGCGCGCACAATGTGATCGGAACCTTGTGGCAAGCCGACGACTCGGCAACGCCAATTCTCATGGACCGGCTTTATACCGAGCTCCAGGCAGGTCAACCACCGGACCTCGCGCTGCGCAGTGCCAAACTGACACTCATCCATTCAACCAATGTCTGGCGCAAGCCCTTCTACTGGGCAGCTTTCCAACTCTACACCGGCGCGTGACCGAGGCGGCGACGGCTCAGAACGGCAGTGGCTTCAAGTCAGGCTCGATCCAGGTTCCGCGCGCGGCGACGGAGAACAGCAGCGGCCTGGACCAGTACGAAAGCAGCCAATCCGAACGGCCATACTCGGAAGCGAGCAACTCGTTCAGCGCCTCGTGAAGGGGCGTATGCGGGCGCGCGCCGAGCCACGCCCGCGCGGCGCGTAACGATGCAATGGTAGTCGTCTCATGATAACCGCTGGTGTTTGTGTTAGGAACACCGGTGGCCTCATTATAGGCGCGAATCAGGACAGGCATGTCGCGGATCGCATGCACGTCGAGATGGCGCAGCAGCCAGAATGCGGCCGCGAAGTGGGCAGCGTGAGTCCATTCGGCCTTGGGCAATGAGCAATCGATCAGGCCTCGGGCAATGCGCTCGATTTCGGAGTCGGAAGAGAACCGTGTCACGATGCAGCTCCTGGGTATGCGGTCCCCGACGGAGCTGAAGTCAAAACCCCGCCAGAGGCGGGGTTTGCGAGAGTTATTCCGTAAGGTTTGGGACCCTCAGGTCCGGCTCCGGGACAAACACGCGCACCCACCGCCTTGAGCCCAGTGGCGTTTTTGTTGTTGTTGCTTGCGCGTCGCGAGTTGGAGCATCTGAACAATCTAGCCCTCGCCTCCTGAAAGGTCAAGTGCGCAGTCCGGCAGGCGCGGCCCGCTCCCGTCGGACTTTTGCTGAAACTGCGAGCCCCATCCGACCGACGGCACACTGTCGTCCCCCGCTACGTGCAGGGCAGAGCTGGCCTGGAACGAACTGCCGGGCCACACGTTCACGTACTACAAGCATGTACCGTACGGAGGGAACATGAGCAATCGTTCGATGTCTGTTCTTCTGGGCGCTGCCACCTTGTGTCTGGGATGGACGGCGCTCCTATCTAATCCGGCTATGGCCCGCACCTTTGAGCGGTGTGACGCGGACGGTGATCATTGCGTACGCATCAAGTGCGACCACGATGGCGATAGGTGTTGGAAGGAATCCGAATACGCGAGCAGGGAATACTACAGGCGTCCCGGTAGGTGGGTATGTGACGCGGACGGCGATCGATGTCACTATGAATACACCGGTCACAGGTGGAACCCATTGCATTGGGAGCATGAGCACGAAGATCACGACGAGCGCTGAATGAGGCGCGCGCGGTCAGGGCGCGGGCACCCTCCCTGACCGCGCCCACCCCGCCGAGCGCGCGGCATTTCGGGAACGTGACCCGCGATCCAACCGACGGCGACAACCCGTCCGCCGATGGCGTAAAGCGCCGTAATCAAACCCCTCGTCGATCAAAGCATCCGCCCGCCTTTCGGTGAGCCTGCCCTTCGTCCTCCTCTCGGTCCTCGAGAGCGAGACTTCGACGGCGGTCGACAAGTTTCGGTAGGTTGTTCCTCGGGTAAGGGCGCGACGAGGGGTGCGCATCAAATGTGCAATCGGATCAATGCGGCGCTGGGTGCCGCGACGCTCGCAACGATAGCCGGTCTCGCGGGCTGCCAGATCACCGGGGGCACCTCCGCTGCGATGGTGGACGCCAAACGCCTGATAGCGGCCGACTCCCCTGCAAACGCGGGTCAGTGGATGATGTACGGACGCGATTACAGCGAGCAGCGTTTCAGCCCGCTCACCCAGATCAACGCTGACAATGTCACTCAGCTGGGTTTGGCCTGGTATGCCGATCTTGCGGAGCGTGGCGGGGTTTACGAAACGACGCCGATCGCCGTTGATGGCCGCATTTTCGTGACCAGTCCCTGGAGCAAGGTCTACGCCTTCGACGCAAAGACCGGGTCCCGACTCTGGAAGTACGACCCCCACGTCCCGGGTGAATACGCAGTCAAGCTTTGCTGCGGCATCGTGAATCGCGGGGTAGCGGTGTGGAAGGGAAAGGTGATCTGGGGGACGCTCGATGGTCGCCTGATCGCCGTCGATGCGGGCAGCGGGCACAAAGTATGGGAGGTGCAGGCCACCGATCCGAAGAAGTGGCTGTCGATCACCGGCGCCCCGCGAATCGCCGACGGACGCATCTTCATCGGTGAAGCGGGCTCGGAGTTCGAGGAGCGCGGCTATCTCGCAGCCTACGACGCCGACAGCGGCAAGGAGCTATGGCGCTGGTGGGCCGTGCCGGGCGATCCATCGAAGCCGTTCGAGCAGCCGGAGCTGCGATGGGCCGCCAAAACATGGTCTGGAGATTGGTGGAAGCTCGGTGGCGGTGGCACGACCTGGGATGCCATCACCTACGATCCGGTTACAGGCTACGTGTATATCGGAACAGGTAATGGCGCGCCCTGGCCAGCAGAAGTCCGCTCGCCGGGTGGCGGAGACAATCTGTTCACCGCTTCGGTTGTCGCATTGGATGCGAAGACCGGCAGGTACATCTGGCACTACCAGGAAACGCCGGCTGAGAACTTCGATTTCGACAGCACGGCGCAGATCACTACGGCCGATCTCGTCATCGGCGGGCAGAAGAAGCACGTCGTGATGCATGCGCCGAAAAACGGCGTCTTCTACGTGCTCGACGCGCAGACCGGTAAGGTTGTATCGGCGAAGCTGTTCATCCCGACAGCCAACTGGCTCACCGGATTCGACGGGGATTTTCGGCCGATCCTGAATCCCGAGGCCAACTACGGCAAGACAGACAAAGGTTTCTACCTCGTGGGATTCCAATCGCATGTCTGGTACCCGATGTCCTTCAACCCCGGCACAGGGCTGGTCTATCTGCCGGCCAACTACGGTAGCTTCGGGTATGTCGCGGAGGCGGGCGCGAAGATGGGCAACCAACTGCTCTCGATCAACATCACCAGGCGGCCTCAGGATCCGCCGCCCAAGCTCGACGGGGCTGGCAACTACCTGGTGGCCTGGGATCCCGTGAGCCAGAAAGCAGCCTGGACCCAGCGTGAGGGCAACGGTCGATCCGGCACAATGACGACAGCGGGCAACCTCGTGTTCCAGGGTACAGCTCCGCACAATTTCACCGCGTTCCGCGCCGACAACGGCGAGAAGGTGTGGACAGCGGACGCGCAGGCGCAGATCGTGGGGGGCTCCGCGAGCTACTCGATCGATGGTGTGCAGTATGTCGCGGTCGTGGCAGCCGGCCAGGGAGGATTCTTCAACCCCTACTGGGCGCCCAACTACGCGCGTCTGTTGGTCTACAAGCTTGGCGGCAAAGTCACTCTGCCGCCGCCACAGCCGTACACGCCTCCGCCTCTCAACCCGCCTGCAGAGTTCGGCGACCAGACTCTGCTGACCCAGGGCGAAGCCCAATACACGGCGCACTGCGCCAGCTGCCATGGCAACAACACCGCCCGAGTCAGCAGCCTGTTCCCCGACCTTCGCTATGCGGGTCCCCTGTGGAGCAGCGACGCCTTCAAGGCCATCGTGATCGACGGCGTGCTACAGGCCAACGGCATGGTGTCGTTCCGAAAGGTGCTGACTTCGGAGGATGCCGAAGCCATTCGTGCCTATGTCGTACATGTCGCGAACCAGGCAAAGAACGCCCCACAGCCCCCGCCATTCGGCCCTCCTGGAGTCGCGGGGCCGACGGGAACGTCACCCAACGCGCCGCCGGCCGGTGCGCCAGCACTGCATAAATAAACGGCATACGGCATCCATTACAATCGGTTCCTTGGCGACCGAAAAGGAGAGGACACCGTGAGCAAGCAGTTGCTTAGCCGACGTCAGTTCAGCGCGCGCTGCGCAGCGTTCGGCTTATCTTTGCCCGCCCTGAGCACAGTGCTTGCGGTGCAACGAAGTGCAGGCGCTCTCGCCGCCACAGGCGCGGCATCGGGGACCGCAGCGCATACGGTAAGGCTTCCGGACGGCACCACCGTCCCCGCGCTGGGTCAAGGCGCCTGGCATCTCGGGCAGCGAAGGCATCCGGAAGAAGTTGAAACAGAAGCGGTGCGCACCGGAATTTCGCTCGGCATGACGTTGATCGATACCTCGGGAAACTACGGAGATGGCCGCTCCGAGCAATTCCTTGGCCGCGCGCTGGCCGGCCTGCGCGACCGGATATTCCTGGTCTCCAAGGTGGAGTCCAATGAAGTGTCTGGAGATGGCATCGCGCGTGCCTGCGACGCGAGCCTCGCCCGCCTCGGCACCGACCATCTCGATCTGTATCTGTTGCATTCGCCTGTGTCCAGCAGGCTATTTCCCGGCGTCGTAGCGGCATTCGAAAAACTACGTGCGGCGGGAAAGATTCGCGCCTGGGGTGTATCCAACTTCGACCGGGGCCAGATGGAAGATCTTTTCAATGTTCCAGACGGCAATCGCTGCGCGACCAACCAGATCCCTTACAGTCTCAACCGTCGCAATATAGAGCGTGACGTTCTGCCCTGGTGCACACAGCACAACATCCCAGTGATGGCGTATTCTCCCCTCGGAGGCGATCATCACCTCGTAGTGGGTGATCGCACGCTGGCGCAGATCGCCGCCGCGCATGGCTGCTCGGCAGCCGCGGTCGCACTTGCCTGGGTCATCCGCAACGGGAATGTCATCGCAATTCCCGAATCCGGCTCTCCAGCCCATGTCAAGGAAAACGCCGAGGCGCTTTCGATAACACTCACGCCGCAAGACATCCAGACATTGGCGGCAGCGTACCCCGGACCCTCCGGTGCAGCCTAGCGCACGTCACGTCAGCCTTTGCTTGCCGAGCAGATACCTACCAGTCGCCTGGCGCCACGCAACCACCTCCCCCACGATCCCACGGCGGAACACCAGCACACAGACAGCAAACACCCCCCCGAGGATCACGGTGACCCAGCCGCCGACGATGTCGGACAGATACTCCTGCAGAGTCACGACGATGGCGGCGCCGAGCACCGGGCCGAGAAACGTCCCGGAGCCGCCGACGAGAGTCATGAGAATGACTTCGCCAGAAGTGCCCTGCAGGACATCCGAGAGTGTCGCGAAGCCGAGCACCAGTGCTTTGAGCGCACCCGCAAGCCCGGCGAGTGTGGCGGACAGCACGAAGGCAAGCAACTTGTAGCGATTGATCTCGTATCCCAATGAAATCGCGCGCGGCTCATTCTCGCGTATCGCCTTCAGGATCTGCCCGAACGGCGAATGCACGACACGACGGACGAAGGCAAACACCGCGATGCCGATCGCCAGCACCAGATAGTACATGGCGATGTCGGACTTCAGGTCAACGACGCCAAACAACTTCCCACGCGGCACCCCCTGCAGCCCGTTCTCGCCGCCCGTGAACGGCGCCTCCAGGCAGATAAAGTAGACCAGCTGCGCCATGGCCAGCGTGATCATCGCGAAATAGATGCCATGGCGGCGGATTGCGAGCGCGCCGATGATCAGCCCGAGAAGTGCCGCAACGGCGCCGCCCGCCAACAGTGCCGGAACGGTTCCCCACCCATGCGCCGTGACGAGCCACGAAGTTGCATAGGCCGCTGAGCCGAAGAAGGCCGCGTGTCCAAAGGAAAGCATGCCGCTGAAGCCCAACAGCAGATTGAAGCCGCATGCAAACATCGCGAAGCACAGCAGCTTCATGACGAAGACCGGATAAATGCCGAGCAACGGCATGCACAACGCGAACAGACATACCAGCCCGTAGACAATGGCCGTAGCGCGCACGTCCTACTCCCTGCCGAAGAGTCCCGCGGGCCTCAGGATCAGCACGAGCGCCATGATCACGAACACCACGACGTTGGATGCCTCGGGATAGATCACCTTGGTGAATCCCTCGACCAGGCCAAGCGTCAGGCCGCTGACGATCGATCCCAGTATGGACCCCATTCCACCGATCACCACCACTGCAAATACAACGACCACCAATGAGGCGCCCATCTCGGAGCTGACGAGCACGAGCGGCGCCGACAGCACACCTGCAAGCGCCGCGAGCGCTACACCGCCGCCGAAGGTAGCCGCCACGATCAGCGGGACGTTAACGCCAAACGCCTGCAGCAAGCGGCCGTTCTCGCGCGCAGCGCGTAGAGTCGCCCCGAGCCGCGTGCGCTCGATGACGAACCAGACGGTGCCGCAGACAACTACCGATGCAATGATCACCCAGGCACGGTACACAGGGAGGATCATGAAGTGCAGATCGATGGCCCCCACCAATGCGTCAGGCACTGGATAGGTCTGCCCGGAAGCGCCGACCAACTGGTGCAGGGAGCCCTGGATGACCAGCGCCAGGCCGAAGGTCAACAGCAGCCCGTAAAGCGGGTCAAGCCCCGACAGCCGGCGCAGCAGCAACTGCTCGCACAGCACACCGAGCAATCCGACCACCAGAGGCGCAACCACCAGAGCGGCCCAGTAGTTCAGCCCGAGCCACTGCATGCCCAACAGGGCGGCGAAGGCACCGAGCGCATAGAACGCACCGTGCGCGAAATTGACAATACCCGCCAGACCGAAAATCACAGCCAGGCCGAGACTCAGCAGCGCATAAAACGAGCCGTTGACCAGCCCGAGCATCAACTGCCCGAGGATGACAGCGACGGGCACGCCGAAGATCTCCGTCACGTGCCGGCCATACGATGCAAATGGCAGCGGACCGACACAACTATTTCCTGGCGAGCGGACAGGCGCCCGTGATGGGCCCGAATGCCTCCTCCCCGGGTATCTGTTTCACGACCTTGTAGTAGTCCCAGGGATAACGGGATTCCTGCGGAGACTTGACCTGCATCACGTACATGTCGTGAACCATCACGCCGTCCGAGCGGATGTAACCGCCCTTGGTGAACAGGTCGTTGATCTTCATCCTGTGCAGCTCCGCCATCACCTTGTCGGAATCGGTGGTGCCGGCCGCTTTCACCGCGCTGAGATAAGTCAGTGTGGCTGAATAATAGCCGGCCTGGTCCATGGTGGGCTCGCGCTTGATTTTTTCGAAGAAGCGCTTGCCGAAGGCGCGCGTCTGATCATTCAGATCCCAGTACCAGGCGGTTGTCAGATAGATGCCCTGCGCTGCCTGCAGGCCCACGCTGTGGACGTCCGTCAGAAAAGCCAACAGCGCCGCCGGCTTCATCTTCCTGGTGATCCCAAACTCCGTCGCGGCCTTGAGCGAGTTGCTGAAGTCGGTCCCGGCGTTCGCAAGCCCGAGCACCTGCGCGCCCGATCCCTGTGCCTGCAGCAGGAACGAGGAGAAGTCCTGGGCCCCCAGCGGCACGCGCACGGTCCCCAGATTCTTGCCGCCGTTCGCCTCCACCACCTTGGAGGCCGCGCTCTGCAGTTGGGCGCCGAATGCATAGTCGGCCTGGAGGTAGAACCACGTTTTACCACCGCTCTTGACTACGGCCGAGGCGGTCCCATTGGCAAGCGCCGTTGTGTCATAAACGTAGTGCACGCTGTAAGCCGTACAGTCTTCGTTCGTCAACGATGCGCCTCCAGCCCCGATCGCGAAGAACGGCACCTTCTTCGCTGCAGCGACTTTGGCCATGGCGATGCTGACGCCTGTATTGGACCCGCCGAACAGGACGTTGAGGCTGTTCTGGTCGGCCCATTCGCGAAACTTGGATGCACCGATGTCGGGCTTGTTCTGATGGTCCGTGGTGAGCAGGGTGATCTTCCTGCCGAGCACTGTGCCACCGAAATCCGCGATGGCCATCCTCACGGCCTCGACCGCTCCGGTGCCGGCCGCATCGGCATACACTCCGGAGAAGTCGTCTATATCACCAATGACCACCTGGTCGCCCGCCGCGAGCACAGTATGCGCGCCGCTCAGCGCCACCCATGCAGTCAGGCCGGTCAGCAACTTCGTGCGTTTCATGTCCCCCCTCCGTGTGCCTCGTAATCAAACACCGAGAAACTCATGCAATTGTGTCATTTTCGCAGGCAGCTCGGCGCCTTCGAGCCGCTCGACGATGCGGCCGTGCTCCATGACGTAGCATCGATCAGCCAGCGGCGCGGCGAAGCGAAAGTTCTGCTCCGCCATGATGATCGTATAGCCCTTCTCGCGCAGGGTGCGAATGGTACGCGAAAGTGTCTGGACGATAACCGGGGCCAGCCCCTCTGAGATCTCATCCAGCAGCAGCAACCTTGCGCCCGTCCGTAAGATCCGTGCCACCGCCAGCATTTGCTGCTCGCCCCCCGAGAGGCGTGTCCCTTGGGTCCGGCCGCGATCGCGCAGGTTCGGAAACAGGGAATAGATCTCCTCGAGCGACATACCGCCCGGGCTGACCGCCGGTGGCAGGAGCAGGTTCTCATCGACCGACAGACTGGCGTAGATTCCGCGCTCCTCCGGACAATAGCCCACGCCGAGGCGGGCAACTCGATGCGGGGATAGCGCGATCGCCTCGCAGCCATCGATCAAGATCGATCCGGTGCGCTTACCGACCAGTCCGAGCAACGCCCTGAGCGTCGTCGTACGTCCCGCCCCGTTGCGGCCGAGCAGTGTAACGACCTCGGCCCGATTCACGTCGAAGTCGAGCCCGTGGAGGATGTGCGATTCGCCATAAAACGCATGCAATCCCCGCACGCGCAGGAGCTCGGTCGTCATCCGTGCGCGCCCTGCAACTCGAGGTCCGCCGAGCCCATATATGCCTCTATTACGAGCGGATTTTTCGATACCTCGGCGTAGGTGCCAGCCGCGATCACACGACCGCGCTGGAGGACGGTGATCGTGTCAGCAATCGCCGCTACGACATTCATGTTGTGCTCGACCATGAGAACGGTCCGGTTGGCCGCTGCATTCTTGATGAGCGACCTGACCCTGTCTACGTCCTCGTGACCCATGCCCTGCATGGGCTCGTCCAGAAGCATCAGTTGAGGGTCCATCGCAAGCGTCGTCGCGATCTCCAACGCCCGCTTGCGCCCATAGGGCAGCTCAACGGATGGAACATTCGCGTATTGCCCCAAGCCGACCGAGTCGAGCAGCTCCAAGGCCCTGCGATGCAGAACGGTCAGACTCGCGCCGCGCCTCCAGAAATGGAACGTCGTACCAAGGGTCCTCTGCAGGGCGACGCGCACGTTCTCCAGAACCGTCATGTGAGGGAACACCGCTGACATCTGGAACGAGCGGCCTATTCCGCGGCGCGCCACTTCAGCGGGTCGCGCCACGGTGATGTCCCGGCCCTGGTAGAGGATCTGGCCGCGCGTGGGGGCGAGAAACTTGGTCAGCAGGTTGAAAAATGTGGTTTTGCCGGCGCCGTTCGGACCGATCAGCGCGTGGATCTCTCCTTCCTGGACCCTTAGATCCACGTCGCACACTGCGACGAAGCCGTTGAAGTCCTTTGTGAGGCCGCGGGTTTCCAGCACGACGCCACGCGCCATTTTGTCTGCCCCCCAGGAAAGTCCGTTTCGGCGCATTCTAATCGGACGACGCATCCACGTCGCCCGTAATCGATACGGCGCAGCCATTTCATAAACGCGTGGCCGTGCGTCGCAGCTTCACCTCTGACCAGCACTTCCGCTAGTGCATTTTGTGCCCGGGTACCAGGCCCAGATGCTGAGGTCCTCCCCCGGTGAGCGTATATGCAAGAACCGCCGCCCTCGATAGCAGGCATCACAATTGCTTTTATGCGCGTCATTTGCGCGTGAGACCAGGGTTGCCTCTGTCCAGCTCTGATGCACCGCTTCGCGGTGGTTGGTTGTATCGCACCGCCCGGTGGTGCCGCACCGCAGAGAACATCGGGTCCAAGCCTCAACAGGATCAGCCATGGGCACAAAGACGAAGATCGCGATCGCCTGCCAAGGCGGAGGAAGTCAGACCGCCTTCACCGCCGGTGCGCTGAAGGCACTGTGTGAATCAAATGTCTCGGACACGTTTGATGTCGTAAGCATCAGCGGCACGTCCGGCGGGGCGATCTGCGCCACGCTGATATGGTTTGCCCTGGAAAAACGCGAAACCCCTGCCTGGGGGCGCTTGATGGATTTCTGGAAAGACAACTCAGCGCAGGGGTGGCTCGAGCGGACGTTCAATGACCTCCTCGTCGGCTCGATTCGCATGGCCAATATGGGCCTGTTTCCAACTTTGCAGCTCAGCCCTTATTCGCCAATGGTACAGACGGTGGCCGCCATGACCACACTGGGACATCGCCACATCTTCAAGGACTTTCGCGCGCTGCTGCAATCGCATATAGATTTCGAGGAAATCGAGTCCTGGGGACCCCGCAGGCAGCGCCCGGTCCTGATGATCGGGGCGGCAAACATCACGACCGGCAAGCTGACCAAGTTCATTTCCTCTCATCAGCCTATCCGTGTGGAGCACATCCTCGCGTCCTGCGCGGTGCCAAACATTTTTCCCGCGGTCCAGATCGATGGGCATGCCTACTGGGATGGCTTGTTTTCCGACAATCCTCCAGTCCAGGAGCTGATCAGGCCGGCAACCGTAGGTGTGGAGAACGTGCCGCAGGAAATCTGGTTGATCAAGATCAATCAGACAGCCTCCGGGCAGGTGCCAACCTTGCCGGACCAGATCGTGGACCGGCGCAACCAGCTGGAAGGCAACATCTCACTGTTCCAGCAGCTGCGCCAGCTGGAGATGATCAACGACATGATTCTGGAAAATGCGTTTCGAGCCGACTATCTCGCACAG
This sequence comes from uncultured Steroidobacteraceae bacterium, assembly GCA_964494895.1. Classification (GTDB taxonomy): domain Bacteria; phylum Pseudomonadota; class Gammaproteobacteria; order Steroidobacterales; family Steroidobacteraceae; genus 13-2-20CM-66-19. Next base: position 15,686 of record CAZBTV010000041.1, on the reverse strand, counting down.
TTTGCGCTCAAAGCGCCGGTCCGGATTCCCAGGTCCTTCGATACGGACGCCCCGAAGCCATATCATATCCCCTGCATGGAGATGCCGCTCGAGCTGCAGGACATGCTCGACTTCGAGAGCAAACTCGACCGCTGTGGCTCACACATCGATCGCCTCATGGCAGCGGGCGAAAATAGCGCCAGGGCTTTTCTGCGGGAGCGCCGCGCGGCCTCGGGACCAGCGCTTCCGCGAGACGGCAACCTTGGCTAGGAGCTCGCGCACGACACCACGTCAGGCAATTGCCGGACGAGCGAACTGCCGAACCAGCCAGACGAGCTGGGCGACCTGATAGGGTTTGGTGAGGTGCCCCTGGAAACCAGCCGATAACACGCGTGCCCGGTCCTCGGGTCGCGCAAACGCGGTTACCGCGATAGCGGGAAGTTTGTCGGAGGTTATCGACAGCTCACGGCGCACGGCACTCAACAGGCCATAGCCGTCCAGACGCGGCATGCCAACATCGCTCACGAGCACGTCGAAGGCGTGCGGCTCCCGACGTAGCCGCTCCAGCGCCTCCGTTCCCGAGTCGACTGCGACGACCTCGGCACCATGTTCCTCGAGAATTCTGCGGACAATGTCGAGCATCTGCGGTTGGTCTTCCACCACCAGAGCACGAATCCCGTCGAGTGAGTCGTGAGGGAGGTCGGTCAGCTCCAGTCCCGGCGATTGGACGTTTGGCAAGGCAAGAGGGTCCCGGTATGCGGGAAAAGATACGACGAAAAAAGCGCCTTTCCCAAGCCCCTCGCTGCGCGCCTCGATGGAGCCCCCTTGCATTTCGACGAGCTGTTTGGCTATCGACAGGCCGATTCCCAAGCCGCCGTGTGTGCGGGAGGTACTGCCGTCAGCCTGGCGAAACCGGTCGAACAGGTGAGGGAGAAAATCCGCCGCGATTCCTTCTCCGGTATCACAGACACTCACTTCGAACGTCTCCTGCAACGCGCTCGTCGTCACCGTTACGCGCCCTCCCTTGGGGGTAAACTTGATCGCGTTCGAGAGCAAGTTCCAGAAGACCTGCTGCAGCCGCGTGGGATCGGCGCGCACCGGTGCAGGATGACTGAGTTGATTGAGCTCGATACTGACTCCCTTCGCGTCTGCCGCGGGTCGGTGACTATCCACGGCCTGGGAGAGCAGCGGGTTGAGATCCGTAGGCCGCACCTCCAGACTCAGCTTTCCAGACATGATGCGGCTCATGTCGAGAAGGTCGGAGATCAGCTTGGCCTGAGCCATGGTGTTCTCGGTGACGATGGACAGGCCCTGACGCAACTGCGGGTCGAGCGCGCCGAACTTTGCCAGGAGCACACGAGACCACGAAGCGATTACGCCCAGAGGCGTGCGCAACTCGTGTGACAAGGTAGCCAGAAACTCATCCTTCAGCCGGTTGGCTTCTTCGGCCTCGGCTCGTGCCGCTCGCTCGCTGTCGAGCAGAGCTTCCCTCGCGGCTTGGATCTCTCGCGCCTGAGCGAGCGCTTCAGATGCCGCCAACAGAGCTCTTTGCTCCCGCAACAGCAACTCCCGAGCCTCGTACTGTTTACGCCGCGCTCGCAACGCCACCTGCGCGGCACTGGCCAGAGTTGCAGCCTGACAGGGTCGCTCGATGAGGGTGAGATTCCCCGAGGCGGCAAAGAGTGTCGCAAGAACCTCGTTCCAGTGCGCACCGCCGCCGGAGGCGGTCAACAGGATGATGGGAATGTCAGACCAGGGATCCTGGCCTGCCAGGTGTTCGGTCAGAGGGGCCGGATCCTCGCTGACCAACGCTTCCTCGGTGAGCAGCAGCGCGCCGACTCCCTCTTCGAGGCCATCGCAGACTTCGCCGACTCCCCCGCAGATGCAAGCCTCGATCTCTTGCGCAGCGAGCACCTGTGAGGCAACGAGCGCGTCCGAGCCCGTCGGCGCGAGCACCAATATGCGTAGGGCTCCGGGGCCCAGGGAACCGTCACTTCGCATCGTTCAGAATGGTGGAGGGCGAGCCGGTGTACGTCGGCACTCCGGTAGTAACGCCGACGAATTCGGTAAGAGGTGCGCCAATGCTGATCCCGTGCCCCTTCACCAATCGCAGCTCCCTCAAAGTCTCCTCGTGTCCCCCACTGCGCTTTTTGATGACAGAGATCGCCTTTTTGAGCGCTCCGTGGAACTCGAAATAGCGCAACATGATGACCGAGTCTGCGAGGTACGAAAGATCGACCGGCGTCGCCGTGTTGCCCACGAACCCGTGCTGCGTCAGAAGCAGGATGGTGGCCACGCCTTGTTGCGCCAGATAAGACAAAAGCTCATGCAGCTGAATGGTGAGCAGCCGCTCGTCGGGCATGGCGTTCAGATAACCATTGAGGCTGTCGATGACGACCAGCTTCGCCCCGTCGTTTTCCACTCGCCTGCGTACGAGCGCCGAAAACTCCCCTGGAGTCAACTCGGCTGGATCGATCTGCTGCAAGGCCAGCATGCCATTCCTGATATATTCGTCGACGTTCATCGACAATCCCTTGGACCGGGAGAGGATGGAAGCGATCGACTCGTCGAAGGTGTACGCCGCACACACCAGGCCGCGCGCGGCCGCGTGCAGCGTGTACTGAAGGGAAAGACTGGATTTCCCGGTGCCCGCCGCGCCCGTGATGAGCGTGCTGGTACCGGGCTCGATGCCGCCGCCCAGCAGATCATCCAGGGCGGCGATCCCGCTGCTTATCGGGGTTCGGTCGAAGTCCCGATGGTGCTCGGCCGCGACCAGACGCGGAAAGACATCCAACCCTCCGGTTGCAATGAGGAAATCGTGGAAGCCCGCCCGATACTTCAATCCGCGCAATTTCAACACGCTCAGGCGGCGCCGGGTCGGGCCGTATTCGGGGTTGCGCATCTGGAGCTCGATCACTCCATGTACCAATGTCTGGACCTGGTGATCGGTTTCCCTCTGGGTTTCGTCCAGTAGCAACGCTGTGGTCTCGTACTGCGCGAAGAAGCTCTTCAGCATCAGTATCTGCCGACGGAAGCGGAGGGGGCTTTGCGCCATCAGACGCAACTCCGCGAGCGAATCGACCACGATGCGCATCGGCCGTACGGCCTCGATCCGACTTTGAATGACCTTCAGAGTGCGCCCCAGCTCGTGCTCCGAGGGATGCAGGATCGTAGTCTGGGCCTCTGGCTTGATCAGATCCTCGATCTGGGCGAGCCCCAGCAGCTCGATGCCCGCGAGGGACCAGCCGTGCGATGAGGCGACAGCCTCCAGCTCGAACTCCGTCTCGGAAAGGGTGATATACAGTGCGCTTTCACCACGCCTGACTCCCTCCAGAAGGAACTGCAGCCCGACTGTCGTCTTGCCCGTACCTGGTCCGCCACGCACGAGATACAGGCGATTGCTGGGGAGTCCACCCGTAAGGATGTCATCCAATCCGGCGATTCCTGTTGGACATCGCCGCGGCTTCAGATCAGCGGACACACTGCTACCTCAACCCAGAACAAGGTCTTTTACTTTAACCTGTGTTGACCGACTGCGCCGCATCAACACGCCCCCTGCCCGGAACTGCAAGGCTCAAGGCCGCCCTAGCAAACATCATTCCCGGCATGATCATCCCCTCGATCGCATGGAGCCGAGTGGCCCCGAAGCGAGCGTTCCCCGCCTATTGGCGTCAGCTCAGATGAGCTCGTCGCGAGAGGTCCGGGTTGCCGGTCCCGTCCGGCGCAATCGGAGCATGATTATGACAATCTGGCCCTCGAGACTCGTTGCGCTTGCCGCAACTGCCGCGACCTGCTCGCCGACAGCTCGCTGTCCACAGCCGCATGAAGCGGGTGCCATGCAGAGTGCTGTCCACTGCGACTCTACTGCGACCGGGGGGCGCTGAGTCCTGCAGAGCGGACCCGACACTCCGGAGGGCCCGGAATCAAACAGTCCATCGAGCGAATGCGTGCTGGGAGTTGCATTCGGTTTTGGATGAATAACTCAGGCAAATATTGCCGAGGCGTTCTTCGGCGGCGGAAGGTATGCCAGCGCGGTGGAAGTCCCCGAGCCAGGCTCCACCTACTATTCCAACAACTCCGTGCCACATGGACAGGTGCGCGAGGTGTGGTATCCGTCGAAGGTCACTGGCGGCTGGCGCCATGCACTGGTCTACCTGCCACCCGGTTACGACACGAACAGCCGCCTGCGCTGCCCGGTTCTTTACCTCCAACACGGTGGCGGCGAAGACGAGACGGGTTGGATCCGGCAAGGATATGCGAACTTTATCCTGGATAACCTGCTCGCAGCCGGTGAGTGCAAGCCAATGATCCTGACCGCCGGCATCAAACACGTCTCCATGCGTCCCCTATGGGCGCTTGCGGGAAGCACTGACCGCCTTGATCCACGGCAGTCTTTCGCGTGATGAGCCTTGTCCCTGCTTGAGGCGTGTTGCCCCCCCAAGCACCGTCCGGGCCGTGTCGAGGAAATTCAGGGTTGTCGGTGAGGATTCGGTCCTGCGCCACGCGACATGGACGTCCAGTGTCGCGAGCGGCTCGCGCAAAGGCAACGTAACGAGCTGATCCGCGAACGAAGGATGGGAGGGGTTTCTGCCCACCGCCAGCACGATGCCCTTGCCTGAGGCTGTCATCATCGCACCGGCCTCATCATAACAGGTCGTCTCGGTTATCAGGATCCTCGGCCTCAGCCCAGCATTGCGATAGAGAGTCAGCGCAAGATCATGGAAGCGAGGAGACATGGCCCGATCGATCAACAGCAATGTTTCCTCCCGCAGATCCGCGAGGCGGAGATACTCACGCCTCGCTAGCGGATTCGTGCGTGCGAGAACCACGCACAGGCCCTCCTTGAAGAGCGCTTCCGAGCTGACCTCCAGTGAGTTCGCCGGGCCGTGCATGAAGCCGACGTCGATCTTCCGGGCAGCCAACGCTTCACATTGATACCCGGAGAGGATATCCCGGACATCCACCTCGATATTCGGAAACAGCCTCATGTGTTGATTGATGACGAGACTGACGCCATCGCCCAGTCCCTTCCCCAGTCCCAACCGGACGGTTCCGACCTCACCGCTTTTTGACTGACGTGCCACATCGACCGCCGCCGCCGCTTGCTCCAGCACCAGGCGGGCGGCATCGAGGAACCGGCGCCCCGCTTCCGTCAGAAACACCCTGCCAGAACGCCGCTCGAACAGCTGAGTGCCAATTTCATTCTCGAGCGCTCGGATCTGGCGGCTCAGCGGAGGCTGCGCCATCTGCAGCCGCCTGGCGGCCCTCGTGAAGCTGAGCTCCTCAGCCACAGCGACGAAGTAACGAAAATGGTAGAGCTCCATACATCCGGAAGGATAGCCCGAATTGACAGCGCTTCCATACCGCAGCGATATCGATACTTTCAAGGTATTGACTACATGCATTTGCGGTCTTGACATCCGCAGCCCACTCAGGATTAACTGGCCGTGTTGGCATCCGACGGGCTGCATTGGGGAGGGGGCTGCGAGCAACTTTCGCAGCGAAAGGATTCGCTCCATCCGCCAGGAGATGTTGGCAATGAATCGCGAACATATTGTGCTCTGTTGGGCGGCAGCTCTGCTCTGCTCGGTCGCGTTGACGACCCGAGCGGCACCTGAGAATTCCGTCTCGGCTTTCCGCACGCCGAAGGTAGCCTGCGCAAGTCTCATGAATGTCTCGCTGCCGGACACGCAGATCATCAGCGCGACCAAGGTGCCCGGCGCAACGCCCTACTGCAATGTGACCGGCGTAATCAACAAGCGCGTAAGCAAGCAGGATCCGGATCATTTCACCTACGGCATCGGCTTCGAGGTGAATCTACCCGATAGTTGGGTAGGTCGCTTCGAGATGATGGGCGGCGCCGGGACTGATGGCTCGCTGCAGAACCCCGTAGGCTTTATCGGCACGGAGCTGGCCTCGGGCTGGGCGGTCGCCATGGACGACGGCGGCCACGAGGATGCTCCGGGTAACCCGCTGCTAGGCTGGACAGACGACGATCCTAACGCCGGGGGAACCGGACACTTCGGCATCGATGCGCAAGCACGCACCGATTACGGCTACACCGCCATCGCGAAAACTACTGTGGTCTCCAAGGCGATCATCGCGAGCTACTATGGCGCTGGACCCCGATATTCCTATCTGTGTGGATGCTCGAACGGTGGGCGGGATGCCATGGTGGCCGCGCAGCGTGAGCCGGATTTCTTCGACGGCATCATCGCCGGAAACCCTGGGTTCGATCTGCCGCGCGCCGCAGTGGCAGAGGCCTGGAACGAAGTTCAGCTCGCACCGCTGGCGACAACATTGGATTTGAATGGCCAACCGTACGTAGGAAACACATTCGAGCCGCAAGATCTCGCTGTCGCCTCCGCGGCGATCCTGAGTGCCTGCGACGCCCTGGATGGACTCGTTGACGGCATTGTGGATAACTACACCGCATGCACGAATGAGCGCGTCTATCCGGCGCTCGATGCATATACGTGCAGCGTGAAAGGTAGTCACGGGAATGAGCCGCACTCGGGCACATGCCTGAGCGCGGCTCAAGTCACGGCACTCAAGCGCATCTATGCGGGCCCGAAGGACTCCCACGGAAGGCGGCTCTATTCGAGCTGGTTCTGGGATGCGGGTATATGGGACCCACCCAGCGCCTTCGGCGCCGGCTTTGCGGCCTGGAACGTGGCACTTCCCGGTCCTCCGGGCACGAGCAACACCGCGATCAACCTGACCCTCGGAGCGGCGGCTGTGCCGATGATCTTCACGACCGCCCCGGTCGTGACTCCTGTCGCCGGACCGTCCGGCCAGGAGGCGTTCATCTTCAACTTCAACTTCGATACCGACGCGTTTCGCATCTTCGACACAGCACCCGGCTATCCGCAAAGTGCAATGGAGTTCATGACGGCAATCGACTTCATGCGCAATGGCCACGCCGATCTCACGCCGTTCGCTCGCCACGGCGGGAAATTGATCATCTACGACTCCATCAACGACGGCATCTTCTCCGCGGTAGACCTCGTCGATTGGTACAACTCCCTGAGCAAAGAGCCTGTCGATGGAGAACGGCCCGGCACCGACCGGCAGAACAACGTTCGGTTGTATCTCGTCCCGAACATGGCTCATTGCGGCGGTGGTCCGGCGACTGCCAGCTTCGGTGGCAACCTGTTGACGGCGATCACCTCCTGGGTCGAGCGCGGCGCGGCTCCGGACCGCATCATTGCCGCCAATACAAACACCAGCTCGCCTTTCCCGAGCGAGGCCCCGTTCGATCCGCGAGTTGCGCAGAACTTCCCGACTGGCGGCACCCGTCCGTTATGTCCGTATCCGCGGCAAAGCCGCTATTTGGGCTCGGGGCCTACAGGCGATGCGGCGAGCTTCGCTTGTGTCGATCCAGAGCGAGCCGATCGAGACGCAGGAGAGTCCGGGCACCGCCGTGGCGAGTCGACTCCCTGAGCAATGCGCTGAGCGCCCACCGACAGTCATCCAATAGTCATTCCATAAGTCTGATTGGGGGGATAGATGTGGTATTCGGGGAACCCGCGCCTCGTCGGGGCAGCGGTGATGGTCGTCGCGCTGACACCGGCAACCTTTGCCTTCGCGGCTGGCGACGAAGGTACGGTGGAGGAAGTGGTGGTAACGGCTCAGAAGCGTGCCGAGAACATCCAGCAAGTGCCCATCGCCATCGCGGCGTTCAGCGACGCTGAGTTGAAGAAGCACGAGATCACGGACGTACAAGGCCTTTCGCGCCTTACTCCCAACGTCAACATCGACTCGACGTCACCGTTTTCCGGTACCAGCACCCTGCTGTCGGCATCGATCCGAGGCATTGGGCAGGACGACTTCGCCTTCAACCTGGACCCCGGTGTCGGGGTCTATGTCGATGGTGTGTATTACGCGCGGACGGTCGGCGCAAATCAGAATCTCATCGACGTCGATCACGTGGAGATCCTGAAAGGGCCGCAGGGCACGCTGTTCGGTCGCAATACCATCGGCGGCGCTATCAGCATTGTCACGCACACTCCGGGCGACCAGCTATCGCTGCAAGGGCAACTTTCGACCGGCAGCTACGACCGGCACGATGTCGCAGTCCTGGCGGACATTCCACTGGCCCCGAATCTACTTTCCAGCTTGACTTTCTCCTCCCAGCAGCGTGACGGATTCCAGCGCCGGATTCCTTATCCGACGACGACACCGTTTGTCTCGGACCCGATCACAGCATTCCACAACGCGGATACCGAAGCCTTTGATACGCAAGGTGGACAAAATCAACAGACTGTTCGCGCCAAACTGCTTTGGAAGGTCACCGATGATCTCACCGCTACCGCAACGGCGGACTGGATGCATACCAACGAGCCGGGTCCAGCGAGCACCGTGCTCAAGACGTACAGCGGGGCTGAGGGAGGTGTCTTCAACACGTTCTACAACCTGTGCATCGAAGGTGTGATGTTCGTGCCGACAGCTCAGCTGGTCTGCGGGCCGCGGGGTGTCATCGGCACGAGCCTGTGGAACGCCAATTCGAGCCTGACGAGCCAACGTCTGCTGTACGGGGCCAGCACGGCAATGACCGGAAACATCGACACCACCTATGCCAACGGGGTGAACTTCGATGAGATCAATTCCTACGGTACATCACTGACCGTGGACTGGAAGCTGAGCGATGCCCTGTCGCTGCGCTCGATCACAGGCTGGCGCGAGCTGCGCTGGAAATCCGGGTCCGATCTGTCGGGCTCGCCGATCCAGATGTTGAATCTGACTTTCGCCGAGGGCCAACGCCAGATCTCGGAGGAAGTACAGCTCCTGGGCACCGCCCTGGACTCGAGGTTGCACTACGTGGCGGGCCTCTATTATTTCAACGAGAGCGGCTTCATTCATGACTACGTGGTATTCGGCGACGGCTTGCTGCAGATCGACGGCCCCAACAGCCTGTGGACAGAGTCATACGCGGGCTTTCTGCACGCTGATTACGCGGTAACCGACCAGCTCGGATTGACCCTGGGCGGACGCTATTCGGAAGATCGCAAGCGCTTCGAGGGTGGACAGCAGGAGCTGAACGATTTCTTCTACAAGATAGCTGGGTGCTACCCACCGAATTCGTCGGCCGCGCTCATCGGTGCACCAGCGAATCTCACCTGCCTCCAGGCCCTCGGATTCACCAATCCGGCCAATCCTGAGCAGGTTTATCCGCTCGGGCTGAACCATCAGAACTTCAGCGTGTTCACGCCGGCACTCGGAGCTCAGTACCATTTCAGCCGCGACGTCATGGCATATCTGAGCTATTCCAAGGGATTCAAGACGGGAGGCTGGACCACCCGGCTCACCGCACCATTGCCACCGGGCTCGCCTGCGCCGACATTCGGACCGGAGACGGACAACTCATACGAGCTCGGGATCAAGTCGGAATGGCTCGATCACACGCTCCTCGCAAACGCCGCGCTGTTCTACAGTCGTTATCAGAACATTCAGCTCACCTACCAGGTAAGCACCTCGCCCGTGACCCAGAATGCCGGAGATGCCGCCATCAAGGGGGCTGAGCTGGAGCTGCAATCGCATCTCGGCTCGCATTTCGTGATCGATGCCAACGCGGGGTTCATCGACGCCTATTACACGTCCATTTTGCCCGGAGCACGGGCAACCACTGGACCGGTTCTGCCCAAGACACCGAGGTGGAAGTCCTCGGTCGGGCTGGAATGGCACACGCAACTGACTAACGGCAAAATCGCGCGCGTAGGAGCCGATTACACCTATACGAGCAAGATGTTCAACGATGTCGAGAACACGGAGATCATGGCTCGTCTGGCCACGAATGTCGTCAACGCGAGGATCGCTCTCTCCTCTGCCGATGGGAGGCTTACCCTGACCGTCGGTGGCACCAATTTGACCAATGATCGTTATTTCACCACCGGCAACAACAACGTCGCCGCCGGCGTGGTCAGCGGCTACTACAGCGCGCCGCGTGAATGGTTCACGACACTGGAGCTCAACCTATGAGACATGCGTCGCCGACCCAGTCAGTCGGACGCCAGCTGCCGCCGGTACTCCGCGAGTGAGATGATTCGCTGGGCGCGCGTGTCCCAGAGGATGCAACGCAGTGAGCTCAGGACCTGGGACAACCTCAGGCGCGTGACAGTTGAGAACAAATGCTCATATTCGTGGTGGCACTTCACCAGAGAATAGTTCGGAATATTCGCGGAAAGATGGTGGATATGATGGTAGCCGATATTGACCGTGAACCAGTTGAGCCAGCACGGCAATATCAGGAAGCTCGTTCCTGCGAGCGCCCCGGTATCCTGATCCCAATGCTCGTCGTCGCTCGCATATGAGTGCTCGAAGTTGTGCTGGACGGTGAACAACACTATGCCGGCGCCCCCGGCGAACGACAGTGTAAGCAGGTAAATGCAGAAAAACAGCGCAGTCCCATACGCCCAGCACATTATCACCCACACACTCAGCAGCACGACATTGTTCGCGAGCATGTGCCGATACTCTCGCAGCGACTTCCAACATCTAGTCTCGTAACTACCCATGTGGTCCCACATTGATCCACTGCGCTGGGCAATCTTCTGCCTGAGCATGTGGGACACCAGTCCGATGCTGCCTTTCAGCCAGGTAAACCGCGGGTTGAATATCAGATAGATGAAGCCTGCCAGTGGCGCGACTGCCACGGCGCATTTGAAGCGGTACATGCGCTGCTGGGCACCGGTCAGCGCCGCATATTCATCCACTGACAGCGTCGTGTAGGGCCCGCGGTATCTGTCCCAATTCCCGTTGTGCGCATGATGATAATTGTGGTGCTGTGACCATACATACTGCGGCATGCCGGACACGACGCCCAGGAGAAACCCGACCGCGCGATTGAGTCGCCGACTGCGAAACAAGCAGCCATGGCCGCATTCATGCATGAGGCCAAAGCAGCGCAGTGTAAACAGGCTGATGAGGATCATCAGCCCCGCAGTCAGCCACCGGGACGTGCCGGCGCACTGGATAGCGGCCCACCAAAGGACGAGAAATGGAGCCAGGGTCGTGATGACCTGTATCGATGCTTTGATGTCATCCGACCTGGCATAGCGACTGATCATGTCGCACTTCTGCTGCTTTAGACAGCTGTTCGACAGCATGATAGCCCCCATCCGCCGCGAATAGAGTAGTAATAGTTATGAGGATCCCGGTGGAGCCAGGATCGAGCGCAACAATATGGTGCATTGCGCAGCGCGGCGACACTGTGATCCGTTCGTCAACCCCGCGACGTGACGGCTCGCACAGTTGTATCAAACAAATGTCTTTTCCGGGCGCAACGCCCGACTTCCGACTTCCGCCTTCCGGTGCACTTCTACGACCCTTGGCGTCGAGCCAAAGCAGCGGCGCCCCTGCTCGCCTGTTGGCGGCGCTCGGGCCAGGCACGACAAACTTCAACAGGCTGGTGACAAGGCCTCACTCGCACAGGGATGCGGCTGCCGGCAATCATCCGGGCGTTGCAGACAACCAACAAACATTGCGAGTCATTCTGATTCGGCAGATCGGAGCAGGCTACGCGTCCATTGGACCGATGGGACTACTGTGTCGTAACCCAGGCCAATAGCAGGCAAATACGACCCCCTGAGCTCCGTCGACGTAGTATGATGCCGAAGCGCAACGATCACGACCCCACCCGAGCGCATGCCGGTGGCTACCCCGTGCCCTGCAACGTCCGCGTTGCGGCCGCCTTCGACAGTTCAATCCCGGAGAGCTCGTGCCGAAACCAAACTACCATCAAGCCCGAAAGCAGAGAGAGCTGGCCCGAAAGACGCGTCAGCAGGAGAAGCAGCAACGGCGGTCGGCTCGCCCAGACGCTCCCGCTGCGAACGACACGGACACGCCAGCGGAGCCTCCCGTGGCCCAGGATTCAGTTCCCGGGGACCGGGCGTGAGACTGAACCCATCGAGCGCGGCCGCGGCGCGCCAGGAGCGCGATGAACGGCTGCGTCGCGACAGGGCGACCGCGCAGGCCCTACGTTCGGCATTTCCGAAAATTCAACAGCTTCGCGTCGATATGCGATTCGAGGGCAGCGGGGCCAATATCCCCATGCCCCAATCCCATCTGTTGTATCCGCCGGCCCGGGCGTTTTTCATCTTCCCGTGCCCATATGCCGATTGCGATGGACAGTTTGATCTGGTGGCAGCCGTGAACGCCGCCCTCGCCGATCCGTCACATCTGCTGGAAGACGTGCTGGAGTGCCCAGGAACGCGTGTTGGTGCCCGCGCCTCGAGGCACCCTTGCTCGTTGCACCTCCTGCTCAGGATTACGGCAACTTATTACCAAGGCTTCTGACAGGCTCACCTGCGACCGCTGGAAGCCGCGACCTGTGCAACCTGCTCGTGCCGCGTGAAGTCGATCATGAAGTGATCACCGTCGAACTTCACCACCTTGCCGATCAGATCGGGGCGTACGTGGTAGCCGCAGGACGCGCGTCCTTTGACATCCGAAGAGAACGACACGACCATGCGGATCGGTAGAGCGCCGTCGCGAGCAAGAGTCAGATGTTGTCCAAGAAGAGTGATATCCCTGGAGCCTTCCGGCTCTCTCGAGAGTCTGTCTTCATACCGGAGCACACCGCGGGATGGGTGCACAAAATACTGCCGTGAGCAATTGAGCACCATGGCGCCGTCGGCGGCTATCGCGGAAAGGCCGCGGAGCCGATTGCTGGGTGTCGCGCCGAATCGGCCAAATGCATCCATCAAGTTGAGATTCATCGTATCAAGACCCTTGAGTGCCTACCTTGCGTTTCTAACGGAAAGCTTGCGCAGCAGCCAGCACCCTGGCGCGACGGCCAGATCTGGCACTATGCTCCCCGCTCGCGGTGCCAAGGCGTGGAGCATTGACCATGCGCCTTCCAGGGGAATAAGGCAACCTTTCCCGCGGACAAGGGCGCCCTGCCCTGGCGCCCGTGCAACGCTCGAGATCTCACTTGAATCCAGCATCGGCCCGCCCACTGCCCATTTCCCGGCTCAGATGGCAGCGCAGACTCGCACGGGCGCACATGGACGTGCGCCCTGGGCTGCGCGCAGCAGGGACTGCGTAGAGTAATGCCCGGATCCAGCGTTACATGCCAGAACGCGAAAAGTCAGCAGTCGGCCGCGAACTCGTGTAGCATCCCCGCAGGCTCGTAATCTTTCGGCTTGTCTGCCCTTGGCCTCATACGCCGCCCGGCGTACCTTCCGGCCAATGTCTGCCATCCTCGCAAGCTCCGCGAACCAGGAGGCAGGACATAACGTAACTGCCGGTTTCTTAAAGTTTTTCCCATGAGTATTTTGCAGTGACCAAATTATACGTTGGCAACCTACCCTTTACTGCCACCGACGACAGCGTGCGCACTTTGTTCTCCAAGCACGGCACAGTGGAGAAAGTCTCCCTGATCACGGATCGCGACACGGGACGCCCTCGCGGCTTCGGGTTCGTCGAGATGTCCAATGCCGAGGCGGCCCGCGCTATGCAGGCGCTGGACGGCACCGATTTCAACGGACGCCCCCTCAAGGTCAACGAGGCCCAGGACCGAGAGCGCTCCGGTGGTGGGAATCGCGGTGGCGGATCACGACGCTACTGATAGGCTGGCAATGACGCTGCGCCCGACTTCAATGGAGTCGGGCGCACTGTTTTGGTGATTTTGTTTGCTCGGCCGGCCGTCAGCAGCTCCTCGTAGGCCTGCGGCCACGAATGCCTGTCCGGCCGTATGTATCCCGTCAGACTGACTGTCCCGTCAGACTGACTGACCCATCAGGCCGACTGACCCGTCAGACTGACTGACCCATCAGGCCGACTGACCCATCAGGCCGACTGACCCATCAGGCCGACTGACCCATCAGGCTGACTGACCCATCAGGCTGATTGGCCCATCAGACTGACTGTCAGGTATCGCACCTCTTTTCGAGACCTGCACCCCCGGCTCCGCCCGCGAATTGATGCCGGGAGAGGCCAGCATACAGCCCCGCGACTGATTCGAGAGTTGCGCGTGCGTCCCGCGCTGGACGATGCGCGACCACCATACAGGCGCGGCTCACCAGCACACCGGTCAGATCATGCCGAGCCCATGCCGGCGGGCCTGGCCGCGGTACAGGCAAAGACCCGCGGCAGGCACTCTTTACCCCCAACGCTCCTCAAACTCACAGCAGTCGAACTTTCTCGCAAGCCATCCGTTGTTTTTTTGTAGCCATTTTGATGGAGCAAACCAATGGATGAGCACGACGGACGGCAGCTCTCGCGCCGGCAGGCTGTAGGACTCGTTGGACTGAGCATGGCCGCAACCGGCACGAGCTCAGTTATGTCACAAGTTAAAGGCGGTCAGGATAACAAGCCTGCTGCTGGTGAGGTAAAGATGGAAGATCCGCGAACCAAGTATCCCAAGCCGCCGTTCAAGCCGCAGACGCAACCCTGGCCAGGCCTGGCGCGCAATATGAACCCCAAGCCGGATCATGGCGAAGAGAGCTATCGCGGCTCAGGTCGTCTGAGCGGTCGCAAGGCGCTGATTACGGGCGGAGACTCCGGCATGGGACGTGCCGCTGCCATCGCATATGCCCGTGAAGGCGCCGATGTAGCGATCAACTACTACCCGTCCGAGGAGCCTGACGCGCGTGAGGTGATCCAACTCATCAAGGACGCCGGACGCACCGGTGTTGCCATTCCGGGGGACCTGCGTGAGGAAGCGTTCTGCCAGAAATTGGTCGCCGAGGCGGTACGCCAGCTCGGAGGACTGGACATCATCGTCTGCAACGCCGGACGGCAGCAATCCAAAACCTCGATTCTCGACCTCACGAGTGAGGATTTCGATGCGACGTTCTGGATCATCAAGGCAGCTCTGCCGCACCTCAAGCCGGGCTCGTGCATAATCGGCACCACCTCCGAGCAAGCGTACGATCCGTCTCCGGATCTATACGACTATGCGCAAACCAAGGCGGCGACCATGAACTACGTCAAGTCCTTGGGCAAGCAATTCGCTGGCCGGGGCATCCGCGTCAATGGCGTAGCTCCGGGTCCGATCTGGACACCCCTGCAGATCAGTGGCGGTGCGCCGGAACAAAAATATACGCACTTCGGCAGCACCGCCCCGCTTGGCCGGCCTGGCCAGCCCGCCGAGCTGGCATCCATCTACGTACAACTCGCCGCCAACGACGGCAGCTTCACAACTGGCAACATCTATGGGGCAGGAGGAGGACAGGGTCAACCCTGAGCCGGGTGTCCTGACCTCAGGAGAGTCAGTCTGCTCGAGCGCCTCTCGCGCGCTGTAGCGATCCGCAGTCGCATCGTTCAGCTCGGTATGCGAAGCGAATCGCCTTTGCAAGCATCCGGATGACGCGGCAGCGCTTCTGCTAAAATGGCGCCATACGGTGCGCCCACACTCCGGCATGTCGGTTGGCTTGCGCGCAAATCCGTTTCGATCCCATCACATGGGTGCTGAATCGACCGGGAGTTGAGATGCTCGACAAAGATGTTGGACACCTGAGTGTCACACCCGCAGAAGCTGACAATGGCAAGGGATACCCTCAGGCGAATCGGACCCGGATGATCATGCCCCAGCCGATCGCGCTCCTCGGCAGCAACCAGCCGAACCTCGAGCAATCACTGCTGCGGCAAATGGATGCCGAGCACGTGTTCATGATGGGGGACAACCCAAGACTGCCCCGAATGCCGGAAGCGCCAAAGCTGCTGGACTTCTTTCGCCTGCGCTTTTCCGAGATCACCTTTCGCCA
>CAZBTV010000040.1:32354-47848 GCA_964494895.1 uncultured Steroidobacteraceae bacterium | reverse complement strand
GAGAAGGGCAGGATCATGGTCGCCATCTGCCACAACATGCACCTGGGCGATGCGTGGGAGTGGGCCGATATGCCGGAGTATCCCGAAAGCTTCGCCTCCATGGCTTACCGCATCGGGCTCAACTATATCGTCTATGGCATGACGCACTGACGACTGCCGGGATGGCGCATCGACACAAGCGCCGGCGCGGCGTGGCAGATGTTTGAATTTCTCTTCAAGTATCCGCTGACGGCTTTCGAAAAAGGCGAGCTCGTCCTGCTGGGCGCGTGGCCGAGGTGGCTGCTGCCCTTGTTCATTGTGTTGTTTGCCGGCGCACTCGCCCTGCTGCTGCGCGCGGCCGCCGTGAATTCCACCCCGATCCTCAGGAGCTGGCGCTTGGGCGTCATCTGGTTGCTGCAGGCTTCGACCGCGGCGCTCCTGTTGGTCCTGTTGTGGCAGCCCGCGTTGCGCGTCACCGAGCTCGAGCCGCGACAAAACATCGTTGCTGTTCTGGTCGACGACTCGCGCAGCATGAGTCAGGCCGACAACGGCTCGAGCCGCGAGGAGCAGGCCATCCATGCCTTGCAGTCCGGAGTGTTGGTCAAGCTGCAAAAGAGCTTCGAAACGCGTCTTTACCGGCTCGATACCACCGTTACACGGGTCGCTGACCTTCAGCATCTCGGCCCGGCCAAGGCGCCGGCGACTCACATCGGAGCAAGTCTGAGCCAGCTCGTGACCGAGATGGAAGGCTTGCCTCTCGGTGCCGTGGTGCTCCTGAGTGACGGAGGAGACAACAGCGGCGGCATCGACCGTAGCGCGTTGGATGCCCTGCGCAATCGCCGGATTCCGGTATACACCGTGGGATTCGGCGCGGAGGGTGCGGCCCGGGATGTCGAGCTCGAGGACGTCGTGATCCCAGCTCGCGCCCTGGCGGGCTCACGTCTGAGCGCGACCGTGAAATTTCAACAGCATGGCTACTCCGGACAGCGCTCCGCCTTGACTGTGCGGGACGGCGCGCAGGTCTTGAGCTCACGGGAAATCGTCCTTGCGCCGGAAGGCCAGATCCAGACAGAGACGATGGTTTTCAACATCGGTGCCGCCGGCGCCAAGGCATTGCAGTTCGAGGTGACGCCCCTGTCTGGCGAGTCCAACCGCGGTAACAACGTCCTGACGCGTCTGGTCAACATCGATCCGGAGCCACGCCGCATCCTGTACTTCGAAGGCGAGCCTCGCTGGGAGTACAAGTTCATACGCCGCGCAGCGGACGACGACCCTATGATCCAGCTCGTGTCCATGCTGCGCACGACGGAAAACAAGATATACCGTCAGGGCGTCAAGGATCCCGGCGAGCTTGCCGCGGGATTTCCTACCCGGGCGCAGGACCTGTTCGAGTATCAAGCCCTGATCATCGGCTCGGTGGACGCTGGGTATTTCACTCCACTACAACAGCAGTTGATACGCGACTTCGTCGACAGGCGTGGCGGCGGATTGTTGTTGCTGGGTGGACGGCAGTCGTTGGCTGATGGGGTATGGGGCGGATCGCAGGTCGCTCCGGTGTTGCCAGTGATTCTGCCGGACGCACGAGACACGTTTCATCGTGATCCCGCGACGGTGAGCCTGACGCCGGCGGGAATGGACAGTGTCATCACCCGGCTCGTCGATGATGCGGCCACCAACGCCGAGCGCTGGCAGAAGCTCCCTTACCTGATGGACTATCAGGACCCCGGGACGCCCAAGCCCGGTGCCACGGTGTTGGCGCAGATGCAGGGCGGCGGGCGGGCAATGCCTTTGCTGGTGACGGAAAATTATGGGCGCGGGCGCACGGCCGTGCTCGCAACGGGGGGCACCTGGCGGTGGCAGATGAGCTTGCCGTTGGGTGACAAGAGTCACGATCTGTTCTGGCAGCAGCTGTTGCGTTGGTTGGTGTCGGGCACGCGGGGGCATCTGGCCGCGAGCCTTCCCAAGCTCACGCTGCTGGATGAAAGCCATGTCGAGATTGCCGCCGATGTCCGTGACAAGGACTATCACCCGGGGGCGGATGCCCGTGTGATGGCGCGAGTGATGGGACCCGACGGACTTGCCGCGACTTTCGAGCTCAGTCCGACAGCCAATTCTCCCGGTCACTTTCAAGCGGACTGGACAGCCGCGCGGCCGGGGCTCTATGTGGGCGAATTGACGGCGCGCCGTGGCGCCGAAGAGATCGGCAGCGATGCAGTGACGTTCCAGCGACTGGACGGCGTGGCTGAGAATTTTCACACCGAGCAGAATCGAGGTCTTCTGGAAGAGCTTGCTGCGAGCACTGGAGGGCGCTACATGAGGCCGGGAGAGCTGGCGAGGCTAGCTGCGGCAATACCGTATTCGCAGGCAGGAATGACCGTGCAGCAGACCCGGGAGTTGTGGGATATGCCCTTCGCGTTCCTGCTGCTCCTGTCGTTGCGAGGGGCTGAATGGGTGCTGCGCCGGAAATGGGGGCGGGTATGAGAATTCGCCTGCAGGCTTGGCTGAGTATCCTGCTGTGCGTCGGCTTATCGCTGATTGCAGTGAGGGCGGCGCGGGCCGACACGTATTTCCTGACAGTAGCGGGCCTGGGCGGTGATCCCGATTATGAGCAGCGCTTCTCTCGGCTTGCGGCTGACCTCGACAGGATCCTCAAAGGCGGTGGAGCTGACGCGCATGTGCTCACGCTTTCCGGAAAACAGGCTACGCGCGCGCGTCTGCTGGCGACGCTCAAGTCTATCGGGAGCCAGGCGAAGCCGGAGGACGACTTCGTCCTGATTCTCATCGGACACGGTAGCTACGACGGGCTGCAGTACAAATTCAACCTCGTCGGTCCAGATATCTCTGCCACCGCGTTGGCGCAGTCATGCGCACGGATTCCTTCGAGACGGCAATTGGTAGTCAACACCACCAGTGCGAGCGGAGGATCTATCGCCGCATTGGCTACGAACGGGCGAGCGGTGATCACTGCCACCAAGAGCGGGACGGAGAAGAATGCGACCGTGTTTGCACGATATTGGGTAGATGCGCTGCAGGACCCGGGCGCGGATGTGGACAAGAGTGACTCGATCAGCGCGCTCGAGGCATTTCAGTATGCGACCGCCAAGACGGCGGCGTTCTATGACTCACAGAAGCGGCTGGCGACCGAACACGCCGTCTTCGTGGACACACGCGCCGGTTCGGCGGTACGCGTTGCGTCGACTGCGACTGGCGCTGGACATATGTTGGCCGGTGTGACACTCGTGAGGTTTGGTGGAGCGCAGGCCGCGGCTACTCCCAATGCGGCCAAGCGCGGCCTGCTGGCGAAAAAGGAGCAGTTGGAGCAAAGAATCGACACCCTGAAGTATCAACGTGCGGCGCTGCCTCCAGAAGAATACAAACGGCAGCTCACCGAGTCGCTGGTGGCGCTGGCGAAAGTGCAAGAGGAGCTCGACAAGTGAGGCGCGCCGTCGCGGTTCTGATGGTTGCCGCCGCTTTCTTCACTATGACGGTGTCACCGCCGCCGTGCCGGGCGGAGTCGCCGCCGGATGCCGGTGCGCCGGAGCGTTGCTCGAGTCTGCAGCGGCATGGACACAACACGGAGGCGAGGTCTTGCTATCAGGGGCTCGCGCGTGAGAGCAATCCCTATCTCCGCGCGGAAGGCTATTGGGGGCTCGCGGAATACTCACAAGCCAACGAGTCGTTTCGCGCGGCTCTGGCGCAAGCCCCCGAGAACGCGTATTACCGGGTGCGCTGGGCCAGGCTGTTGCATGAGCGGTTCAACGACCAGGACGCCCAGGATCTGCTCAAAGAGGCTTTGGCAAAGGACCCCGGCAACGCCCAGGCGTATCTCGGCCTTGCGCTGGTGAGTGCCGACGGATTTGATAACGGTGCGGTCGAATGGGCGCGCAAAGCCCTTCAAGCCAACCCGCGGTTGGTTGAAGCGCACGAGCTGTTGGCAAGCCTCGCGCTCGAGGATTCACACCCGGACCAGGCCGCGGCCGAAGCGGATGCGGCGCTGAAGACCTCCGCGGACGCGCTCGACGCGATGGCCGTGCATGCAAGCGTCGAGCTGCTCGCCGACCGTCCGGCGGATATCTGGTTCGCGAAGATCAATGCCATGAATCCGTCCTACGGAAAGGGCTACGCTATTGCGGCTCACCACTTGATTCTCCGTGGACGCTACACTGACGGAGTCGCCTACTACCGCAAGGCAATCGCGGCCGACCCGCTGCTCTGGTCGGCTCGCGCGGAGTTGGGTGTCAACCTGATGCGCCTGGGCAAGGACTCGGAAGCCAGGGAGCAATTGCAGAAATGTTACGAGAATGGCTATCGGAACGCGGCCACCGTCAATAGCCTGCGCCTGCTGGATAGCTACAGGAACTTCGTCGTTTTCAAGGATGACACCACGATCCTGAAGTTGCACAAAAAAGAGGCGGAGCTGCTTCATCCCTACTTTCTCGCGGAGCTGAAACGCTCCATCGCGGCGTACGAGCAGAAGTACGAGATGAAGCTGCCGGGACCTGTGCAGGTCGAGGTCTACCCGGATCACGAGGATTTCGCGGTTCGTACGCTCGGCATGCCCGGGCTCGGCGCTCTCGGTGTCACCTTTGGCGACGTGGTCGCCATGGACAGCCCGACAGGACGTAAGCCCGGCGACTTCCACTGGGCGAGCACTCTGCGACACGAGATGAGTCACGTGTTCATTCTCGCCGCGACCCACCATCGGGTGCCGCGCTGGTTTACTGAAGGACTGGCGGTTCATGAAGAGCGGCAGGCCTCACCCGAGTGGGGCGATCCGATGACACCGGAGATCGTAGTCGCTCTGCGCGAGAAGAAGTTGCTTCCGGTGCTCGACCTGGACCAGGGTTTCGTGCGGCCAACATATCCTGCCGAGGTGCTGGTGTCCTACTTTCAAGCCGGGCAGATCTGTGACTATATTCAGAGCCGCTGGGGCGATGCAAAGCTGCTCGACATGGTGCACGCCTTTGCGCAGGTGGTGAGCACTCGTGAGGTGATTCAGCGGGTCCTTGGCATGCGCGCGGAGGATTTTGATCAGCAGTTCCAGGCGTGGCTGTACGAGCGCGTCCGTGGAACAGTGTCTTCCTTCGACGAGTGGCGGACGCGACTTTCGAAGCTCGCCCGGTCCCAGCAGAGTAAACAGTATGCTGATGTGATAAGCGAAGGCGAGGCTGTCATTCGCTTGTATCCGGACTACGTTTACGACGCGAATGCCTATGAGCTTTTGGCCGAAGCGTATCTGGCGAAGGACGACAAGGCGGCTGCCGCCAGGGTGTTGCAGTCCTACGTGCGTGCACGCGGACGGCGGCCCGCGGCGCTCGAGAGTCTGGCGCGGCTTCAAGAATCGCTTGGTGATCCGCAGTCGGCAGCGGCGACCCTGGACCGTATCAACTACATCGATCCTGCCTATGACCAGGAGATGCATAAGCAACTTGCAACCCTCTGGCTCGCACAAAAGAACTATGCCGGCGCGATCCGTGAATACACCGCGGTGCTGGCATTGCATCCGCTGGATGCCGCGGGCGCGCAGTTCGATCTTGCCCAGGCTTACCTCGCCTCGGGCCAACGTGATAAAGCCGAGGATGCCGTGCTCGCCTCGTTGGAGGCGGCGCCCAATTACCGGCCGGCGCAGAAGTTACTCCTGCAGCTCAAGAGCCCCTGACCGCGAGAGCCCTTTTCATGAACACAGTAGCCGTGAGCGAGTTGAATTCAACCGACCTGCAGGAGCGTGTGGAGCGCTTCCACGCCGTGCGTGACCGCATCCTGGAGCAGGTGCGCAAGGTAGTAGTGGGACAGGATGAGGTGCTGGAGCAGATTCTCATCGCGTTGTTCGTGGGCGGACACTGCCTGATCACTGGACTGCCCGGGACCGCCAAGACGCTCACCGTCCGCACTATCGCCCAGACGCTCGGCTTGCAGTTTCGCCGCATCCAGTTCACGCCGGATCTCATGCCGGCGGACATCACGGGCACCGATATCGTTGAAGAGGATGCCGTGACCGGACATCGGCGTTGGACGTTCGTTCAGGGGCCGATCTTCGGCAACGTGGTGCTCGCCGACGAGATCAACCGCACACCGCCAAAAACACAATCCGCGCTGTTGGAAGCGATGCAGGAGCTCTCCTGTACGGTGCGGGGGAACATCTATCCTTTGCCGCGGCCGTTCTTCGTCCTCGCAACTCAGAATCCCATCGAGCTCGAAGGCACCTATCCGCTCCCGGAGGCGCAGCTCGATCGCTTTCTTTTCAACACCGTCCTGGATTATCTGAGTGCCGAGGATGAGCTGCGGGTCATCGAACGGACGACGACCACCCAGACCGCGCAGATCCAGGCCGTGACTGATGCGACCGAGCTGCTGGAAATCCAACAGCTGGTGCGTATGGTACCGATCGGAGAGTCGATAGCTCGCTACGCTGTGGAGTTGGTGAGGGCAACGCGCTTCAAAGACGAGTCGGCACCCTCGATCGTGAAGAAGTACGTCAACTATGGCGCCAGCGTTCGGGCGGCGCAGTTCATCGTGCTTGCCGCGAAGGCGCGCGCACTGTCGCATCGGCGTTATCACGTGAGTTACGAGGATATCTCCACGATGGTGATCCCGGTGCTGCGGCATCGCATTCTCCTGAACTTCCATGCCGAATCCGATCGGATCGGCACGGACGAGATCCTGCGTCAGCTCATCGCGCAACGAGCGCCGCGAGGCTGACATGTCGCGCTTTCTCGATCCCGCCGTGTTGGGTGCCTTGTCGGGCCTGGACCTGGTCGCCAAGACCGTGGTCGACGGCTTCGTCGCGGGATTGCATCGCTCAGCCGATCTCGGACTCAGTCATGACTTCGCCGAGTACCGCGCCTACAGCGCGGGGGATGATCTGCGGAACGTGGACTGGAACGTCTTCGCGCGCACCGACCGCACTTATGTGAAGCGTTATCAGGGGGAGACGAACACACAGCTCACGATATTGCTGGATGCGAGCAATTCCATGAACTATGCGTCGCACCCGGTGACCAAGATGAACTATGCGCGCTTCATGGCGGCCGCCATCTTCTACCTGGCCCTGCGCAAGCAGCGCGATGCGGCGGGGCTCCTGGTGTTCGACGACCAGGTACGCAACTTCATCCCTCCATCCGCCCGCCAGGGGCAGCTCTTGCGGCTCCTTTCGGGCCTGGAGCTCGCCGATCCGCGGGCGCGAACCAACTTTGTCGAGACCTTGCGCCACGTGCACGGCCTGCTGCGCCGGCGGGGCATGGTCGTCATTCTCTCGGATTTCTACGAAGCGCCGCGTACCCTCATCCGAGCCATCGAGCCGCTATGCATCCGGGGAAACGAGGTGTTGTTGTTCCATATCCTCGACCCGAGGGAGCTGCGGCCGCGGCTGGGCGGTGCTTCCACGGTGCTCGTCGACCTCGAGACCCGGTCGCGAATGGAAGTGACGGCCGAATACGCCACGAGAGAGTACAGCGCACGGATTTCCCGGCATATCGAGGCACTGCGCGATGGGGCACAACGTGCTGGCATGAGCTATCAGCTGCTGGCAACCGATCAGCCCCTGGACGGGGCACTGCGCGAGTATCTCACGCTGAGGCAGGGGAGGCAGTAATGATCCTTCTGAGGCGCCTCTGATGGGCTTTCTGGCTCCTGCGTTTCTGTTCGGCGCTTTGGCAGTGGGACTACCCCTGTATCTGCACTTTCTGCGCCGCAGCTCCAGCGATCCTCTGCCTTTCAGCTCTCTGATGTTGTTCGAAGAGCAACAGCCCACTGCTACCCGGCGCAGGCGCCTGCAGTTCTGGCTGCTGTTGGCCCTGCGCCTGGCGCTGGTGCTGCTGTTGGTGCTGGCGTTCGCCGATCCGTATATCAGGGAGCTGGTGCCCGCAGGCGCGTCCCGGAAGTTGATGCTGCTGGTCGTCGATAACTCGTTCAGCATGCGGGCGGGTACTCGGCTCGAGGACGCGAAACGGGAAGCACTGAGCATTTTGTCGGCAAAGCGGCCCCTGGATCGGACACAAGTCCTCGCGTTGGGCGCGCAGGCTCACGTGCTGACGCAAGCGACGCAGGACGCCGGGGTACTCCGGGCGGCTGTGGAGAGTCTCGCGCCCAGTGATTCGCGAGGCAGCTTCGGTGTTTTGGCGAGCGCGGTCCGCTCCATTGCGGACAGCGAGCATGCGCCAGTCGAGCTGCATCTCTTCAGCGACCTCCAGAAGACCAACATGCCGCCGAGTTTCGGGGAGATGGCGCTTCCCAGAAACGTGTCCCTCAGGCTGCACCCGGTGTCTCACGCGCAGACTCCCAATTGGGCTGTGGAGAGTGTGTCCGCGCCGAGTCTCGTCTGGGATCCTCACACAACTCACGTGCAGGCGGTGATCGCGGGATACGGCACACCGGCCGTGACCCGGAATGTCGCTTTCATAGTCAACGGCAAAACCATCGCCACCCGGCAGGTGAATATCCCGCCGTCTGGCCGCGCCACTGCCGAGATTGACTCCCTGGAGCTTCCGTACGGTTTCAGCCGTTGCAGTGTGAAGCTCGATGCAGCGGATGCGCTTGCCGCCGATGATGAGTATGTATTCGCGCTGGAGAGGGCCGATCGTAAGCGCGGACTGTTCGTTTTCCAGTCCTCCGACACCCGTTCCGCAGTTTATTTCGACAGTGCGTTGGGAGCCGCCGCTCAGAGTGCCATCACGCTGGACAAGATACCTGTAGACCGGGTTGCGGATCTCGATCCTTCATCGTACGCATTTGTGACCCTATCGGATGTTGCTTCCCTCCCGGCCGCATTCGCCAGCAGGCTTCTCGATTACGTGCACCGGGGTGGCAACGTGCTCGTCGTGTTGGGCACCATAGTGGCGCAGCAGCGCGAGGTTCCGGTTTTCGGCGGACGTATACTCGCCGCGCATCACTATTCGAGGGATGCCGAGCGTTTCGCGGCAGTCGGTCAGACGGACAGTTCCTATCCCGCGGCGGGCTCCGCCGAGGAATGGGAAGGAGTGAAGTTTTTCTACGCCGCCGGAGTCGACGATAGAGGCGCACGAGTGGCGGTGAGACTACAGGACGGCACGCCCCTGGTACTGGAGAAGGCGGTGGGCGAGGGTCGAGTAGCGCTGTTCGCTTCCGCCTTCGATAACCTGACAAATGACCTGCCGCTGCATCCGATCTTCGTGGCATTTGTGGAGCGGATGGTCCGTTACCTTTCCGGCACCGACGCTCACAGCAGTACTCACGTGGTGGATGATTCGATTGTGCTACGAAGCGCTAAAGAGCAGGCCGTGGGCGTCGACGTCATCGATCCGGCTGGCCGAAGGCCACTGTCGCTGCGAGAGGCTGTCGCCGCGAAATCGTTTCCGCTTGCTCACGCAGGGTTCTATGAGGTTCGCCTCGCGAACGGGCGACAGGACCTGATCGGGGTCAATGCGGATCGGCGGGAGTCGGACCTGACTCCGCTGGGAGAGGATGTGCTGGCACTTTGGCGCGGCAATGACGGTTCGGCCGCTCCAGCGGCTTCGGCTCCGGAGGGGAGCAGTCCGGGTGTTTCGCAGCCGGCGGCGGTGCCTCGGACCTTGTGGTGGTACGCTATGTTCTGCGTGCTGGCCTTGGCGCTCGCAGAGTCTGCAATCGGCAGCCGGTATCTGGCCCAACCCGTGGAATAAGCCATGAGCGCGACTGAGGAACTGCGTTCCTACCTTGAGCGACTGCGGCGTCGTTTCAGGTTGGCCGTGGTCGCACGGGGTACTGCCATATTCGCCTCGATCGCGCTAGTGGCGACAGTGTTCCTCGTATTTGTCGCAAGCAGGTTTGCCTTCTCGCGTGAGAGTTTGTGGAGCGCGCGGATCGTTTTGATCGCCACGCTGTCCGCGAGCGCGGCATTCGGGCTCGTCATCCCGCTGTGGCAATGGGGCCAGCGGTGGTGGACTCGAAGGGCTGAGCGGGTGTTCCCGCAATTCGAACAGCGGCTGCTGACTTTCAGTGATCGCGAGCGGGTCGTGACCGGGCCGGGGCAGACGGCAGCCGGCGACCGGCACGCGCCGGAGCCGTTTCTGGAGCTGCTGGCTGCGGATACGTTACGGATAGCACACCAGACGGACGTGAGGGCTGCCGCACCCGATCGGGTGTTGATCGTGTTGGCCGCTGTTGGGGTGCTGTGTCTGGGCACCCTTGGGTGGCTGATTCGTTCCGGGCCGGGTTATTTCGGGTATGGTGCCGCGGCACTGTGGATCGGCATGCCGGCTGAGCCCTTTTATGCCCTTCAGGTGAGCCCGGGGGATGCGGTCGTGCGGCGGCACGCCGACCAACTCGTAACGGCCGAGTTGCCTGGCCTGCAGCACCGTCCGCTGCGCATCCACGTGCGCTATCAGAGCGCCTCCAGGTGGGAAGAAACGGCCATGCAGCAGCGGCCTGCGGCTTCAGGGTTTCAGTTTTTGTTTGCCGGCATTCCCGAAGACGTCGAGTATTACGTGGAGGCGGGCTCGATCCAGACACCCCATTTTCGTTTGCGCGTGGCCGATATTCCCGCCGTGAGGCAAATCCGGGTGACGTACCACCATCCGCAGTGGACGCATCTGGCTGATAGCGTGGAGGAGCATGGAGGCGACTTGCGCGCCGTCGAGGGCACGGAGGCGGAGTTGGAGATTACGACGGACAGGCCGCTGTCGAACGGCGTACTCGCCCTCGATGACGGCCGTCAGATTCCCTTGAGCGTGAGCGCCGGAAACATCTCCAGGGGCTACATCAAGCTGGAGAAGGATGGCTCCTATCATGTAGCCATGCGGGCTGGGGCGCGAGAGCAGCGTCTTTCGGAGGATTATCTGATCGCGGCGGGAGCGGTCAAGCCGCCCGATGTCACCATGGTCAGACCGGAGCGAGACTACCGGGCGAGCCCGATCGAGGAGGTCACCCTCGCGGCGAGCGCCAGCGATCCCTTCGGCTTGAGCGAGCTCACGCTCCACTATTCCGTCAACGGCGGCCCGGAACAGACCGTCAATCTGATGAAACCGGGACAGGCCGGGATGGCGACGAAGCTCAGCGGTGAGGCGATGTTGAGCCTCGAGGCGCTGAAGTTGGTTCCGGGTGACGTCGTGGGTTTCTACGCTGTCGCCAGGGACGCACGCAGCGAATCGCACACCGACCTCTCGTTCATCCAGGTCGATCCGTTCGAGCGCGAGTTCTCCCAGTCGCAGCAATCGGGTGGCGGTGCCGGCGCTGGCGCCGCCGACGACCAGGCCCAGATCGCCGAGCGCGAGAAGGAGATCATTGCAGCGACCTGGAAGCAGGCGGGACAGAAGATCTCGCCGCCAAAGGAGGCCGCGGAGCAGGCGAAATTCCTGTCCGATGTACAAAACACGCTGCGCTCCCAAGCCCTTTCGTTGGCAGACCGCCTGCAGATGCGCGACCTGCAGCTCGCCAATGAGCACTTCGGCAGCTTTCAACAGGACATGGAAGCCGCGGCGAGCGCCATGCGGCCCGCTGCCCGAAAGCTGGAGAGTCAGCAGTGGAGCGCGGCTGTGTTCGACGAGCAGAAGGCTCTGCAATACCTGCTACGCGCCGAGTCCACCTTCCGGCAGATCCAGGTCGCCTTCGGCAGCCGGGCGGGTTCCGGAGCGGTCAATTCCGCCGGACGCGATCTGGCGAGCCTGTTCGACCTGGAGCTGGATACCGAGAAAAACCAGTACGAGAGCGCGCAGACGTCGGCCGCCGCGAACCAACACGGCGGCGGAAAGGTGGAGGATGCTTTGCGCAAGCTCGATGAGCTCGCGCGCAGACAGAGCGAACTGGCCGCCCAGCATAGTGATAGCGCGCAGACGGCCGAGGAGCGCTGGCAGCAAGAGATGCTGCGCCGGAAAGCCGAGGAGCTTCAACACGAGATGGAACAGTTGGCTCGCGCGGGCGGACAGCAAGCCGCTGACGGGCAGCAGGGTGCCAACGGACAACAGACCGCCGGTGGGCGGCAGGGTGCCAACGGACAACAGACCGCCGGTGGGCGGCAGGGTGCCAATGGACAACAGACCGCCGATGGACGGCTGGGCGCCAACGGACAGCTGGCCACCGATGGGGGGCAGGCTACCAACGGACAACAGGCCGGGGCTGGGCAACAGGCGTTGAATCGCCTGCGCGAAGCGGAAGACGCCATGCGCCGTGCCGCGGACACCAACGATGTGGCAGAGGCGCGTCGTGCCGCGGATCGGCTCCGCGAAGCAATGAATCTCCTTGGCGGTATCCAACACCAGGACGCATCCAGGCAGGTCGAGTCTCTGGCTCACGAGGCGGACAGATTGGATGCCCAGCAGCAGGAGCAGGCGGACCGGATGCGCGCGCTGATGAGCGCTCGTAGTTCGGGGCAGGGCTGGGCCGGAGCGCAGCCCAAAGCGGGCAGCGGCGGGGGCAACGCCGTGGAGGGGCTCATCAACGACCGGCAAAGGCTTGCCGATGATCTGGCGCGACTTACGCAGAACATGCGAGCCGCGGAGCGGGCGGCGGGTGCGCGCAGTAGCGCCGCCAAGAAGCTGCATGAGGCGTTGGGGGATCTCGAGCAAGCGGACACGGAGACTCAGTTGCAGCGGAGTGCCGACCAACTGCGTCGGGGCTACGCGCCTCTGACTGACGCTGCCGAGAACGAGATTGCGGCAGCGCTGGGGCACTTGCGCGGTCAACTGGGAGAAGCCCGGCAGGCAATGACGGGTGAGCAGGGTCAGGGGCAGCCATCCTCAGACGAGGCAGCGCTCGAGGCGATGCAGCGTCTACGGAGCCGGCTCGCGGCGTTGGATCCGGCTCAACGCCTTGGGAGTGCGGCGGGTTCGCAGCAGGGGCAGAGCGGGCAGGGCGGTCGAGGCGATGCGAGCCAGGGTGGTGCAAATCGGGGTGATGCAAACCGGGGTGATGTAAATGATAGCCGTGCAGCCGGACCAGTCGGGCGCGGCGATCGGGGCGCCAATCGTGGTGGCCCGGTCAATGGAGGTTGGAATACGGGAGGCAACGCCGAGCTGCCACGCCCTGTTGCTCCTGACACCTCCCCCATACCCCCCGATCCGGAGCAGAATTACCGGCAAGGCCTGCACGATCTCGAGCAGTTGCGGCGCTCCGCGGGAGAGGACCCTGTGGCGCGCCAGCAGGTCGATGAGCTCATCCGCTCGATGCAAAATCTCGATCCACGCCGGTTTCCCGGAAATCCGGCAATGG
The DNA here is from genome assembly GCA_964494895.1 of uncultured Steroidobacteraceae bacterium. Classification (GTDB taxonomy): domain Bacteria; phylum Pseudomonadota; class Gammaproteobacteria; order Steroidobacterales; family Steroidobacteraceae; genus 13-2-20CM-66-19. The sequence goes on along the minus strand of CAZBTV010000040.1, from coordinate 34,711 downwards.
TCGAGGAGATGTATGCGCGTGTGTTGAGCGGTGTGGACCGATTGGAGTTGCAGCTACGTCATGAGCCCGATGCCGCGCGTCCAGAGGAGGTTCGCAGCGACAGCCCGCCACCGGTGCCCGCGGGATACGAAGCGGCGGTAGGAGAGTACTTCCGGCGTCTGAGCAAGAATCCGTGAGGTGACTTATGTCCGAGGCAAAGATAACCATCGCCGGCCGGTTATTGACCGAGCAGCAATCGGAAATCATCAGGGTCGCCATCGATCGCTGGTCCTACGATGAAAAAATTGACGTGGGCTCCGAGGATCACGCCCGGGTTCTGGAGATGAAGGCCATCATCGACTCGGCCCGCGGGGTCGATACGGAATTCAGGGCTCTTTGATGTAGGCGTTGGCGCGCCGGGCGATCCCCAGGCAGGGTCCGGCCCCTGTCGCGACCGGCCACGAGTACTCGGTGCATGTGGGGCTTCTGCTCCCGCAACGAGATTCGTTGTGGGCGGCCCGGCATGCGCCGGGTATCCTTCGCAGTACGAGCGGCGGGCCATGATGACCTATTCTCGGCCTGGCCCGCATTGCCAATCAGGGAGGACCCTCATGCCAAAGTGCCGGCTTGTCGAGCTGTTTGTTACCTTTGCCATGGGTATGGCGCTTACGACCCAAGCGAAGTCCCCGGCCCATTCAGCCGCTGAGATGGATCGGGACCTCATGGAGGTCACCATCCCGCAGCTACAGGCCTATTACGCGCAACACAGGTACACCGTTGCGCAGGTTGTGGACTGGTATCTCGCGCGTATCGCTCGCTACAACGGCGTGTATCGAGCGATCGAACAGGTGTTCGATGCGGATGCTCGAGCGGTCGCCGCGCGCGAAGACGCCGAAAATGTGCGGTCGGCGGTCCACGGCGCGTTGTGGGGCGTGCCCATCGTGATCAAAGCCAACACCAGCATTCAGGGTAAAGTGACGACGGATGGCTGGGAGGGCTACGTGGTGCCCGGCCATGAGCTGGTGGCCCCGCGCGACGCGACGATTGTCGCGCGCTTGCGCGCGGCGGGCGCGATCATACTCGGCCATACCAACATGCCGGATTTCGCGAACTCCGATACGAACCGCAGCAGCTCCTTCGGGCGCACCGGAAACGCGTTTGATGTGCGCTTCTCTCCCGGAGGCTCCTCCGGCGGAACCGTTACGGCGGTCACCGCCAATCTGGCTCTGCTCGGCAACGGGACCGATACGGGCAACTCGATTCGCATGCCGGCGGCCACGAGCGCGCTGGTGGGCGTGTTTCCGACTCGTGGTCTCGTCAGCATCGCCGGCATCGCGCCGCTCGATTGGCTGTTGGACAACACCGGGCCGATCGCGCGGACTGTTTCCGACGCGGCCATCGCACTCGAAGCCATGGCCGGGGAGGACCCGCTGGACCGGGCAACCGAAGGTTCCGCCAGCAAGGCTCAGCGCGGACCGTACCAACAATACCTCAAGCTCGACGCGCTCAAGGGCAAACGCCTCGGCGTCCCCTCGTTCATTCTGAAAGGCATCGGAATCCCTTTCCACGGCACGCCGGCGGCTGTATCGGAGCTGGGCGCCGCCAAGCAGAGCGCGGAAGCGGCGATTGCGCTCGATCCGCGGACCCGAGCGGCCTTCATGATTGCGGTGGAGAAGTTGCGCGCGTTGGGCGCTACCGTGGTGATGGATGGTTCCGTTCTACCGGAGAGTTTTGCGCGTACCGCGGGCCGGATCAGTACCTACGCCTATGTGCGCGAGGGCACGGATCTGTTTCTGAAGGAGTTTGGTCCCGCGCAGTACCACTCGGCCGCGGAGTACGAAAAGGCAATGGGAGCGCCGATCGGCGCGCCGGTGATCGGCGCCGAGCCCGCCAATGCGCAGATTGGCGATGTCAAAATCAACCAACGCGTCCTCGAGAGCGATCCTGACGCGGATCAAAACTATTTCGGGCCGCGTCGCCGTGCTCTCGAGGCGTATCTCGAAACGCTGGACCGGTTGCACCTGGACGGATTTGTATACCCGGCCATCCAGATGCCCCCGGTCGATGAGACGATGCCCCAGGACGGCAAGGTCAGTGAAGGACCTCACTCGGCCACCAGCTGGGTCAACATGTTGGGAGTTCCGGCAGTCGTGGTGGTGGGAGGGTTTTACGAGAGTGGGTTGCCTTTCGGCCTGGAGCTCTCCGGCCGGCCCTTCAGGGATGGCGATCTGCTCGGCCTGGCCTACGCCTGGGAGCAGGCGACTCGCTATCGCCATCCGCCGGTGTTGGTCGAGAGAGGATTACTGCCGAACGCACGCTGAGCAACAGCGAATCTCCGACCGCCCGAACTCTCTCGCTGAGAGTGCTCACTGAGAGTG
>CAZBTV010000040.1:29604-32254 GCA_964494895.1 uncultured Steroidobacteraceae bacterium | reverse complement strand
CTCGCTGAGAGTGCTCGCTGAGAGTGCTCGCTGAGAGTGCTCGCTGAGAGTGCTCGCTGAGAGTGCTCACTGCCTCCGCCTCGCAACTCTGTTTGCGAGCCCGCATGTTCTTGCGCTGTCGCTTCGTGGAGTGGCACTGGATCACCTCGTGACTGCTGCCTTCTTCCTGGGGGCGCCGTCCTTTAGGTGCACAGAGAGGTGCATCACGACAGATTCCTGCGTTGGATTCACCACGGTGTAATGCGTGGGCAAGCACCGTGCGTGACTTACGATGGTATTCGCGAGGCGATATGCACGCGCGGGGAGCGTACAACATTGCACGCACTATCAACATCTGATGTCTTCGTACACGCAAAATTTAGTCACATATTTGCGCGTCTTTCATAGAAATTGAGAGTTGATTTCTGACTTGGGCTGAGTTGAGAATGGCTACATTCCACGTCCTATGCACCGTACCCAGCGCTCGTGCCCGACTCCGACTCGCTTTATCACCGGCTGTTTTCTGATCCGCGGATGGTGGAGGCGCTCGTGCGCGAGTTCGTTCCAGAAGCGCTCGCCGCCGGCCTGGATTTTTCGGCACTGCAGCGAGTCAACCCGAAGTTTCACACGCGCCGACGTTGGGCCTCACGCCGCGAAGGCGATGTCATTTGGCGACTGCCTACCCGGGAAGGCGTCGACATTTATTTATACCTGCTGATTGAATTCCAGAGCCGCTCCGACTGGTGGATGGCTGTGCGCGCTCAGGTCTACCAAGGACTCCTGTGGGAGCAGATCATCGAGGAGAAGAAGCTCAAGACGGGGGCACGCCTGCCGCCACTGCTGTTGCTCGTGCTGTACAACGGCGAGCAGCGCTGGACAGCCCCGACACAAATCCGCGAGCTGATCGCACTTTCGCGGCGCTCGACGCTGTGGCCCTGGCAGCCACGTGTCCGTTATTATCTGCTCGACATGGGTACCTTCGCCAAGGACACCTTGGCGCGGCGGGCTACTCTCGTAGCGCTGCTGTTTCGCCTGGAACAGCCGCATTCAGGCGAGGAGCTGCAGGGGCTGCTGGCTGAAGTGTCGAGCTGGTTCCGTGTGCACCCGGGCTATGAGCGGCTGCAGCTGTTGTTTGCCGAGTTGGTCCGCGGGGCATGCGCGGAGCTGGGGGTGGCTGTACCGCCGGCCGCAAACTTTGTGGAGATGAGGACAATGCTTGCGACACGACTAAAAGCCTGGAAGCAAAAGTTACGAGAGGAGGCCATAGCCGAAGGCAGAGCCGTGGGAAGGGCCAAGGGAAGAGCCGAAGGAAAGGCTGAGGGAAGAGCCGAGGGAAAGGCCGAGGGAAGAGCCGAGGGAAAAGCCGAAGGAAAAGCCGAAGGAAAAGCCGAGGGGCTCGCTGAGGGTAAGGCCCTCGGCCTCGCTGAGGCACTCGTTTGTCTGCTTGCGGCGCGATTCGGCGCGGTGGCGCCGTCATTACGCAAGCGTATCTATGGAGCCACGCTGGAAACTCTTGAATGCTGGTTCAAGCGTGCGCTCGTCGCTGCCGATTTGCCCTCGGTCTTTACCGGGCCGCGCTGATGGAGGAAGCCGTATCCCAACTATGATTTCCCTCGCCCTGCGGGTTCAACACAACAGCTACGGCTTCTCACGCAGCTACTGATCAGTCGGGCACGATCGGCCGCCAGTTCCTGGACAGCGGAGGCCTGTCCGTGGCTATGGACTGGCGGCGGTTCAAGCAGGTAAATTGGATTACCTGACTGCCAGGCGGACCAGGTGATGAGCTGCTCCTCATGATGAAAATCGGCGAGACCGTGCTGCTCAGCGCGTCTGATCTCGTTGGCCACCTCAACTGTCGCCACCTCACTGATCTGGATATCGCCCTTTCGGCGGGCGAGCTGCGCACGCCTGATACATGGGACCCGCTGCTCGAGGTGCTTTGGAAGCGCGGCGAGATTCACGAGCGCAACTACGTCGAGCACCTCCGGAGCGCCGGCTTCGGGGTGGTCGAGATCGAGGGAGTCGGCATTACGTCGGCGTTGGCTGAACAAACCTACGCCGCAATGAAGGCGGGCGCGGAAGTCATCGTCCAAGGCGCCCTTTTGCGGGAAAGATGGAGTGGCCGGACGGATATTCTCCGTCGCGTACGAATGCCGAGTGCCCTCGGGGAGTGGTCTTACGAGGTCGTAGACACGAAACTTGCGCGTGAAACACGAGGCACGACCGTCTTGCAACTCTGCCTTTACTCCGACTTGCTCTCGATTGTTCAGGGGCGCATGCCTGAGCGGATGCATGTCGTTGTGCCCGGCTCGGGCTTCGAGCCGCAGAGTTATCGTACGGCCGCATTCGCGGCGTACTATCGGTACGTGAAGCGCGCATTGGAGCGGTCTGTTATCAGGCGCTCCGATACCACCACCACTTATCCAGATCCGAAGGAGCACTGCGAGATTTGTCGCTGGCGCGTGCCTTGCGATGAACGGCGTCGACGCGACGATCATCTTTGTCTCGTGGCGGGCCTGACAAAGTTGCAGATTGCGGAGCTCGAGCGGCACGACGTCCACACTGTCGCCGAGCTAGCGCATTTGCCGCTGCCGCTCAAATGGAGACCCCAACGCGGCTCACCGCAATCCTACGAGCGCGCGCGTGAGCAAGCCCGAGTGCAGGTCGAAGG
>CAZBTV010000040.1:0-29594 GCA_964494895.1 uncultured Steroidobacteraceae bacterium | reverse complement strand
CACCACCCAACGCGCGATCTACGAGACTCTCCCTCCGCTGCCGAAGGCTGGACTTGCCCGGCTTCCGGAGCCCTCGCCTGGAGACATTTTCTTCGACCTGGAAGCCGACCCCTTCGTGGGCGAGGGCGGCCTGGAGTATCTGTTCGGCTATCTGACATTCGATGACAGGGGAGAGCGGCAGTACATCGGGGAGTGGGCGTTCACCCCCGAGCAGGAAAAGCAGGTCTTCGAGCGTTTCGTCGATTTTGTCATGGCTCGATGGGCACGCTATCGGGACCTGCACATCTATCACTATGCGCCCTATGAGCCGAGCGCGCTGAAGCGCCTGATGGGCCGCTATGCGACGCGAGAGGATGAGATGGATCGTATGTTGCGCGCTCGATTGTTTGTCGACCTTTACGGGGTGTCGCGACAGAGCATCCGCGCGAGTGTCGAGTCCTACACCATCAAGAATCTGGAGGTCTTCTACGGCTATGAGCGGCCGACCGCACTGGCCGATGCGCGCAAGGCGCTCGCGCAGCTCCAAGCCTGTCTGGAGTTGAATGATGTCGCGGGCATTACGGAAGAATCCAGGCAGGTGGTCGAGAGCTATAACCATGACGACTGCGTTTCCGCATCCGGGTTGCGCGATTGGCTGGAGCGGCTCCGAGCCGGCCTGATCCAACGTGGCCTTGGGATCGAGAGGCCGGAGCCCGCATCCGACGAGCCTGCGGAAGAGCTCGATGAAAGGCAGCGCAGGGTCGCGGAGCTTGCGGCGCGCCTTGCGGCCGACGTGCCCGTGGCGGCATCTGAACGCAGCGGCGAGCAGCATGCGCGCTGGATTCTGGCGCAGACGCTCGATTGGCACCGACGTGAGGACAAGTCGGTCTGGTGGGATTTTTTTCGGCTTTCGGAGCTGCCTGCCGAAGATTTGATGGACGAGCGTGCGGCGCTTTATGGGCTCAGCTTCCGCGGGGCTGCGGGCGGCACCGCCAAAGCGCCGATTCATCGGTATGCATTCCCACCTCAGGAGACGGAGCTTCGCGGCGGAGAGACGTTGTACAGCGCCGGTGGAGCGAAACTCGGCAAAGTGGAAGCCATATCGGCCGATCGGCTCACAGTCGATATCAAGAAGCGGGTCGATGCCGCCCCGTTCCATCCTGAGGGAGTGTTTGCGCACGACATCGTCCGTACCGACGCGCTGGCGGATTCATTGCTTCGGATAGGCGAGTACGTCGCGCAGGAGGGGATTTCAAGCGGCAGTCGCTATCAGGCGGCCCGCGGCCTGCTATTGCGACGGCCGCCGGATGTTGGTGCGGAGCCCTTGCGGTTGCCGGGTGAGACGCCCGTTGCCGCGGCGGTGCGGATCGCTCCGAGGCTGAGGAGCGGAGTGTTGCCCATTCAGGGGCCGCCGGGCGCCGGAAAGACATATACGGCTGCGCGAATGATCTGTGCCCTGGTTCGGGCGGGTGCGAGAGTCGGCATCACGGCGAACAGCCACAAGGTCATCCGCAACTTGCTCGACAAGGTGGTGGAAGCGGCTGCCCAGTCCGGTGTGGAGGTTCAGTGCGTCCAGAAAATCTCCGACAAGGGTGAGGATGCTCGCTGCATTCGCTGTGTGAAGGCCAACGAGGAAGTATTCGCCGCCCTGCGCGCGTCTTGCAACGTTGCCGCGGGCACTGCCTGGCTATGGGCGCCCGTGGAAGCGTTCGAGACGGTGGACGTGCTGTTCGTGGATGAAGCCGCGCAAATGTCGTTGGCCAACGTCCTGGCGGTTTCTCAGGCTTGCCGGACATTGGTACTTCTGGGCGATCCACAGCAACTCGAGCAGCCGATGAAGGGTAGCCATCCAGAAGGGACGGATGTCTCGGCGTTGGATCATCTTCTGGAAGGAAAGGCAACGTTGGAGGACAACCGGGGATTGTTCCTGGAGGAGACCTGGAGGCTGCATCCTGACATCTGCGCGTTCACGTCGGAGATGTTTTACGAAGGCAGGCTGCGCTCACGGGCTGGACTGGAAAGACAGGGTGTCCGTTCGAATGGCCGAGTGCGCGGCACCGGATTACGCTACCTGCCCGTCGCGCACGCGGGGAATCAAAGCTCCTCGCCTGAAGAGGCTGAGGCGATCCGTGACCTGGTGGAGGAAATCCTCGAGTCGAGAGCTACGTGGATCGACCCCGACGGGCGCGAACGGCCGATCCGGCTCGAGGAGGACATTCTGATCATCGCACCCTACAACGCGCAGGTATTCGAGCTTCAGGGGCTCGTGCAGGGAGCGCGCATCGGCACTGTCGACAAGTTCCAAGGTCAGGAAGCCGCGATCGTCATCTATTCCATGGCCAGCTCGTCCAGCGCGGATGCACCGCGCGGCATGGAATTCCTGTACAGCTTGAACCGGCTGAATGTTGCGACGTCGCGGGCGAGATGTGTGTGCGTGCTGGTCGGCTCACCAACGCTTTTCGAGCCCGAATGCAGAACGCCACGGCAAATGCAGTTGGCCAATGCGTTCTGCCGTTATCTGGAGATGGCGGAGAGATTGCCGGGGCGGCGGGACTGAAGCCCACAATCCGGCAGCGGGCCGCCACGTCAGCTTCGCCGATACCAGAGCAGCCCCGCCTCATCGAGCTCTCGAGCTGCCTGACCGCGGTTGATGAGGCAGTTCAGATGAGCGATGGCTTCTCCCGTGGCCATCATCAACAGCTCCGCGCGGACCTTACGTCGAAAGAGGAGCCCGAAGATGTCGGTGGCCGTCTTTGGCTCGGAGAGCGCCTCATGCAAACGCAGTAGAGCTTGCTCGTGGCCCTCGATCAGCTGTTGTATACGCGTGTGCAGCCCACGAAAGGGCTCGTTGTGTGAGGGTAGGACCAACACTTCGTCCGGAACCTGGTGGCGGATGGCTGCCAGTGATTGGAGCCAGTCCGTCAGCGGATTCGCCTCCGGCTCGATCGGAAAAACCGACACGTTGGAGGTGATCCCGGGCAGCACCTGATCGCCGGAAATCAGCAGGCGCAGCTCAGGACAATACAGGCAAACATGCTCCGGGGAATGGCCGTGGCCAACCACTACCCGCCAGATCCGCTCGCCAATGAGGATTTCCTCGCCGGCGGTGATGCGCCGGTAACTGTCCGGAAGCGCATAGACCATCTTGCCGAAGCTGCCAAAGCGGGCCCGGTAGCGCTCGATGGATTCATTGTCCCATCCGGCTGCGCGGTAGAACCGGATCGCATCCGGTGGCGCTTCACGCCCGGTGTCGGCTACCAGTGTTCTGCAGGTCAGGTATTCCAGGCGGGAGATCCAGAGCGGACAGTCGAACCGACGCGTGAGCCAGCCGGCCATCCCGATGTGATCCGGGTGCATGTGGGTGCAGATCACCCGCCGTACTGGGCGTACCCCGATGGGGCCCGCGATCAAACTCTGCCACGCGGCGACGGTTTCTTCCGTCCGCATACCCGTATCGATGAGCGTCCAGCCGTCGGCCTCTTCGAGCGCCCACAGATTGATGTGGTCGAGTCCCAGAGGCAGATTCATGCGCAACCACAGAACGCCGGGGGCGACCTCGACAGCTTCTCCGGGCAAGGGCGCTGTTCCCAGTGGATAGCTCAAGGCCGCCTGCGATGAATGCGCATCGGCAGATGTGTCTTTCATGCTGCAAATTCCAAAGGACCCGTCAAACCATAGGGGCCCGGGATGGCCATATCCGAAGCCAGCTCACGATAACATGCTGAGTCGGGCGGCGGTCTTTGTGTCCTTCAGGTGGATTCGAAGCGTCATCCTGCCGCGAAGACGATTACCGTCGACGCGGAATTCAACCGGCCGCGTTGGATCGCATCTGCCGCGTCAGCCTGCGGGACGCCTCGGCTCTTGATGTTCGCTTCTGGCCCCGGACCCGGCTCGAGCGGTCGCTGGCCGCGGAAGGCGAGACTTCCCGACGATTGCCTTGCCGGCTGCCCCGCTTTGAGGCGCGCAGCGCGCATGTCGCAACCGTTCAAAGTCCGACCCGCGCTTACGGTGCGTGTGCAATTTGCAACTCGATTCTTTACTTCGGTGCGCAATCGAAGTTAGAGTGGCATCCCAGCTACGGCGGCTTGCAGCCGGTTCAACAATAAAGCCAGGATGGGGTTGTATGAAGTCCAAGGTCTCGGCGGTTGAGTTTCCGGCCGTTGCGTTTACGCTACTCGGCGTCATGGCATCGTCGCTGGCATTTCCCCAACAGCAGGGTGCCTCCGCTGCCGCTACAACATCCGCCGGCGCCGCTCAGCCGACTTCGGAAGTGATAGTAACCGGCTCGCGCATTGCGCAGACTGAGGCGCAACGGGAGCAGCCACTGTCGGTGATCAGCTCGGAAGCCATTGAAAAGACAGGGGTGGCGGATATCGGTACCCTGTTGCAGCAGCTGACCACCGGCGGTTCGGCTCTCAACACCAAGTTCAACTCTTCCGGAAACTTCGGATATCCCCCGGACGGCGGCGGCATTGGCGCGGGCGCCTCGGAAGTCGATCTCCGCAACCTGGACTCAAAGCGGGTGCTGGTCCTCGTGGACGGCATGCGCTGGGTGAACGAATCTTCGGCTTCCGGCGTGAGCGGCAGCGCCGACCTGAACACCATTCCGCTTTCCATCGTCGATCGCATCGAGGTGCTGGAAGACGGCGCATCCTCGATCTACGGCTCGGATGCGATCGCCGGCGTGGTCAACATCATCACCAAGAAGAAGGCCGACGGCATCGAGGTGAACGGCTATACAGGAGATTATGGCAAGGGAGGCCAGACCACCGAGGGAAGCGTTACAGTCGGCGGCTCGAGCGACCGCTTCGCCGGGATGTTTGTGGCGAGCTATTACAAGCAGAACGCAGTCAGCTCGTCCAAATGGTGGCAATCGGACTTTCCCGAGCCGCTGGCCGGCCAGGCGGCCGGCAGCTCCGCCACCCCCCAGGGCAGGTTCACCTTCTGCGACCCGCGGGTTCCGGTTCCCAATTACGGCTCCTGCACGCCCGACCAAGGCAACTTCTATGACGTTACCCTCAACAACGGGACGACCACGCCCGCATGGAATCCAGCGGCTCCAACCTCCGGCACCTATCACAACTGGAGCAACGCCGACCGCTTCAATTTCGCCCCTTTCAACCTCCTGCTGACGCCGTCGGAGCGCAAGTCGATCTTCACGAACTTCACCTACACCATCAACGACAACGTCGAGGCGTATGTGAAGGGCCTTTACAACACCCGCGATTCGGCCAACCAGGCGGCGCCCGAGCCGATATTTGTCGGCCCCTATGCTGGAACCGGCGGACTGGCCGATACGATCTCCGTCTCCGGGAAAAACCCCTACAATCCCTTCGGCATAGATCTGAATGCCGCGTCCAACCTGGGCTGGGTGACACGTCGGCCGCTGGAAGCGGGGCCACGCATCTTCACGCAAGATGTCAACACGTGGTACTTCGGTGGCGGCTTCCGCGGCGATCTCAAGCTCCTGGGCACCGATTATCACTGGGACCTGAACTTCGTGGACTCCCAGAACAAGGCCGAGCAGGTGTTCACCGGCGGATATAATATCGCCAACATCGGCATAGCCCTGGGCGACCCGGCGGTTTGCGCCCTGGTGCCCAACTGCGTGCCCTTGGACCTGTTCGGCGGGCAGGGCCGGCCGATCACGCCGGCCATGTTGAATTTCATCGAGGCCACCCAGCGGGATGAGAGCGAACAGGACCTGAAGGTCGTTTCGGCGAACGTCAGCGCTCATCCGTTCCAGATCGAGGATCGCCCCGTCGGTATTGCCGTGGGTGGCGAGCATCGCCAGTACGTAGGCATATTCAATCCCGACCCGCTGCGCCAGAACGGGGAGTCACAGGATTCGCCCGCTTCGGCTGTGTTCGCGGGCTACAATGTGAACGAGGCCTACACCGAGCTGAGTCTGCCGCTGCTATCCACCCTGGGTGCGAGTGCCGCGGGACGGTACTCGGATTACTCGAACTTCGGAAGCACGGTGACCTACAAGGGAGGGCTGCGATGGCAGCCCGTCGAGGATTTCGGCCTGCGCGGAACCTATTCGACCGGATTCCGCGCCCCGAACCTGGGCGAGCTCTACGGCCTGACGCAGTTTGGCGCGACGCTGGTGGATCCCTGCGGCCCAACGGGAACCATTGTGGTGACGCCCGGAAACACCTCGCCGTTGGCGAACGCCTGCCGGGCGCAGGGGGTGCCGAACGGATTCCAACAGGCCAACACCCAGATCACCACTTTCACCGGCGGGAATGCGCACTTGCATCCGGAGAAATCCAAGAGCTTGACGGCCGGTTTCGTGTATGACGCGAGCTGGGCCCGGGGTGTCGCCGCTACCAACAAGCTGACTCTCGAGGCGACCTACTACCATCACAAGATCAACGGCGCCATCCAGGCAGCGGATATCCAGTCGTTGCTCAACGCCTGCCTTGCCTCGGGCGGTACCAATCCCACCCTGTGCTCCGGATTCACCCGTGGCGCGGGTGGCAACCTCAATCCTCCCAAGAATTTTCTCGAGAACCTGGGCGAGATCACCACCGATGGCGAAGACATCAAGCTGAACTGGGCCTCCGTCCCGCTGTCATTTGGCCGCCTGGCTGCGTCGGTCATGACCACGATCGTCAACGGCTACCGCGCCGTCGACAGCCTGGGCAATGTGGCGCAGCGCGCTGTTGGAGTCGAGGTAAACAACAGTGCCATCCCGAAATTTCGCATGAATGCGCAGTTGGGATATGGGTTTGCCGACTTTCAGTTTACCTGGACAGTCCGCTACCTGTCGGCCGTACAAGAGTTCTGCAGTAACGCGGTCAAGGTGGGGGTGCCAGGTTGCGAAACGACTACCGACAAGCACACCTTGGATGCCGTCGTCTACAACGACGCGCAACTTGCATACGACGACGCTTTCAAGCTGAAGGGCTTGACGCTCGAGGCGGGAGTTAACAACCTCTTCGGTGTCAACCCGCCGATCTGCTTCAGCTGTACCCTGAACGGTTACGATGCCGGCACGTACGATTTTCCCGGAGCATTCTGGAACGTCAGGGCCAAGTATAAGTTCTGAGCGTTACGCCGGGCCCCGGGGGAGCGGCAGTGTTTCCAGGTTGACGAACCGCTGCCATCTCACCAGGCGATGGAGGAGGAGCCGCTGCACCGGAAAGTGCCGACTGCAGGCGCGCTTCCTGCTCCGGTGACAAGGACGTGCGCAGCACGCGACCGCGGAACCGTGAAAGCTCGCTCAGAACTTTCTCCGGCTGAAATTTGCGTACGAGTACGAAAATGGCCGAGCTGTTGGGCGGCAACGTCTGGGCCAACTCGCGGATGAAGTTATCATCGATGCCGTAATCGGCCAGTGCGCCGGCGAGAGCTCCGGTACCGGCGCCAACCATCGTGCCCACGGCGAAGCCCGCCAACGGATTGAGGAAGAGCGTGCCAACCAGAGTGCCCCATAGGGCTCCCCATAACCCGCCGGATGCGGCGCTCGTGCCAAGAAGGTCTACGCTCTGCTTTAGCTGCACTTTCCCGTCGGGGCGTCGCAACGCGACGACTGCATCCTCCAGGTCGATCAGATATTCCCGCTGCAGCGTCCGAAGCTCGTCCAGTACCTCGTCCGCCTTATCCGGCCCGTCGAACGCCACGACGATCAGTTCTGACATGTGACCTCCAGGGAAAGCTAGCGCGTGCCCTTGTGCCCGTTGAAACAGGCGCGCTCGCGATTTGAGCACGAACGGCGTGCCGGGTCTTTAACATGCGTCAACAGAATACGCATGCGCTGATGCGGATGAATTGCCCAACGCGGGCTGAATCTGAAGGGCAGGGTGCCCTTCAGATTGCCGGCTTCAGTTCGTGTCTTCGCGAAGCTGGAGGCGACTACCTGCCCTTCGGCACGCCGAGATAAGCCTCCGCCGCCCGGACGTAATGCCAGAGGTCATCCGGATTTTTCGCCAGCGCTTTCGCCAGCAGCTCCTCGCCTTGCGCACGCTCGCCGTTGCGGATGTACCAGGCACCCATCTCAGACTGACCCGTGTCGTCCTTCGGGTCGGCGGCCAGCGCGCGCTGGAAATAACTGTCAGCCTGGCCCTTGTCGCCTGCGTCCGCGAAAATTTCCCCGACCCGCTGGAAATCCGTTGCCTTGGGCTTTCGGCTCAACGCGCGATCAATCAGCTCCTGCGCCTTGGCGCGGTCGCCAGAGAGATAATACACGCGTGCAATGCTGATCAACTCCCATGACCCATTTCCCGCCAGGTGCTCAGCTTCTTGCAGGGCAGCCATTGCTGCCTCGTGGGGAGGCTTGCTGCGCAGGAGATCGATTCCGGGAAACTTTTCTTTCGCGGCCAATCCGATCCAAACGCCGAGCGCAAGACTTGTGAAGGAGACAGTGAGGAGGCGACCGTGTCCCATTGTTCTGCTTCGTGTCTGTGGAACTGGACCTCATCCTATACCGGGGCAGCATGAAGACACAATACTGATGCTCCGAGGCGGCGCGCGCCGAGCCGTGCCTCGGAGGTTGTTAGCTGCGCCCGGAGGGTGACGGCGCTACATCAAGACTGCGCCGGTGAGACCGCCGCGAATGCTTCTTCCCGACTTTGTTCGACGAACGCGCGCACCTTCTCGGCGTATTCCTGGATCTGGGAGTTGTGGCCTGTCACGAGCGCGCCCGCCATGCGCACCGGATCGCCGAAGAAGAGCCGCTCATACAACACCTGGCGCGTCGCGAAAGCGGACAGAGACGCGTCCCAGGCGAGACGGAACAGCGGAATGCGATCGAAAGCCTCGGCCCGGGCGGCCTGGTAATATTTCTTGATGTCTTCTGCCAGCGGCCCCTTGAGGTCCTGTTCGGTCGGCATGGCGACCAGGCCACTCGCGCCGATCTGTTGAATGATCTCGACCATCCGCGGATAGAGACGGGGGAACAGGTTGCGCGCGGCATCCAGGGGGTTCCAGGCCGGCCGCATGACACCCCACTCGTCCAGCTGGGCATCGGCTTCAGCGGCCCGCAGGAAAGCCTTCAGGGTTTCCAGAGTCACCCAGATCTCGGCCAGCTTCTCCTGGATGTGTTGAAAGACCTCGGCGCCGATGGTACTTACCAGCAGCGAAGCAAGCCCCATCATGAACTCACACTTCGCGATATTCTTGACGACGACCTGGTGCGTCATATACACCACGGCGCCCGTACGGGCATAGGCTTCGTTGCAACGTTTGATGTCTCGATAGAGAAAGACGTTTTCCCAAGGCACGAACACGTCGTCGAATACAACGACGGCGTCCATCTCCTCGAAACGCGAGCCGAGCGGATGATCGAAGTGCGAGCGGCCATAGTCGACACTTTCCCGGCAGATGAATCGCAGGCCGACGGTATCGTTCGGAATGCAGAAGCCAAACGCATAGGGCGCATCTTCCTCCGGACTTTTCAGGAGCGTGGAGGGAAACACCATGATCTCGTCCGAGACGGGTAGCGTAGCCAACATCCTGCAGCCGCGGATCACGATTCCGGCGTCGGTCTCTTCCTTGATCCGGGCTGCGAGGAAAGGATCGGCCTGTTTCGCGGAGTTGATCGCTCGGTTGGCTTGCGGCGGTATCAGCGTGTGTGTCAGGCACAAATCGTTCTCGCGCAAATAGTGATAATAGCGGACGGCATTCACGCCAAACCGCGGGTCGGCCTCGGCGAGGAATGGCGCGCCCGCGGCGTAGCCGGTCACCGCGCGGTTGATGTAGTCCGGCACGCGCCCCATCATTCCGAACGTATAGTCCTCCCAGATTTTCATGGCGCGGCTGATGCTGATGAGCTCATCGTGGGTCTTTGGCATCATGAATGAGCGCGCGACTTTGTTTCCGCTCGTTGGGGACTCGTATAGCGCAACGTCTGCCTTCTCCCACTGCAGATCATAGAGCCGCGCCAATGTATGCACGCCGCCCTTCAAGGCGGGATGCGTTGTTACATCGGTAACGCGCTCGCCGCGATACCATATAGCCGGCGGCCGGTCTCGCAACCGTTGCAGAACCTGACTCCCGCGGCGTGCTCCGTCCCCTGTGATTTGCTCAGGCATCTGACCCTCCTGTTTGCAGGCTATGCCTGCTTTCCCTGCATTCGCCGCATCGGCGATGCGCGCCTCGTGCACTGCCCGCCGTTCCAAGGTGAGCCGCGTCACAAAATCTCGTCGTTGCACGTCGTTTGATCACAAACAGTGACGCTGGACGGCAGTTGGGTGCACGGAATTGTGGACGCAGCCTAGGTTTCCGACGCTCTGGCAGTGCATTCTCGACAACAATTAGTACAGCTCATTGGGAAAGCCGTCAAAGCCGGGTTATCCAGGGTCAGCCACAAGAGCTCTGCATGCGTCGTGATCCGCACTCGCAGTATTGTTGCAAGGCCGCATATAAAGCGGCGCTTCGGCGGACAAGGCCGCGTGAGGGCGTGGAGAGGCCATGAGCACTCTTGACCCCCGCCGTATTCTGATCGTGGATGACAATCGAGCCATCCATGACGACTTCCGCAAGATCCTGTCGAACCCGGCAGCCGACGATGGCCTGGAGGAGCTGGAGGCGGCTCTTTTCGGCGAAACCCGACGGACACGGCACCCACCGACGGACTTCCGTCTCGACTCCGCGTACCAGGGAATGGAAGCTCTGGCGCTGGTACAGCAAGCCATGAAGGATGGGCAGCCCTACTCGGTGGCGTTCGTGGATATGCGCATGCCCCCGGGCTGGGACGGTCTGGAGACCATCGAGCGGCTATGGGCTGTCGATCCTGACGTTCAGGTGGTGATCTGCTCTGCGTACTCGGACCACGATTGGGACGAGATCGTCGGCCGACTGGGGCGGTCGGAAGATCTGCTGGTGTTGAAGAAGCCCTTTGACTTTATCGAAGTCCTGCAGTGCGCGCATGCGCTGACCTCGAAATGGCGTCACGAGAGGGACTTGCGCATACAGCTCGATTCCCTCGAGAGGGATGTGTCGGAGCGGACGGAAGGACTGCGGGCGGCCAACGAGCAACTGCGCCATCAGGCGACGCATGACATCCTCACCGGCTTGCCGAACCGGGTTCTGTTGGATGATCGCATGAGCCAGGCGATCGCCCATGCGGAACGCTCCGGTGATAGTTTCGCGGTGTGCGTCATCGACCTGGACCGCTTCAAGTTCATCAATGACTCTCTCGGACATCGGGCTGGGGATGATCTGCTCAAGCACGTTGCCCGCCGCCTGCTCAGTGTCGTACGGAATGTGGACACGGTCGCCCGTCTCGGCGGAGATGAGTTTGTGTTGATCCTCGGGCAGACGCGAACCCCGGAGGAGGCCGAAATCGTCGGGCTCAGAGTCATCGAGGAGCTGCGGGCGCCCATTCGGATCGGCGAGCTCGACGTCCATCCGGCCGCGAGCATTGGGGTCGCGTTCTATCCGGTCGACGGAAAAACGATCGACACGTTGTACGCGCACGCCGATGCCGCAATGTACTGCGCGAAGCAACGAGGAGGATCGACAGTTCAATGTTTCGCCTCGAGCATGAGTCTCGCAACCGAGGATCGGGTTCGGTACGAGGCGGACCTTCATCGTGCGCTCAACCTGCAGCAGTTCGAGCTGCACTATCAGCCCAAGATCACGGTGGCGACGAACCAGATCCACAGCGTCGAAGCTTTGATTCGCTGGCGTCACCCCGAGCGCGGCCTGATCGCGCCGGATCAGTTCATCCCTCTGGCCGAGGAGTCCGGGCTCATCGTACCCATAGGCGAGTGGGTGCTGCGCGAGGCATGCCGCCAGGTGCGGGCCTGGCAGGATCAGGGACTGCAAGTAGTGCGGGTGGCTGTCAACGTCTCGCCGCTGCAATTCCGGCGGCTCAACCTGGTGGATACCGTGCGGCGTGCCTTGACCGATGCCGATGTCAATGCGCGCTATCTGGAGATCGAGCTGACCGAAAGCGCGGTGATGACACATCCGGAGGAGTCAATCGAGATCCTCGAGCGTCTGAGCAGAATGGGGGTCGTCGTGTCAGTCGACGATTTTGGCACAGGCTATTCCAGCATCAGCTATCTGCGCCGGTTTCCGATCGACAAGTTGAAGATAGACCGGAGTTTCATCAGCAATCTGATGTCGTCCGCCGATGACGCATCGATCGTGCGAGCGATCATTTCGCTCGCCCACAGCCTGCGCCTGAAGGTAGTAGCCGAAGGGGTCGAGACCGCCGATCACCTCGCATACCTGCAAAAGCTGGGGTGTGACCAGTACCAGGGACACTACTTCAGCCCGCCTGTTCCTGCGCGAGCATTCGAGGAGATGCTGCGCTCGGCGCAGCAGGCTGCCCAAGGCTCGCCCGAGGATGAGGCGACCCGAACCTACAGCAGGCTCACGGCCCTGCAAGCAGGCCTCGTCGCCAAATAGGCGGCGCACCGCGGGCGCCGCGCCACGGAGACTCTGTGCTGACTTCCAACCTTCACCGGAGGCTGCGTATCAAGCTCCTGCGCCCCACGGCGCTGGCGGCGTTGCTTCTTGTGTTGGCGACCGCTACTGGAATGTTGGTTGCACGTGCCGTGCGCACCGCCAGTATTTCAGTCGCGGGTGCCTTGGCTATGCGGGATGACTCGACGGTGCAGCGGATCGCCGCGGGCCTGAGGTCGCTGCAAAGCGCCGCCTGGCTGTTGTTCGTCGGCCAGTTGCTTGCCACCGCCTGTCTGACATGGATCTTCTGGCGCTCCAACCGGCGCGCGGAGGCGCTCCTGGGCCGCAAGGCCGAGCAGTCGAGAGAGCGTCTGGCGCGCGAGGCGGAGCGCTCCCAGGCCCTGCTCGATCGCCTGAGTATCGCCACCCAGGCTGCGGGAATATATTGTTGGGAGTATGACTGGAACACGCACACGATCACCTGGGACGAGAGCCGGCTACCGGCTTCCGAAGCCAGCGCGGCGCTGCGGCGGCACTTTGGCGCGGAGCTTGGCTCCGACCTCTTCAAGTGGGTGCATCCGGACGATCAGCACGCCGGTGTGAATGCGATGTTGGAGTCTCTTGCCCGCGGCGAAAGCCACGTCTCTTTTCGCTATCGCATCGTTCTGCCGGATCGCTCCATCCGGCACGTCCAGGCATTTGCTCGCACGTACTGCGATGTGGCTGGGAAGCCGCAGCGATCACTCGGGGTAAGCTGGGACGTCACCGCCGAGATCAAGGCCGTAGAAACCGCAGCGCGCAACAGTGCAAACGAGCGCGCCATGTTCGAGCGCATGAGCGTTGCCTCTCAAGCGGCCGGAATGCAGTGTTGGGAGTTCGACTTTCGGCAAGGCAAGGTCATCTGGCTCGATCGGGGACTCGAGGAGCAGGGCGACACCGCGGAGAGCATCGAGGCGGCCGGCCGGGCGATCTTCGAGCAGCTCGTTCCCGAGGATGATGAGGCCGGGCGTCGCATAACGGACCAGGCGCTTGCCGCGCACAAGGAGCTCGTGTCTACACACTTGCGCCGGCGCGACAAGGACGGAAATCTGCGGCACGTCCAGATGTATCAGCGGTTGTATTATGACGAGCGAGGCGCGCCGACGCGAGCTATTGGCGCCATGTTGGACGTCACGGAATCATTCCAGCGTCAGGAGGAGCTGGAGGCGCTCTCTATCCGCTTTGCGATTGCAACTCGCGCGGCCAAGGCGGGCGTGTGGGAGTATCGCGCCGCCGACGGGGAGATCTGGTGGAACGACACCATGTACACGATCTACGGCTGCTCCGCCGAGACGTTCCGGCCAACGCTGGACGAGGTCCTCGCAATGATCGAGCCCGCAGATCTGCCAGGAGCTCTGGCCGAATGGAATCGCGCTCTGGCAGAGTCGACGCCGCTGCACGTGCAATTCCGGGTCATCCGGCCTGACGGGTTGGTCGCTCACGTCGAGTCGGTTGCCGCCGTAGTGACCGGCCGTGACAACCAGGATCGACGCCTGGTCGGAACGAGTTTTGATGTCAGCGAGCGCATGGAGGCGGACAAGCGCGAGAGGCGCCTCCAACGACAGCTTCTGGAGGCTTCTCATCAGGCGGGAATGGCGGAAGTCGCCACCGGCGTGCTCCATAACGTCGGCAACGTGCTCAATAGCCTGGGGGTCGCCTCCTCAACAGCGCAAATGCGCCTCAAGGCATGCCAGATCGAAAAAGTGGCTCAAGTCGCGGCGCTTCTCGAAACCAGGAGGGAAACGCTTGCGCAGTTCCTCACTG
Organism: uncultured Steroidobacteraceae bacterium; assembly: GCA_964494895.1. GTDB lineage: Bacteria > Pseudomonadota > Gammaproteobacteria > Steroidobacterales > Steroidobacteraceae > 13-2-20CM-66-19. The sequence continues at coordinate 15,452 of CAZBTV010000040.1, read as the reverse complement.
ATGATGCCCGAGGGCAGCGCCTCCCGGACTATCTCACGGCGCTATCGCACCGGCTTTCTTCGGACGCTGCGATCGTGCATCAGGAGTTCGAGGCCATTACTGGACACGTGCAGTATCTGCGCCAGGTCATACAGGCGCAACAATCCTTCGCCCGCATCGGCGGTGCTCGCGACGAGGTCGACATCGGCGAGCTCATTGAAACCGCGCTGACCCTCAAAGCTCAGGAGCTCAAGGGAGCCGAGATATCGCGTGACATCGGCGAGCTCCCGCCGGTGCGTACGGACCGCTATAAGCTGCTGCAGATCCTCGTCAACTTCATCGCGAATGCATGCGACGCAATGGCATCGAACAGCGCCATGCCGGCCCGCCTGCGGATCCAGGTGCAAACGATCGACGATCAGCTCGAGATCTCGGTGGAGGACTCCGGTGTTGGTATGGAGCCTGAGCTGCTATCCCGCGTGTGGGAATTCGGGTTTACGACCAAGGCTCATGGCCATGGCTTCGGCCTCCACAGTGCCGCAGTCGCAGCCCAGCAGCTCGGTGGCGCCGTTTCCGCGCAGAGCGCGGGCGCGGGGCGGGGAGCGCGCTTTGGGGTGACAATTCCTGTAAATGGGGTGCCGGAAGTGCGTCGCGACACAGCGGCCTGACAGCGGCTGCAGACACACATGTGTCTTCAAATACGCATGATTCCTGAAGAGGTGTCCGGGTGCATCGTTGTCCGGCAGGAAGAGGGGGTGGAGGTGGGCGGCGGGAGCGCGCCAGTGGTTCGCCCCAGCCAGCGTCGCACCGGGCGTTTGCCCACGAGGCAGACGACGAACGACAGGGCGACCAGCCGCAGGTCGAGCGAGAGACTCTGCCGCCGGAGGTAAAGTTGCTCCAAACGGCGGCTGTAGCGCGCGCTTCTACCCGCGAGAAGTTGTGAAAGCCCGGTGATTCCGGGCCTGGCTGCGAAGCGCCAGTCCTGATCCTGATGAGCCCAGCCAAGGCGCTGTATGTCCTGGGCGGTGAGCGGCCGCGGACCGATGACGCTCATGTCCCCACGGCATACGTTGATGAACTGTGGTAACTCATCAAGCCCCGTCTGGCGTAACCACCGGCCAATCCGCGTGACCTGCTGGTCGCGCATGGTACGGAACTTGAGGACCGTGAATGGCCGGCGCCGATAGCCGACACGGGTCTGCAAGAAAAGTGGCGAGCCGCCGTCTTCGAGCCAGGCTGCCAGGGCAATTCCGGCCGCCAGCGGCGCGAAGACCACGCACGCAGCGCCTGCAGCCATCAAGTCAACAGTCCGCTTGCCAAAGTAAGGTCGCATCGGTCGTCCTCGCTGCATTCGATCCATGCGAGCAGCATGGAAACCAATTCGGCCAATGCGCGGATGCAATTCGGGCAGATTATGGCGCCCGCTCGATTTGCGAGATGCGTCACAGCGACTCCGGGCGGCGCGCACTGCGATGGCACGATCCGACATTTCTGGTCAGGTGAGCTATCCGAGGCTCGAATACACCTGAGGCGGGCGCTCTCACAGCACGGCACGTACGAGATCGTCGTAAAGGGCGTTCATGTCTGCGTAGCACTCGCACGCTGCCGTCTCGAGCATCTTCCGGTTGAGAATCTGGATCACGCCACGGCGGTAGTGAATGATTCCGGCTTCCTGCAGCTCGCGTGCAACTTCCGTGACGGATTGTCGCCTGACCCCTAGTACGTGGGCGAGAAGCGAGTGGGTCAAGTGCAGGGCCATCGAATGCGCCCTGTCGGCCATTTTCAGCAACCAACGGCACGCGCGCTGCTCGACGGTGTGATGAGAGCAGCAGAGAATGGCCTGAGAGGTAAAGCGCAGACTATATGCGGTAAATCGCTTCAGCAGCCGTTCGGTCCGGCGGTGACCAACGATGCGCTTGCAGAACACACGGGTCGGAATGCGCAGGAGTTTCCCTGATACCTGTTGTAGAACCGACTCCAAGCCGCTGGAGATGCCGAGCCAGACGGGAAGTCCTACCATGCCCTCACTTCCGACACTGAGCGCTTCAGCCGTCTGTCCCTCCCTCAGGTGGGCCATCATGGAGAGCACTCCCGAGACCGGAAAGTAGAAGTGCCTCAGGGGTTGCCCCGGCGCGGCGATTTGATGCCCTGGCGGAAATTGAACGGATTCGATCGCGCTCTCCAGTCCGCACTCCTTGGCGATGCTCTGAAGCAGCAAATTATGGTTCGGCCACTGTTCACGCCTCATGATCGGCCTATAGCGAAATTTGTGCCTATGTCCGGTACCGGACATACTGGAGCTGGGCTGTTGCATAAGATGCCGTTCCTCCATCCCGGTCGGAAGTCGAATCGATGGCGGATGACAGTGCCCCCGACAGGGGAATGTCCTATGACGTACTCCACGCGCGCGCTCGCGAGCTGATCTCGAAGGGGGATCTGCCTCGCGAGGGATCCAACAGACTGTACGCAGGCTACGGCTCCAACAGAAGCTGTCAGCTTTGCGCAATTCCCATCAGTGGTAAGGAAATCGAGTACGAGCTGGAATTCCAGGGGAGCGTGGCTCAACCCTCCAGGACCCGGTTGGTCTGGTTTCACCTCGGCTGCCACGCGATCTGGGAGTATGAGCGCAAGCGGCACCCCTGAGGCCTGCTGCAACGGCTGCGTCACTGCAATCTGGCACCCTTACCTCCGGCCGCTCGGGCGCGGGTACAGCGATTGCTGAATGGCCGCCAGGTGGCGTAGGTGATGCAGATCCGATTTCAGAGCTGACAGTTTGTGAGTCGATACGACGAGAGCCTCAACCTGATTGCGGTCCTGGATCATTTGCGGGATGCCTATGATCTCGCGAAGGAGGCCGGGCACAGCGAAATAACCGGACACCTCATGGAGGCAAGGCGCAGGCTGTTGGTTGCTTTACATCAGAGCCTGAACCTTCACAGTCAGCTTGCGGAGCTGCAAGAGAGGGTAGGTCAATGTCGGGAGACTCCGCCGCAGAATGAGGCGCTCGCGGTGCTGACGCCGGTATCCGGCTCGAACATCCGCAGGATGTCCCGAACTGACCCTCGTCGGTTCTGACGGCAAATAGGCGCCAGTACGCAGTATCCAACGCGACACGCTGTAAAATCGCACGAGAGCGCCTGGCGCTCGACCCGCCTCGCGACCCGTTGAATGCCCGCCGCTACGCTGGTGTTGGCAGGGCACCCGCGAGCTCATCCCCCGCTGGAGCCCCGCTCGTTGGCGCACTGCCCTCAAGTAGTGACGAAATGATCCGATAACCGGGGTATGAGCTACCCATGGACTATCTTGCTGGCGGTAGGGATCGGTATCGCCGGATATCTGTTTGCGCGCAAGCGGCAGGCCGCCGGAGACACTGGCGCGAGGCATGAGAGCGCAATGCTGAGAACTCTCATCGACAACCTCCCGGACCTGATTTATGTAAAAGATATCAATGGCCGCTTCCTCCTGGCAAATTCCGCGGTAGCCCGCGTCATGGGCGCCAAAGCTCCGGGCGACCTGTTGGGCAAAAATGACTTCGACTTCCACCCCAAGGAGCTCGCGACCCTCTACTACGAGGACGAGCAGGCGGTGATCCGCTCAGGTACGCCGTTGCTGGCGCGCCAGGAAGAATGCCGCGATCCGGCCGGCAATCTGATGCACCTGGAGACGACCAAGATTCCGTTGCGCGACTCGGCTGGCAATGTCACGGGGCTTGTAGGAATTGGACGCGATATCACGCTGCGTGTTGCCCAGGCGCGGGCGTTGGATGCCTCCGTGCAGGAGTCGCGCGAAGTCATTCAAGCGGTGCTCGCTGGCGCAAGCGATCGGCGTATCGAGATTCAGGGCAAGACCGGCAATCTCCAACACCTTGCGCAAAGCGTCAACGAGCTGATTGACAGTGTTTCGGCGACCGTTGCGGAGACGATGCAGGTTGTCAGGAGAGCTGTCGAAGGCGATCTCACCTCGCGAATGCAGGTCGACGAGAAGTCAGGTGATTTCAGAACGCTCGCCGCGGCTGTGAATTCCATGATCCAGGCAATGATGGAGGTTGTTGCCGGTTTGATAAAGACCGCTCGCGCGGTGCAGGCCGGGGCCGAAGAAATCTCCCGCGGCAACCTGGATCTGAGCAACCGTACCGAGGAGCAAGCCTCCAGCCTCGAGGAGACGACCTCTTCGATGGAGCAGATGACCTCCATGGTCAAGAACAACGCTGAAAACGCTGCGCAGGCCAACGAGCTCGCGGTGGCGGCGCGCGAACAGGCCGAGCGCGGCGGCAAGGTCGTTGGTGCGGCTGTGGCGGCTATGAGCGAAATCAATACTGCCAGCAACAGGATTGCCGAGATCATCGGGGTCATCGACGAGATCGCGTTCCAGACCAATCTCCTGGCACTGAATGCAGCCGTGGAAGCGGCCCGGGCAGGCGAGCAAGGCAAAGGCTTCGCGGTCGTGGCCTCCGAGGTACGCAATCTCGCATCCAGGAGCGCCGAGGCGGCCAAGGAAATCAAAGCGCTGATCCAGGACTCGGTAGGCAAGGTGAACGAGGGAACAAAGCTGGTCGACGAGTCGGGCAAGGTGCTCGGTGAGATTGTGTTGCGTGGGACGAAAGTCACGGACGTGGTGGCAGAAATTGCGAACTCCAGCCGCGAGCAGGCCTCGGGCATCGAACAGGTGAACAAGGCGGTGACCGCGATGGATGCCATGACACAGCAGAACGCGGCGTTGGTCGAAGAGGCCACCAGGGCCGCGCAAGCATTGCACGAGCAAGCGACGAGCCTGATGGAGCTGATCGGACACTATCGGATTTCGTAAGGCTTCGACCGGCGGAACGTTCTGGGCATGAGCCTGGATTTATCGGCGGACCTGGTTGAACCTGGGTTGGCCAAGGCAGTTTGGCCCAGACAATCGATATGACACCATACTGACACCAGAGTGCGAAGCGGCGCTTCCGGTAGCGCATCGCGAAGCTGCAAGTCGCTGATTTCGGCATCACCACGTCCGCGAGCGCGGCCACACAGCGGACAGCTCTCCCCGCCGATTCAACACCAACTCCCCGGAATGCAGTCGTTCCGCCCGAGGCGGAAACTGTTTTGTTTTGTCGAGACGGCTTTGTTGTCGTTGACTACGTGAGTTTTTTTGTTAGCCTTGCCAAACGTTCCTGTTGCATGTACGGAACCGTCTGCTACCGTGGTGCGCTTAGGAACTCAGGGAACATCGCAGACCATCAAGGAACAAGGGGATTCGTATGCGCTCGATCGGTTTCGTTTCGTCACGGGTTCAACAGGCAGTCGTGGCCGCTCTCGTCGCGGCTTGCGTAACAACGGCCGCGGATGCTCAGACCGTAGTCAATAATGGAACGGGCACGAATAGCGGCTTCTTCTATTCGCTGTTCACCAGCAGCGGCTCGGCAACCATGACATTTCCGCAAACCTCACAGTTTCCCGGCAACTACGTCCTGAAGTGGTCGGGCGTAGGTGATGTGGTCGGCGGCAAAGGCTGGAATCCCGGCGGCAATAGGAGTGTCGGCTACAACGTCGGATCCGCCAGTGGCTTCAACTACATCTCGGTCTATGGATGGACGACGAACCCCCTCGTCGAATACTACATCACTGAATTCGGCAACCTGTTCACGGGAAATGCGACCCACAAGGGCAGTGTGAGCAGCGACGGCCACACCTACCAGACGTGGGAGCATCAGCAGGTCAACCAGCCTTCCATCATAGGCACCGCCACTTTCGAGCAGTACCTGGATGCCTGGGGCGGGGCACAGATCGGCAAAAATGGGACAGTCACGACCGGAACCCACTTTGCCCACTGGCAGAGCCTTGGAATGCCTCTGGGGACTTTCAACTACATGATACTGGCGACGGAGGCGTTCAACGGTGCCAGTGGCCAGGTCAACGCATCGGTTTGGTAACTGATCCCTCGTAAGTGATATCACCAGGGCCGGCGGCACGCAAGCCGCCGGCCTCATGTATTCAAAGAACGAGCTGAGGGGACGCGGGCAGCACGCTGGCGCTGGCACGTGGATTTTTCCTGCCTGAATATCTGGATCCAGATCCTGTGATTCCCCGATCTGGATCCAAGCGAGACATCCGATGAGAAAACCGTTTGTGTCAGCTGCGCTCGTGGCTGTTGCAGGCCTGGCGGCGCTCATGTCCGCTGCATGCACTTCTTCAGGAAAGGTGCCCGACGACCTTTTGCTGGTCAAAGGTGGGACCTTCAAAAGCACCAAATCCAACTACTACGGAAAGGGTGTCACCGTATCGGACTTCTACATTGGCAAATATGAAGTCACTCAAAAAAGCTGGATCGCGGTGATGGGAACCAATCCCGCGAAGTTCAAGGGCGACGAACTGCCGGTGGAAATGGTGAGCTGGTATGACAGCATCGAGTACTGTAACCGGAGGAGCATCAAAGAAGGCCTGAAACCCTACTACAACATAGACAGAGCCACGAAAGACCCGAACAACGAGCCTGACCCGAAGTTTGGTGATCTCGACGGCATGAAATGGACGGTGACCATCAATGAGGGAGCCGATGGTTATCGGTTGCCGACCGAAGCGGAGTGGGAATATGCCGCAAGCGGAGGTCAGCAGAGCAGGAATTTCACCTACAGCGGAAGCGATAACGTGGATGAGGTCGCATGGTATTGGCGAAACTCCGGAGACAAGGAGCTCACCGGCGAGTGGAACTGGCCCTTGATAGAGCAAAACCATGACAGAACGCAGCCCGCCGGCAGAAAAAAAACCAACGAGCTGGGGCTTTACGATATGTCGGGCAATGTAAGGGAATGGTGCTGGGACTGGCAGGGTGATCTCGAGCCGAATGTAGCAAACCCAAAAGGAGCCCACAGCGGGTACCGTCGCGTCTGGAGAGGCGGCGGCTGGATCGGGATCGAATTCACCTCAGCGTGGGCTTTTCGGGCCGGCTTGGCAGCCAATGGCACGGGTCCCGATCAGGGCTTTCGGGTATCTCGCAGCAGGTAACCGCGCGCGGGCTCGGAAGCGTTCGGCCGGACTGCAAGGAGCGGTACCTGGCCGGTGTTGGTTTCAAACCTGCGTGCGACTGGAGCTTGCTCGAGGGCGTGCCGGCCCACCAGTCCTGATGCGAAGGGTGGGCCTGACACAGCCTGTCGGGGACAGTCAATCCAGTGAGTCAGCGGCTATGAGCGAGCTGCTCGGTGAGCTTGCCGGTCAGATTGCCGCGGCGGATGCCACCGAGGCAGCATCAGCGGTGCAGCGAAGGTAGAAAGCTGGTTGTGCCCGGCCGTGCTGCTCTCTGGCGGCCGACTGAAGGCAGCCCACCTGAATTGTCGGTCCTGGTTTACGCCGCCACGGGAGTAACAGGATCATTCCGGCACTCAGTCCCGCCGGATGGTGCTTGTCCAACAGCAGGCTCTGCGGATAGCACAATGTCTGTCAATTGTTGGCGATCCACGGTCTCGTGCTGGAGCAACGCTTTCGCCAACGCGTTGAGAGCTGAGCTGCGTTGCTTCAGTGTGTCTTGTACGCGCCTTTCGGACGCGGCGAGCAGTCGGCGCACTTCCAGATCCACTGTCTCCGCAGTCTGCTCGCTGTATTCAGCTCGAGTGACACCAGTTTCCGGCAGGAAGGTTGAGCGAGCAGTCTCCAAGGTCGCCGGACCGAGCGAGTCGCTCATCCCATAACGCGTGATCATCTGGCGCACCAGATCGGTCGCTCGCTGCAGGTCGTTCTGCGCACCAGTCGACAGCTCTTGAAAAATCAATTTCTCCGCGCCACGGCCGCCCAGCAGAACGTCCAATCGGTCGAGCAACTCGCCGTATTTCAGCAGGTAGCGATCTTCGGTTGGCTGCTGCTGCGTATAGCCGAGCGCCGCGATTCCCCGCGGGATGATCGTGACCTTGGAGACCTTGTCCGCAGTCTGGCGTGACTCGGCGATCATGGCATGGCCAGCTTCGTGGAAAGCAACTGTCTCGCGCTCCTTCGGGGTCAGTACGCGGCTCTTGCGTTCAAGGCCGGCAACGGCGCGGTCGATTGCCTCGTCGAAATCCTCCATTTCCACCGCGGATTTGTTCAGCTTGGCGGCATGGAGTGCTGCCTCGTTGGCGATGTTGGCCAGGTCCGCGCCGGCAAGCCCGGCTGTCTTGGCTGCCACCGCTTGCAGATCGACGCTAGGGGCGAGCTTCAGCGCTTTGGTGTGCACGCGTAGAATCTGCTCCCGGCCTTTGATGTCTGGCCGGTCGAGCGCGATCTGGCGGTCGAAACGTCCGGGGCGCAATAGTGCGGGATCGAGGATTTCCGGACGGTTGGTGGCTGCCATGATGATCACACCGCCGGTGGTATCGAAACCATCCATCTCCACCAGCAGCTGATTGAGCGTCTGCTCGCGCTCGTCGTTGCCCGCCATCCCGGCGATTCCGCGCGCTTTGCCGAGCGCATCCAGCTCGTCGATGAAGATGATGCAAGGGGCGAGCTTGTTGGCTTGCTCGAACAGGTCGCGAACACGGGCGGCACCTACACCGACGAACATTTCGACGAACTCCGAGCCACTGATCGACAGGAATGCAACCTTCGCTTCACCGGCGACGGCCTTGGCGAGCAGCGTTTTGCCGGTACCCGGAGCTCCAACGAGCAGCACGCCTTTCGGGATCTGCCCCCCTAGTCGGCGGTACCGCTCGGGATTCTTGAGGAAGTCCACGACTTCCATCAGAGAGTCCTTTGCCTCGTCGATTCCTGCCACGTCTGCAAATGTCACGCCTGTGTCTTTCTGAATATAGACCTTGGCCTTGCTCTTACCTACCCCCATGAGGCCGCCGAGCTGCCCAGACCCCATCCGACGCATCAGGTACCCATAAGCCAGGAAGAAAATCAAAGCCGGCGCCACCCAACTGATGAGAGCCGTAAGCCACCGATTCTCCGGCTGTCCCGAGTAGCGCACCTTGGCGGCTTGCAGCTCAGGAACCAGACCCTCATCCGGAACCCGTGCCGTCACGAAGCCGTAAGCTGCCCGCTGCTCCTTCGGAACAGTGTTGACAAGGGCAGATGGCAACAGTGACTCGGCTCCGCGGAAATCAGCGGTTCCGGCCAACGTGTCGCTCTGGATGAGGACCTCACTCACTCTTCCGGCGTGTAGGAGTGCTTTGAAATCGCTATAAGCGATCGTTTCTCCGGCCGCCTTGACCATCAGCGCATGGAAGGCGAGCAGCAGTAACACTGCAAATAAAAAGTATCCGATCGAGAAGTGCTTCTGATTGTCCATGACCAGATCCTGATGGCTACATCGCTTGCTCGCAGCGTCGCCGTGAAACAGAAAGATATCCATACGCAATCTCCGCAAGGATTCAGGTTCACGCCAACGCACCCGGAGATCGGCGTCATTGCCCGAGTTGCGTGAGCGAGGCTCTGTTCGTTGTACGTGACCGATATACGCACAAGTACGACGTCACCTCGCCGCCCGAATACAGGATCATCATTCAAACCCAACGCGCCCGATCCGGGCATTCGAGGCGGGGCTGTGGGTTTGACAAATGCCAGACTGACAAAGGAGAGTCAGGTGCTCGTCTTCATGTCACATTGGATCGGTGAGTCGCTCGAGAAGCTGGACCCTTCCTGGGCGTGGCTTCTGACCTTGGGAATTCTCGTGATGGTGCTCGGCATGAATGGTGTCACCCCGGATCCGACCGCGACCTTTCCCGCTATGGAGCTTTCGGGTGGCTGCTTATAGCCACCGCGGTTGTCCGTTCCATCGAGCTGCGAATTGAGCTCGGATTTGACCTTTTTGTCCCGGCTGCCGAAACAGCAACGACTCTCCGCCTCCCCGAGCTTATCCATTGACATGGAGAGAACCGCACGCCAGCTTAGGGGCCTGGCCGCCCCCGAAAGTGGACAATGAATTTTGCCGATGAAAAACACACGACGTCTTCTGCTCATGCTGTTCGCCGTCGCGCTGCGAATCTCAGCGGCGCAAAATGCTGCGGGAAGCTCCTCTTCAGCGCCTCCGATCACAACGCGGCCCACGCCACCAACCCGCTCGGCCAATGGTCCTGGCGCACCGGAATGGACGGTGGTGGGTGCTCAGCCAGGATCCGGCGAACCAAGAGCTGCCGCGGGAGTCAATGCGCCCGTCGATCGTAACGGCGATTTTCTCATCGGACCAGAGTACCAGCCGGCACCGGAATTGAGTGTCGTCCGGGGCAGACCTGAGGGCATCGTCCGGCAATTCACAATGGAATCCAGGGACAGCAGGTTCTATCCGGGCATTGCACGGGATGTCGCCGGGAGCGTCGATCCGCATAACCCGAAGACGCTGATAGTCGAAACACACCCACAACCCTGGCAACGCGCCATCACGGTCTACATCCCTGCGCAGTACAAGTTCGGTAGGAGCGCCCCGTTGCTAGTTGTGCACGACGGGCCGAAGCTGGGAGAGGTCGACATAGCTCTGCCGCATGCGCTGGACAATCTCATCGACCAACATCATGTGCCAGCGATGATCGCAGTCATGATCCAGAATGGCGGCGGGGATGCGCAGGGCAGCGAGCGCGGCCTCGAATACGACACGTTGTCGGGCAAGTTCGCGGAGTTTATCGAGAGCGAAGTGCTACCGCAGGTCGAAGCTCATTACCATGTTCGGTTGACACGCAATCCCGACGCACGCGCAGTCATGGGATGCAGTTCGGGTGCGGCGGCGGCTTTCACGATGGCATGGTTTCATCCTGAGTGGTATCACCGCGTCATCAGCTACTCCGGTACTTTCGTGAATCAACAGTGGCCCTTCAACCCTGCAAATCCAGGCGGTGCCTGGGACTATCACGAGAGACTGATTCCGCGCGCACAGCACAAGCCACTTCGCATTTGGATGGAAGTGGGGGACCGGGATCTATTGAACCCGAACGTCATGCGCGACGACATGCACGACTGGGTCGTGGCGAATCATCGCATGGCGGCGGCGCTCAAGGCGAAGGGATATCAATATCAATACGTTTTTGCGCTCCAGGCCGGTCATTGCGATCGCGGGGTGCGTGAACAGACATTGCCAGAAGCGCTGGAGTGGGTCTGGTGGGATTACCAGCACCCGCACGCAATGTGATGCCTGCTGCTCTGTCGGAATTGCCGATCAAGGATGCGTCAAAGCCACGGCTGCGTGTTCGAAGCGCTGCCATTCAGTGGCTCCCGGTTCCGGGTGGCGCGGCGGGAAAGGTGCGGATCAGATAGCCCACGATGGCTCTGAATTCCTCGGGTGTTATGTCGGCACCCCGATTGGCCATCCTGGCGACGGTAGCCACCCACTCCTCAGGCGACTTGTGCTGACTGGTGATCGTGTGCAGGTCATGACAGCTGACACAATCGTGTTGTATCAAAGTGAGGCCATCGGGGGGCGACTGGGAGACGACTGCCTTGGGCGTGAGCATTGATGCGGTCTGCTCCAATGGATGTGCGCCGGCTGCGCCCGGCAGGGAAAACGCTATCACCGCGTCGCTGGCGATCGGGGCGTCCATGAATCCCCCGGTATCAACTACCGCGACGTACTGGTTGCCATTCCTGCCGAGGTATGTCATCGGCGTGCCGTAAATCGAGGCGGGCAGCTTGGAAGTCCACAGCTCCGCGCCCGACCGGGTATCAAACGCGCGAATCCGATCGTCGTCTGTCCCGCCGATGAAGATCAGCCCGCTCGCTGTAACGATTGGGCCACCAGCGCTCGGCCGGCCGGTGTTCCTCAGGCCCTCTGGCAGGTTGTCGCTTACGCCCAAGGTCGAACGCCAGGCGATCTGACCGGTGTTCACGTTGACTGCGTAAAGACTACCCCACGGCGGCTGCTGACAGGGCAGGTGATGCTCGTAGTCCCAGAAATACACGTAGCCGTATTTCATGCTCCAGGTACCATCGGGATCCTGGACCAACTGCTCAGGACTGGCGAGGTCGTTGGTATTGACGATGTAGTACCCCAGGCGCGGGTCAAAGGCGGCGCCGCCCCAGTCGGTCCCACCCACACTGCCGGGAAAGCTCGCTATAGCGGAGTCTGCTCTAAAAGGCTGGAAAGGCTGGCTGTCTACGATGTGAGCCTGCTGGATCAGTCGCTCGCACGCGGTGCGCTGCTCCGGTGTGATGGATGCCAGTTCAGACATCGAAAATGATCGCCTGGCCAGAGGAGGAGGCGTGACTGGCATGGGTTGCGTGGGCCAGGGTGCTTCGCCGGGGATGTCCGTTTCTGTGGGGACCGGCACCTCCTTGACTTCGTAGACGGGTTTGCCTGTCACTCGATCGAGGATGAACAGGAGACTGGACTTGTTCATGACGGCGATCGCGGGAATGGTCTTGCCATCCTGCTTCACATCCACCAGGGTGGCAGCGGGGAGATCGAAATCCCAGATGTCGTGGTGTACCGTCTGGAAATGCCACAGATAGCGGCCGGTTGCCGCTTCGACCGCGACGATCGCGTTTGCAAACAGATTGGCCCCCTTGCGGTCGCCGCCCCAGCGATCGAACGTAGGTGCGCCGAACGGCATGTAGAGGATGCCGCGCGTGCGGTCCAGGACGAGAAATGACCAGACGTTGACACCCGAGCGATTTTTCCAGCTGTCGCCTTCCCAGGTGTCGTGACCGACCTCCCCTGGACGCGGCACGGAGTGAAAAGTCCAGACGAGCTTTCCAGTACGCGCATCCCACGCGCGCACGTCTCCTGCTGCTCCGAGCGTGGGCATTTCCTGGACACGAGAACCTGTGATCACCAGATTGCGGTAAATCAAGGGTGGCGAGCTCATTCCCAACATTGTGGATGGCCTGCCATTCATCACCTCCGGCGTCTTCATGTTCACGATCCCATTCTGACCGAAGCTGGCAACCGGCGCGCCAGTCGCGGCGGACAGCGCAATCAGCTTGCCCGATCGCGTGCCAAACAGAATCTCCGCTGCCGCGTCTTGACTGCCGGGCCAGTACTCCACGCCGCGGGTCGCTGGTTTGTCTCCATTGGGCAAGTCGTACGCCCAGATCTCCTGGCCCGTGTCGGGATTCAACGCGACGACGCGCCCGTACGGAGTGGGGACGTACATGACGCCGTTCACCACGAGGGGCGTAGCTTCGGAAACAGCGAAGTGTCCGAAGCTATGTCCATCGGGCGCATCGCCCGCATTGCCTGCATCGTGCCCATCCTGAGGGAGCTGCATATCGGGCAAATTTGGCGGACGCATATGATACGTCCAGGCAATCTTCAGGCTGGATACGTTCGCGGGTGTTATCTGCGTCAGGGGTGAATACCGCGTCCCCCCCGGGTCGCGCTGGTAGGTTGGCCAATCAGCAGAGGGCGTCGTTTTGCAAGAGCCAGCCAGAATGCTCGTCAGGGCAACGACCACACGCAGTGGTGCGTTCAGAAGTCTCATCGCGTCTCCTTCCGCTTGGTCCGTCTTTGGCCGTGAGTGACTGTTTCGGATCTACTATCTTAGCTTGTGTGCGGGCTGGCCTGACCGGCGGGTTATGATTCTGTCGCCTGCTGTAAACGTCTCGCCGAGAGCGAGCCTTGGGAGGTCTGAATAGGCAAGATAGACGCGACCGGTGCTTGGCGGCTTGGCGCCCTGCTGCAATCGTCACCCGAGAGCCACACGGATCGGCCAGTCGGCCCGCTGCGTCTCCCAGAGATTGGCCTCATTCAGAATCGCGCCATCCAAAATCGCCTGCGCGAGCCGCGCCATACCGAGATCAGCACCGGTCAAATCCGCACCTCCGGATGACCGGAATGTCATAGAGGGTTGCGCGACCTGCACACCCGCTGGTCGACGTTTTCTGAAGTCTCATTGGAGTGTCTGACCGTGACTGACTTTCGGAGCGTCGAGGTTTGTACGATCAAATGTCTTGTCAGTTACTACATCTTGTTCTCTATCGACATCGCTCCCGATCCGTACACCTTGCTGGAGTGACATCTCGTCCTGACAATTTATCGATGACACAGATCGCGCGCACCGACGTCAACGAGGGCTTCCTGCATGGCAAGCTTCTCTATCGTGACGCGAAGTACTCTGACGCATTCCGAGGGATTCTCGTCCGGAGGGGGTATCGAAGTCATCCGCCTGCCGCCGAGATCTCCGAATTTGAACGCGTTCGCCGAATGATTATCCGTTCCGCGAGGGAGTAATGCTTGAATCGGGTGATCTTCGTCGGGCAGGCTCAGTTTCCGCATGCGCTTACGCGGTATCTGATCCACTATCACAACGAGCGAAATCATCAGCGACCCGGTCCTTGGTAGGCGGCTTGGGGATTTCAACGCGTGACTTGCCGATGTCTTTGACTTTAAATAACTTCGATCGGTGGGCAGTAGTTCCTCACAATTTCGAGAGCGCATTTTTCGCCTACTGGCGCCAGCAAATTGGAGCGGCACACTTGCAACTCGATTCTGCGGGGCGTATATAACACGAATATGATACCGCTACCATTCCGGGGATCATGATGGGGCGGTATCTCTAACCTGCTGTTCTATCAGCACCACCAACCGTACATGGGGTAGGTCAGGGAGGGGGATTCTCATCAGAGCCGATTTCAAGGATTGGTTGCGCGGCTGCTTGTCGCTGCGCTCCCGTGAATTGCTATCGCCTCGTTGCCCATGCAGATGCCTGCGCTCCTTATGGTAGAACCGAGCGAGCTCTTCGGCAGAGCCATCAACACCGTAACGCCGTGCACGGCCACTTAGCAACGGCGATACCTCATACGAGGACAGAAACGCGCGCGGAGCCTGTCCTCGATCCACTCCGCGCGAAACGCAAGGACTCAATCAAGGAACGTGCGGTCTTTCAGGTCCGCAGCGAAACGCGCAATAGGTCAAGGCCGTCGATAAGGAGCGGGAAGAGCCGAAGCGCACACAAAAGGAGACTCCAATCGTGAGAAAGGGAACGGTTTTTACTATTGCAACGCTATCCTTGTTCACTGTCGCGGCGGCAGATGCGCAAACCGCGGCCGTGAATTTTGGCACCACGGAGCAGACGATCCGCGGCTTCGGAGGAGCCACAGCTTTTCTGGGACAACTCACTGTCCCGCAGGCCACAGCCCTCTTCAGTCCTACCGCGGGTCTCGGCCTCAGCATCCTGCGCGTACGCATCGCTCCCACGGGTTCAGCGACGAGTACCCCTCCCTGGGCAGTAACCACCCCCAACACCGGGGGCTGGTTTGACGAAGTTACCAACGCCAAGGAAGCGATTGCCGCCAATCCGAATGCGATTGTGTTTGCGACTCCCTGGACGCCACCCGCTTCGATGAAGAGCAGCTCTTCATCTCAACCCTTTTTCAACGGCTCATGCGGGACAGGCAGTGGGGTGTCCGGGTTCTGCGGCGGATTTCTTCCGCCGGCCAACTATGCCGCCTACGCCCAGTATCTTGAAGATTTTGTGACCTACTTCGATAGCAACGCTGGCTTCAACCTCTATGCCATCTCCATGCAGAACGAGCCGGACTTTGCCAACGTCAATTTCGAATCCTGCAATTGGACTGCCGCGCAGATGGACGCCTGGATCG
>CAZBTV010000039.1:0-48457 GCA_964494895.1 uncultured Steroidobacteraceae bacterium | reverse complement strand
ACAGCGTCGCGTCCCGGTTGGCCGTGCCAACTGACGGCGAGTCACGCGCGACGCAATGCGATTACTCAGCATTTTCCAAGGAGCCGACCCGACCCCCTCGCGCGCAGCGCCTCGGCCTCGCGAGTGTCGGCTGGTTTCGTGATGCTTCGCGAATGGGGCTCCCGCGTTGTTTCATGGTCGCGCCCAATTATTTGAGAGTCCGAATTTATGGATTCCAGCTCGGTGAATTTCGGACTGCTAGCGATTGTTGGGCTGTAAGAGCGATTTGAGCGGTTCCTTTTTGTCAGGCACTTCTGCGCTCCTGTGCATGATTGTCGGCTTTGCCCGCGAGATCGGTAGAGAATGTGCGGGCGATATGACCGGATTTCTCCGGCGCTGGTCGGGTGTTTGATGTCTCATCGGATATGAGACTCAATCGGTGCTCGGGCGGTGGTCGGTAGCCGTTATGCTGCCTCTACGCCGAAGGAAGCCGAGGTGGCATCGCCACGCGGTTTCGATATGGCTTTGCTCATAACAATATGAATGGGTGCGACAGAATCCTCCCTGCGTAGGTTGCTCTCAGGTCAGAGGTCAGTCGTTAGTCTTCTGGCCGTATGGCGCCGGCACCCCTTCCGCACTTCATCTCCAACAATCCATAACAGAGGAGTATCGCATGAACTTGTCACATATGGTCCATTCAGCTGCGGCAATACGGCTGCGGCAGCGCTTGCTGCCCGAAGGCGGTCCCACCGATAAAATCTTCCCCCCAACTTTCGCTGGCGGTATGTATTGCTGGGAACAACGGAGAATTGACGGCAAATCGGTCCCGTGTGTGCTCCTGGATTCTGTCGCCTCCCAGGCCAACCGTCTCGAGGAGGCTCTTGCCGCAGCGATTGACGCCTATCAAGTCACAATACCACGGCTGTTTGTGAAGTTCGACGGTGCGCTGGCGAACATCGGTGAAATCAGCACGCTTGCTGCTCCTCATAGGATATTCGACGCGATCTTTCGAGACAGCGTGCTTGATGGGAAAGCCTTCTTGCGATCGCCGCTTTACCTCAAGCTGACCGCATGCAATGTTCGGAATGCAACGGCGCTATTTGCGCATGCGCCGACGGCATTGCTCTTCGGCTGCTGGGATTCGACGGGCGCTGCGGGTGGGATGGGAAATAAGTTTGCCCGCGTGGTTACGAGTGAAATTGTCGGAATCAACGCCGAATGGGGTCTGACGCGAGGTGGTATCCGACACGATCCGCTCAGCATCAGCTCTGACGTCGAAATTTCCATTGACGACTCCGGAGAATGGACGGTCGTTGGCAAGAACAAGGGAGGCAAGAAGGAGCGCGCAAAAGGTACTCGGCCATCAGAAATCAACCACGGAAACGTGCTCGTGAAGGTCGAAACAGGCGCGAGCGAACGCGTCGTGGGTGACCAACTCATCACTCAGAACTTGCCTCTGAGAGGCGGCGCTACAATCGACTACGCCCTGCAAACGACTGTTCTGTCGTTGACTGCGTTGCGGCGCCTGCGCTTTCCCGTGGATGACAGCTCGTCTGAGTCCAGGGATGCGGCAGCGCGTACTGTTCTCGCGGCGCTCGGCTTGGTTGCCATCACTGTCGCGCGTGAACGTGGTTATTGGTTGCGATCGCGGTGTGGGCTGGTCGCCGACGGGACTCAAGACTTGGAGCTGGTAAACCCTGACGGCACGACATCTAAGCTGGCACTGGACGCGAAGGTTGCCGTCGATACCTACCGCCACGCGATTGCCGATGCTGAGAGAGCGGGTTTGCCATGGGCTCCTGAGCCAATTGCGCTGGAGCCACAAGCGAAGCTGATCGAGTTGATTCTAAAGAGTCGCGAGATTCGGTCGCTTGGAGGCTAATAGATATGTTTGCCATTGAAGTGGAGTTCCTTATGGGGCGGGTCGTGGCAACAGACATTCACGAGCGTAATGAGCCTGAATGGCCACCACACCCGCAGCGCTTGTTCTCCGCGTTGGTTGCTTCGCAGTCGGACCTGGATCTGGGATCTCCTGGTGAGTTGGCGTTGGCTTGGCTGGAATCGCTGCCGCCGCCTGAGATTCGTGCAGAATTGGCGCCTTCGAGACGGCAGGTACACAGTCATTGGGTACCGATAAACGACGAGGCGATCAAAGTCGAGAAAGGGAGGGCCGACTTCCGTCATCCACTCGATCGGCGTAACCGGCAGGAGCGCTTCTTCCCCGCCGTGGTGCTGGGAGAGCCCGCCGTAGTGTTTCAGTGGCGCGAGGCCGCTGGGCTTGAAGCTCATCGGCCCGTACTGGATCGACTCGTTGAAAATATGACCTACCTCGGCCATAGCTCCTCGCCGATTCGAGCTTGCGTGCGGACCAGGCCGGTTGAGCCAACATTAATGCCATCGGATGATGGCGAACACGCTCTCCGGGTGCCCGGACCCGGACGCTTGAAACGCCTGCAAGCAGTCCATGAGTTGCGCGAACGAGATGAGAGTATCCAGCCGCCCATCGGTCGACTGCAGAATTACAGCCCCGCGCACGTCTATCCACATACTATATTCTCGCCAGCAGCGCTTGTTCTCGCGTTCGATGCGGGCCCACGGCTTTCACCGGACTCCACGCTGCCGTTGATGCTCCATTTGCGAAAGGCCATGTTATCTCTACTGGGTCTACCCGCGACCGAAGACCTCAGCGGCCACGACCACAGCGGCTCGCCTTCCAGGAGTCCTCACGTGGCCTTTGTCCCTCTCGCCTTTGTAAATTCCAAATATGCGGACGGATCTTTGAAGGGCGCCGCGCTCGTTTTGCCTCGCGATGTCGAGCCAGGCGCACGACGGCGAGCCCTGGCGGCTTTAGGCGACCCCTGGGAGCTTCGCCTTGGTCCTGTAGGAGCAATCTCGATCCGGGTCGTCGAATCTTCCTGGGAGGAGTTACGGTCGCTACGGTTTCAACCGTACTCGCGGGCGCACGACTGCTGGGCCACCGTGACACCCATTGTGCTCGACCGCCATCCGAAGAAGAACGGTCCTGATGTGCACTCCATTATTGCGCAGAGTTGCGAGCGCGTCGGGCTGCCAGCGCCGGTGGAGGTCAGCGTTGGCGCCATTTCCCCAATACCCGGTGTACCGCGCGTGCAGGACTTTCACGGGAGCTCGAAGCAAACTGATGGTCGGATGCGCGCCCACGCTGTCTTGCGTTTCGCGACACCAGTTTACGGGCCCCTGTTGCTCGGGGCAGGTCGTTTCGTTGGTCTCGGGCTTTGCGTCCCATTCGAAGCGCGAGGTCGCTCATGATAACACTCGACTTCGGCGAGTTTTTTTGGGCTGTACATGGTATGGAACCGTTACCCTGGCAGGCGCGGCTTGCCAGGTATGTCATTGAGCATCAACAGTGGCCCGAGTTGATCGACTTGCCGACCGCGACTGGCAAAACAGCCTGTATCGACATTGCGCTGTTCCATTTGGCGTGGTGCGCTTCGCAGAACAAACCATGGCTCGCCGCGCGACGCATAGCTTTCGTCATAGATCGAAGGATCATCGTTGACTCGGCCTTCGAGCGGGCAGAGAAGATTCGAAAGGCACTCGAGACTGGGCGTGAGCCAGCGTTGACCGCCGTTTCCGAAGCGCTCATGAGTTTGGGCGGAGACGAACCCTTATGCTGTGAAAAGCTGAGGGGTGGTATGCCCCGAGAGCGGGGCTTCGCTCAGCATCCAGCACAACCCATGGTCATCACATCGACAGTCGATCAGGTCGGCTCGCGACTGCTGTTTCGAGGTTACGGCCTACGATCCTACGCCCAGCCTGTACATGCCGGTCTCCTCGGGCATGACACCATTATCCTGCTCGACGAGGCGCACCTCGCCGGCCCATTTGTCCAAACAGTCGAAGCGATTCGACGCGAGCAGCAACGTGCGACGCAGCCGCTGAATCCATTGCAGCCGGTGCGTCTGGTGCGACTGAGCGCTACCGCGCGGGCATCGGGCGAGCGGTTTCAACTCGACTCGGATGATCTTGAGCACCCGGAACTGATCAAGCGGCTAACGCCGCCGAAGCTGGCTCGATTGGTGGAGGTGTCAAATGCCTCGGCGGAACGTATCAAGGCCCTGCTGCAGGAGATCCGCGCTACGTACGATGAGATCCGACTGCCGGCTCCTACGGTTGCCGCTATTGTCAACAGAGTCCGAACGGCGCGGGAACTGGCCTCACGATTGCAAGCCGATGCGAGTCGCAACTATGACGTCAAGCTGGTAACAGGGCGGAGTCGACCGTTGGACAGAGATGTGCTTGCGAGGTGGCTTCTAGCTCGTGCTGGATCCGGAAGGGAGCCGTGTGCGGAAGACAAAGGATTGATAGTCGTCGCAACACAGGCACTCGAGGTCGGAGCAGACCTTGATTTCCAGGGGCTGGTGACCGAGTGCGCATCATTGCCCGCGTTGCGGCAGCGCTTCGGTAGGTTGGATCGTCTCGGAGATTATGGACAGGCACGTGCCGTTATCGTCGGAAGCGCAGAGCAGGACGATGATCCTGTCTATGGAAGTGCCCTGAATGGTACTTGGGAGTGGCTAAAAGACATCGCGCAACGCTCGGGCCACTCCGGCATGGTCGATTTCTCGGCCAATGCCATGGAACAGGCACTAGCCTCACTAGATGTCGAGTCCATCGAGTCCATGACTGAAAAGCCTGGCGATGCGCTTCAACTTACCCCGTCACACGTCGAGCTACTTTGCCAGACATCGCCTCGCCCCATGTATAGTCCGGACGTGAGTGCATTACTCCACGGTCTTCAGTCCCGACAGCCCGACATTCAGGTTGTCTGGCGTTCTGGCATTCCCGCCCCAAGGACCGATCAGCACCCGACTATCGTTCGCGAGAACGAGGAACTGGTAACCGCAATGCTTTCTATCGTTCCGCCGACCAGCCTGGAGGCGCTCTCATTGCCAACACGTGCGTTGCAAGCCTGGCTTACCGGTAACTCCACGCCAGCTACCCTGGCGGATATCGAAGGAGTTGCCCAAGAGGAGGAGGATGTTCCATCGCGCAGGCGTGATATCTCGAAGGATGTATGGCGGCGAGTCGAGGATCGATGGAAGGCAAGTCAACTAACGGACGTGCGCCCGGGAGACACTATCGTGCTCCCGGATGTATACGGTGGTTGTGACGAATTTGGCTTCGATCCGGACGCCGCCGAGCCTGTCGTTGATTTGTTCGAAATCGCCCGGAAGAAACTAGGGCGGGAACGCTTGATTGTGGTGACACGCCAAACGTTGGAGCGGCAAGTTGCCCCAGAGCGGCAAGGAGAAGTCGATGCCGCGTGGGATGCAGTCCATAGCGCGTACGACTCGGAGGGGGCAACTCCGAAGGAACTATGGAACATACTGAATGTGGCTTTGGGTGATTCCGTCACCAGCGCGCTGCGCGTTCCAGAGCAGCGCGAAGTTGAGTGCCTTACTGCTGGAGACGGGAGCCTGTATGCATTGATTTTGCGTGAAGACAGGGTGGGTGCTGACGACATTTCCGACGAAGACCTTTCGTCTAGCCGCACAGTCCCGATCCTTCTGGAAAGACACAATGCCGGCGTGGGCAGGCGCGCTCGTGAAATCGCACAAGCTGTCCGACTCGACAAGCATAGTCAGAACCTCGGGTGTGCCGGGGACAATCACGATCTTGGGAAGGCGGATCCAAGATTTCAGCGTGTTCTCAGAGCTGGCGATCACGAAACGCATGCTGGAATGCTACTGGCCAAGGGCTTGCGACGGGTATGTTCGCGTCCCATGGAATCAGGGGAAAGGCACGAAGCCTATTCAGTCGCTGTGCTGAAAGCACATCCGGAACTCCTCAAAAGCGCTTCAGACCCTGAGCTCGCGCTATACCTTACGGGAGTGCACCACGGTCGCGGGCGGGCGCAGATGCCGTTCTGCTTCGATGAAGGAACTCGGTTCGCCGTCGCTGTAAACGGTCGGATGGTGGAGTTCGATGGTGCCCCCAATCTCGGCGCGCTCGGGTCCGGCTGGCCAACTCTGTTCTGGACGCTGAACGAGCGGTATGGGCCGTGGGGGCTCGCCTACCTCGAAGCCTTATTGCGCCTCGCCGACGGGCTGCAATCACGGTGCGAGTTGGAGCAAGGGGGAATCTGATGGCCAGTCAAATTTCTCTCCCGGCTCTTATTGGGTCTCATCCGCTGGGATCTCTGGCGAGCTTCGGGCTATTACGCCTCGCTACGAGTTGGGATCCATCGATCAAGTTAGGGTTTGTGCTGGAAGACGATTGGGTTGCCTTTGTAGAAACGAAGGTATTCGACTCGATTGACGCGCTCGCCGCGAAGCTTGCGGATTGGGTCCGGTCAGAGGCTGTCAGCCGGGTTTTGAGCTGGGCCCCTGACGTGCGTATAGAGCCGCAGGCATATAGTCAAATACTTGCAGACGCGCTAGTGGAACATGACGATACGCTTGCAAGCTTCCTGGTGGCCTTCGCTGCCTACGGCGCTGTTGATAGACAGAAGGGGCTTATCAAGCCATCGGCTTTCTATATGGTTTCCGGACAGCAGTCCCTGCTGAACGGACTAAGAGAGATACTCGCGCATACCAGGTTGGATGCAGTCTCTACATTTCGTGAGGCGCTGGTCGGCCCTTGGAGCTATGAGACACCCTTGCACAGTCTAGGCTGGGATCCCAGCACGGAGAGGCTGCACGCATTGCGTCATCGAGCCCCGACTTCCGAGAAGCCAGCGTGTGTCGCCGGCGCCGTCCTGTTGGCCCTGTGGGCATTGCCCTTGTTTCCCGCAATCAGCGAGAGGGGGCGAGTGCGGACGATTGGCTTCACACGCCACAGCGATGGCTCACAATACTTCTCGTGGCCTGTGTTCTCCCGCGCGATCGATGTGTCCGAACTGAGGAGCCTCCTTCAGTGCGGTAATGAGCAATGGACATCCAACGGACTGCTCCGTCCCGGAATCGAGGCCATCTTCCAATCCCGACGCTCGGAATTCGGGCAGGGCTATGCTGTTTTTCGGAATTCCGAGCCAATCACTTCGAGGAGAAATTCAAACAATGCACTGACGCGAGGCTGGCGGTCTTGATGGCACTTATCACGTCCTCGATCTCAATCGGGAAGCCGCGGCATCAGCGCGCGAATACGCCCTTTCTGCGGGCCTGGAGTAGTACACTGTGTGAATAATGTCCGAAGCTGGGGCTGAGTGGCCGGGGTAATACGGCGCAAATATCTCAACGCTCACGATGCCAAATGTGAATCTCTGCCAGAGCGCGATCCTGAATTGCCTGTCGGGCGCAAAGGGGGCGCGATTAAAAGTGGTCGCATGGTAAGAATGGAGGATATTCCACGGTTAGTCGGCGGACCCACTTGGATCGTTACCTATTCGACGGATTTAGGAGGCATGACAAACACAACCGTTAAAGGGAAAGACGTGGATGAAGCCAGGATTAAGCCGGAAATTTCGGCCGCATGACCGCCGGCAGCCGCGCGACGAAGTCCCTTTGCGTCAGACCGGCTTCGCGCCGACTGGCTTGTAGAACGGTGGCTATAGCGCGGCTCTTCGGGCGCCACGTACTCATCAGCATGACATCCGCGGCAGAACGCCGCGGCCTCATTGAAGCGTCGGCTGGAATAGCAGCTGCACCAACGCGCCCATCCGATATCCGCGGCAGACCACCGCGGCCTCATTGAAGCGGGGCGATCTGCGGCGGCCCCATGCTTCCCTGTCCGAGACATCCGCGGCGGAACGCCGCGGCCTCATTCGCTGAGCGAAGAATGCAGTTGGTTCCCCTTGGTTCCTTTTTCCATCGGGCATGCGGCTCCAATCAACTCATCAAAAAATCCACAACCCGCCCCCCCCTCTGCTCATCCGTCATCTGCTCCCGCGGCGTGACAATCGCGTTGCGAAGCGCTTGACGGCAGGGGCGTGACTCGTCCTCCACGTACTCAGCTACGGTGGTCGCAATGAGCTGCTGCACGCGAGTCAGGTTTTTATGGAACAGCGAGATGACCTGTTCGACCGACACATGTTGGCTCTCGTCTTCGAGCCAGCAGTCGTAGTCAGTGGCGAGGGAGATAGTGCAGTACCCCAACTGCGCCTCGACGGCGAGGAAGGCTTCGGGAGCGTTGGTCATTCCGACGAGGTCGGCGTCGGCACTGCGGAGGAAGAAGCTTTCGGCGCGGGTGCCGAGCCGTGGGCCTCGCGGAGGTAAATGTGGCAGTGGGGGCGGATAAAAGCTGCATCCCTGGATGGCATCATTCACCATAATGACGACCACGCGGTTCTGATGGATATTGGGCTCTCAGACCAGGTGGCGCCCAGGATTCTGAGCCTCGGGAAGACTTACTCATCAATTGAGCGAGGGCCGGTCGTCGTGGGACGCTCACGCCGATCGCTTGCGAGCGCTCCAGTGATGGCATAATTGCCGGTGAGCGCTCGCCGCGCGCAATTCTTTAACAACTGAGAGCTTTTTCTCTGATTCAGAAGAGATCTCTCAAATCAGCGTGGCATATGTGTCCTAACTATCGACAGCGCTCGCAGACCCGACGCAAATCCCTTGTTCCATACCGGCCTTTTGTTGGGGCGGTCATCCGCGGCAGGACGCCGCGGCCTCATTGAAGGGTGCTCCTCGTCCGTCAGGGCATCGGAGTAGAAGCCGTCATCCGCGGCAGGACGCCGCGGCCTCATTGAAGGTGCAGCGGATGCCGGTCTACTCTTGGCCGCGACTTACACGTCATCCGCGGCAGGACGCCGCGGCCTCATTGAAGGGTGCCGTATTTAGCAACCAGACCAGCAAGCGGCCCAAGTCATCCGCGGCAGGACGCCGCGGCCTCATTGAAGGGTGGCGTGCGGATCGATGAAGACAAAGCCCATACCGTCATCCGCGGCAGGACGCCGCGGCCTCATTGAAGGCCGCCAACATGGCCGAGTACCTGGATCAAGGGCGAGGTCATCCGCGGCAGGACGCCGCGGCCTCATTGAAGCATCAACTCAGCGGGCGCTGTAGCCAACCTCACCAACGTGTCATCCGCGGCAGGACGCCGCGGCCTCATTGAAGCGAAGTGGCGTCGGATCTTTCTCATCAGGTCGGGATGTCATCCGCGGCAGGACGCCGCGGCCTCATTGAAGCACCGTTGTAGGACCATGAGAAAGGGTTGTCCCATCGTCATCCGCGGCAGGACGCCGCGGCCTCATCGAAGCCTCAAGCAGCTCTGCGATGGTGACACAAATTTCCGATCGGTCATCCGCGTCGGATGCCTGGAGGCCGCCCGTGCTGCAATCGCGCGACTGCGCCGAGACCCGGCAAAGGCGCTGTTGGAAGAGAACATGCGCTGCCGCCGAGCTGGATTGACCACCTCGATCATCGCATCCCAACGCCATCCTGCTCGGCGTGGGCTCAATGAGTTTCCGCGGAAACGCGAGCGTTTCGCTTCGCCTGTTGCAGCAGAACCTCGATCGCAAGTCCGAAATCCATCTTCTCTCCCCGCCATCCCGTAGTGGCCGTATTCTGATCGATACAGATGCCGCGCTGTTCGTGCTCGGCGCAAAGCTCACGCCAATCGGATAGCGGCCGTGTGTGATCCGGAGCAACACTGTCGAAGCTCTCACCGTTCGGGCGCAAGAAGCGTAGCGCGCCATCATCCAGGCTTTTCACGACGACCTTGCCTTCGTGGACCTGCCGGTGATGGAAGCGACATAGCTGGACCAAATTGGACAGGCAGGTCTCGCCTCCTTTCGCCCAGTGGTGGATGTGATGCCCATCGATGAAGCGCGTATTCGAGCAACCCGGAAATCGGCAGCCCCGGTCGCGTGTCTTCAGCGCTCGGCGCAGGGCCGGCGGGATACTGCGCGTCTTTCGCCCGACGCTGAGCGGCTCGCCCTGCGCGTTCTCCACCATCGTGACAATGCTCGCGTCACAGGAGAGACGGCGCGCCGTCTCCGCCGCCAAGGAGGGGCCGTCTTCGAGCTCGCAGCGTCCCGCGCCGTCCTCTCGCAGCGCCTCCACATCAACATGAACGACGATTTGCTGGCGGTCGCCTCCGCTGAGCGCTTCCGAACCGTGCTGGAGGTAACTCTCCGCGATCCGTCCCAAAGCGTCCGCACGTCGGGCACCCCAGGAGGGCCTTTCATCGGAGGACTCCCGCTTGATGCTTAGCGCAATCTGTTGTGCGCACGTTTCCGCGGAAATGTCTCTCGCCGTCGCGGTGGCCGCTTCCTTGTCATTCACAGCGGCATCCAGTGCCTTGATGACCAACGCGCCGATCTCGGCCGGCAGCCGACATTTAAGGATCAGGGAGCCATCCGCGTCGTGGCAGTAACTGACTTGGCGCGTGGCGTACTGCTGGGCTTCGCGGGAGAGTTCCTCCGACTCTCGGACACGCCGGTACTGGCGCACTAGTTTCTCTACGTGAGCTGCGGTGCCGTGCAAGGCGATAGATAAAAAGTACTCCTCCGTCTGTGCGCAGGCGACCCGGCTCAAGGCTCGCACTTTGGAGTAGCTGAGCTGCCCACGCTCCATTGCCGCGGAGATTCGTGGCAGGTTCTCCAGAGCGTGCGCCACGCGCACTCTCTCACGGGCCGCTCCCATGTCGATTCCGCACTGCCAATTCAACCAATGCGCACATGACTGCGTCGCCCCGTCCGACCAGCCCTGGCGCCGGTCGAATTCAGCGACCAACACCAGCCAGCGATAACTGGCAGCATTGAGATGGCCAGTCAACTCGGTGATCTGTGCGGCCAGCTCTGGGAGAGTCAGTGCCGGCTTGCGGTCGGTGAGCGTCTCGTCCATGATGACCTCCTGACTGATTGTATGTACAGTATAACAGGCTGGAGTGTACATGAACATTGCGTGTTCGTTCTGTTGTTTTGTAGGTGGGGCTGCGGGACCCGGACGTGAGCTGCCGCAGAGTGGCTCGCAGCAGCGCGGCGTTTGATGTAATCAATCCGGCTCAGCGGCAGCGCAGGCTCTTCAGCACGCCACGTCTTACGAAGATTCCAGCGCTCGACTGAAGGTTGCAGGAACAAGTTTGTGCGCTGCCGCCGAACAGGATTGGCGAGGGTGTGGTGGTCGACAGGGTCAATCCAGCTCGGCGGCAGCGCATGCTCTCCTCCAGCATCGCTTTTGCGACACTTTGCCGCCGTCGCGCGCGTTGGAGCAAAGGCGGGCATCAGGGTCAAAGCTACTCGCCAAACCTTCTTCGGCTTTGTCGATCAGATCTGAGACCGCAAACCGGTCTGACGACGTGCACGAAGTCATTTTACGAACTCAGATCTGACAGAGCCAATATTCAATAAGCTCGCTCAGTGAAATTCAATGCATTTGCCAACTCGGCTGGACTCCGACGTCAAGCTGATGGTGGTGTGAGTTTCAGGATTCGGGTGAATCGTCCATTTCATTGGAGCGATTTGCTTCGTGGTGCTCCTGTTTTGTCTTCGCCCGATACGCTTGCGCCGGATGCGCCGGGTTTTCAGGATGAGTTCTCTCCAACAGGTCGTCGGCAACCATGTCCTTCAGGTGTCGTTCCACGAGCTTGCCGGGGCTGAAGTCCAAAACATCGGCCAACTCAATCGGGCGCCAGGGTCGAAGCTGGGTTAGTTCCAGGATCGCCTGCCGGAGCCTGCTCTTTCGAGGCCTCAGGCCCAACGACGAGACAATCTGTTGAACCTGCTCGTCGAACCCCCCCCGATCCGCCTGGGATTCAGCTTGGAGCCCCCCCCGATCCGTTGCGAACCCCCCCCGATCCGCCTGGGATTCAGCTTGGAGCCCCCCCCGATCCAGGGGAGTTCCTGCCGATAGTGACGTGTCTACTGCGTTACCCAGCCACGGACGGGGGATCTGCGGGGCCAAGACATAGAAACTTGCAGGTCCGGCGGCATGCAATGTGAGCAAATCCCGGTCTCGCATGCGCCGAAGCAATGCGCTCGCGGAGAGCGTATCGAGTCCTGTTACTCTTCTGAGCCGAGAGTTATCGATTCTGCCACGGCGGTAGGCTTCCAACAGGGCTCGGAATTCCAGGTCGGCGAGGTCCATGGAATCCAACGAGCTGACGAAAGCTTTGTCGCCCTCACTGAAGGCAGGCGTATTGCGAAGCGTAACGACGAACTCTCTTGACCTCGCTTCTATAACAGGGGCCGGAAGGAAGAGTCCCTCCATTTCCGCGAACATGCGTGGAATGCCTTCTCCTTGGTCGCGAACGACACCGAGGTCGACCAACGCACGAACAGTTCGCGGGTTGCGGCTCATATGACGTCTGTCGAGACGCAGCAGCTCGGCGAGCGTCAGATCTGGAATGAGGCCGCCGGGACTGGATACTTCCAGGCGGTCTTCGAAAAACCAAACCTCGGTTGTTCGTCCCTCAATTGAATAATCCCTGTGAGCAACAGCGTTGAGTACCGCTTCTTTCCAGGAATACTCTGGATATTCCGGGACATCTCGAAATCGAATGCCCCGAAGTCGGGACGGCCGGCGAATAAGACCCTCGACGGCGCGAAACGTGGCGGTGACGGTGGATACAAGATTTCCGTCAATTCGCGATTTCTCTTCAACATTGTGTTCGACCCCTAACCGGCGCTCGGTCCCAATGACCCGAAATACACGCACACCGGCGTTGGGGTGATCGGGGCCATCGGTGGCAAAAAGCAATTCCGCTGCGCGTCGCAGCGCTATGCCTTTGCCGCGCGGATCAGCGAGCCTACGCTTTAGCAGGTACTCTGCATCCGACAACGAAGAGAGCCCCGAACTGGCTTTAGCGCTCGCCAGTAGCGAAGAATCGAGATCGAGGAGTGCCATGCGCGACGGCTGCGCTTCCCAACTCTCGGCGAGGCCGCGAAACTTCAGTGCCTGGATCTGCGATTCTGATGCCTGTACGGTGCGGTCACCCATCCGCAATGGGAAGCCATTGCCGTCGACTTGGATGGCGACATCGCTGGCCGATACATCGAATATCAGCAATTCATGGCCTTCATGCTGGAGGGCGAATCCACGAGGCTGCGGTGGCCGCAGTCTCGTGCGCGGCGTTTCCAGGATCGAGCGCACGGCATCGGTTGTGTAACGATGTCCACTCACCGTTCCATCGTCTTCGATACCTAGAATTAGAACGCCACCCTCCGCGTTGGCGAAGGCAGCCACATATTCCGCTACCTGGTCTCGCACAGCGCGCTTGTTGCGCGGCCGCTTAGATCCGTCGGCGCCTTCAAACAGGGACTTTCGGTCGAAATGCTGACCTTCGTCCTGACGCAGAAATGGCCTCACGTCGAACAGTCTAAATACCATGGCTATTCACCGCGGATAGAATCGCGGTTCTTTACCGTCGGATGCGCGACGTTTTATGCCCACCAAGCCTCCAACTTCATTGGCCACTTGATCATCGCTTTACAAGCTGTCTGCCCCGCCTCTAACAGCAATGAAGTAGCTTATCCCACTCAATGGCGCGCGCAATCAAGAGGCAACTGTTCAGATTTCTCGAATCTAAACAGATGGCGTCGGCTTCGGCAGCGGATGCGGACGCCCGCCTCCGTCACAGGCAGGCGTAGGAGCAATAACACAGCCTCTTCCAAGTCTACCGACAGATGCCGGCTGTTCCGCAACTTGCCCCATAGCCGACGGCGGTGACCTTCGGAGTGCGCAAGCCTCCACAGCCATTCCATGAGTACGTTCGTAACGTAATTCATATGGTTCTGCCGATGATGGCCGTCGCAGGCCGCGTATTCCGGACCTTGCTGACCGCTGATTCCGTTTGAACGTGACCGACCGTTCCGGCCGAATGCGACCGCTCATTCCGCTCGAAGGTGACCGATTTTCGGCCGTGTCCGGAATAGTCGGTTACGATCCCGGAATGCCCGGTCACGTTGGGCGGAATAGCCGATTATCACCGCCGGAATACGCAGCAGGTACGGCTGCTCATATCTTCGTGACGACAAGCCGCGGAATGGATGACGGCAGCGTCCGTGTTCTTTTCCGGTGCTGTTGTGGAATGGGCTATCAACTAACCGCACCCAAAACGCCTCGCAGGCTGGCCGGTGTCCCTGCCGGGCAGAAGCTTTTCGTGCGGTCGCGCCTTCAGCTCTTGTTCGAGGTATGACGTAAGGACTACTTATAGTTTGTGTTCACACGATGCGCATCCGAGTTTTGGATGGCGTGCGCTGCGTTCTGGGTCCCATACGGTCTGACGTTCAGCCGTTAGGCGCCGAAGGTGCATGAACTCAGCGGAATGGTGCCTGGCGCAAGGTGGACCGGTTTCCTGTTGGGTCGTTTGTGCGATGCGGCATGACAAAGCATTGGCACTAACAAAACACATGTCTCAGTTATGACGTTAAGTAGTGTCGATGTGAGACCTGACTCATATCTGCGCACTGCCTATCGGGAGTTATGCTCAGCATCCCGGAAAAGACAGAGTTGGCAGGCGCGTATGGAGCAAGTGCGGACAATGACCTCTGCCCCCGACGGGGGCGATATGCCCCTGCTTCCAGCACGGATGATCAACGAATTTCAATATTGCCACCGCCTCGCGTACCTCGAGTGGATACAGGGTGAATGGTCCGAGTCGGTCGATACTGTTGAGGGGCGCCATGCCCATCGCCGGGTGGATCGGCCGAGCGGGGATCTGCCGAGCTCGGCCGACTCCGGGATGCGGTCATCCGGCGCCGAGCCTGAGCGCATTCACGCCCGGTCGATCACCTTATCGTCCAATCGGCTTGGGCTCATCGCCAGAATGGATCTGGTGGAGGGCGAAGGGAATCGGGTAACGCCGGTAGACTACAAACGTGGTAAGCGGCCCCATACTCCTCGCGGAGCGTACGATCCGGAGCGGGTACAGCTTTGTGTTCAAGGGCTCATCCTGGAGGAGCATGGTTATATTTGCGAGGAGGGCTTTCTCTACTACGTAGAGAGTCGCGAGAGAGTGCGGGTCGCGCTCGACGATGAGTTGCGTGATCTCACGCGCAGAGCCATGGACGGAATGCGTGTCATGGCCGCTGGAGGTCAGATTCCGCCGCCCCTCGAAAGTAGTCCCAAATGCGCCCGGTGCTCGCTCGCCGCAATTTGCCTGCCGGACGAAGTCAACTTCCTGCGCCGGCAGGATACTCCGCCTCGTCAGCTGTTTGTGTCTCGAGATGAGGCGCTGCCGCTGTATGTCCAGGCACGCGGCGCAAAGGTGAACAAAAAAGGTGAGACCCTCGAAGTAACTGTAGAGGATGAGAAGGTCCAGACGGTTCGGCTCATTGACATCTCCCAGCTCGTCCTCATGGGACAGATCTATGTCACGACACCAACGTTGCACGAGCTCATGTCGCGCGAAATTCCGATCTCGTGGCATTCCTTTGGCGGCTGGTTTCTGGGCCACACGGTCGGAGTTGGACATAAGAACGTGGAGATTCGTACGGCACAATATCGAACCAGTTTCGATCCACATGCCTGTCTGCGGATTGCCAAAGGACTCGTGGTCGCGAAGATACAGAACCAGAAGACGCTGTTGCGTCGAAACTGGAAGCAGGATGCGGTGCCCGAAGATTTGCTTGATGGGTTCCAGGCTGACGTCCGCCGCGCTCAGCGCGCTGCTGATCTCAGCGAGCTCCTTGGTGCGGAGGGCCAGGCGGCCGCGCGGTATTTCGGATCGTTTGCCTCCATGTTGAGTCGCGGTGAGGACGGCGTTTCCCTTGTATTCGACTTTCAGACTCGCAATCGCAGGCCGCCCACCGATCCGGTGAATGCCCTTCTTTCCTACGCGTATTCGTTGCTTGTGCGCACGTGGACGGTAGCGCTGACGGCCGTAGGGTTCGACTGCTATCGTGGCTTCTTTCATCAGCCGAGGTATGGTCGGCCAGCGCTTTCGCTGGACATGATGGAACCGTTTCGGCCGCTGGTCGCCGACTCCAGCGTGATTCAGGCGATCAATAACGGGGAAGTGCGTCCCTCCGATTTCCTGAGCGTCGCAGGATCGGTGGCACTGACGGACGACGGTCGCAAGAGATTCATAGGCACATTCGAGCGGCGGCTATCCCAGGAGGTGACTCATCCCATATTCGGGTACAAGGTCAGCTATCGCCGCTTGCTG
Organism: uncultured Steroidobacteraceae bacterium; assembly: GCA_964494895.1. GTDB lineage: Bacteria > Pseudomonadota > Gammaproteobacteria > Steroidobacterales > Steroidobacteraceae > 13-2-20CM-66-19. The sequence goes on along the minus strand of CAZBTV010000039.1, from coordinate 32,443 downwards.
GAGCTGCAAGCGCGACTGCTTGCCCGTCATCTCCTGGGAGAGCTGGTTGAATACCCCCACTTCACCACGCGATGAAGTATGCAACACGAGCACCTGTATATCGTCGCCTACGATATCGCCGATCCCAAGCGCTGGCGGAGGGTATTTCGGTTGATGGAGGGCTTTGGCGAATGGCTACAACTATCGATATTTCAATGCCGGCTAAGCCGGCAGAAACACGCGGAATTGATTGCACTACTGGATGGCATGATTCACCATGATGACGACCATGTGGTTCTGATGGACGTCGGGCTCGCAGACCAGGTGGCGCCCAGGATTGTGAGCCTCGGGAAAGCTTACTCACCCATTGAGCGAGGGCCGGTCGTCGTGTGACAGTACGCCGGCCGCTCGCGAGCGCTCCGGTAATGGCATAATTACCGGCGAGCGCTCGCGTCTCGCAACTCTTTAACAATCAAGAGGTTTTTCCCCGATTCAGAACAGATCTCGCAAATCAGGCTGGCCTGTGCGTCTGTTCATCAACAGCGCTCGCATATCCAGTGCGAAGTCTTTGTTCTACATCGGCCTTTTGTTGGGGCCGACATCCGCGGCAGAACGCCGCGGCCTCATTGAAGCCAACACCTCCGAGTCCTGTTCCTTGTCCGCCTCGAGGCGACATCCGCGGCAGAACGCCGCGGCCTCATTGAAGCAGCTCCTGGCGTGACTGCTCGATCGCGAGAAGATCACGACATCCGCGGCAGAACGCCGCGGCCTCATTGAAGCCACGATCCGCCGGACCTGATCAGCGCCGACAAGGATGGACATCCGCGGCAGAACGCCGCGGCCTCATTGAAGCTTGGTCATGGCATGACGCCGCTGCCAGTTCATTCGGAGACATCCGCGGCAGAACGCCGCGGCCTCATTGAAGCGAGCATGATTTGGGACGTTCTTTTAGGCGGCGCGCCAGACATCCGCGGCAGAACGCCGCGGCCTCATTGAAGCGCGCACCCGTTCCGGGTGCAGAGAGGTGTCCATGTTGACATCCGCGGCAGAACGCCGCGGCCTCATTGAAGCACGGGCAATATGCTTCGTCGCATGCTCGAACCAAAAGAGACATCCGCGGCAGAACGCCGCGGCCTCATTGAAGCTTCTGGACCCGCATCTCACGACAGACTGAGTTGCTTGACATCCGCGGCAGAACGCCGCGGCCTCATTGAAGCGCATGGCCACGTCCTGCCAACCATCCATCCACTGGCGACATCCGCGGCAGAACGCCGCGGCCTCATTGAAGCGGCGCGGCACTCAATGTTGAGCCGGCAGTCGAGAACGACATCCGCGGCAGAACGCCGCGGCCTCATTGAAGCCTCTGGGGGTCGAGGCGGCATGTACACGAAAGTCGCGACATCCGCGGCAGAACGCCGCGGCCTCATTGAAGCTCTCGGTCTCCGCCTTGTGGGTTTCCGAGAATGGCTTGACATCCGCGGCAGAACGCCGCGGCCTCATTGAAGCGCCATGTAGTCACTCACGGCCTTGGGAGGGCGGCTCACGACATCCGCGGCAGAACGCCGCGGCCTCATTGAAGCTCTGCGTGTCAGAACGCATCGGCGGGCACTTCGGCCGACATCCGCGGCAGAACGCCGCGGCCTCATTGAAGCGCTAGCCCCGTGGTATGTGCTACTCGCCGCGCGCCTGACATCCGCGGCAGAACGCCGCGGCCTCATTGAAGCCCTCCCACCCGCGATGGGATCTATCGCGCCCGGCAGGACATCCGCGGCAGAACGCCGCGGCCTCATTGAAGCGCCGTGGGCCTGGTAGAGCGCGAGTCGGCGCATTTCGGGACATCCGCGGCAGAACGCCGCGGCCTCATTGAAGCTGGGTCAGGAGGGCGAGGTAGGGGTAGCCGGGGAAGTGACATCCGCGGCAGAACGCCGCGGCCTCATTGAAGCTCTTCGATCAAAAATTCCTGGATTTCTTCCCGCGTTGGCGGACATCCGCGGCAGAACGCCGCGGCCTCATTGAAGCGTCAGTCCCGTCGACACCTTGATCGGGGTACCGGCAGACATCCGCGGCAGAACGCCGCGGCCTCATTGAAGCGCGTGAAGGGCGCAGCCCCGACCGCAAGCGTCTCGTGGACATCCGCGGCAGAACGCCGCGGCCTCATTGAAGCAAATTCAGCATGCGCGATAGCGCGGAAGGGGAAAGGACATCCGCGGCAGAACGCCGCGGCCTCATTGAAGCCACGAGAATCACGGTCAGGATTCCCACCGCGAGCGGACATCCGCGGCAGAACGCCGCGGCCTCATTGAAGCGGGACACGCGCTTTCTCACTCGCAACCCACACCTGAGACATCCGCGGCAGAACGCCGCGGCCTCATTGAAGCTCGAACAGGCCAGCGAAACCTTTCACCGAATCCCACGACATCCGCGGCAGAACGCCGCGGCCTCATTGAAGCGTGTGCGAGATTCACAGCTCGCTGGCGCGCTCCAACTGACATCCGCGGCAGAACGCCGCGGCCTCATTGAAGCTAACCACGGGCGACATGATCGAACACCGGCGCCTGGACATCCGCGGCAGAACGCCGCGGCCTCATTGAAGCATGATCGGACTACCGTCGCCATCGTCCAGCCAATGGACATCCGCGGCAGAATGCCGCGGCCTCATTGAAGCGTAGGGGGTTCACCTGTGGGGTGTTCAGCAGGGCCTGACATCCGCGGCAGAACGCCGCGGCCTCATTGAAGCAAGGCTCTACATTCGTTGGAAGCTGGACATCCACCGATGACATCCGCGGCAGAACGCCGCGGCCTCATTGAAGCTTCCATGTATGCGATCACGTCGGTCACGGGCATTTCGAGACATCCGCGGCAGAACGCCGCGGCCTCATTGAAGCATATGCTGAATGGCGGGAGAGGAAAGCTGGCGTATGACGACATCCGCGGCAGAACGCCGCGGCCTCATTGAAGCCGCCCCTGATTCGGTAGTACAGTCCCGGCGTTGCTTGACCTCCGCGGCAGAACCTGCGGCCTCATTGAAGCATCGGGACGGAAACGATCGAGTTCGGGTGGATCGCAGACACTGGGCAAACCGAAGTGGCAACACCGCGGTCCCGTTGAAGCCTGCGGACGCGACAAATAAGTGGCGCATCCATATTGAAAGACGCTGACCGCCAAAACATCCTGGAGTCCGCTTGCCGCGTAGTGGCGGAGGCTTTGCCGGAAGCGTGGGCAATCTACGCTTATGGCAGTTTTGCCCGGGGTGACGAATGGCCTGACAGCGACATCGATCTGGCGGTTTTGATGGCGCCCAAGGTGGGAATATCTGACCGATTGGGGCTGATTACGGAGGTTTCGCGGCACACGGGTCGCGAGGTCGATATCGTGAATCTGCGGGCTGTCAACCTCGATCTCGTGCACGAGGTGTTGCGAGAAGGGCGGCCACTGATGGTGCGTCGGCCGGAAGATGTGTTGTGTTGGGAGGCGGAGCGGATGACGGATTACGCGGAGTTCAATCCACGCCGGGCGGAAATACTGGCGCTGTATCTGGGTAGATTGGATCAAACATCAACATGACGGTCGGTGCGCGGAAAATTGCGACGATTGAGAGGTGCATTGAGAGGGCGCGCGCCGAGCTTGCTCAAGCAGGAAGCGGATTCAAACAGGACTACACCCGGCAAGATGCTGCTATTCTCAATGTTACCCGCGCATGCGAGGCGGCTATCGACATTGCCAACATTCTTGTCAGAAAGGGACGGCTCGGAGTGCCGGGGGATGCGAAGGAAAGCTTTGCTTTGCTGGAGCGCGCCGGACTTGTTACGCCGGTAGCGAGCGCTCGCCTGCAGCGCATGATTGGATTCCGCAACATTGCCGTTCATCAATATCAGGATCTCGATTTGGATATTGTCGAGCAGGTCATTCGTTTCAGTCTCGATGACATCTCATTGTTCGTGGATGCAGTCCGCTCTCGCCTGGCCGATACCTGATCGTCTTCGGCTCCTTGGCTCCAGCCCCCGGACCGCTGGACATCGGATGCGCGGTGCCTCCCCTTCAACTCATCAAAAAATCCACAAGCCCCCTCTGCTCATCCGTCATCTGCTCCCGCGGCGTGACAATCGCGTTGCGAAGCGCTTGACGGCAGGGGCGTGACTCGTCCTCCACGTACTCAGCTACGGTGGTCGCAATGAGCTGCTGCACGCGAGTCAGGTTTTTATGGAACAGCGAGATGACCTGTTCGACCGACACATGTTGGCTCTCGTCTTCGAGCCAGCAGTCGTAGTCAGTGGCGAGGGAGATAGTGCAGTACCCCAACTGCGCTTCCACGGCGAGGAAGGCTTCGGGAACGTTGGTCATTCCGACAAGGTCGGCGCCGGCGCTGCGGAGGAAGAAGCTTTCGGCGCGGGTGCCGAGTCGTGGGCCTTCGACGCAGGCATATGTCTTGTTCTCATGGATGGCCATCCCGAGGGAACGCGCTACGCGGGCGATGAGGTCGGAGGTTTTGCGGCACACCGGTTGGGCGGTGGAAACATGCGCGACGACCCCGCGGCCAAAGAAGGTCGACGCGCGGATGCCCTTGGTGAAGTCGACATATTGCGAGGGCAGGGAGATATCGCCGGGGTGGATCTCCTCGCGGAGGCTGCCGACGGCTGAGACGCCGATGACGGTCCGGGCGCCCATGCTCTTCAGTGCCCAGATGTTGGCGCGGAAATTGATCTCGCTTGGCAAAAGGTCGTGATGAAGCCCGTGGCGGGCGAGGAAAGCGACTTCGCGGCCGCCCAGCACTCCCATGACGATGGGCGAGGAGGGCGGACCGAACGGCGTACTGACCTCGCGCGTTTGTGTTACACGGAGCGCATCCATCCGATACAGGCCAGTACCACCGATGATTCCGATCATGTCTGTCTCTCTCTTTACGGTAATTGCGCTGGCCACCCGCCCAGCGGCAAGATGTCGCAAGCCTAGCTCAAGCATGAGCGCCGGCCCAGATGTCCACCTTGAGCCAGAAGCTTGTCTGATCAATGCTCGCCTGTCCCGGTTTTACGCCTGAGGCGGTGCTCGATCAAACGGGCGCGTGGTTCCCGACGTGAGCCAAACAATAAGCACAACGAGGGGCGGCCATTGAACTTAAGCGTAAATGAGATCCTCATCACCGGAACCGGCTCAACCTTCGCGAGCCGGAGCTGTGCCGGTTGGCCAAGCCTCGGCACCCAATTTTCCAATGGTGCTCAGTATGGGCAGGAGTTTTGCCTGCAGGTGAAGCACCGTTCCAGGCTGTCCGCATGAGCAGATTCGGTATCGATCGTGTCTTCGAGCGGCGGCTTGCCGCGCTCATCAACGGCGGCCAGCCGCAGATCTTGCAGGGTGGCCGCAAGGGCGTGGAAAAAGAGTCCCTGCGGGTAATGACCGATGGCGCCCTGGCGCAGACTCCGCACCCTCGGGTGCTCGGCTCGGCGTTGACGAACGAGCACATCACCACAGACTACTCCGAAAGCCTGATTGAGCTGGTGACTCCGGCGTTCACGACGAGCTGGGAGCTGCTGCAATACTTACTCGATCTGCACCAGTTCGTTTACCGCCACCTCGGCGAGGAGCTGTTGTGGGCTACCAGCATGCCGGGAGCCATCGAGAGGGATGAGGACATTCCCATCGCCCAGTTCGGCACCTCTCATATCGGGCGCATGAAGACGGTCTACCGGCGGGGGCTTGGCCTGCGCTATGGCCGCATGATGCAGGCCATCTCCGGAGTCCATTTCAACTACTCCTTTCCGCTGCCCTTCTGGGAAGCGTACGCGGACGTGCTCAAATCACGCGATCACGGTTCCCGGTTCGTGTCCGCATGTTATTTCGACCTGTTGCGCAACTATCGCCGCTATGGCTGGATCGTGTTGTATCTGTTCGGCGTCTCGCCCGTGGTCTGCAAGTCATTCCTGAAGGGCCGTAACTTCGAGCTGCCGGAATTCTCCAGCAATACCGCTTACGAGCCTTATGCCACGAGCCTGCGCATGAGCGACGTCGGCTACCGTAACCGCAACCAGGCGGGCTTGTCGGTCTCCGTCAACAGTCTGGAGGAATACGTGCGTGACCTCACGCACGCGATCACCACGCCACACCCTCCGTACGAGGCGCTCGGAGTGGAAGTGGACGGCGAGTACCGTCAACTCAACGCCAACATCCTGCAGATCGAGAACGAATATTACAGCTTCATTCGACCCAAGCGCGTCGCGCGTTCCGGCGAGCGACCGACCAAGGCTCTCCTGCGCGCCGGTGTGGAGTATGTAGAAGTGCGCGCGCTCGACGTGAGCGCTTTCGATCCGGTAGGGGTGAACCAGAACAAGCTGCGCTTCCTCGAAGCCTTCCTGGCGCTTTGCCTGCTGAAGGAGAGCCCGCCGATCGGTGGGGCTGAGCAGAGTGCGCTCGATAAGAACCACGTGACGGTGGCTCGGCGCGGACGCGAGCCGGGGTTGATGCTCTGGCGCGACAGCGACAGTGTTCTGATGGTCGATTGGGCACGCGAGTTGCTTGATTCCATGGCGGGCATTTGCGAGATCCTGGACGGCAGCGATGCTTCACGGCCTTATTCCCAGGCTTTGGCAACTCAGGCGGCCAAAGTTGCTGACGTCACTCGCACGCCCTCGGCGCGGCTCATGGAGGAGCTGGGGACGACGGGAGAGTCCTTTTTCGACTTGGCGTTGCGCATGTCGGCGACTCACAAGGCGTACTTTCTGGATCTATACGCCCCGAACGGGGAGCGGCTGGCGGAGTTTGGACGGGAGGCGGAAGAGTCACTGGCGAAGCAAAGTCAAATCGAAGCCAGTGACCAGGGCTCGTTCGAGGAGTATCTGGCTCGATATTTTGCGAACTAGCTCACACGTGACAGAAAAGCAACGAAATGGTCACTTCCCTTTCACAGCCGCGGGAATAAAATCCCGGCCCCACGTCGGGAAGGAACAAATCCGGCGGGACACAACAAGATCGATGAATGAAGGGCTTGAAAATGAAAACGTCAGTGGAAGTGGACAGCCTTCTGGCTGATTCACAGCCAGTACCGGCTGCTGCGAATGAGGAGTTTGCCGTCCGCTCTCAACCTTCCACGGGTTGGGATCCTTACGAGGTCTGGCGCACGCGTATCAAGGCGGCGCAGGAGGATCTCAAGAATCTGAAGCCCGGGGTCCTGCTCAGCTGAGCTGGCCTCCGGCGCCACGCCAGGCTCCGTTGCCGGAGCCGGAGTGTCCCGTTCTCGAGCGCGTCAATACCCCCGCTGAGGCATTGTCGGAGTCAGGCCGACGCGCTGAAATGACCTGAATCGGAGCCACTGGCGCATTTGCGCCAATGAGCGCTTGCGTGTGTCGACCGCAGGACCGATTCTCCTGACCATGAATGCACTGTCAGTTCGCGGGCTTACCAAAACCTACAAAAACGGCGTCGAGGCGCTGAAAGGAATCGATCTCGACGTCGAGCAGGGCGATTTCTTCGCGCTGCTCGGACCGAACGGCGCCGGGAAGACGACGCTGATCGGAATCATCACTTCGCTGGTCAACAAAACCAGCGGCAAGGTGAGCGTATTCGGTCACGACATCGAGCGGGAGCTCGAGGTGGCCAAAGCCTGTATCGGCATCGTCCCTCAAGAGCTCAACTTCAACCAGTTCGAGACGCCCTACACCATCGTCGTGAACCAGGCCGGCTTCTACGGCATTCCCCGCCCGGTGGCGCGTGAGCGTGCCGAGAAGTATCTGAAACAGCTGCAGCTCTGGGATCGCCGCGACAAGATGTCACGAGGCCTCTCGGGCGGAATGAAGCGCCGGCTGATGATCGCGCGGGCACTCGTACACGAGCCGCGTCTGCTCATCCTCGACGAGCCGACGGCGGGAGTGGACATCGAGATCCGCCGCTCCATGTGGGACTTCCTGCGCGACATCAACTCGCAGGGCACGACGATCATTCTAACCACGCACTATCTCGAGGAAGCGGAGACGTTGTGCCGTAATATCGCCATCATCAACGGCGGTCACATCGTCGAGCGTGATCGGATGAGCAGCCTCTTGCGCAAACTCAACACCGAGACGTTCGTGCTCAACTTGCGTGACGCCGTAGCCGTTCCGCCGGGCCTCCAAGGCTACGGAGTGGTCCTCGTGGACAATCACACGCTCGAGGTCGAACTGGCGAAGGAGCAGAGCCTCAACGACGTGTTCGCGCAATTGTCGGCGCTGGGGATCGAGGTGCTGAGCATGCGGAACAAGGTGAACCGCCTGGAGGAGATCTTCATGCGCCTCATCGAGAAAGGCGGCCCGAACGGGACTGCCCTCGAGCCCACAGCAACTGCCGCGCACGCTCAGGGAGGTCGTTCCTGATGAGTACGGTTGCCCATGAAGCCACCACGCCCGCCGTCAATGTTGGTGTCATTCGCTGGATCGGCTTCAAGACCATCGTCATCCGCGAATACGGCCGTATCATCCGCATCTGGGCGCAAACCATCGTTCCGTCGGCGGTCACCGCGACGCTGTACTTCGTCATCTTCGGCAGTCTGATCGGCCGCCGTGTAGGTCCAATGGGCGGCTTCGATTACATGCAGTACATCGCGCCCGGTCTGATCATGATGGCGGTGATCCAGAATTCATACGCCAATGTGGTGTCCTCGTTTTTCGGCGCCAAGTTCGGTAAGCACCTCGAGGAGATGCTGGTCTCGCCACTGCCGAGCTGGGTTATCGTGTCCGGCTACGTTGCGGGCGGAGTGGTGCGGGGACTGCTGGTAGGCTCGGGAGTGACCATCGTCTCTTTGTTGTTCACCCATTTGCACGTGCACCACGCCTTGGTGATTGTGGCGGCTGTGCTCCTGACCTCCACGACGTTCTCCTTGGGGGGCTTTCTGAATGCCCTTTATGCAAAGAACTTCGATCAGGTGAACTGGATTCCGACGTTCGTCCTGACGCCACTGACCTACTTTGGCGGCGTGTTCTACTCGATAAGCCTGTTGCCGAGCTGGGCGCGCTCGGTCTCGTATGCAAATCCCATCCTCCATATGGTGAATGCCTTCCGGTTCGGCTTTCTAGGCACGTCCGATGTCGACATCCGGGTGGCGTTTTCGCTGATGGTGGGAGCGGCTCTGGCACTATTCTTCCTGGCTGTGGCGTTGATGAATCGCGGCAGCGGCATTCGGGAATAAAGCCTCCCTCCTCCGGTCGAATGCGGCTGGTCGGGGGAACCAGCGGCGGCCTCGCGCATTCCAAAGCGGGCACATGAGAGCTCAGGCCCGGCAATAATCCAAGCCACGGCACCTGGTTCAGGCCGTTTTGTGAGGCGGAATACCCAAAGTCCAACCCAAACCCCTGTCGCAAAAAAACTTTCATAATTTCGTCACCCAGTTGACGTAGCCGGGTACGAGGCTGTGCTCATGAAAGCTAGCGGGCTCAACACGTTCATGGCGCGGGTCGACGCCGCCGAATACAGCATCTGCCGGAAGCTGAATCGGGGTGCTGCGTTCGCGATTCCTCGACGTATGTTCCAGATCGCCAGCCGCCTCGGCGATGGCGTGCTCTGGTACGTGGTGCTGGCGTTATTGCCCCTGCTGTATGGGATGTCGGCTGTGAAGCCGGCCGTCATCATGGCTCTCACTGGCCTTCTCGGCGTTGCCCTCTATAAGCTCTTGAAACGGGTTTTCGTGCGGGAGCGGCCATTCATCACCCATTCGACCATCGATCTCGCGATGGCGCCTCTGGATCGGTACAGCTTTCCTTCGGGGCACACGCTCCACGCCGTCTCCTTCGCGTGGCAGGTGACAGCGCACTTCCCCGAGTTAGGCTGGGTTCTGGTTCCGGCCGCCGCAATGATCGCCGGCTCCCGCGTCGTGCTGGGGTTGCACTATCCCACCGACGTCCTGGCTGGTGCCGCGATCGGAGCTTCGCTGGCGGAACTGGGCTGCGCACTCGTTTGAGTTCCGCAGTCTGACACGCGTGCGCGTCCTCTTTATCTCGGACGTCTACTTCCCTCGCGTCAACGGCGTTTCGACGTCGATCAGAACGTTCCGCCAGGACCTGGCCAACTGCGGTGTGGAAACTGTCCTGGTGGCGCCACAGTACGCTACAGACAGCCTCGACAATGAGCCCGGATTGCTCCGGGTTGCCTCGGGTAAGGTCCCGCGAGACCCGGAAGACCGGCGAATGCGATGGGGCGCCCTGATGCGCACGCTCGACAGCCTCCCGCGCGATCGCTTCGACCTCGTTCACATCCACACGCCGTTTATCGCGCATTATGCGGGCGCGCGCTTCGCGAAACGGGCAAACCTCCCATGCGTCGCGACGTATCACACCTTTTTCGAGGACTACGTTCAACACTACATTCCGGCGATGCCCCGATCGCTCGGACGTTATCTCGCTCGTGCCTTTACGCGTTCACAGTGCGATGACGTACAGGCATTGATCGCGCCGTCCGAGCCCATGCGCGATGTCCTGCTCGAGTATGGAGTATCCACTCCCATTCACATCCTGCCGACCGGGCTCCCGGCCGATCGATTCATGCCCGGCGATGCCAACCGCTTCCGGGCGCAGTCGGGTCTGCCGGCCGATCGTCCGCTGATGACCTACATCGGCCGTGTTGCGCATGAGAAAAACATCGACTTCCTCGTGCGGGTCTTCATGAGAGTGCGAGAGGCAGTTCCACGCTCCATGCTGGTCATCGCCGGAGAAGGGCCAGCCAAGGAGTCGCTGCGCCAGCTCACCGCGAGTTTGAAGTTGGAAAAGGACGTTTTCTTCGCGGGGTACCTCGATCGCAACACGGCGCTGTTGGACTGTTATGCCGCTGCCAACGTGTTTTCTTTTGCCTCACGCACCGAGACTCAGGGGCTGGTGCTGCTCGAAGCCATGGCTCAGGGAGCTCCTGTTGTCTCGACCGCGGAGCTGGGCACCCGCTCGATTCTCAAGCCCGGCTGCGGGGCGCTGGTCGTCGCGGAGAAGGAGGATGAGTTTGCGGCGGCAGTAACTCGTGTGCTGCGGGATACTGATCTGCAGAAGGACCTCGGCGAGCGCGGACGGGCGTACGCCAGATCGTGGTCCTCCGCTGCGATGGCACGGCGACTGGCCGACCTGTACGACACGATTCGTCTCGCCCGTCGCGCTTCGTCCCATGTAGTTGCTTAGAGCGACGCTTTCTTCGTCGCGTGCTTGCGACATCGCGGGCATTGGCCATGTTATGCGCTACACTTTCTCCGGAAGCAGTTGTTTCTGGAGTTGTGTGGGAGCGGTCATGGGCGCCAAGCGGGCGTTGATAGTGGACGACTCCAAGTCTGCGCGTCTGTTTCTCGCGCGAATTCTCGAGAAGTACGATCTCGACGTCGACAACGCCGAGAACGCGGAAGCCGCTATCGAGTACCTGACGACCCACCGTCCGGATGTGATCTTCATGGATCACCTGATGCCGGGCATGGACGGCTTCCAGGCTGTGCAGGCCATCAAGAACAACCCGCGCACGGCCACGATTCCGATCATGATGTACACCTCCCAGGAAGGCGAGCTGTATCTCGGACAGGCGCGCGCGCTTGGGGCCGTGGGCGTATTACCGAAACAGATCAAGCCGGCAGATGTCTCGAAGGTGCTGTACCAGCTTCACCTGGTTGCGGACCGACGGCAGCCCGAGCAAACCAGCTTCACGACGGTCAATGGGCCCAGTGTGGGCGTGTCCGTCCCGGCGGGTCCCGAGCTGATTGCTCCTGTGGCGGGACCTATTGAGGCGACGGGACCTCCGGTGACACTTACCGCTACCGCCCTGCGCGAGCAGTTCGCTGAGCTGCGGCGGGCACTAGTGGCCGGCGTCGATACCCAGACGGACCGGATTACAGCCGAGGTGCGAGCGCTGCTGCTGGAGTCATTACCGCCTCCTTCCCCGGAAGCGCCGGCCCAGCGGCCGCCTGTTCCCTGGGGATGGGTCGTCGCGAGCGTTGCCTTGGCTATTGCGCTCCTGACGACGAGTCTCTGGTGGAGAGTGGCCACCGAGCTCACTCGGTTACGTGCTGTCGTTGCCGAGCAGCAGGAACAGGCCGCTCGGCAGCCGACAACGACGGCGGCTGCACCGCGCTCAGGAGCACATTCGTCCGTTTCGGCGGCTTCAACTGAACCGCTGCCTGTCTCCCCCCTGACGGGCCGGGCCAGGTTTGCAAACCCGAGCGACGCAAAGCCTCTGGTCCTTCAAGTCCCTTATGGCGCCGAACCATTGGGCGGAACGCGCCTGGACACCGTCCGGCAGCTCGTCTATCGGCTGGCCAAGGAGAATGCCAGCGGCGTGGTGGAAATCAGGACCTTCGCCGGGCGTTTCTGTCTGGTTGGAAACCAGGTTGACGGCTTCTCGCTTGCGCCGGATGAGATGCTTTTCGCAAAATGCGATTTGCTCGGCAACCCTGCAGACGATGCCCTTTCACCCGCTCAACACACGCCCGTCGCTCTCGCCAACATCGCTGGCGACGTGCGGCATTCGACGCACGGCGCGCTGCAGGTGCAGTCGTCAGTGGGTGATCCGGCGTTTGTTGCCATACAATATCCTGCACTCTCAAGCGACCTCACTGCGGGCGAATGGAATCGTGCTGCGAGCGCTAATAATCGCGTGGAGATTCGCGTCCGTTGATGGCGAGCCTGACTGGCTGATGCTCGCCTGCTGCGGGCGCCCCGCAGCGGCACATGCGTCGCACCCCTCGCTACGGCGATCATCAGCCAATCAGGCTCCATCTGGCGCGTTACGGCCGTGATTTCAGAAGGGGACGACTTCAGGCCACCGCGCTGGCTGCAGAACGGACACCTCCAATCCATGCTGGCCAGCACGGCTGTCCGCCGTCGCCCGATCGAGCGGCGCACAACCCCCTTGGTCAATGCGGCAAAGGCTATTCTGCTCGACTGCGGTGACGGGGTGCGTCTGCAGTGCTTTCATTCGAGTCCCGAGCACGGTGTGGGCCGGGTTGCGGTGATTGTGCATGGCTGGGAGGGAAGCGCCCAGACGCTTTATGTCCTGTCCCTTGCTCAGCAGCTCTTCGATCGCGGTTTCGATGTTGTACGGCTGAATCTCCGCGATCACGGTGATACCCATCATCTGAACCGCGAGCTCTTTCATTCCTGCCGCCTGCCGGAGGTTGTGGGAGCGGTCCGCAGTGTGCAGCGGCTGTTCCAACGCAAGCCCCTCAACCTGATCGGGTTTTCGCTGGGTGGTAATTTTGCATTGCGGGTCGCCGCGGAGGCGGGCAAGGCTGGCCTCGACATCGCCAAAGTCGTTGCCGTCTCGCCGGTGCTGGATCCGGGAACCACTCTGATCGCGCTGGAGCGAGGGATGCCAGGCTATCAGTTGTACTTCATCCGCCGATGGATGCGTTCCCTGTTGAAGAAGCAGGCAGTATGGCCTGCTGATTACGATTTCAGGGAGTTGGGCCGTCGTACCACCCTACGCCGGATGACCGCAGAGCTCATTCGTCGCTTCACCGAGTTTTCTAGCCTCGATGACTATCTGAACGGATACTCCATCATCGATGGACGCCTTGCTCGCCTCGACGTTCCCGCGAATATCATCACCGCGCTCGATGATCCCATCATTCCGGCGCACAGCCTGGAGCGCTTGGCACGCCCGTCTTGCCTGCGGCTTACGGTGACGCGCTTCGGCGGCCATTGCGGGTTTCTCGAGCGTTTGGTCGGACCGAGCTGGGTCGAGCAGCGTATTGTTGCGGAGCTTGGTGCTGCAGCCGAGCCCGGTGAGCTGGGTTCGGCGCTCAGTGTGTAAGCGGTGGTTCCCGGCCGGGACTTGTAGGAACGGCGTGCGCGCCTGAAAGTGACCCGCTGACCGCGTGTGCGCGCATCGCTTCGGCGAGCGCGCGCACGTCTTTGGTGGCAACGAAGTGTGCTCCGCGCACCGCGAGATCGAGGACCGCCTCGAGCGCGTTTATTTCGTAGATGACCCAACGCCACGGTCCACGCCACAGAGGGCCTTCGCCGTGCAGGTATGCACGATCGCAAAACAGGTAGTCAGGTTGGACGGCTTCGTACTTCAGGCGGGTATGGTCGTCATAGGTTGGCAATACCCAGGCGATCGGAAAGCCCGTCATGTTCCGCGCCGCGTGGATTGTCGCCAGGTCGCCTGAGCCAAGCACACAACGGGAGCGAACGGGCTTCAGGGTGCGCATGATTTTGGAGATTACGTGCTCACGCCCGAAGCGCCACGCGCAGCTCTGGCCGATCATGATGAAGGCGGTGATCTCCGGCCGCCCTTCGAGCAACCCGACCGCGGTCTCGAGAGAGGCAATCCGCGTGCCGTCGAAGCGAGTTCCGAAGCGATGCGGCTGGCTCACGTCGAGCAGGCCAAGCTGCGCCGCTGACAATCCTTCGAAGCCGGCTACGGCGGCGAACTGCTTGTCGTTTGCAACTACGGGCACGCCGTCCGCGGAAAGGTGCACATCGATTTCAATGAAGCGAGCGCCAAGCGCCAGCGCGGAGCGTAGCGCTGCCAGGGTGTTTTCTGGGAAGTCACGCGCGTTTCCACGGCGCGCCACCATATGTAATAGTCGGAAGGCCTTCATGCGAGCCTGAGCGTCGCCGAATGCAGACATTTTTGGCACTTCCCTGTGCGATCCCCTCGAACCCGCTAATGTGGTCTACCACAGCATAATAGCCGTATTTGCGGGATGTTGGTTCACACTTGGATCACGCGCGGTGGCGACGGGGGTGGAGCGGGGGCGTCGCTGGGGGTAGAAGTTGGGTGTGCCGTGGCATTGTCCACGGTCTGTTGGGAACGCACCGGCTGCTCAGCCCGTCCGGCGCTTTTCCTCGAACTGCACAATCGGTTGGCCGCTCGTGATGGTCACCTCGCCATCGATGACTGCGCCCTTCGCCACCGCGATGCTACGAGCCACGATATCGGCCCGAATGACCGCTGTGGCCCCCACCTCGAGCTTTTCTTCTATCACCAGCTTTCCCGAAATACGGCCTGCGATGACCGCTGCCTGCGCGTGAATCTCGCCTTCCCATTCGGCCTTCGCAGCCATGCGGAGCGCACCGCCGACGCGTCCGTCACCGCGGATGGCTCCCAGGACCACGAGTGGACCGCCGGTCTCGACATCCCCGGTCAAATGGCAGCCTTCGGCTACGAACGTTGGAGAAATGCCCATCTGATCGACGAGGCGGCGCTTCGGTGTTTCATTCATCTGGAGAATCCCTCACGCATGCGGCCATAGAATAGCCCGTGCCCAGGGGTCGAGGATGTCGACGATGCTCACATTCCGCGCAGGAAAAGTTGCCGCGGTGGCGGTTTGTCTGGTCGTGGCCGCTGCATGCAGCCGCGAGCAACAAGACTGGCGCTCCGCGGAAGCCGCGGATACGGTCGAAAGTTATGGGCGATTTCTCAAAGACCATCCAGATAGCGAGCTCGTGATCGAAGCGCGCACGCGCATTGCACAACTTTCGGAGGACCTGCAATGGCAGCAGGCAGGCAACGCCGACACAGCCGAGGCCTACCGGCAATTCCTCGCGCGATATCCTAACGGCAAGTGGGCGCAGGAGGCGCGAATCCGCATCCAGAATTTCGCGCTCAACGGCTTGCCTCCGCCGCAGGCTGCGGCCGGGGCAGGGGTCGGGGCCGCGGAAACATCCGCCGCGCCCGCCATACCCGCACGCGCGCCGTTGGCCGACGGTGTTCCCGTGGACACAAACAATTACGCCATCCAACTCGGCGCCTTCGCCAGCGAGCCCGCGGCCAACCACGCATGGCAACAGCTCACGACCCGGTTTACCACGGAGCTGCAAGGACTCTCGCCGCAAGTCCTCCCGGCCGACACCGCGAACGGTTCCTTGTTCAGGTTACAGGCACGAGTGGCGGATGAGCCGCGGGCGAGGGCTCTGTGTGATATGTTGAAAAGACGCGATCAGCCTTGCGTGCCGGTGTTGCCGCGCTGAGCTGACATGACGGGCGGCAACGCGTCAAAAGCTGACAATCCACGTCACCGGGCCGGCGACCCCAGATTCCTACTAAGTAGTTGTTTCGCAATGATTTGTCGGGCTGGCACGAGCCTTGCTTTTACCAGCTCAGTGCGGCAGCGCAATTCAGCAGCCGCAGCGGATTGCGAACAACTTCCCCGGTGTTCGCTGCCTGAGCGCCGCGATGCGACTTCCCCCGCTCGCGGCGCTTTTTTGACTGGCGGAAAGTCAAGTCAACATGGACACGTCGATCTTGCCACTGCGGCGATCGAGATTCAGGCCAACCGCGCCGGAGTAACGATACAAAGTCAGGTCGACGCTGCCGGCGCCGACTGTCAGGCCGCGGATCGCGATTCGCTCGATGCTCGGCGGCAGTTGAGGGTAGCGGAACGTGATCTGTCCGATGTTGGCATCCACCGTCAGCCCGAGACAGGCCTGTAACATCATGAACACGGCACCGGCGGACCATGCCTGCGGAGAGCAGGCCACGGGATAGCTGGTCGGTGCCTTGCCGTCGCGCCGCCGAAAGCCGCAGAACAACTCGGGCAAGCGGCTCGACTCGAAATAAGCCGAGGCTTCGAGCTGTGCGGTGAAGATGCGCAGGGCCAGCTCCTTGGCCGGATGAGCTGCGAACCCCATTGCCAACAGGGCGTTGTCATGCGGCCAGACCGACCCGTTGTGATATGCCATGGGGTTGTACCGCACCTCGCGGTCGGCGAGGGTGCGCACTCCCCAGCCGGTAAAGAATGTTTCATCACCGAGCGCCTTGGTGATGGCAGCGACGCGCTCCGGCCGGGCCATGCCGGTGAAAAGGCAGTGCCCGGCATTGGAAGCACGCACCCGGCACGCCTGTTTGTTGCCGTCGAGAGCAAGGGCATAGAGTCCCATCTCCTGGCACCAGAACTGCGTGTCGAAGCGCTCGCGCAGCAGGCGCGCTTTTTCGATCAGCTCGTTTGCGAGCGCTTCTTCTCCGAGCGCTCGTGCGAGCTCGCTTCCCGCCAGTCGCGCCGCGTATGCGTAAGCCTGCACCTCGCAGAGGGCGATCGGTCCCTCGGCGAAGCTGCCATCAGCGTGAAAGACCGAGTCATGTGAGTCTTTCCAGCCCTGCTGGATGAGCCCGTGCCGCGAGCGGCGCTGATACTCGATGAAACCGTCTCCATCGAGATCGCCGTAGTCATCCAGCCACTTGAGAGCGGCCAGCACGTTAGGCCAGATTCCCGAAGCGAAGTCCAGATCCGCCGTGCGACGCCAGTAGGCGCCGGCCAACATGACAAACAGCGGCGTGGCGTCGACACTTCCGTAATAGCGTCCGAAGGGAATTTCACCCAGCGCGGCCATTTCGCCGCGCCGCGCCTCGTGCAGTATCTTGCCGGGCTCTGCGTCACTCTCGGGCTCGAGACGAGTGGCCTGTGTTTGTGCCAGGAATGAGAGCACGCCGCGTGCAATGTTGGGCGACAACCACAGGCACTCCAGCGCGGTAATGATGCCGTCGCGGCCAAAGGTGGTGTCGAACCAAGGCACTCCTGCCGCTGGATAGACGCCTGTGGGCGTATGTGTCAGCAACATGTTGAGATCGGCGGTCGAGCGCTCGAGCCAGGAGTTGAGCCGGTCGTGCGACGTGAGGATGTCGCACTTGAAGCGCTCTCCCTCGCGTAACGACCGTTCCGATAGCGCGACGGCGGCGTCGTATGACATCGCCCGATCGCCGGGAGGAGACTCCGTCAGGCAGCTGATCGTGATTTCGAATATCTGCTCACTGTGGCCGTCGAGCTCCGCACTCAGCCTCATGCCACTGGCCGACATGCTGGCCGGACGCGGCTGACATTCCACGCGTGTACGGCGCGTGGCTCCGTCGAGACCTTCATACGCCAGCTCTACGGAATCCGTGCCCACCCGAGGCTCGAGCAGACGGCCGCGACGCGGGCGGTGTTGGCCGCGGACTTCGAAGATATCGCGGTAGTCGGCAGCGAACTCGATCGACAGGCCGATCTTGAGTGGCGTCAGTGTGAAGTTGCGTACGTGAATGCGCTCGTGGCAGACACCGTGCCAGATGAGCTTGGAGCGATAGATGTGCAGGCTGCCGCGCGGGAGGATCTGTCCGCGCCCCAGCTCGATATCCGGGTTCGTCAGATCCACACTCAGCAGGATGTCGTCCCGCCGCACCGCGGAGGAAAGCAGCAGGGGACACGCTCCGGCGAGCCGAAGTGTGAACCCCGAAAGAAACCGGGTGCCTTCGTGATAGAGCCCCTCCTCGTGCCGCGAGCCCGAGGAGATATCGCCGAAGTCATTGAACAGTCCACAGGTGTCGTCCTGTTTCAGGACGTGCGTGCGCTCGGGTACGGGCACTTCCTGAGCGAGGATATAGTGCTCGCTTTCTGAAATGATAATGCTCTCAGCAGACAAGGCGGCTCTCCCCAGATGAAACGGTGCTGTCGTGGTTCGCCAGGCGCATGGCGGGACTGCCACCTGCTAGTGACAAAGGGCCGGTGTCTGTGCAGCTGAGCTCCGCGGCAGCAGCGGCCCGCCCCGGATCCAGCCAAGGCATTTCCGCAGGTCTGGGGACGCTCTGGAGGTGAGGAACGGCACTTTCGTACGAGGACGTCGCTTGAGCTGTGCATGAGGACTTCGTCGGCACCGCCATGCTCTTGCACTGAGCAATCGATGTACCCATTGTCTGTGCTGGGCGCGTCCGGACCGAGATCTCATGAAGAACCTGTTCACCTCATTTTTCAGACACTTAGCGGGCTGGAGCCCGCCTGCCGGAGCGGGTGCGCTGGCTTTGCCGGCCGTTCCGGGGCGTGAGGCTGTACGGGCAACCACCCTCGCCAATGGCATGCGGGTGATCGTTTGGCCCGTTCACGATATCCCCAACGTGGCGCTCTACAATTGGGTACGTGCCGGCAGCCGGAACGAGGCGCCAGGCATTACGGGGCTCGCACATTTCTTCGAGCATATGATGTTCAACGGAACCACACGCCGCCAGCCAGGCGAATTCGACCGGCTGATGGAAGCGCAGGGGGGCGCCAACAACGCATTCACCAGCGATGACGTGACCGTGTACCAGGACTGGTTCCCGCGAGGCGCGCTCGATCTCGTCTTTGAGCTCGAGTCGGATCGGGTCGGCAATCTTGCGTTCGTCCCCGAAGTCATTGAAAGCGAGCGGGGCGTGGTTTCTTCCGAGCGTCGGCTCCGTGTGGACGACAGCAATCCGGGGTTCCTGGGTGAGCAGGTGCAGGCCAGCGCGTTCGTCGCGCATCCCTATCGTTTCCCGACCATAGGGTGGCCGGCGGACATCGAGGCCTGGCGCATGTCCGATCTGCAGGATTTCTTCAAAACCTACTACGCCCCCAACAACCTGACACTGGTGTTGGCGGGTGATCTCGTTCCGGAACAGGTCTTCGACCTGGCGCGAAAGTATTTCGAGCCCATTGCACGCCAGTTGCCGCCGAAACCTGTGGGTGTGCGAGAGCCGGAGCAGCTCGAGGAGCGTGTCGTGGTCGTGCACCGGAAGGCGCAGACACCGCTGGTCCAATACGCATACAAGGCACCGGCTGCGGCTGACTCGCGTGCTCCCGCGGTGAATCTCTTGTTATCGATTCTCGTCGACGGCGATGCTTCGCGCCTGCATCGCTCGCTCGTCGAGGACGAGCAGGTCGCGATTGAAGTGAGCGGGCATTGGCAGGAAGGATTCGATCCCGGGCTGTTGTGGCTGTACATGACTTTGCCGGAGGGCTCCGATCCCACGCAGGCTCGAGGCCTGCTCGATGCGCAGCTCGCGCAGGTTGTCCAAAGTGGCGTAACCGCCGCAGAGCTGTCACGCGCGAAGAACCTGGCCGCGGCCGGATTCTGGAAAAAAATCGCCACCATCGATGGCAAGGCGCAGTTGTTGGGTGAGTTTGAAGTGTTTCACGGCGACTGGGCGAAGTTGTTCGATGCTCCTGCGCAGTTTGAGAAGGTGACTCGGGAGGATATTCAGGCGGTAGCGCGCGAGATCCTCGATCCCAGGCGACGCACCGTAGGTGTGCTCGTGCCGCATGACGACGACGTACAGACGGGCTCGGTGGTGGGTCAGGCTGAGAGCGCGCACGCATGATCGGCCGCTTCCTTCTGAAGATGGCCGGTGCGACTTCAACGGCTCCGCCGCGAAGACCCGGGAATGTGTCGGCGAAAGCTGGCGGCGGCGTACACGTTCCAACGCACGAGCGCTTCGTGCTCGACAATGGCATCACGCTGGTGATAGTCCCCCGCCGGGATGTGCCCCTGGTCGCGTTCAACGCTGTAATGAGTGGCGGGTCTCTCGCGGATCATCCGAGAAAGCCCGGTGTAGCCTCGCTGCTCGCGGGACTGCTCGAGAAAGGCGCTGGGAAGCGCGACGCCTTTGCTTTCGCGGATGCGGTGGAAGGTGCCGGCGGCAGTTTCAACGCGATGGCCAACACCGAATCGATCAGCGTCAGAGGGCAGTTTCTCGCGCGTGATCAACAGTTGATGCTGGAGCTTCTGGCGGACGCGCTGTTGCGACCGCGCCTGGAACGCGAAGAGCTCGAGATTCTGCGTGCGCGCCAGATCGAGATGATCAAAGCGGCCAAGGACGCCGATCCTTCCGAGCTCATCGGCCTTTATGGGCGCTCTTTCCTGTTCCGCGGGCACCCGTACGGCCGCCCGGTCATCGGTAGCGAGTCCTCCCTTGCCGCCATTACACAGCGGGACATTCTCGATTATTACGCAGCGAGCTTCGGTGCCGACCGCCTCACGCTCGTGTTTGCGGGAGATGTTGATTCCGCGTGGCTGCGACGCATGGTGTCCCGCCTGTTTGGTCGTTGGAAAAAGGCGCAGGCGCCCGGTCCGCAGTTGACAGCCGCGGCCCGCGTACAGGGGCGTAAGGTACTGCTCATCGACTCTCCGGGCGCCGTGCAGACGCATTTCTGGATCGGAAACGTGGGCGTGGATCGGCGCTATCCGCATCGGGCCGCCCTGGATCTGGTGAATACCCTCTATGGCGGCCGCTTCACTTCGATTATCAACACCGAGCTGCGCATCAAGTCTGGCCTGTCTTACGGCGCGCGGTCGTCATTCTCCCGGGGGAGCGTGCCGGGGGAATTCGCGATCCACTCGTTCGCGCAGACTGATAGCACCTCCAGGGCACTCGACCTGACGCTAGAGACGCTTGCGCGGCTGAAGCGCGAGGGAGTGAGCGCTGAAATGCTCGAATCGGCGCGCGCCTATGTTCTTGGGCAATATCCACTCAACTTCGAGACGGCCGCGGATTGGGCGGCGGCCCTGGGAGAGGTGGAGCTTTATCGCCTGGGTCCGGAATACATCGATCAATACGGTCCGGCACTCCGGGAAGTCACTGTGCGGGATGCGAGGCAGGTGATTGATGACGCGTTTCCTTCTCCCGAGGAGCTGGCAATCGTGCTGGTCGGGGACGCTGCGAGGATCCGTGCGCAAGTTGCCGATTACGGCGAAGTCACCGATATGACGCTCACCCAGCCTGCGTTCGGCCCAGCAGCCGGAGCTCATGCCTGAGCTCCCGGACATCACCGTATACATCGAGGCTCTCGAGCGGCGCCTGATTGGCGCTCGCCTGGAGCAGACGAGAATCTCCCATCCTTTTCTGCTGCGCACCTTCGATCCACCAATCACCGCGCTCCACGGGCGGCGCGTGATCGCCCTGCGGCGTTTGGGAAAGCGGATCGCCGTAGGGTTTGAGGGCGATCAGTGGCTCGTGTTGCATTTGATGATCGCTGGCCGCTTGCACTGGCTCGACTCCACCTCCCCGAAGAAGGGCCAGGGTGGCGCGCTCGCCTCTTTTGTGTTCGATACCGGCACCCTTACCCTGACAGAGGCCGGAACCAAGCGCCGCGCCTCGCTTTCGCTCTTTCCATCGAGTGAGCGGCTCGCCAGCACGGATGCGGGCGGTCTCGAGGTTCTGGGCGCGTCGCTGGAGGAGTTCCGCGCTCGATTGCTGGCTGAGAATCACACTCTGAAGCGCTCACTGACCGACCCTCGCACCTTCAGCGGTATCGGTAATGCCTACTCCGACGAAATTCTCCACCGTGCACGACTGTCTCCCACGGCCCTGACTCAAAAGCTCTCCCCGGACTCGATACGGCGCTTGTACGAAGCCACGCGCGAGGTCCTGACGGAATGGATAGGGCGCTTGCGTGTGCAAGCGCGTGAGGCGTTTCCGGAGAAGGTCACGGCATTCCGCCCAGAGATGGCGGTACATGGCCGTTTTGGCAAGCCGTGCCCCGTGTGTGGGACAGCGGTGCAACGCATCCGCTATGCCGAAAACGAGACCAACTATTGTCCGCGCTGCCAGACGGAAGGGAGAGTTCTGGCCGATCGCTCACTTTCCAGGTTGTTGAAAGAGGACTGGCCGCGGACGGTGGAGGAGTTGGAGGCGTAACCCGTACCCGGGTGGGGGTGCGCTGCGTAAACCGGATGCGGGGGACGAGGCGTACTCGAGGGGGTCAAGTAGCGTGCTCGCCCCCCGCTCCAGTCGACTTTGCGGCGCTCGATGCGCCAATTCTTTCATCACTCTCAACAGCAGGGACGCGGAAGACGAGACTACTCTCGAGGGGGTCAAGATTCGCCCCGTCTCCCGCTCCTGATACTTAGCTCTTCGGAAGCACCGTCACCTGCGCTACGGCAGCGTGGCTCTGCAACGCCGTCAGGTTCCGGGCGACGAACTCGGCCCTTGGGGATACCGAGGCGGCCTTCTTCAAATCTTCCTTCGCGGCGGCACCATCGTTCAATAGCCAGTTCAGCACCGCGCGGTTGGAATAGGCGACTGCCAGATAATCGCGATAGTCGGAACGGGACCAGCTCATGCTTACCGGCAAATGTGTGAGGTTGGTCTGCGCCTCGAGTACGGCGTCGTTGCAGGCTTTACGCGCGGCCTCGAGCTCATGCATCGCCGTATATGCTACACAACGGTTGGTGTTGAGGGTATCGCGCTCCGATGTGCGCGCAGCGGCGCCGAGTTGCGCAAGCGCGGTCTCGTAATGGCCTTGCACGAGCGAGCTGCCCGCTGTCGTGTTGCTGAAGGCAGTCAGCTCGAATTTGTATCGCGAGTCCGCGGCATGCGCAGCGGAGCCGGCTAGCAGCGCGGCCGCGAAGGCAAGCTGCACTGCCTGGGTCGGTTTGCGACTGTTACGGCTGTATGAACACATTGTTTCGAGCTCCTGTCAGATTCACTTGCTGCCGCGATCGCGGCCGGTGATGACACGATAGAAAACCTGACAGCGTCCGACAAACGAAAAGAATTGGGCCGATGAATGATTCGTGCTCACTTCGTGACCGACCGCACGGCCCGCTCCAACATTAGAGCTTGGGAATGGCGAATATAACTGCCATCAGCATGGCTGATAGCTCGAGCGGCTATGAGCTATGCAGCGGTAGTTATCAGGATTGCGAAAAAAAAGCACGCGCAGCGCCGCAACGGCCGCCGCGTGATGGCAGATATCAGTTTCGCGGATGATGCCGGAACTGCGCGCGCGCCCAATGTGTGATCGCTTTCACTTCGGGCTTTTCCGCGTCTTTCGGCCTGCTGACGAGGAAGTACGTGTCGTTCGTCTCGAGCTCGACGGAAAAGATCCGCACGAGCGCTCCGGAACGGAACCATGCGTCGCACAAGGCCGACGGTACGAGTGCGACGCCAACGCCTCTCTCGGCGGCGCGTACGACGGCCGACATGGTGTCGAGCTCGATCACGTTCTTCGGCTCGGGCGTGGCCAACCCGACTTCCTCGGCCCAGCTCGTCCAGGCGAACGGCCGCGCCTTGTGCACGATCAACGCGAGCTGTTTGAAAACTTCGCTACCCAGCCGCGCCACAGTCGGCGCGTGCTCTTTCGAGCAGACGGCAGTCAGGCTCAGCGAGAACAAGCGGCAGCTCGTGAGCCCCTGGGGCTCGGAATCGGCAAGCAAGATGGACACATCCGCCGTCGGCGGATGAATCGACGGCCGTGGATCGCTCGTGTCGATCTGAATGTCGATCTCGGGATGTTCCGCGCAGAAGCTCGTGAGCCGCGGAATGAAGAGCTCGCTCGCAAAGAAGGGCGGCAGGAGCACGCGCAACGTCTGCCTGCTATTACGGCGCGCGATCTGCGCCAGGCTGCGGTCGAGAGCTTCGAGCAACGGCTCGACCTCGTCCAGCAACGTGTGACCCGCTGTCGTAAGCTCAAGCGCTCGCGTCTTGCGCTCAAACAGGCGGACTCCCAACGAGTCCTCGAGCTCCCGCATCTGGTGACTGACGGCTGAGGGTGTCAGGAAAAGCTCGTCCGCCGCGAATTTGAAGCTGCGATGTCTTGCAGCCACACAAAACGCCCGGAGATTCCTCAACGGTGGAGGTCGCGATAAACGCATTACGGAAGTGGCGGATCCGGTATCAAGCATAGTGAGGCGGTGGTGCAAAATCCGTGCCCCTCGCGATGGGCGGCACGAAGTGCGTACTGCCTCACATTTGAGGGTTTTTTCGCGATGCGCGCAGCTCGAGTTGCCTCGTCTTGGGTGCGGGAGAGTCGTTCCCGCACCGAGTCGGCGCATGTCCAATTCCCAGCATTATGCTCACCAACTCCCCTTCCGCCCGCTCGTCATGTGCTCGTTA
The DNA here is from genome assembly GCA_964494895.1 of uncultured Steroidobacteraceae bacterium. Classification (GTDB taxonomy): domain Bacteria; phylum Pseudomonadota; class Gammaproteobacteria; order Steroidobacterales; family Steroidobacteraceae; genus 13-2-20CM-66-19. The sequence goes on along the minus strand of CAZBTV010000039.1, from coordinate 7,939 downwards.
TCCCGCGAGCGCGGAATCGAGCCAACGCGAGAGTGCCCCGCCGTCCACGGCGCCGGACTGCCGCGCAAGCTCGCGTCCTTCGCGGAAGAGGATCAACGTTGGGATGCTGCGAATACCGAAGCGCCCGGCGAGCTCTTGTTGCTCGTCTGTGTTGACTTTCCCGACTTGCAGCGACGTGGCGCGTTCACGCGCGGTCCGCTCGAGCACCGGAGCCATCATCCGACAAGGCCCGCACCAGGGAGCCCAGAAGTCGACGAGCACGGGCAAAGTCGTTCGCTCGACAAAGGTCGTGAACCCGGCTTTGTCCAGGGTAATGGTCTCGCCTGCCAGCAGCTCTGATTTACATCGAGGGCATTTCGGACGGTCGCCGGAGCGGTCAGCGGGCACCCGAACGACCGCGTGGCATTCGGGGCAGGCGGCAAGAATCGGGGTCTCAACGGTAGCAGTGCTCATAGCGCGTGTTTCCGGCTAAAAGGAAGGGGCTGGCTTCTTCTGGGGCCGCCCAGTTACCGTTTCAACGTCATCTCTTCCTTCCGGGATAGGCTGCCTGACGGACAGGAGGTCTCTTGTTCCGCGGAGTGAGCGTCCCCACCTTGCAGCACAACTGTAAGCACGCGTACCGTGCTCTTTAGCGCGCTCCCTCGAGCGCATGAACCGAGGACTATGGAATACCGGGACTACTACAAGATTCTGGGCGTGGAGCGTACGGCCACGGCGGACGAGATCAAGAAATCGTACAGGCGGCTCGCTCGCAAGTTCCATCCAGACGTCAGCAAGGAAAAGAATGCGGAGGCCCGCTTCAAGGAGGTACAGGAGGCGTACGAGGTCTTGAAGGACCCTGAGAAGCGTGCTGCTTATGACCAGCTCGGCAGCAACTGGAAGTCCGGCGAGCAGTTCCGTCCGCCTCCGGACTGGGCCACAGGCTTTGAGTTCCGCGGCGGACCCCGCCGCCAGCGAGCGGGCACGTCTGAGGAGGTTTTCGAGGAGGAGGGCTTCAGCGACTTCTTCTCCTCGTTGTTCGGCGGCAGCGGGACGGGAGGTCCCTTCGCGTCGTCAGGGCCGCGGCGCAGCCGCGGTGGGCGTGATCATCACGCGAGCATCGAGATCGACCTGGGCGAGGCGTTTGGCGGCACCACGCGCATGCTGGAATTGAAGCGGCCGCAGTTGAAGTCGGACGGCACGCTGGATGTAAAGCCTCATACGGTCAAGGTGACCATTCCCGCAGGCGTTACGGAAGGCCAGTTGATCCGTCTGGCGGGGCAGGGGGAGTCCTCTCCGACGGGTGGACGTGCCGGCGACCTTTACCTGGAGGTGCATATCCGTCCTCACAAGCTGTTCAATCTTGAGGGGCGTGACGTAACTCTCACGCTTCCGGTAACGCCCTGGGAGGCCGCGCTGGGCGGTCCTGTGAAGGTACCTACGCTGGCTGGCACCGTTGAAATGAACATCCCGGCAGGGGCTCAGTCGGGCCAGAAGTTGCGCCTGAGAGGGCGAGGACTTCCGGGGCAGCCCCCAGGGGACCAGTACGTGCAGCTCAAAGTCGTCTTGCCTCCCGCAAACTCGGAGCAAGCCCGGGCGTTGTATGAAGAAATGCGCAGGACGCTCGCGTTCGACCCGCGCGCCGACATGGTTTGACGAGGTGAAGGTAAGTCATGACAGATGCGACTGATCTGAGAGTCCATTTGCTCGATGAACACGATTGGATCAACGCGGCGGAGGTCTGCCAGCTCTGCAGGATCGACCTCACCGCTGTGGTGGAGTTTGCGGACCTGGGGTTGGTTTCCCCTCGGGGGGGCTATGCGCCGGAGCAGTGGGAATTCCCGGCTACGGCGCTGGCGCGCTTACGCACGGCGAGCCGACTCATGCGAGATCTCGGCTTGAATGTCAGTGGCGCAGCGCTGGCGGTGGAGTTGCTCGAGGAGCAGCACCATCTGGAGCGCAGGTTGCGCCGACTGGAGCGCCTCGTACACGAGTAGCCTCTTTTCACTGGCCCGTTCGATCGGCCTCACTCAGCCAGATTTCTTCTTGCGGAGTATTGGGCCGCCCGAGCGCCCGGTTGCGATGAGGAAAACGCCCGAACCTTTCGATGATGGTTCGGTGCTCCTCGGCGGACTCGAGAGCGCCCTCGAACACGCCGCGTAGCTCCTGCGGCGCTTCCATTGCCAGTCGACGGTACGCTGCCACCGATTCGTCCTGTATCTCCCTTGCCTCACAGTGCTGCAGCGGCATGTAAAAGAAGATGCGCTCGACCACATCCAGCGCGCCGTCCGCCGCCGACTGCATGCCCGATAATGTGAGAGCAAGCGCCTGCTCGTCGTAGGCGAACGCTTTGGCCGTGCCTCGATAGATGTCTCGCGGAAACTGATCGAGAAGAATGATCAGGCTGAGGCATCGCCGCGGGCTGTCCGCCCAACTTGCGAGCTCGCCTCGCGCTGCTCGCTCCACGAGAGCGCCGAAGCGCGTTCGTATGATCTGGTCGCGTCTCTCCCGGTGCTCCGCGGGCATGTCCGCCGAGAACCAGAACTTGACGCGCTGGTTGAGGCCCTGCGCGGTTATCGGCAGCTTGCCGAACCAGAAGTCCCGAATCTGACGTGCCTCGTCCATGCGTGTGAGGATACACGCTGCGGAGCCCGCCCGGTGTCACTCGGATTTGACTTCGTCTGTCTCGAAGAGCTTCTCCAGCTGTTGCGCGGCCTCGCGTGAGGTGGCCAGGAACTTCGTCTCATCTGCCTTCACCGCATATTGCCGCATAAGAGTTTCTTCGTCGTGTTGCCGGAACCGCTTGACCACGTTGCGTGCGGAAGCCTGCGTTTCGCCGAGCGCCTGCAGTACCGAGGCCGCGAGATCGAGACTCGAGAGGTAGGTTTCACGGATGATGTTGCTGACGCCTGCATCCATGAGAGCGAACGCATGCTGTCGGTTGCGTGCTCGAGCGAAGATCTTGAGTTTAGGAAACTGGGTGCGTACCAGCTCTGCCGTGCGAATGGAGGCATCGACGTCGTCGATCGCCAGAACGAATATTTTGGCCGTTTCCGCTCCGGCAGCCCGTAAGAGGTCGAGCCGCGAGGCGTCACCGTAGTACACCTTGTTGCCAAACCTGCGTACGAAGTCGACGTGTGTTTGATTGATATCGAGCGCGGTGAAGGAGATGCGGCGTAAGCGCAAGATACGCGCAACGATCTGCCCAAAGCGCCCGAAGCCCGCAATGATGACCGGAATGTCGCGCTCGTCGAACTCATCGAACGGCGCCGCCGAATCAGCCAACCAGTGACTCACGACCATATCCTGCACCACGAGGATCATCGGGCCCAGCATCATCGACAGCGTCACCGCGAGGATGAGGAGGTCGGCTGTTTCCGTATCGAGTAGTTGCTGATGTGTTGCGAGTGTGAACAGCACGAAGGCGAATTCACCGCCTGCGGGGAGTGTGAAACCCAAGCGCCACGCCGCTGCCCCTTTGTGGTGGGTGAGACGTCCGAGCAGGGCGACTGCCAGGAGCTTGATCGCCATCAGTCCCGCTGTCAGACCGAGCAGCTTCAGTGGCTGCGACACAAGCAATCCAAGGTTCGCTGACATGCCCACGACTATGAAGAACAACCCGAGCAGCAATCCCTTGAATGGCTCGATGTCAGCTTCGAGCTCGTGCCGGAACTCACTATCGGCAAGGAGCACTCCTGCGAGGAAAGCACCGAGCGACATCGACAGGCCGGCCAGGTTGGCCAGCAGCGCGGTCGCGATCACTGTCAGAAGTGCCGCTGCGGTGAATACTTCGGTGACGCGCACCCGTGCCACGACCCGTAACGCGGGACGAACGAGCAGCCGACCGCCGATGATAACGGCCGCGATGACTCCGGCCAGCTTGACGAGAATCGGCCACAACGCGCCGTCGGCTGTCTGTGTCGCGGGCCCAGCGTGTGAGATCAGTGGCAGCACCGCGAGGACAGGCAGGACCGCGAGATCCTGAAAGAGGAGAATGCCGAATGCGGACCGGCCGTGCTGGCTTTTGAGTTGTCCGCGCTCGGCCAGGATCTGCAGGACGAGCGGGGTCGACGACAGCGACAGACCGAAGCCGACGATGAAGGCGGTGATTGGCGGGAGGCCGAGCAGCAGAGCCGCTGCGCCCAACAGGGCAGCGCACAGGACGACCTGTGCCAGGCCCAACCCGAACACGACTCGCCGCATCACCCACAATCGCGTCGGTTGCAACTCGAGACCTATGATGAACAAGAGCAGCACCACTCCAAACTCTGCGATATGGGAGACGCTTGCGATGTTCTGGATGAGGCGCAAGCCCCAGGGTCCGATGACGAGCCCGGCGGCGACATAGCCGAGAATGGAGCTCAAATTCAGAAGTCGGAACACCGATACGGCGACAACGGCAGCAGCGAGAAGAACGGCGGTCTGTGCGAGTGAGATCATGGAGGACGCGTGCAATGGAATGCCCGGGCGGATTCTGGCAGGAATCGACCCTCTTGAGTTTGTCGCGTGCGGTCCCCATGCCTTGCCGCATGCTAGAAGATCCTTCCATCACTGGTTCGCCGGACGATCCCTCCTCCGATGATGCGCTCGATGCCTACTCAAAGGCGGTTGTTGGCGCGGTCGAGCGGGTGGGTCCTGCGGTCGTAAGTATCTATGTCGGACGTGATTCGCCCCCGGCGCGGGCGGCTGAACGCGAGCGCGGTGGCGCCGGTTCGGGCGTTGTCGTGACGCCGGATGGCTATCTTTTGACCAACGAGCACGTGGTGCAGCGGGTCGAAGAAGCTCGCGTTGCCTTCGTCGATGGGCGCAGTGTTCCTGCGGTGGTCGTCGGCCGTGATCCCGCCACGGATCTTGCTGTGCTGCGAGCGCAGACCGCGGCGCTCCCTTATGCTCGCCTGGCGAGCACGAAGCAGCTACGGGTTGGGCAACTCGTCATCGCGGTGGGCAATCCACTCGGCTTCGAATCCACAGTGTCCGCAGGTGTGGTCAGCGCACTTGGTCGCTCGTTGCGTAGCAGGCAGGGCCGGCTCATCGAAGGCATCGTGCAACACACGGCGGCGCTGAACCCGGGAAATTCCGGCGGCCCGCTGGTGGATGCGCAGGGCCGCGTGGCAGGTATCAACACGGCGATCATTGCCATGGCCCAGGGCATTGGCTTCTCGGTCCCGGCGGCGACAGCGCAGTGGGTCCTGACGGAGATTCTGACTCAAGGGCGCGTCCGGCGCGCGTACCTGGGCATCTCGGTCCGGGATCGGCCGATCGATCTGCGGCTGGTTCGCGCGCTGGGGCTGTCGGTGACGCGTGGTATCGAAGTGATTGGGCGGGATGACTCGGGGCCCGCGGCGGAGTCCGACCTGCGTCCGGGAGATCTGGTCGTAGGCGTGAACGACGCGGCGGTGGATGGAATCGATGCCTTGCATCGACACCTGAGTCGCTGGCAGGTGGGCTCACCCCTGACGCTTCACATCATCCGCAGGACGCAAAGTTTGGAAATCCGGCTTACGCCGCGCGAGCCTCGTTAAAACGCTGGATCCGGCCATCCTGCCCGCCCGGCCCGGCGTGGCACATCCATGTGCCTGGGCGCGGGTTCGTCGTTACTCGCAGAGACTCTCCATATATCCCTGCGCGACAGGCGACAGGCGCTTGAGCGCCAGCGCGCGGGCCTTGGGAGCATCGACGATGTATTCGAGCGGTCCCGAGACGAGTATCTGGCGGATGCGGGGGTGCCGGGCGGACGCCCGTGCCATCTTGTTGAGGACGGTAAAGCCGCGGTTGATCTTTTCTCGGGAAGCCCGGTTCTGCTCAATGGTGCGGGCCAGGTACTGGCCGAAGCGGGCGTAAAGGAAGTAATCGTCATCCCCGACCTGGAAACGGGCCTCGGCGAAGAAATCGGGGAAATTCTTCTCCAAGTACTGGTTCACGCCTTGCAGGCGGGGTCCAGGGTCGCTGTCAGTCGACGCTTTGGTTTTCTTCATCTGAGTTCCAACACCTCCGGGGTCCGGACGACCAGATGTTCTGGACGTCACGAGCGGTACCACACCTCGCAACGCGAGCGAATGTTGAGGTACGGGGTCACTCGATGCAATAGGGCGGAAGAGAAAATGCGACACCAATTCCGCCTACGTTGGTCGAGGCCCGATCACGCTGAACAAGACGTGAACGAGGCGTTCGAGGCAATGTCCCCGCGCATGCGTTGGCAAGGGGACGCCAGGAACATCACGCGCAGAGAGCGGCCGCTGAGGCCGGGACGGACGCCTGCCTAAGTCCGATCACTTCTGGCCAAAAACTGATCACTTCCCGCTCACGCCGCCTGGCACGGCCGGCCCCTGATAAACCGCTTGAAAGCGCCCCTCGGGCCGGTATTATCGAGACCATAGTGACGGTATAAACAGCCGACCCACGCGCGGACTCTCGTCTTTCGCGCGATCGACTGCTTAATCCCGCGAAGTGCTCTAGTCCTCGCGGGTCTCCTGCCGCAAAGAATTGCCGCTCGAGCTGATTCAGGCACCGACCTGCAGCCAGCGGCCACGTGCGCCTGTGAAACAGGCGCCTTCGACACTCGAGGCCACAAAGATGAGCGCTGCGACCCAGGGACTCTACAAGGACGCCTACGAACGCGACAGTTGCGGATTCGGCCTGATTGCCAATCTCGACGACCAACCCAGCCACTGGCTGGTCCGTACGGCGATCACGTCTCTGAACCGCCTCACCCACCGAGGCGCGATCGCCACCGACGGGAAGACCGGCGATGGCTGCGGTCTGCTGCTGAAACGGCCTGAAGGCTTTTTGCGCGCGGTGGCCGCCGAGGCCGGCATCGAGCTGACCGAGAAGTTCGCCTCCGGACTGATTTTCCTTAATCCCGATCCGACACTGGCCTCGAAGGCGCGCCTGGCGCTGGAGGCCGAGCTGCGGCACCAGGAGCTCGAGCTCGCTGGATGGCGCGTCGTGCCCGTGAACCCGGAGGCGTGCGGCGCGCAGGCGTTGAAAACCCTCCCGCACATCGAGCAGGTGTTTGTGAATTGCCGCCTCGACATCGATGAGGCGTCGTTCAACCGCAAGCTATATATGGCCCGGCGCCTCACCGAAAAGAAGGTGCAACCGGCGGATCCGGTGTTCTATGTGCCGAGCCTGTCCGCCACCACCATCGTCTTCAAAGGCATGGTGATGCCCCAGCACCTGACCGAGTTTTACCGCGATCTGCAGGATGACCGGCTGGAGGCCTCGGTGGTGGTGTTCCATCAGCGCTTCTCGACAAACACCCTGCCGCAATGGCGGCTCGCGCATCCGTTCCGCTATCTGGCTCATAACGGGGAAATCAACACCATCCAGGGCAACCGCAACTGGGCCTTGGCGCGGGGTCCGCTGTTCCGCTCGCCCCTGCTGCCCGAGCTGCAGGAGGCTATGCCGCTGGTATCCATGACGGGATCGGACTCCCAGAGCCTCGACAACATGCTCGAGGTGCTGATGATGGGCGGCCTCGATGTCCTGACGGCGATGCGGCTGCTCGTGCCGCCGGCCTGGCATGGAATCGACTCGCTCGACTCGGATCTGCGGGCATTCTACGAGTACTACTCCGTGCACATGGAGCCCTGGGATGGTCCCGCGGGAATCGTGCTCACAGATGGCCGGTATGCCTTATGCACACTCGACCGTAACGGATTGCGGCCTGCGCGTTTTGTCATCACGCGCAACCGTTTCCTGACAATCGCCTCGGAAACAGGTGTCTGGGACTACGCGCCCGAGGATGTGGTTCGCAAGGGCAAGCTCGGCCCGGGCGACATGATCGCGCTCGACTTGCACACCGGAACGCTGCTCGAGTCGGCCGACATCGACCAGATTCTGAAGTCACGCTATCCCTACAAGACCTGGCTGAAGAAGGGAGTGCGCTATCTCGAGACCGATCTGGTGGACCCTCGACTGGCGGCCGAGCCCATGGATCGCGATACCCTGGCTCTGTATC
>CAZBTV010000038.1:0-49275 GCA_964494895.1 uncultured Steroidobacteraceae bacterium | reverse complement strand
CCCTGTCCTCGCGAGATACGGATGGGGCGCGTGTTATGCGGCGGCATGAGCACCGAAGCACCGCTTCAATGATGAAAGAGGCTAAACACTCCAATGGCGATTGACATGACAACACATCGCGGGGGCTGTCATTGCGGACTCGTTGCTTTCGAAGTGGACGCGCCAGCACGTCTGACAGCGAGTGATTGCAACTGCTCGATCTGCAAGATGTCCGGCTATCTGCATCTCATCGTGCCGAAGTCGCGATTCCGGCTACTGCGCGGAGCGGACGATCTGACCGAGTATCGGTTCAACACCGGCACGGCGCGCCATTTGTTCTGCCGCCACTGCGGCGTCAAGTCGTTCTACGTCCCCAGGTCGAATCCTGACGGCTACAGTGTCAATGTGCGCTGCCTCGACGCCGCGACGATCGAGCACGTCCACATACTGCCGTTTGACGACAAGAACCGCGAGACATCCGAAGCCGCCATCAGACACCTGTCGAGGTCCTGACCCCGCCGTGGGGCTGTATCACCAACGCGTGTCCATCCAGCCGGACACCTGATATGGCTTGATGCCGCCCGCAATCGTCCGGGGGTTGCGAGGTTTTCGACACCATTCACCGCCGCGACAACTTCCTCGATTCTCCGAACAACGATGCAGCACAAAAATCGAGGCTGCAGACCGACATCATCGATCGGACCATTGAAATGCCCAGCCACTTGGCTGCCTGCGTAACGTTCTGCTTCGGCCAGGGCATGAGTGACCGCGATATGCATCGCAAATGATGCAAAATAGCTTAGAGGGGCTATAATGCATCATATAAAGTGCAATCCGGATCCGGATATGGACCTTGTAGAGATCGGAGCCGCCTTTCGGGAGGCTCGGCTCAAAAGTCGCCGCACCCAAGGCGAGCTCGCACACGTACTCGGCATGAGCCGCGCAACGCTCTCGGCTTTGGAGAGCGGCCGCTGCGGCGAAATTGGCGTCCGCAAGCTCACGGCGTTGCTCGAGTCCGTCGGGCTCGATCTCTTCGTCGGTCCGCGACGAGGACGTCCCACGATAGATGAATTGCGGGCGGAGCGGCGGAATGCAAAAGAGCGCTCTTAACGTCTTTGCCAACACCGCACACGCCGGCCGCATCGATCGCAGCGAGCGTGAAGCGGACACGATTCTCTTCACGTACCGGGAGCGTTGTCCACCTGAGGACGCTGTATCTCTCACCATGCCAGTACGGCCTGATCAGTACGACGCCATGGCGGGCCTACTGCCGATCTTTGAGATGAATCTGCCCGAGGGCGCGCTGAAGGAGCGACTCCGGAATCAGTTCGCGAAAGCAATCCCGGAATTCGACGATCTGGACCTGCTCGCGATCGTGGGCTCCTCTCAGATCGGCCGCCTGCGCTACTCGCAGCAGAGCTCTCTGTCAGAAGAGGTGCCTACGCAGGACCTCGATGAAATACTCAAATACCACGGAACGGCCGATCTCCTCTCTCATCTCCTCGATCGCTTCGCGAGATATTCAGGGATCTCGGGCGTTCAACCGAAGGTACTGGTGCGGGATGAAAAGGCGCCGACGAAACTAGCGCACCACGGCGCAACCCACATCGTCAAGGCTTTCGATCCCGGAGAATACCCGGAACTGGTGGCCAATGAGTGGATCTGCACGAGCGGAGCTGCCGCCGCCGGAATCCCAACGGCGCGTGTGCGAATGTCCGAAAACAGAAGATTCCTGGTGGCCGACCGCTTTGACCTCCGCGCGGACGGAAGCTACCTCGGTATCGAAGACTTCTGTGTGCTCGACGGGCGCCGTGCACACCGTCGTTATGATGGCTCTTACGAGACTGTAGCGGGGCGAATCAAGGATTTCGTATCCTCCAGCGCTCTGGCAGAGGCACGGGAGCAGTATGCGTTGATGGTGGCCTACTACTGCGCCATCGAAAACGGCGACGCGCACCTCAAGAACTTCTCCGTGACCTACGAAAATCCGGAGGGCGAGGTTCGCCTCGCGCCAGCCTACGACATCCTGTCGACGACCCCCTACATGCCCCGAGACACGCTAGCACTGACCCTTAACGGTTCCAAAGCGTTTCCCGACCGTGCGCGGTTGCTCAGGTTCATCCGCGCCACCACCGCGCGGAGCGAGCGAGCAAGCAGCGAGCTGCTCGATCGAGTCGCTTATGGAGTGAGTGTTGCAATCGAACACGCGACAACCTACGGCAAGAAACACCCCGACGCCGCCAGGTTCGCTGACCGCATCATCGCGATGATGAAACGCGGCATGGACAGGCTAGGCATGAAGCAGATCCCGAAAGCATCTCCGGGGTGATGCTGGGATTTCCAACACCCTCCTCTGCCGTGGCCGTGATGACGTATCGCATAGGCGAGCTCGAGACACGATGGCACCAAGGCGAGATTCAGTTCGTAGTACGAATTTAGAGAATCCGGCGGCCTCGACCCGCGAACGCAGAGCGTTGCCATGACAGGGGAGGCGCGCGCCTGGAGGCGGGCCGGTTCTATCGCGCACCGCCCGCCCCTCCCCGTCGCACTTCGCAAAGCAGCAGAAAGATCACTGATCAATGTCAGATGGTCATGACTGATCGTGTGAGCAGCCGCAACGTAGTCCAAACACTCTCTTAATGGCAGATGTCAAAACCTCGCTCGCGTTCTCGACGACGGCATCGTCCCCTGTCGAAGAGTTGCGTTACAACTTGCTCTCTAGCACTGCACGATCTGTTCGCCGCCCCAACAACATCCGCAGCGGCCTGTCCCTTCCTCGTTCGCAGCGCACCTCCATCCGCAACCTGGCACATCAGTCCTCGTGCAGCCGACAGACACCCTGTTCAGGAGCTTCGTCCTGGACTCTGGAGGATGTAGGTGCGCTGCGGGACCATTACGCCAGCTCAACGGTGGCAAACTCTTCCCCGATTCGACCTGACAGGTGCATACTGGAGCGGTCACATGACCTACAAACAGAGGCCACCGCGATGCGCAAGCTGCCATTGATCTTTTCAGCCATTTCGCTGGTGCTCGCCACTGGTGCGTACCCCCAGGCAGCAACAGAAAACACCTTCGGCACAGGCGGGTACAACACCATGCATTTCAATGCGAAGGAGATGGACACCAAGGGAAACAACAAGATCACCGAGGACGAGATGATGGCCTATCTCGAAAAGATGTGGAGCTCGATGGCAGACGGCAAGGACTACATTCCCGTCAAAACCGCGACCCAGGACTTTGCCGAAGGTGGAGTGTCAGCGAAGGCAACCGAGATGGACACCAACCATGACGGAAAGATCACCAAGCAGGAGTTCCTTGCGTACTTTTCCAAAAAGTTCGACGCCATGAAGCATCCCAGCGACAATACCATTTCGGTGCAGGAAGCTGCCAAAGCCTTCGGGCGCGGCAGTCCCGCTCCGACCAACAAATGAGCAACGAGGATGTTGCGAGCCACCGGCGAGTTTCGCAAAGTAGTGGAGCGCGAGTGCCTGTGTTGGTGGGCAATAAGCTCTTGCCGCCCACGTTTGGGGCGCACTCTGAAGCTCAAAGCGCGTCCGGAGTCTTACCGGTGGTTGAATGCGGCCGCAATTGAGGTGAACCAGGTATTCAATTACCGCAACCAGATTCCGTGGCAGGCGGGGCTACATGAACCGACCTGAAACGCAAGTGGCCCTCCGGTTGATCTGTGTGGCCTGACGGCACGCGCTTGATGGAAGGCTGTTGCGGACACGAGCGACGGCGAGCAGCTTCTGTGATGCCTCCCTTGGTCCCACCGAAAATTACTCCACGGAGGCGTCCCCTGCCTTGAAGGACACGAGCTCCTCTGAGTACCGCTCGTTGCGCACGCTGCCGCTGGAATAATACTCCTCCACGGATTTCACCCAGCGCTTCATCTCCGGCACGTACCAAAACGCCTTGTACAGGCGACCGCTGGCCTGCCGTTCCCCGCTATTCTGCACCTGAGTGACCATCGTAGCGCCACCCTGCCCGCTCTGCGCTCCTTGTACGACGCTCTGCCCGGGTGCGACCTGCGCTTCCCAGTGTCCGTCCGATTCGATCTTCAGTGCCCGGAATCGACCGGCGGGCACCTCCACGGTCTCATAACCAACAACGCTGAAATGGCTATCGAACTTTTCAGACTTGTGATTCTTGTTCGGGTTCTGTTCCGTGTACACGACATCCCACGACTTGCCGTCCGACAGCGGAAATGCGAGCGGCCGGTTGACGACCGTCTCCTTGCCGTTCACGTCACGCACGCGGCTCCAGTCGCGGCCGACCAACATTTCTTTCGGGGGTTGCGTCGAGCCGGCTGCCTTCGTCGCGACGAAGATAGCCGTCGGCGTCACTCGCGTCACCTTGATTTCCTCCTCCGTCTGATTCCACCCGGAGGTGCCCCGCTCGGTCGTCGACCGATAGATCCAGGTGTCTCCCACCTTCACCGCGGGAGGATCAAGGGGGGCCTCTGACCACGCGCTCGCACAACCCGCGAGGCCAAGCAGAGCGAGAAACAGCTTCTTCATGAGATATCCCTTCGTCACGTATAGCCGGAACTCCAATCCACCCGAGCACCGATCGTCTCCGTCCCCTGCACAATTCTTTGCAGTGAAACGTCGTGGAGACAGAATACCATTTTGCCAGGACATCAAACGACTCGATCTGGCGTCTCTGCTGCTCTCACTCGCTCGACACGCGGGGCGTCTGAATATCGATTCCAGCCCCAATTTGCATGAAGTCCAGCGATGACCGGCCACGAAGCTCACTATGGCGGCGTCGCCATCTTCTTCCATTGGATCATGGCGGTGCTGGTCGTGGTCGTCGGCATTCTGGGACTGCTGCACGACTCCTGGCCTCGTGCGACCCAGGGGGAATAGATCAACATCCATGCCCAGATCGGACCCCTGGTCTGGTTGCTGTTGATGCTGCGCCTTGGCTGGCGGCTGTCGCATCGGCCGCCGGACATTGGTGAGCTCTCCCGCCGCACTTCCTACCCGGTGCACCTGCTGTTGTATCTGCTGTCATGGTTGATTCCCGTGTTTTGGATCATCACATTCATCTGGCATGGACGTGTATTCGACTTCGGGCTGTTTCAGATCGACCGGCACGTGCAAAAGGATCGGGCAGTTTTTCCTCCGACGGAGGAGATACACGGCTACCTGGCCTACGTGTTGTTTTGATTGATCGGTCTGCACGTGTTGGCCGCCTTATGGCACCACTTCGTACGCCACGATCGGGTACTTCTGCGCATGTTGCCCGGCCGCCGAATCCCCCGGGAGCAAAGTGTCCACCCCCGGTGATCGGCGAGCGATCCGCCGGCCAGTTTTCGATTGAAGCGATTCCCAACCAAGTTGCAACGCAACATTTTAGGCGTGGCCGGGTAATGTGCCCGCCCGCTCTGCTGGAAACGACACAACGACCATGGACGCGTCCGCTGTGCGATCGCAATTCCAAACTAACCCGTGACTCCCCTTGATTGCCGCGGTACGTCGGCGTCACACTGACATCGTCAATCACGCTACTCAAGTCAAGGAGAACGGCATGAGCGAGCTCAAAACGCTGCCTCCCGCGAACAAGGACCCCTCGCCCCCCGAGTCAGCAGCATTCGTCATCATCGACTGCGGCGGGGTGCGCGAGAGCACTCTCGGTGCACCAGTTGGATTCTGGAGCGAGGCAGGTTGGCCCCCCTACATACGATTTACCGGTGCCTGAAATGAAGACGGTGCTGCGTCGAGCAGTGGCGAAGCACCGTCATTTTCATGCCGCGGCCTACCAGCGCGTCAGGAGTGTCAGGCTGATCTCCCGCCCGGTGAGATCGCCATTCTCTTCATCGTAGCCGATCTTTTCGTACACGTTGTTGAGAAAGGGCGGAGCACGGTTCAGCAGGTTGAGGACGCTGAGCCGTACGGCCATGCCTTTCAGAGCCTGGAGATCGGAGGAGCGCTCCAGCTCCCACATCAGTGTCGCATCGAAAGTCGTCCACGAGCTTACATGCCGCGCCGGGTTGCTCTCGATGTCGGTGTAGCTGCCTTGGTAATTCGCGAACGTTGCCAGTGTGAGCGATCCCGTCTTCAAGCTGGCTGAAGCGCGTAGACGCACGCTGATCGGGTTGTGCTCCGTGTCGAGCACACGGACGAGCGGACTGGAGAGCGTGGGCGCTTCGGAATAGTCCAGGAGGTAGGTTCCGAGCAGCCCGAGAGTCAGGGTGCCGTGGCCCGTATCGAACAGCAGCCGGCTGTTGAAATCCAGTCCGGAGGTCTGGATCACCGCACGGTTGTGCAGGCGCAAGTCGATGATGGCTGCGACAGGTGCGTTCAGGCAATCGCTCTCCAGACCCAGGAACTGACCCCGTTGGCAAAGAGCCTGCCGTTCCTGGTTGCTCACATTGTGGAGGATATAGGGTTGGAAAGCCGGGTCGGACAAGGCAGTCGAGGACAGATCGGGAGACTGCGCCACCAGGTCATAGTATCTCGTATGAAACCAGGACAGCGCGAGCGACTCTCCGGGGTAGGACGGTGGCGAGAGATTCAAGCCCAGCGTCCGGGTCTGGGCCGTTTCCTGGCGCAGGCTTGCATTGTTTCCGGTCACGGCCAGCACGTTCAAAAATCCTGTTTTCGAATGGGGATCCGGATCCAACAGCGGAACGATCGCGCTCACGTTTTCGGACTCGGAAAGATCGCCCAGATTCGGCGCCTTGAACAAGCGCGCCCAGGTCGCCCGCAGAGTCACGCCCTGGAGTGGACTGGCGCTGACCCCGAATTGGGGTGTAGTGATGCCGCCTACATCGCTATAGTGCTCATACCGCACCCCGGTTGATACGCCGAGCTTGCGCAGCCCCGGCAGCGCGTTGGCTTCCCCGATGAGCCACATATTCGACTGTGCGAACGCCGCCCATACTCTGCGACTCAGATCATCTTTCAGATAGCTGCCGCTGCTGAGCGAGCGCGTCTGGGTGTTGAACGACTGCGCTCGCGCGTCGGTGCCCAACTTGAGCGTCAGATCGCCGCCGGGCAGCGGCAACAGCGTCCCCTCCGCAGTGGCGTTGGCGAACGCAATGGAGGAGCGCAGGTTGAAATCTCCTTCGGCGCGAATGGCCGCGATGGCGGCCGGACTACTGTGCGAGCCATCGCCGAAGGGGTTGAAGGCCTGCGAAGGGTCTGGATTGACGAGCTCCTGCGTCAGGGCCGCGTAGTTCACGCGATTCAGCTGGATTTCCCGCTGAGTCTCCACCGCAAAGCCGCCATAGATTTCCTCATGCCAGCCATGGCTGCCGGCATGGTCGACTCCTACCGAAAGCTGCCCCTTGTCCGCCACGCTATTCAACTTCAGTGGCCCCAGATCGCTCTGGAACCCGTATAACAGCTGCTCCGGGGTGTCGCCCGCCGGATTGACATAGAAGGGATTTGCAGGGGTAACCGTAAGAGTGGCCGTCTCCGCGGCTTGCTCCTCACGGACCGTCCGGCGGCTGGCTAGCGCGTCTGCGAACACGGTCCAGTCATCGCCGATCCGCTGACTCCCATTGGTCATCACGCACCGGAGGCCTTCTGCGGGAAGGAGAGTCGTGTTGCTGAGGAGATCGTATTGATTGGCGGTCCCCGCCACGAAATCAGCGGGAGTAAGCTTTGTGCCGTCCTGATTGTGCGGAATCGCCCAGGTCTGTCCGCCCGCGAGCAAGGTGCCCGGATTGCCGGCCAGAGTGTCGAAGTCATTGCCGCCGAACGGTCGTAGATCACTGGTCGCCTGCCGGCGTTGCGAGGCCCACAAGGCATCGCGGTCATCGCCTGCCAGTGCAATCGTGAAGCGCCCGCCGTCCCAGTGTAGGCCGTACGAGAGACTCAGTCCCCGCTCCCCGATGAGCTCCGAAGCGCGGCCTCCTGCCTGGGCCTCGACCGTCAGCCCCTGATCCCGACGCAACACTATGTTCACAATGCCTCCAATGGCGTCGCCTCCGTAGACGATCGAACCGCCATCGCCCAGGATCTCGATGTAATCGATCGCTCCCAGGGGGATGTCGGAAACATCCACGAATCCCCCGATCGTGCCGCTCGGCGCAAGCGGCCGCCCATCGACGAGCACGAGGGTGGCGCCAGCGCCCAGCGCGCGCAGGTTGATTCCACGCCCTACCGCCGAATTGGATTGTGCTTCCCGCCCAAAATTGTGCGTATTCTCCGTCGGTCCCATGCCAGAGACCTGAGGCAAAGTCTGCAGTAGCTCGGGAAGGGTGCTTGCGCCGGACTGTTGGATGTCGGCCTGAGTGATGCGCAGATCACTCGATCCGATGGGCGACTCGATCAGCCCTTGAAACGGCCTGGCCAGGACCTCCACTTGCTCCAACGTCGACGGCGCCGCCTCGGCTGGCGCGTGCCTCGCGGTCGTATCGGCGCGAATGATTACAGTCTTTGCGGGAGAGAGGCCATAGTGGAGGCCGCTCCCGGCCAACATGTGTTGGAGCGCATCCAGAGGCTCGAACTGCCCAGAGATGGCGCGCGTGCGGTGCGAGGCCACCTCATCACGCTCGAAAAGTAGATCCAGTCTGGATTGATCCATGAACGCCGACAGCGTCTTGACGGCAGGTCCTGCACCGATCTCGAATTTCAGCGTCTCCGCGCGCGCCGGCAATCCTGCGGCAGCGAAACCGACAATGCAGACAGTCAGAGCCAGGGCGATGTGCTTCGCATCCAATTCGGGCATCGGCCTTCAAAAGCGATGCACCAATCTTAGCAGTGACCGGTCATGCGCAAAGCGAATCCGTGCGGGTAAAACGCAATTCATATTGAGCTCTCCGACAGGGCGTTCGAACCTCGAGAGAGTTTTGTTATATAACATTAAAATTAGAACGCCGAACATTTAGAGCGCCGCGGAGTTTGAGGCAACTTGTGTTCGATTGCGGTAGAGTCGCTACAGTGCAGCACGGGTGTCGCAAGACACAAATGGATCCGCGCTGAGCCATACCGACGGATCGAGACTTGTCGAGGTCACTTTCGATAACTCGCGCTGTCACCTAGCACACGGGCGAATTCGCCTCAAAGCAAGCGGGTGATTCTGGGCGGAGCTTCAGACCGCACGCACGATGTGGCGAGCGGCTGCGTAGTCGTGCGCTCGAGGTTTGGCTCTCTACAGCCTGAGCGGTCGAAGGTGGAAGCAGTACGAAGGGCAGCATCGAATGAGAAAAAGCTTCTTTTCCATGAAGACTCGGGTCGAGCGCAAAGACGGCAAGAAGACATCATTTTCTTTCACCTCCAGGGTGGTCGTCTCGAGTACGTCGATTACGACGTTGGCCATCGTCGTGCGGTGCTTGGCATGGCCGTCGATGCCCGGACTGTTGGATGTGATGACTCGGCTGGTGGGGACTGCGCCGCCGAGCGTGGCGAACGAGCTTCCGCCCGAGAATTGCGAGCCCACTAGCGAGCGCCAATCCATGGCGCTTACCGATGGGAGTACGATTGAGCTGAACTCGGACGCCTGCGTTGTAGTGCTGTATTCGGACACGAAACGCCTGGTCAAGCTCGTCAAGGGTGAGGCTGTCTTTCAGGTCAAGCACGATCCTACCCGACCGTTCGTCGTCAAAAGCGGCGCCACCTCGATAGTCGACGTTGGAACGCGGTTTGATGCGTATCGGCGCGAGGGGAGAACACGGATCGCGGTGACGGAGGGCCGCGTCAACCTCTACCATACTCCAAGCGAAAGTCTCCCCTCGGCGCGTCAGACACCACAGCCGCTCAGTGCAGGGCACATGATCGATGTGCCGGATGATGTCAGCGAAGTGAGCCTGATCAGATCCGTGAAGCCTGACGACATCTCACGCATGACAGCTTGGTTGGAGGGCAAGATCGTGGAAGATCGACTCGGTGACTTCCTCAATGAGTTCGCGAGGTATCATGACGTCAAATTCGTCGCCGCCGATCCGCGGATTTTGAACATACCCATTGGCGGGAGATACTCGATCGGGCATCTGAACGACTTTCTCGAGGACCTCGAGAGATCCTTTTGCATTCGTCACGCCTCCAGCCCGGGTGAGTCGGGCAAGCGCGTTGTAACACTGAAGCGGATTGGTAGCGCGGCGACTGGCGACCATTGTCAGTAGACCCGATCTGAAAGTTGTCCCACATGGGTTCCCGCAAACATATGTGGACTATAGTCTACAGACACCAGTCTGGCAAGGCGAACAGGAGATGAACGCGCCGAGGCCCGTGATCGAAAGCGAGCGGCCGCAGCGCAAGCTTGCGGGCGCTCGGAAGCGCCCGCCGGTCGCGGCCGCCCAGGCGCCTAGAAGATAAAGACAGGCACCGGCCGCGACGCTACGCCGTTCGCAACCACCTCCAGCAGGCTCGGCCCCTTCTCTTGCGCGGCGGGGACGTCGAAATGTGTCGACACCAGCGCGTTTGAAGCCACCGCCATGCTGCTGTGATCGTGCGTGCGGCTGTAGAAGACATGAGACGTCTTCAAGTTGGTGATCCTCACCAGAGGGAAGTTGGTCGCTGCCTGCACATCATCGCCGTACGCAGCCCCTTGGGTGACCCCATTGAACCGAATGCCAAAGATCTCATAGGACCCCCCCTGGGCCATGACCGGGAGTGTGAATAGCACGACGGGGGCGATGGATCGCTCGAGCTCCCGGTCTTCCGGAGTGATGGTTGGATTGTAGAGCTCGATGTCCCCGGAGAAATCCGTCAACAGAATCTGCCCGGTAGGCAACACCAGCATGTTGCCGAAGAACGAGCTGTCTGACGGCGCGTTCGGAGGCCCCGGGACCTGACTCAGTTGCTTCCCATCCCACTCGAAGAAGAATGACGGCATGCTACCGAAGTTGGGGCTGGCCATCATGAGCACCTTGTCATTGGGCTCCCATGCGGCCGGCCCGTCCGCAATGTCGATGTCCGTCACACCGTCGATTTCAGGGAACATCGGTCCGGCCCGCCATTTCCCGGTACGCGAATTGTAGATCGCGGTGTTACCCGCACCATTGGGGCAGGTATTCGCGCCCATGTAGAACACCGTTCCGTCCGCGCGCAGTACGGCTGGACCAACCTCGAAGGACGTGTTATCGGTCAGGCCACCACAGGCCGCAGTCGAATCCCAGAGCTGAACGACTGTGCTGCCGGCGCTGCTCCATGCGCCTGTTTTGGGATTGTAGAGCTCCGAGCTCGTACCGTTCGGATCGTACATCGTCGGCGGAATGGGGACGAAAGCATCGACGGTCAGGACTTTCCCGTTGGGCAACAGAGTCCAGCCTTCCTCGTTGTTGGAGTCGAACTTGTTGGCCGACGTCGGGGTCCAGGTCAGTGTGACCGGATCGAGCAAGGCAGCCTCGGAAGTGCAGCAGTTGGCCTGCATGTACGTGCCATTGGGGAGCACGACACTCGAAGCGTCACCGATCGTCGTCCAGCCGTTGGGTGGATTGACGGGCGTCCACGTATCCAATTTGGGATCGTAGAGGGCGCCCAAGGTGGTATCCGCCGGCTTCATGAAATTGAACTCGCCACCCATGATGATGACGCGCCCGTCCGGCAGGACCGCGGATGAGTGATAGAGAGGCGCATAACCCGAGGGCAGCGAGGCGATCTGAGTCCAGGTTCCATCCACATAGCTGCCACGGCTGTCAGGAGTCAAACGCCACCAGTCCTGACAGCCCGCATCCTGCACGATGACCGATCCATCGGTCAGCAGGAGTGGATTGGCGGCACCGGGCTGGCCACCGTTGCAATCATTGGCCGTGAAGGGAGGTTGGTTCTTCAGTGGCGTCCACGGCGAGGCAGTCGACGGCGTTGCCGGGTTCACAGCGGCGGCCGCGACCTCAGAGATATGGGTCCGTGGCCCGCGAGGTGGAATGGGCTTGAGTCGGGGAAACGTTTGGGCATCGGCCAGCCCGGAGCAAGCCAGTAAGGCGCAGGAAACGATGATCCTGAGCCACATCCAGGTCCCGAATCTCATTTCGGTCTCTCCCTTTTTCTTTGTTGGACGCTCCGTCGATTCAAACGGAGTCGAGATCTTCCCGCACAGCGAAGCCCGAGCATAAAGCGGCACCCGGCTCAACGCAATGACAGGGCTGAGCGGGCAGGACAATTGCGCTCACGCGCTTCATTCGGAAGACCTACGACGGTGCAAAGGCTCAACCCAGTGCAACAGCGGATTCCGATCCTCGGTCCGCTGGATCGCACGACGCGCACGTGTCGACAAGGCGGCTTGGCCCTCACCAGTCTCACCCACGCCCGGCTCGTCCTCCCTGAATTCCAGGCCGTCCACCCTCCTCCCGGTCCCTCTCATCACAAACCCATCGCTGCGCCCGAACACAGCATGGATGATTCCATAGCACCGTCGATCCGACCGAGGGTGCCGAGCAACCTCAATGGAAATGGAGTCAACCCTTGCAAAAGCTCAAACGTATGCCCCCTCTGCTGTGGGCGATGATCGCCCTATTTGCCTCGAGGATGCCGGCTGTCTCCTCCGCCGAAGGAGGTTGGACGGCGTATGGCGCGGACGAGGGAGGCACTCGATACTCGCCCTTGACCCAGATCACCCCCTCCAATGTGACCCGCCTGCGAGTAGCCTGGACATTTCGCACCGGCGAGCTGGGCCAAGGCGTGAAAGACTGGAGCCGCTCTGCCTTCGAGGCGACGCCCGTCTTTTATGACAACACTCTATATTTGACGACTGCGAGCACCAACGTAGTCGCCGTGAATGCCGCTACGGGCCGCCTGCGCTGGCGGTATGACAGCCAAAGCCGGAAGGACTTGCATTACTCCGACGGCGTTTCGCGCGGCGTGTCTTTGTGGGTGGACAGCACCAACGCAGCAAACGCATTCTGCCATGCGCGGGTGTATGCGCCCACCCTGGATGGCCGATTGCTCGCCCTGGATGCCGCCACCGGCAAGGCTTGCACGGACTTTGGCGATCATGGCGCGGTCAATCTTCTTCAGGACATCCGCTCGCAATTCAAGGATGGAAATGAATGGCGCGACTACCTCGTGACCTCCCCACCCGCCGTGCTCGACGACAAGGTCATCGTTGGGTCCTCCATCGGTGATAATCGAAGTGTCCTGGAAGAGCTGGGCACGGTGCGAGCCTTCGACGCCCGCAACGGTAAGCTCGTCTGGAGTTGGGATCCAATTCCGCGCGACCCCTCCAACCCCGTATACAAGGAGTGGGGAGCCGAGCACGTCCAGAACGCGAGCGCCGCGAATGCCTGGGCGCCGCTTTCAGTGGACCCTCAGCGACACCTCGTATTCGTGCCCACGGGCTCCGCCAGCCCGGATTTCTTCGGAGGCGAGCGCCCCGGTGACAACCGATGGGCCAACTCCATTGTCGCATTGGACGGCAGCACCGGACGATTGGTCTGGGGCCAGCAGTTGGTTCATCACGACTTGTGGGACTACGATGTCGGATCCCAGCCAACACTTGCCGAGGTCGTGCATGATGGCAAGCGGGTCGCGGCCGTCCTCCAAGCCACGAAGACCGGCTTCCTCTATACCTTCGAGCGCCAGACGGGAGAGCCTATATTTCCAATTGTGGAACGGCCTGTGCCGCAAGACTCCGTACCGGGCGAGCACCCTTCGAGGACACAACCGTTTCCCGTCGCCCCGCCCCCCTTGGCTCGTCAGGCCCCCATCACGCCTGAGGATGCGTGGGGGGTCGTCTGGTTTGACAAACAGGCTTGCCGTAAGCGAATCGAGAGCTACCGCTCCGAAGGCATCTTTCAACCGCCCAGCACCAAGGACTCGCTCATGCAGCCCGGCAACGCTGGCGGCTCGAACTGGGGTGGCATCGCCTTCGATCCACGACGTCAGATCGCTGTAGCAAACACCATGAATTTGCCGTTTATCGTCACTCTCGTACCGCGCGCGCAATTTCAAGAGCAGAGAACTTCGGGCAAGTATGCAGGGTATGAATTTGGGCGCCAGGAAGGGACACCCTACGGCATGCGCCGCAAAACCTTCGTATCCGATCTGGGCATTCCGTGTGTGAAGCCGCCGTGGGGCCAGCTCACGGCGGTGGACGTGGAGCACGGCAGACTCAAGTGGCAGATCCCGCTCGGCCTGACTCCCTACATCCACCTGAATCTGGGCGTCCCCGGGATCGGCGGTCCCATCGTCACGGCGAGCGGACTGATCTTCATCGCTGCCAGCCTCGACGACCGCTTTCGAGCTTTCGATACCGCCAGTGGCAAGCTCTTGTGGGAAACAACTCTTCCCGCCGGCGGCCAGGCAACACCCATGACCTACTCCATCGGCGGGGAGCAATATGTCGTAATCGCCGCGGGCGGATACAAGTCCGACAGTACGCGCGGCGACTATCTAATCGCCTACTCCCTCGGAAAGCCCGCGCGGTAGCTGGGGCGCTCGGCAAAATCAGTCCGGCTTTGCCAGTGTAGTGTTGGATCGCCGTGTTCCGGGCGCCCGGTTTCGGACCCGGAGCGGTTATTACACCGCGCCGTCACGACGCGGGATCCACTCCGTCAACATGATTCGGGGGCGATCGAGTGCATTGTGCGCCGTACCATGCAGAATAGCTGGATGCATAACGATGAGATCGCCGGGAGCGCCGGTCATTTCTTCGAGCCGGACGGGGTGAGCGCCGACTAGCGCCTCGATATTGATGAGCGCGCGCAGGTTGGCGGTTGGGGCGGTGAGTAGACTGGCAAACCACGGGTGTTCGCCCTTGAGCCGATCACGCACCTGAGCTGAACGCACCGGCCCGCCGTGGGCACGTTCGATGTCCATCGCCATTCGATGCGACCCTGCCACATACAATGTTCCCCCGCCATGGGGCAGCGCAGGCTCCAGGAAGGTGAAGACTCTCAGGGTGGGGAGAGGGCTAAGCCGCTCGACTCCCCCAACGTCCAGGTGCCAGGGTGGGCGCGGCAGGCTCGGGACCGGCGTGGGGAATGTGACCAGCGGTACGCCCCAATGCACAGGTTTATCCCAGTTTCCAGCGCCAAGCAAGGCGTCGGCAAGGTCAAACAGCTCGGGCGAGCCGAGCGCACTGAAAGCGCCGGAACGCTTCAGGGCCTGGAACCGAGTGGGAAATGCGACCATCCAACTTTCGGGCTGGTCGCGGTGTATGCCGTACCTTTTCTCGAGGTCCGCCCAAAGGCGGATCGCCATCGAGTCGATATCAGCTTTCGGGTAAAAACCCTGCAGGCGCACCACGCCTCGGCGTTCAAACTCATCGAGCTGTTCGGGGGCAAGTTCGAAAGTGTCTGGCACGTGCGTCTCCTAGGATGAAGACGCCCCGCGGCAGATATCCCGCCGTGGCTAACAAAGCCATGACGTTCAATCTACCGCGGCGGTACCGCGGCCCACCGCGAGGCGCGGTGAACGACGGCCAACCATAGCGCGACGGGCGAAAGTCGTCAATCGGTCGCAGAGCACCAGCGGCGAGTCAATGCGCCACCGCGACGCCCGCTTCAGGCTGACCGCACCAATTCGGCGAACAGGTGCCGTCGACCGGAACAGGCGGCCACTGAACATGCGTTGTTGCGATGAACCAAACCACGGTTCAACTCTACTGACGAACATGTGCCCGTCGGTTTTATACATTGAGTAACAATCAAACCCAAACACATCGCGCAGTGCGATTCTCGCGGCGCAGCGTGATAACGCTGCAATGCCACAGACATCACGACTCACCATCAGGAAACCTGAGTGAATATGAAACGAGACTCGGGTCAAAAATGACTCGTGACTCACTTGCCGCCCGCGCATATCATGCAAGACAAACAACAACGCTGATCCGGCAGGCATGGAGAAATTGATCGGGCTCTGGAGACGACTCAAGGCGCGCATCGAAAAGTGGCTAGACGATTTCGACGACGACGATGAAGACTCGCAGGGCCGGCGAGCCTGGTAAAGGCTGTGGGTTGGCGATCATTTTGTTGATCGTGATCCTGTTCACGATCTTCAAAATGTTTCATCCGGACGAAAACCGCCTGCAAGCGTGCATTGATCATCCTGAGCGATTCGGAGTCCAGTTGGCCAAAGACTGCCGCTAGATTGCTCTGACCGCTCTGCGCCTCCATCCGCGCACAGCAACCGCTGTAGCGAACAACACTTTCGGCGCCGCACCCAATGCAGTGACCTGACAGCGCCTGGCACCCGAACCTAGGTTCCATCCACGCGCCCGCCAGGAGCTGCTGCTGTGCTCACCTGTCGTCTAGCATTCGGACCTGATGTCCGCGAGTCTCCCAACAACCCTCAAGCACGAGCCCAAGCCCCTCCGCCATACCCCCGCTATGCGGCTGCGGCTCCGCATCGACTCATGTTGCCAACCGATGCCCAGAAAGCAAAGAATGCCCGTGAACGGCGCTGCAGCACTGTCGCCAAGGAGTGGTGCATCGCGCAAGGCCCTGCATCGGCACCTTCCGCGGCAACAGACAGGTCGAAGAGCACCCAGGACGACTCAATCTGCGGCGCCTATTCAGGTTGCCTGCCGCGACGCGCGACGGACAGCCGCATTGATCGTAGAAGAGGCGCGAATGAACACGAGCCGGCTCTATAAGTACTACTGCAATCGCTTCTGGCGAAGCTCGGTGTTGTTGACGGGCGTCGCCATTCTCGCGACCTCGATAGCGCCCGAGCTATCCAGACTCGAGGCGCCCCTGCGCGAAACCGATGCTGTCGCCCTCAGTACCTCCTTCCTGGTGGCTGCCGTCCTCCTGTTGACTCTTGCTGTGCTTACCGCCCGACGGCAGGTTCGCAGCCAGCAACAGAGCGAAGAGATGTTCCGCTCTCTCGTCGAAAACGCCCAGGACCCGATGTTTACTCTGGATGCCACTGGCCGCTACCTGTATGTAAACCCCATCAGTGCGACTCGCCTGGGCAAGACGCAGGCAGAGGTCATCGGGAAGACCGTGGACGACTTCTTCGGCCCGTACGCCGGGGCGCACTTTCGAGAGCTTGTGACAGAGGCCTTACGCACAGGCCAGTCAAGCACAACTGAGGTGACTTTCGAAATCAACGGCCAGCGGCGATGGACGAGCGTCCTCCTACAACCGATCCGGGAGGCTGATGGAGGGTACACCCGAGCGCTCGCCCTCTCGCGCGACATCACGGATCGAAAGCGAGCAGAGATAGCACTGAGTCAAAGCGAGAGACGTCTGCGACAGGTCATCCGTGCCTCCCACATCGGTATTTTCGACTACAACCACCTGACGGGTGAAATCTACTGGTCTCCCGAGCAGCGAGAGATATTTGGATGGGGACCCGACGAGCAAGTCATCTTGCGGGAGCCATGCGGTTCTGATCCGCAAAGCTGGGAGCTCATTCATCCGCTCGACCGTGAACGCGCCATCACTGCGCTCGAGCGTTCGCGTGAATCCGCCGACGGCATTTTCGATATCGAGCACCGGATCATCCGGCGGGATGGAAAGGTGCGGTGGCTGTCGGCCCACGCCCAGACTCTTTTCGAAGACTGCGGCGGTGAACGCCGGGCCGTGCGAACGATTGGCGCGGTCCAGGACATTACTGAACGCAAACGCGCAGAAAGACAGCTGCTATTGACCCAAACATCCATCCACCAAAGCAGCATCGCAATCTTCTGGTTCAGCCGCTCGGCTGAAATCGCCTACGCCAACGAGCAGGCAGGCGCGATCCTCGGGAGAACCTGTGCAGAATTGATCGGGTGTCACGTCTGGGCATTCGATCCAGACATGACACTCGAGCGCTGGCAGGAGCTCTGGCTGCTGCTGAAGAAGGAAAGGTCGCGGCGCGGAGAAGCGCGGCTTCGCCGTCGAGATGGCACCCTCTTTCCAGTCGAGGTGACGGTCAGCTACGTCGTCTACGAGGGCGAAGAGCAGGCAGTCGCGTTCATGCAAGACATGACCGAACGCAAACACGCCGAGGAGTCGTTGGCGTTATTCCAATACTGTGCCGATCGCTCCTCAGATCCGATGTTTTGGAACAACGCATCCGGCGGCTTCGACTACGTCAACGACCAGGCGTGTCGTTCGCTGGGTTACACACGGGAAGAGCTGCTAAATCTGAAGATATGGGACATCGATGACGCCCTCACGGAAGAGAGGTGGCGCAGGCTCTGGGACGACTGGGAGCACGCTACGGGCGATTCCACTGAGCGGACTACATCCTTCCACCGCCGCAGGGACGGCACGACCTTTCCCGTCGAGGCATTAGGGCAGCATATCCGCACCCACTACGGATACTCGCTGCACGTCAGTTACATTCGCGACGTGACCGAGCGCAAGAAAGCCGAACAGGCGCTCGCCGAGAGTGAGGAGCGGCTGCGGCAGGTCGCTATGGTCTACAACATAGGAGTCTTCGATCACGATCACCTGACGGACACGAGTTACTGGTCATCGGAGCTGCGTCAGCATCTCGAAGTCCCCCCGAGTGTAGTTGCAGGACGTGCGGCGTTTCGCTCGCTGGTCTATCCGGACGACATTGAAACAATGGAGGAGGCGGCTCGCCGGTCGTTTGACCCCGCAGGGGACGCACGATACGTCCTCCAGATTCGGATTGTGACCCCCAGCGGCTCACTCAAGTGGCTCGAGATGTGCTCAAAGACCTTCTTCGCAGGTGGACCCTGCGCGCGTTACCCAAGGCGAACGATCGGCGCGATTGTCGACATCACCGGCCGCGTCAAGGCGGAAGAGGCACTGCGAGTGTCTGTTCGGGAGAAAGAAACTCTTTTGCGCGAGGTACACCACCGCGTAAAAAACAACCTGCAGATCATCTCCAGCGTCCTGCACTTCCAGGCGAAGAAGGTAAAGAACCCCGAAGAGCTCGTAGTGTTCAACGAGGCGCGAAATCGTCTGCGTGCGATGATCCTGGTGCACGAGAAGCTCTACCAATCCCTGGGGCTCACGCGAATCGAGTGTGGCACCTACATTCAGGCGCTCATTCGGGATCTATGCTGCTCCTATGCAACCCTCGCGAGCGGGCGGATTTCGGTGCACGTCGAGGCAGATCCCATTGCGCTGCCGATCGAGTCCGCTCTCCCCTGCGGCATGATTGTCTGCGAGCTGCTCACCAACTCCATAAAGTATGCCTTTCCAGACGAGCGCAGAGGTGAGATTCACGTAACTCTTACCACGGCTGCGGAGTGCGTCACCCTGGCCGTCAGCGACGACGGTATCGGCCTACCCGCAGACTTCGACGTCACCCGCCCGGCCACATTCGGTTGGCAGTTGATCTCCAACCTCGCCGCCCAGATGGACGCGACCCTGACCGCAACTGGCGGTGGCACGGGAACGCAAGTCGTCATGCGCTTCAAAAGCGAGCGCACTCACGCGTGACACGGTAGCGGCACAGGCCTGGCCCGTCATGCGCCGCCCGAACGGCGACTGGCGTTGCGAAATTCCACGAGCTGCCGGCTCCTGGTCAGCCGGTCGAAGTCCCCACCCGTCAGCTTGCGAGGCTCAACAAACAACTTCACCAGAAGATCGGCCTACCGGCCTTCTCAACTTAGCCATTTGTGCAGACGTTTTCCAGGTACGCTACAGTCCCAAGCCCATTCGACCATCGATGCAGCGGGCCGGTATCTTCAAAAGGCACAGAGCAGGAGTGAGTGATGAGCGTGCAGCAGCGCCGTGAATTTTTGGCCCTCAGCGGATTGCTAACTCTTGCGCCAACCTTTGCTGCCGTCCCCGGTCGGCCCCCCCTCTCACTCCCTCCGCCCCTCAAAGCGCTCCCCAAGCCCTGGTTGGATGCGCCACGGATCGCGCTCTGGCCAGGAGATCCCCCCGGCGCTGCCGGATTCGCGCCACAACCGCTTCCGCCGGACTGGTCGCCCGCGTTCCTGCGCAATGTAGCCAAACCTGACCTACGCGTCTTCCGCCCTGCCCGCCCCAACGGACAGGCGCTACTCGTGCTGCCGGGTGGCTCTTATGAGTTCGTCTCGGTGGCGAATGAGGGGCTGGATCCCGCCCAGCGAATGACCGCGTATGGCGTGACCGCGTATGTATTGACCTATCGGCTTCCCGGAGAGGGCTGGCAGAATCGCTCGGACGTGCCACTCCAGGACGCCCAGCGTGCCATGCGGGTCATCCGATCCCGCGCGGCCGAGTTTGGAATCGATACCGACAAGTTGAGTGTAGTGGGATTCTCAGCCGGCGGACATCTTGCTGCCACCCTGGCCACACAGCACTCCGAGCAGACCTATCCGCCCGTCGATAAAGCGGATGAGCTCGATCCGCGTCCCACCGCCACTGGGCTCATCTATCCCGTCGTAACGATGGAGAAACCCTTCGCCCACGCGACCTCGCGCCATAACCTGCTCGGAGAATCCCCCACCGACGCGGAAGTCGCGCGTCGCTCCGCCGAGCGCCACGTCAGCTCGGCAACCCCGCCCGTCTTCATCGCTCACGCCTTCGATGATCCCACCGTCCCGGTCGACAACAGCCTGCGATTCATGAACGCGATGCGAGCCGCGCAGCGTCCGGTGGAAGCTCATTTATTGCAGGAAGGCGGCCATGCCTTTGGCGTGGGCTATCCGCAGTCTCCTTCCGAACACTGGATTGAGCTCTTCTGGAGCTGGCTCGGGCGGGTGACCTGAGCGGCTTCGGGTCGCTTCTGGCGATTTCCGAGCTTTCACGGCCGCGCCTCGAGAACAATGTTAAACGGCGTCTGCGTCGCACGGCGCATGCTCGAAAACCCCGCCTGATCGACCATGATCTCATGCAGTCGGCGCTCTCCCGCCTGCGCACCCAGAGCCGGCCCATTTCGGGCGAGCGACACCGGCACACACACGAGCGAGGAAGCCCCGTAATACAACCGACCCACCGGATTCAAGTTGCCGCTCACGTCGTCAGCCGCAAACGGCTCGACGAGCATGCAGGTCCCGTCCCGTTTGAGCGCGTTGCGTGCGTGCCGCGCGGCACCCACCGGATCGGCCATATCGTGCAGGCAGTCGAAGAACGCGACGAAGTCGAAACCCGATTCGCCATAGCCCGTCGCCTCCGCCACTTCGAACCGGGTGTTGCTAGCGCCCGCCTCGCGCGCACGCTCGCGCGCCGTCTCGATCGAGGCACCGTGATAGTCGTAACCGACAAACTCCGACTTCGGGAATGCCTTGCCCATCAGGATCGTGCTGGCCCCACGCCCGCAGCCAACATCGGCGACCTTGGCGCCCCGAGCCAGCTTCGCTTCGACGCCGTCGAGTGCGGGAATCCACGAGCCGAGGAGGTGCGCGTTGTAGCCGGCCCGGAAGAATCGCTCGGTACCACAGAAAAGACAGGGATGGTGCTCTCCCCATTCCATGCCTTTGCCCGTGCGAAAGTTCTCCAAAGCCCGCTCGCGCACATGGAAAAGATCCTGCACCAACAGCGCCGCACCCGGCAGGTCGACCGGCCCGTTCGGATTGGCGAGACACAGGGCCTGCTCCTCGTTGAGCGAATACCGTCCCGTCACCTCATCGTAATCCACATACCCGCCCGCCGCCTGGCAGTTCAGCCATTCGCGAACATAGCGCTCGGCGGTATCGGTGTCGCGTGCCAACTCGTCAGGTGTTCGCGCTCCGGCGGCCAAGGCTCGATACAGCCCCAGCTCGTCGCCGATGGACATCAGAACCGCGTTCACCGCGCCGCCCAGATCGACGAGCGCTCTCCCGAGAAATGAGTGCAGCTTATCTTCGTTCACGGTCATGGGGGATCTCCTTCGAAAGGGGGGAGTTCGCCGTGCATGCTTCAGAACGATACTTTCAACCCCGGTTAGCATACTCCCAAAAGGTTGACCAGTCCCTCGAATGCGCAAGACTCCTGGCACTTTTGCGCCGCGTGAGGTCCATGTAGCGTGTCCGTCGGCGTGTGTTTAGCTCGGGGAGCCGTATGCCTGAGCGCACCCATTGGCCGGCAAAGCGCCGAGAAAGCCGGCGCGAAGGTCGTGCTCGTCGGCCCTCTTGCCCGCGCGGTCGCACTAATCTTGACTCTAACTCCGCCGACGCCTTTCCGTCCCCCTTATTCGACGTACCGCAATGCCCGCACCGGATCGGCACTCGCCGTTTTATACGATTGCAAAGCCACAGTAACGAACGCAACAGCCGCCACCGCAGCCGCGGACAGCACGAATATCATCGGATCGATGCCAGCCCGGTAAGCGAATCCCGTCAGCCATTCCTCGATGGCCAGATAGGCAACGCCCGCAGCCAGCACCGCTGCGACCAGCACGAGCACCAGCACGCGCCGCGCCAACAGAGCGATGATCTGCCACGTGCTCGCGCCCAACACCTTGCGCGTGCCGATCTCCCGGGTTCGTTGCTCCGTCGCGAACGAAGCCAGACCAAACAGTCCGAGACAGGCGATGAAGATACAGACCGCGGAAAAGACCCCGATCAGTCTGATGAGCTGATGCTCGGACTTGTAGAGATGATCGAGCGAGTCATTGAGGAACGTGTATTCGAATGGATGCTCAGCGTCGATCCCGGTCACGACGCGCTCTATGTATCCCAGGGTATGCCCCACATCCTTTCCAGAAATCTTCACAATCAACAGGCGCTGCTGGAACGGCCGGAAAGACTCGGGAACCTGGGAAAAATCATGACTCGCGGGATACATCACGAGCGGTTCGACGGGTGTATGCAGCGACCTGAAGTTGAAATCGCGCACGACCCCGATCACCTGTCCGTTCTGGCCGAAGTTGATGTGCTTGTCGAGAGGCTCGCGCCACCCGAGCTTGCGTACCAACGCCTCGTTCACGAGCACATTCGTACCCACCTCGGGGGGCGGTGACTTCGACAAGTCGCGCCCCTCCACGATCTGCAGTCCCATGACGCTCACCAGATCCTCGCCAATCGGCGCCGTCATGAGGCTCGCCATGGCGGTGCCGCCCTCATCCTTGTCCACCTGTGAGAGGTTGATGTTGGTATTCTCCCCGAGCATGACTTGTGCTTCGCAGACGCCCAGGATATGACTGTCCTTCGAAAGCTCGGAACGCAGCGTCGGAATCCTGTCGATCGTCCTCGTGCCGCGTAGAGTGACCACCAGTCGATTTTCCTTCTCGAAACCGAGGGACTTGTGGGCGATGTAGCGCATTTGCGCAATCATCAGCAAAGTGCTGGCGATCACCGCCGCGGAGATCGTGAATTGCAGCAGGACCAGCGCCTCGCGCAGACGCAGGTTGCCCTTGCCAGCGGTGTATTTGCCTGTGATGGCCGAAATCGGTGCCCAGGAAGACAGATAGACCGCCGGATAAAGCCCCGAGAGCAATCCCATCGTCACGGCGAGACCCAGCAGCCATCCGAGCAGAGACGGCTCCGCCCGCAGATCGAGGCTGACCTCATGGTTCATCAGTGAGTTGATCGGCGTCAGTTTCAGCACAACCTCGACGATGACAACGCCCGTGACGAGCGCAATCAGTGCGAACAACACCGCTTCTCCCAGGAACTGCAGGGCGAGCTCGAGACGGCTCGCGCCAAGGATCTTGCGGATGCCGACCGAGCGCGTACGGCGTGCTGCCCGCGCGGTTGCAAGGTTCATATAGTTGATGCAGGCCACCACCAGGATGAATACCGCCACAGCGGCGCACCCGTACAGATAGATCACATTTCCGTTGGGCAAGTCGAAACCGACTTCGGACTGAAGGTGAGTGGCCGTCAGGGGCTGCAGCCAGCTATGCCAGCTCCCGTTGATCCTCCTGCCCAGGTCGGCCATGTACTTCTTGTAGAAGGCGTCGCTGTAGCTCGGCCAGGTCGAGGGATCGAACCCTGGAGCCATGACAAGATAGGTGTAGTTCCCGAAGCTCCACAAAGCCTGTCGGCGCCTGGTTGGATTGTCGGTATCGCGCACGAGCTGCCCGTGGCTCGAGAACAGCACGTCATACTTGAGATGGGTGTTCACCGGCTGATCCGCGAACACCAGTGTGATCTTGTTCGGTATGCCGGCATCGGTCGTGATGGATTCACCCACCGGGTTCGCATTGCCGAAGTACTTCTTCGCGAAAGTCGCGCTCACGGCCACTCCGCCGTCCACCAGGGCCGTCTTCGGATCCCCATAAAGGATCTTGTGCGTAAATACATCGAAGACGGCATCATCGGCGAAGTATGTGTTTTCCCAGATGAATGTATCCTTGCCGTGGTGGATCGCCACGCCCCCGGCGTTGCTGGTGCTCTGAAATCTCACATAGCCCTTCACGATCTGAGGAAACTCAGCCGCCAGCATCGGTCCGAGCACGCGGGAAGTCGACGCAAGCCGGTCACTCGAGCCGCTGTTCGTGAATTCATTGACGATGCGGTAGATGTGAGCACGATTGACGTTGTAGCGGTCATAGGTGAGCTCACTGCGCAGGAACAATCCCAGAATCAGGCAACACGCAAAGCCGAGCGACAGCCCGGCGATGTTGATGGCGGCATACAGCCTCTCGCGCCGTAGAGTCCGCAGCAGCACCACAAAATAATTGCCCATGACCCTACCGACCCGCCCTTTTTTCCGAGACGATCCTGCCGTCGAGCAGATTCACGATCCGGCTGCTGAAGGCCGCGTTCGCCGCCGAGTGCGTCACCATGAGAATGGTGGTGCCTTCCTCGTTGAGCCTGAGCAACATCTTCATGACTTCATCGCCGTGCTCGGAGTCGAGGTTTCCGGTCGGCTCGTCGGCCAGAATGAGGTTAGGCTTGTTCACCAAGGCCCGCGCCACCGCCACGCGTTGCTGCTGACCACCCGAGAGCTGAGCGGGAAAGTGGTCGCGTCGCTGGGCGATGTCCATCTTCTCGAGCACGGCCTCCACTTTGCCACGGCGCTCGTGCGCGGCCACCTTGCCATACACGAGCGGCAACTCCACGTTCTCATACACGGTGAGCTCGTCGATAAGGTTGAAGCTCTGGAACACGAAGCCGATATGCGCCTTGCGAAGCGCCGCGCGTCTGCGCTCCGGATAACCGGAAACATCCTCGCCCAGGAAGCGATAGGTCCCCGCCGTCGGGCTGTCGATCAACCCGAGGATGTGCAGCAGGGTGGATTTACCGCAACCGGAGGGACCCATGACGGAAACGAACTGCCCCTCCTCGAGGGAAAAGTTGATGTTGTCCACGGCGGTCGTCTCGACGACGTCGGTGCGATAGACCTTCTTGAGACTCTCCGTTTCGATGATCATGTCCGATTTCCGCCTGGCTCCAAGGGTGTGGTGAACTGCAATTCATCGACCGCGTTGTAGGTATCGTAACTGGAGGTGATGATACGGTCGCCCTCGCGTAGACCCTCGAGCACCTCCACTTCTCGCGGATTCTGTTTTCCGAGGTGCACGTCCGTGCGGTGCGCTCTGCGGCCATCCGGGGAGACCACATACACCCAACGGCCCGCCGTCTGCTGAAAATATCCGCCTTTTTCGACCGTCAGGGTGTTGGTCGAGGCCCCGAAGCTCAACTCCACAGTGAGTGTCTGACCGCGCTTGATCGATTTCGGCACGGCCTCGGTGAAGAGCACATCCGCCTCGAACGTCCCGTTCTTCACCTCGGGGTAGACCTTGGCGACTTTGACCTCCCAGATCCTGCCGTCGAGACCGACGTGCCCCGGGGTTCCCACCTGCACCCGGCCGATGTAGTACTGATCGATCTGCACGCGCACCTTGAATTGATCGAGCAGGTCGACCTGCCCGATGCGCTGCCCGGCCTTGATGCTCTCGCCGACCTCCGCGTCGATGCTCGACAGGTATCCGGAGATGGGCGCACGCACCTCGAGACTCTTCACGATTCGGCCGAGAAGCTCGAGGCTCGTGTTGAGCCGGCCGATGGACTTGCGGACCTCAGCCACCTGCTGAGCGCTCAACTCGTCCTCCTTGGCGATACGCTCCCTCAGCAGGTCGCGCTTGTCCTTCAGATACCGCACCTCGTTGCGTTGTGTTTCGAACGTCTCCGCCGAGATGGCTGTATTGCCATCCTTGACGAGCACCTCATAACGTCGGAGCTTGTTCTCGGCATCGAGGATCTGGTGCTCCAGATCCAGCAGCGCGTCGCGTAACAGAAGCGCATTCTGCGCACGGTTGAATTGCGAGTCGCGCTGGATGTCGAGGTTGTAGAGCAACTGCGTCTCCGTGCCGATCGCAGTCTGTTGCAGCGAGATGTTTGAAAACCTCAGGATCAAATCACCCTTCTCGACATGCTGCCCGCCTTCGACATAGACCGCTTCCACCCGACCGCCTTCCTCGACGTCGAGGTATACGGACTTCGCCGGCTGCACGGTGCCGTCGAACGGGTAGTACTCGAGGAATTGGCCTCGGTGCACGATTGCGGTGGTGATGCGATTCGGATCGACACTCAGCCGGGAAGAAGATGTGCGCGCCATGAGCTCCCAGACCAGCCCCAGAGCAATGAGCGCCGACGCTCCGAGCAGGAGCCATCGGCCGAACGCCCGGCCTTCTCTCTGAATGATCTTGTCCATCTTTCCACACCGACGACACGCATCACGCCGACGCATGCAGCACGCGTTTGTGCTGCCAGCTTCAATTAGTGTGCCAGTCCTCCTATGATCCAGATTCCTCAATGTTGTCAGTGTCTTACGTGCACCCTGCACGACCCCCTCTCGAGGTGGCCTGTTTCGTTTTGAAACAGGATGTGTTTCACTCTGAAACACATCGAGCGCGACCGCCGGATCCCGAAAAAACCTGACCCATGAAGGCGCAACCCAGCGATATCCTGATAGTCGATGACGACTCCGAGATCCTGCTAGCCGCGGAGCTCGTCCTGAAGAAGCCATTTCAGCACGTGGTGACGGCATCCGACCCCGCCCGGATCCGTGAGCTGCTCGCCCAGCACGCCTTCGATGTGCTGCTGTTGGACATGAACTTCTCCAAAGGCGAAACCTCAGGCCGCGAAGGCATCGAGTGGCTGCGAACCGTACGCTCCCTCGCCCCTGACACGAAGGTCGTACTCATGACGGCGTACGGCGGTATCGAGGCGGCGGTCAACGCCATGCGCGAGGGCGCAGCCGACTTTGTCGTGAAGCCCTGGGACAACGCCAAGCTCATCGCCACGGTGTCCGCGGTGTCCCAACTCGCCCGAGTCGATCGGGAAGTCACGAGCCTGCGCCGCAGACAACGCACACTGAACGAATACCTCGGACAGGATGTAGACAGAATCATCGGCCAGTCGGCAGGCCTGAAGCAGGTGCTGTCGAGTATCGACAAGGTCGCACGCACGGATGCGAACGTACTGATACTCGGTGAGAATGGCACCGGCAAGGAGCTCGTGGCGCGAGCGATCCACCGGCAATCCCTGCGTCGCGACCAGGCCTTCATCAGCGTGGATCTCGGCGCCATCGCTGAATCACTGTTTGCTTCGGAATTGTTCGGCCATCGCAGAGGAGCCTTCACGGATGCTCGCGAGGATCGGGCCGGCCGCTTCGAAGTGGCCACCGGAGGCACCCTGTTTCTCGATGAGATCGGAAACCTCAGCCTGCCCATGCAGGCGAAGCTTCTCGGCGCCTTGGAGACCATGACCATCACGCGCGTCGGATCCGACCGGCCCATCAAAGTCGACGCCCGCGTGATCTGCGCGACCAACCTGACCTCCACCGGATTGCGCTCGCCGGACCGATTTCGCCAGGACCTTCTATATCGCATCAACACCCTCGAGATCGAGATTCCCCCGCTGCGCGAGCGCGTCGACGACATTCCCCTCATCGCCGCCCACTACGCACAGCTCTTCGCCCGCAAATACAACAAGGCCGAGCCACGCCTGGACGAAGCCGTGCTTGCACGCCTGAAAGGCTATCACTGGCCCGGAAACGTACGCGAATTGCGTCACACCATCGAACGCCTGGTCATCATGAGCGAGCACGGCGTCCCGCTGCTCGATCGTTTGCTGCCCGCGCCACAGGCTGCAGCCGAGCCTGAGACGCTCAATCTACATACTCTCGAAAAACAAACCATCCTGAAAGCGATCGCCCAACATCAGGGCAATCTGAGCAAAGCAGCGCAGGCCCTCGGCCTCGGCCGCACCACGCTGTACCGGAAAATGACGCGACATGGTATTCAATAACTTTCGCGCGAACGTCGTGCTCCGCGTACTTGCGCTCGTCGGACTGACGCTCGTGCTCGCCTGGAGCTCGATCAACACTTCGTGGGTTGCGACGCCTTTCGCCTGCGGCGCGTTGCTGCTGTTGACGGTTTTCGAGCTGATCCGCTATGTCGAGAAAGCCACTGGCGAGCTTACGAGCTTTCTGAACTTTGTCGCGCATGAGGACTTCTCGACCCCCGTGACGACGACGTACAAGGGCAAGGTCTTTACCGAGCTGCAACAAGCCTACGCAGCCCTCACAGGCACGCTCCGCCGGCTGAATCTGCAAAAGGCCGCCAACTACCAATATCTCGAGGCTGTCGTCGAGCACGTCGGCGTCGCGCTATGCTGTTTGGACGACTCCGGTGAGGTAAAGCTGATCAACCAGCCCGCCCAGCGGATGTTTGACGTGCCCTACCTGCACAGCACCCGTTCCTTCGCCCGCATCGATGAGCGTCTGCCTGATTTGCTGATGCGACTGCACGACGGCGAACGGAGTCTGCTCGACGTACGCCGCGGCGACGAAACCCTGCAAGTCGTTCTGTACGCAACCACCTTCGAGCTGCTCGGACAGCGCAATAAGCTGATCTCGTTCCACAACATCCAAGACGAGCTCGATCAGCAGGAAATCGAATCCTGGCGCAAGCTCATCCGGGTCCTGACCCACGAAATCACGAACTCCGTGACGCCCATCATCTCGCTCAGCCGGCTGTTACGCGAAACCCTGATCGATGAAAGTCACACGCCCCCTACACTCAGGGTGCCCTTGCCCCAGGAGCAGTCTGACATCTTCCGCAGTGTCACGGCGATTCATGCGCGCAGCGCCGGCCTTCTCGACTTCGTCCAAGCCTATCGCAGCTTTGCGAAGCTGCCCGACCCGGTTTTCTCCGATATCGACGCGCGAGCACTCCTCGAGCGCGTACGTACCTTGATGTCACAGGAAATCGATGCCTCCCAGATCACGATCGATCTCCAATGCAGGGAAGCCGGACTCACGCTACATGCAGACGCCGGACACACGGAGCAGATTCTCATCAATCTGCTTCGCAACGCCGTAGAAGCGCTTGCCGGAAGACCTCACCCCCGCATCGAGCTACGCGCCTTCCGCTCCGATCAGGAAACCCTCAGCACCGGTCAGGCAAAAATCCTGCTACAGGTCATCGACAACGGCGCCGGCATACCGCCCGAGCACCTGGATAGTATCTTCGTCCCGTTCTTCACAACCAAACGCAACGGCACCGGCGTCGGCTTGAGCATTTCGCGCCAACTCATGCGCGTAAACCGCGCTGGCATCTCAGTACGATCAACCCCGGGAGAGGGAACCATCTTTACTCTGCGATTTCAGGGTCGTAGCATGAGCCGCGCGCCTGGTTAGCAGCCTGCTTCGACGAACGCCCGCCTCGATCAACGCCAACTCGACCAACGCCCACCTCGACGAATGTCCAGGATCGTCGGAACCATCCCGGGCGCGGCCGCTGCCGTATCGACCACTGGCGCCAAAAAACACTCCAGATGCCCAGGCGCCGCGCCGTTCAGCCTGGATAGCTCCCATCCCCCGCCCCTATAATCAAAACCCAGCTCAGTGCGGAAACACTCGATGCGCCCCTTCCGTTGGCTCGCCTCCCTGCTTGCTCCCTCTGACGACTCCCCGCGAGCGCGCGCCACCCCCGACCGGGAGCCAGCCGACATTCCCTCGTCTCCAGCCGAATCCGAGCTCGATGTCGCTGAGGAGTTCAAAATGCTCCAGCGAGGCCTGCGGCGGCTGAGCCTGGCCTCCGACCGAAGCGGTGAAATTCTCCAGGCCGTATCCACCCGCCTGGACGACATCCAGCAGCGCCTCCTCCAGATGAGTCGTCCCGCCCGGATCGGAGTCACTCTGGAAGAAGCCGATGTGTTACACGTCCTCGATCAGCTCGATCGCGCCGAAGGCGTTGCCGAGATGTCAGATACCGCTCGGCAGCTCATGAAAGGCGCGAAAAACGCCCTCCTCCGAGCGGCTGGATGGCAGCCAATCGCCGCGGCCGGAGCAAAACCGGAAGGGGTAGACCTGCGGATTGCGGAGCTCATTGGCGAGCCGTCCCCCGACGGCCACCAGAACGTTCGCATTCACCGGATTCTCGAGCAAGGATATCGGCGCGCCGACGGAAGCTTACTACGGCCTGGAGTCGTCATCGCTGCCCGCGCCAGCCCCGGCCACAGCACACTCTCCTGAAGGAGGCATAATGAAAACAAGCGCGTGGGGAATCGATCTCGGCACCACCAATAGCTGCATCGCGCGCGCGAATGTCGCGGGCGTCGAAATCATCCGCATCGATGAAGCGCCCACCGTCCCCTCGGTGCTCGCTTGGGACGGCAAAGAACTCCTTGTGGGGAGACGTGCTGCCAACCACGCGGTGCTCGCCCCCGAACACTCCATACGGTCCATCAAGCGTCACATGGGTGATGGCACCTACCGTGTCCGAATCGGCGCGGCCGATCTGAGCCCCATCGAGGTATCCGCGCGAATCCTCTCCTATCTGAAGAGCCAGGCGCAGCAGATAACCGGCGAAACCGTGGACGAAGCGGTCATCACCGTGCCGGCCTGGTTCAACGAGCCACAGCGCCGCGCCACGCTGACCGCGGGAGAGCTTGCCGGCCTGAAAGTCACCCGAATCATCAACGAGCCCACCGCAGCCGGCCTGGCGTACGGACACACGAACGCAACCCGGGGCATCGAGCCCGCCGCTCCCTCCGAACGCTGGCTCGTCTATGATCTCGGCGGTGGCACCTTCGATGTCTCCATTCTCTCGGTCACCGGCAATTACAAGGAAGTGCTCGCGTCCTGCGGAAACACCTATCTCGGGGGCGACGACTTCGATCACCGTCTCGTCCTGCACTGGGTCGATCGCCTGCGGGACCGCTACAATGTCGATGTCAGTCAGGACCGCATCGCCATGGCACAGCTCCGGCACCTCGCGGAGCAGGCCAAAATCCGGCTGTCTTCCGAGGTCGAAGTCCGCGCCCAGGCATTCATCGAACGTGCCGGGCAACGTCTGGAGTTGGATGAAGCCCTCACTCGCGCGCAATTTGCCTCCATGATCGAGGACTACATTGATTCAACTCTCGTCAAGGCCCGCCAGGCACTGGAGGAAGCGCATGTCGAGCCGAAGGACCTGGCACGCGCGCTGCTGGTTGGCGGCTCCACGCGAATTCCTCTTGTACAGGAGCGAGTGGCACGGGAGCTCGGCATTCAGCCCGATGCCTATATCGACGTCGATCTGTCGGTCGCCCTGGGCGCCGCGATTCAATCCGCCCTGGATCACTCGCTGAGCTCGGCGCAGATCGTAGTTGACATAGCGCCTCATTCCCTCGGCATCGCCGTCCTTGGCGAGGAAGACGAAGAGCGCATCGAGCGGCAAGGCGCAGCCGCCGCCTTCGGCCTGGACGACGATACAGGCAGCGACTCCATCCGCTACCCCTACACCTTCGCTCCGGTCATCCGCAAGAACTCCCGCCTGCCGGCGAAGTTCGTGGAGGAGTTCTCGACGTTATACGATGGCCAGGACGGCGTGGAAGTGACGGTGCTGCAGGGGGAATCCGCCAATACACGCGAAAACACCCTGGTGGGCGCGTTCCATGTCAAGTTCGACCCGAAGCCCGCCGGTACCCCGGTCTGTGTTGGCTTCGAATACGATCAAAGCGGCCTGGTACGCGTATCGGTCAGCGACCAGGGTGGAACGAAGCTGTTGAAATCCCATACGCTCGATCTGGGTGCCTCCGCGCAAAGCAACTCCGAGCTCGACGGCCTGCGGCCAGACTCCGCCCAGCCGCAGCAACTCTCCAACTTCCTGATCGAGCAGATCGAACGGCAGCTCGCGGGACCGCCATCCCCCGGCATGGCGGAGATTCGCTCGGCCCTTGATACCTATCGCGAGCTCTTCGCCGCAGGCCGCGACGAAGAGATCGACGACCTGGAAGAGCGGCTCTACGACTGGCTGGACGAGCGAAAAGCGGCGGGATCGCAGGAGAGAGTTTCGGATACCTGAGCACCCGCGGGAGAACCCAAAGCCATGGGGCGTAAAAACGACCGCAACCGGCAAAGCCGGCTACAGCGCAAACGAAACAAGCGAGCGGCGGCCAGAGCTGCCCGCCGCCAGAAGACAGACCGCCTCGATCACTCACCGTGGGCAGCCGCCACCACGAGTTGTATCAGTTTCTGCGGCGGACTCCTGGCGGGTTGCGGGCCATTGACCGGCGAAGTGCTCCGGGCAGCGCGTGTCGCTGGCGAGATAGTTGGCGGCATCCTCGGCCGCCTTCCCTTCGAGCTGAACGCATTCCTCCACGGTGGGCGAGAGTGGCCTGTCACGTGTGCCGAGCTGGAATCGGTGCGCGACTTTTTCGAAGATTACGACGCGATGGACGCCTTCGGCCGCCTCTGGACCCTGTCGCTCACCAACGAAGCAGATCCACAGGCCTTCGCCAGCGCCGCAGAGCAGGACTGCCCCCACCGGGCCGCCCTGGCGTTCGAAAACTTGAGCGCATGCCTCGATGCTCCCGAATCCAACGCCTCCGCGGAAGCCATGCGCGCCATCGCCGCGGAAATCGACAGGCATAGCAGGCCCGGCGCGCATCTCGCCAAGACATATCAGGACCTGTTGCACGCGGCCATCGACACTGTGCACGCCCCTGCGCCACTGAGCGAAAATGTGCTCGCAAGCTTCGCCAGCCAATGCGGAAAAGTATTCAACCAACACTCACACGAGCAGCTCGACGCCGCCTGGTGGCATTGCGGCCGCCTGTTTCTGACAGAAGTCCTGAAACGCCTGCAGGACAGGCAGGGCATCACCCAAACCGCGGCCTACGCCGATCTCGCCAGGCTGCTGCTGGCGCCGTCCGAGGCTGCTGTCCTGCTCGCGCGAAGCACAGGATCGGCCCAGCCGCTGCGCTCGATCCACTTCAAAAGTACGGCCGCCCACTGGCGCGCCTACCTCGAGCGACGGATCGATGCTGAAAAGCTGGCCTTCGACGATCGCATTCGCTACGAGATTGCACGCCTGAAGCTGCTGCGCGCAGAGGCACGGCATTCACCGGATTCGACCGAAGCCGAGCCGCGCGACCTGCTCGCGGCGTTCGGATCCCTGCAACAGATGCTTGCCCACGGAGTTCCACCGAAGAGCCGTGGGATACCCGCTCACCTGGACTCACCGCTCGTCGCTTTCTATGTCGAGACGATTCGGGAGTTGAGTTGTGCGGACCGCGCGTTACAAACCACTGAAGAGTTTCTGCGCCAACACCCCGAGGACTTCCGCCTCGCCTGCCTGTGCGCCACCGGCGCCGCCTTGCGCGGCGACCATTCAAAGCTCCCACTCCTGGCGAAATGCATTCCCCGGCGGCATATCGACCCGGAGCTCTTCGCCCACTGTGCGATGAGCCTGTTGCAAGCGCCACGCGGCACGAAGGCCGCCCTGACTCTTCCGACGAGCCTGTTCGACCCGCTCGATGAGGAGCATCGCAAGCAATGCCTGATCAAGCTCTCCCAACACTGTCTGCGGCACGCGAGCGCGGTTGCCGGCTACATCGAAAATCTACGCGCCCTGCTGCCCTATTTCGAGCCGGACAATTTCGTGTATCGCCACCTGCGCGAAAGAACCGCAATCGAGTCGAGCCTGGTATTCCTCGCCACCATGATGGCCCCGCTACTCGATGTGAAGCTATCCCTCACCGAGGACCAGTCCCAGCAATGGGTCAGCTACGCCCGGGAGATCGCCCGGCAATCCACCGTGGGCTCTCAGCTCGCCATACGCTACCTGAAAGCCCCGACGCGCTCGTTCGCGCTTACCCCCGCGGTACGCAACAGCGCCTGCGCGCAACTGAGCGACTTCCAACCCTCCACCACCCGGACACAGACATCTCCCCCGCGCCCCGGCCGCGTCCCAAAGAAGCGACGGCGCGCTAAAGCAACCTCAACGAACGAAAGCTCAAAGACACAGCCAGGTCTATTCGATGCCATTGACCCGTGATCAGGCGCTCGCCACCCTCGGCCTGAGCGCCACACCCGACGCCGACGGTACGATCGTGCAACGCGCTTTCGAACGCCTCGCACGCCGCTATCCTCAACCCAACTTCCCTGAACGCTTCCGCCAGCTCCTCGAAGCCCGCGACGAGCTGCTCGACAGCGGCCGAACGTGGCGCGAGTTGGTTGAAAGCGGCACACTCGACCTCACATGGATCTTGCCCCACCTTCCCCCCACCCCTGCCGCCGCCCCGCTCGACCGCCGAACCTCCCTGCAGAGAATGCTACGCGCCGGATACCT
The DNA here is from genome assembly GCA_964494895.1 of uncultured Steroidobacteraceae bacterium. Taxonomy (GTDB): domain Bacteria; phylum Pseudomonadota; class Gammaproteobacteria; order Steroidobacterales; family Steroidobacteraceae; genus 13-2-20CM-66-19. Next base: position 15,076 of record CAZBTV010000038.1, on the reverse strand, counting down.
CGCTGAGCCTATGGGATCCCCCTCCTACGACGATTCGGAAGACGACGACGGAGGCATTCCGTTTTAGTTGGTGTGAAAACGCGGGATCCGCGCATGCGCTACGCAGTCCTGCGGCGCGCAAGCCCAGTGCCCGCATCCATGTGCGCCCCTGCGACGCATGCGTCGCACCCTGCCCGGCCCCGGCGTGGTGAACTGGTTACCCATGCGCCCTGTGAGATCAGCCCCGTGTGCGCGAGATCCGGACGAGCGACCCAGCCTGCAGACGGCCAACTGCGCCTACCGCGCCAGCTCCAATCGATACGTTTCCCTCGTCTCCCCATCAAGCGCCGTGACAACAATCGGCACCATCACCGTATGCCCCTTGAACGAGACCTCGTAGGGCATGCCCGGCTGCACAGTCTCGCCATTGATAGTCAACGACTGCACCCGCGAGGACGCCGGCCTTGCCGAAATGGTGATCGGCGCGCGACCCGTAACGATTGCCCGGTAGTCATGCAATGTTGACTTGAAACGGCTCGTCAGAGCAGCTCCCTTCGTCTCGATGAGAGTGAGGCTCGCGATCCGCTCCGGTGGCGCGGGCAAAAAGGTCTGCGCATTCACATTGATGCCGAACCAGTTGGGATCGGTGAAACGGTCGCCGACCACGATCTGCTGCAGGCCACGAGGCCGGTAAGAAGGAACGAGCGCGGCCGAGCCCTCATCCATGGCACGTTGCAGAGCCCTTTCAAGGTTGTCGAGATAAGTCGTACCCACCAGCGGCCGATCATTATGTCCCGTCATGATGAGCTTGACCCGATCGCCCATCATGACGCGCGCCGTGCGGACGGTAGCGAAATACTGATCGAGCGGCTGCGTCAGCCACTGCATCCACAACACGTCCGGCGGCAGATTGGAGTTGTTGCCGATCGAGTCGCCCGTGAACAGAATTCCAGTAGCCGGGTCGAGGATCACGATGGAGCCCGGCGTATGGCCCGGGACTGTGATGATTTCCAGCGCCCGATCGCCGAGATCCACCTTCGAACCGTCGGCTACGGGCTCGAGGTGCGCGGCGATCTGCTCGCGCGTGGCGCCATGCCGCTCGAGAAACTCCGCCGTGGCGTCGCGGTCCCCCGCACCCACATACTCAACCGAGCCAGCGATGAACTGATCGGCCTGACCGATGTGATCACCGTGGCTATGAGTCCAGATCGTGACCAACGGCAGATCGCCGATGAACTGCGCGATGTAGTCCCGCAGCAACCCGCGCCCCATCCCACTATCGATCAGCGCGTAGCGCCGACTCCCACGGATCAGAAACATCTTGTCATTATCGGAATCGCGGATCATGCGCACGCCAGGTGCGACCTCCTCCGACATATAAGCCGTGCGGTCACGCCGATCGATCAGGTACGTGAAGGTCACAGACGCGCTTGCGACCATCCCGTCCTTCACGGCGACGGCTCGCAAGGTATAGCCGGTCTTCAACCCCTTGTTACCGTCGTACACGCCCGCGATGAACAGCACCTCGCGCGGGTCGAAAAGCGGCGAGCTCGCAGTCGGCTCGCTGCCATCCCATGTATAATGGATCTCCGCACCCGGCACTTCATCCCGCAACGAAAGCGAGGTTGTATTGAAGTAGGTCCCTGGGGCCGGAAAGATCGTGGGTGGTGGAAGCCTTGCGCCCTCCGTAACCGCCGTGGCAAGCGCGAACAAACACAACAGACTCGGCAAGCTCACCATGGTCGACCTCGCGCACACCCCATACCGAACGAGCCTGGGAATCTATCACAAGCCTACAACGCAGTCCCCAACCCGTCCTTCTCACACCCGCGGCGACGATGACCGGCCGCCGCCACTCCAGGAACCGAAGCCGAACCCGCTACCGATCCAATCCCGCTCCGCCGCCACCCGCGCACACTCAACCCCCATGCGAACAAGGTCCGGATCGGTTGTGCCGGGCTCTCCCTTTACGCCCCTGACTTTCGTCTGTCCGTGTCTATTTCACATTACCATCTACCAATCTAGACAGGGGACGGGCGTCGGGAAATAATTCGCGACCAAACCAAAATACAACTCCTCTAAGCTCTAAGAGGGAGTACATGGAGGTCTCGCCCATGTCATCGTTACATTCCCTGTCACGCACGCTAGCCACCGTCGGCATGGCGGCCATGTTTGCATCCTGTGGTGGAGGCGGTGGGGGTGGCGGCAACACCAGCACACCAGGGGGGTCGTCAGGCTCCACTCCCCCCGGTCCCTCCGGGCCGACATTCTCGGTGAGTCCCACTACGGTCACCTTCAACGCCACTTCCCCATTCACGGCAGCTCCCGCGGGAGCGACTTTGGTCGGCACCGTCTCCGGGGCAGCGACCCTGTCAGGGACACTTTACATCGTCATTACCGGTCCGATTGGTATCCCATCGTCACCTGTCGACTCGGTCTCCAATCCCACCATCTCTGGCAACAGTGGACAGGTGACGATCGTGCCGAAGTCCCCGGACATGGTCGGCGCGGGCACGACATCCGCGACGCTTTCCGTTCACGCGTGTCTGAATGACCCAACCTGCGCGACCGGAGAGCTATCCGGCAGCCCTCAAAGTATTTCTGTCAGCTACACGGTCGCGAGCGCGATACCTCCGGATTCCGTCATGCCGCACGTAGCGGTTGCGGGAGCGACTGGCGATGTCGTGATTCGTGGAAACCATCTGACTGGGACGTCCGATGTGAAGTTCGGCACGGTCGCAGCCACCAAGGTGACCGTCATCAGCGACACGGAAGTCCATGCTTCCTATCCCCCGCTGCCGGAGGGGTCATATGCGCTATCTCTGAATTCAGGAGCCATCGCGTTTACCGGCTCGATCGTCGCCCGTTCGTCGATCAACTATCCGGCGGAGACGCTTGCTCTACCCGAAACACCGGCCCTGATCTCGTTTCTGCGCTACGACGCCGACCGTCGAGCCCTTCTGGTGGGCGGGCTCTACTACAAGGTGCAGACCACGACAGTGAACAAACTGTGGCGCTACACGTATACCGGCGCATCGAGCGCGCCTGCTTGGGGTACGCCCGCATCGACACCGATCGATGGTCTCGCCGATACGCAACTGTCTCCTGACGGATCGGCACTCTTCGCCATTGCGACTGATGGAGTACTCGAGCTGTCGCCTGATGGACTCACGACTCTCCGAGCCGCGTCCAGCGGACCCAGCCCCGGAGACTATACCCATTTAGCGATCGCCAACGACAGCATGGCCATCCTGACAACCCGTGCGCTGGCCCCCTCCTACTACTACGACACCAAAGCGGGAACCTTCCTGACCCTGACGATGCCGTTCGGTCAGATCACCCCCAACGAAGTGGCGGGTACCGCGGATGGCTCGCGCCTGATGGCGCCCTCGACAGGAATGACACCCGCGCCCTTGATTCTCGACTACACCGCCAGCACGAGTAAGCGGATATTCACCGCTCCCTCGGGCGGCATTGGGGGAATTGCTTTCAGCAACAACGCGAACAGAATCGTCGTCTCAGACCCCAACAACGCGTCTCCCGCGAAAGTCTATGCGGCCGATTACGGAATGACCCCCGACGGGGTATCTCATCCCCTTGGCACCCTCCCACTCAACGCCACGGGGGCGGATCTTTCGCAGAGCTTCGTCACGATCATCGTCAACCCACAGGGAACACGAGCGTTCGTCCTACGCCAAAACGGCACGCTGCATAGCTATGCGCTCGACCAACCCACCGCCAGCAACGGCGACTTTCCAGAGGTTGGAGCTGGCATCAGCCTCCCGATCCCCGACACCGCTCCCTACGGCGCCGAAGTGAAAACCGCCATTACGCCCGATGGAAACACCCTGTTCATCGCTGGAAACAAAGGCGTACAGGTCGTGCCAGCTCTCCCCTGAAAGGCATCCAGCGACGCTCCTTCGCGCCAACTTCCGAGCCCGCCACGGAGGACGCCGTCGTCACGCTCGATCCGAGCCTCAGCGCACCTACGCCGAAATTGCCGCCCCTGATCAAGCAGGGCATTGAGCTGTATACGTGCGCCGGCCTGATTGCCGCGCTTCGCGTCCACCGGGACCTCGGTGAGGTCACCGAATCGCCGCAGTTCAACGCATACGCCGAATGCATGGCCGTCGCGCTCGTCGCCGACGGCCGCCGCGCCCCCAACACGAGCTTTGACCTGCAGCACGCCGGTGAGCTCATCTACCGCAATCTGGATCTCGCCACCGCGACGCCGTCCTCCACAACCCTGCAGGCCACTGATGCCATCGACGTGCTGAAAGCAGGAAAGCAATTGCACTGACCACCGGGATTGCAGAGCCCCCCGGGATTACAAACCGCTGCTGTCGTCTACGGCGATCGAACTCGCGTCTCCCGCCAAAGCTCTGCGCGGACGTTCGCCCCGAGGTTGCAAGCCTGAGTGAGTCATAATCCTGCTGCCAGCGCCGGAACGAAGAAGGCACTATCGATCGTTCCCAAGCCGCTCGCGAGATCGTATCCCCGCACAGCCGAATAGCCTGTCACCGTATAGGTATTGCCATCGCTGTTGGTAAAAGGTCCATACGTGTTGTTTCCCTTGGTGACGTCATCCAAGGTGAGGATGTCCACAAAGGCATTGCTCTGCAGCGCGTAGAGCTTGTTGCCCAACGTGCCAAGGCGGTGACCGGCAACCTGATCTGCCATTGCGACGATGCCGGCGAACTGCGGACAGGACACACTCGTGCCGGCCACGAGGCGATAGCCCACCTGGTTGGGGAGAAACGAGGTGTAGATGATAGCAGCCCCATCGACGGCAGCACTCATGCTGATGTCCGGTGTTCCACGCCATCCCGTCACCACACTCTGCACGGCATCCTGGAACGCCGGCCGCGCGAAAACCGCCGACAACCCGCCGCCAGTTGCGCCATAGCGGTCACTCCACACCGCATCCGGGGCGAGACGGTTGCCCGCATCATCCAGTGTCAGTTGTGTGCCCCCTACGGACGTCACCAGCGGATCAGAAGAAGGCCACATGTTGACCTGCATTGGGAAGATATCCATCCCGTTCAGTTCATAACCCGTGGGTCCGGTATCCCCCGAGGCTGCGAGCACCGTGACCTGGTGCTGTGCCGCGTTCTGGTAGGCACTGCGTAGATTCAAGATGGAAGCCTGGTCGGGAAAGGTTGCCTCGGCGGTCCCGAAACTCTGAGTGATCACGTCACCGATGCCGTTATTGATGACATAGTTTTCCGCCTGGATGATCTCCGGAAAGCCTTGTAATCCCGTTGTCTCGGATACCGGCGTTTCCACCAGCACGATTGCAGCGCCGGGCGCAAATACGTGCGCGTACTCGACGTCGATCGTGGCCTCCTTGGCCCAGCTCACCATATCGGCGTTTGTGGGATCAAACGCCGGCACCGGCCCCAAGGGCTGCAGCACCGTAAAGCTCGAGGGATCTGGCAGACCGAACTGTTGATCGAAGACGTGCAGATCATTCGCAATCGTCGGCGACCCGAAACAAACCACGATCACGATCGTCTCACCGAAGCCGTTGACCCCGGACGACTGCAACACCGTCAGATCGTAGGCCTTCGCAAATTGCGGCGGCTGGTAACAATGAATGCCATAGTTGGTCAGGCAATACGAGGTGCTCGGCGGGAACGGCTGCACCGGAATGCCATCGACATCGAGGTGCAGTGGACGCGGCAGGGTTTCCGCGTGTGAGAGGCCGACGCTGAACGGGAGAAGCATGGCGGCGACCAACGTTGTCCAACCGGGAACTCTGATCATCTGGAAAACCCCCGACAATGTAGCTTTGCGCCGGATTCTAGGCATGTTGATAAAAGTTTTGTCGATGAATGTTGATCCGACAGCGTCTGAGAACGTTCCCTGTGCGGGCTATGATGGTCAGGGCACGCATCGGTTATGAGCATCATCAGCGGGTTGCGCGCGCGGAACGACGTTGGACGGTGCGCTTCACGCTTGTTATCAAACCCGCACCCAGACAACGCAGTCGCCACTATCGCTCGAGTCGCTGCAATCGGCATTGGCTTGTTTCCCGCCTGCGCGAGGAGATCCTGGACGGATTTCCAGATCTCCCAAAGCGCGCCTGTTATAAAACACCGGAATTTCGGGATAACACTTCTACTTTGCGGCGCTGATCGCTACTGCCCCTTCTCTGCGGGCGTGATTTGTATTTTCGAGTGCGTGCCCTATATTGGCTCGACCCCTGGCGTCAAACGAGCGAGTGAGCCCATCCGCATTGCTGGCGGCGGTTGCGGCGGTTGACAGATTCGATGCAGCCGGCATCAGCGTTGAATGCGCAGTCAATCCGCAGGATAGATTTTGCGTGGAGGCTATTTCGCTGGCGAGACCCCAACCGCTCCACCCGCCGGAGAACAAGCTGAAGACCAGATGACTTCGCAGAAGCGCGACTTGCAGTGCGGCGGTACGACTCTGAGTCATCGGGGACTCGCGCCCGGTAAGAAACACGAGTCGTCACCAAAGCTCGGAATAAGGGCAACTGCTCCGACGGCAGCCACGCGAAGGCCTCTCAATGTCCCCCCGTCAGTACCCCCGCTGAGTGCGTGCTACGCCTTCGCCGGGGCGCCTTCCAGGCAAGGCCGTGCCAGCACCTTGCAGACCTCAGCACCGAAGAACAAGCACTGACTGACGATATTCAACCCGACCATCGCGGCCAGAAGCGCTCCGGCGGCGCCGTAGGCACCGTAATTCTTGCCCAAAAAGATGCCGAAGATAGTGAGTCCCCTGGCGGCTGCCAACCAGGCCCCGCCGCAGAGCAGCGCCGCAAGCCAGACATGGCGCCAAGGCAAGCGACGGGGAGGAAGGTACCTGAACATCAAAGCAAACATCACCGGCACCATCACCCACGAGCTCGGTATCGTCTGCACCCAATTCCCACCGGCTGCGGCCAGCAGCCAGTTCATACCAGCAACCAGCACCAGACTCAACAGCAGTACGACAGCGCCTCCGACCGCCAGCGTATATGCGAGCACCTTCTGCGCCAGCATGCGCAAAGCAACCTCAATCAGCGGCCCCGAGATCAGGATCGATGGGTACTGCCAGATCGCGCGAAAGCTCAACTGCAGATGACGCACCAGGACCGAAGCGGTCAAAACGAGCCCGACGAGACTCGCACTCAAGGAAACAATAGACTGTTGTTCCAAGGCCTGGGCCAGGCGCTCCACTGTAGATCCAACGTCGTTGCCGAAGCTCCGCTGGACGTTCTCCAGTAATGTCTGCTGCGCTGCGGCAATACCCGGCGAGAGACGTAACAACAATCCGAAGCCCGCCATGACCAGTCCCAGCAGAGGCACTAGAGACACCAGAGCGTAATAGATCATCGCCACGGCGAAGTAACGCGCGTAGTCACGCTCATACTCACGACCAGCCGTTCGCAGCAGGCGGACAAGACCATGAGCACGCCCCGAAACTCGACCTTTCGACCACTCAGATGCAGACACCGCGTTGCGACGGACCTCGTCAATCGAGTCAGGTGGCCTCGATTCGTGCGCCACCTTTGCGTGCTCGCGCCGCGCGACCGTACGCCAGATCAGCGTTGCTCGCTGACGCGTCCATCTAGCCAGGGCTGATCGTCTTCGACGCATTGTGGCCATTGATCAAATGCAGGTTGGCACGCCGGAGCCCGTCCTGTGCACCGGAATTTCGCATGTCCACAGCCTGATAGCACCGGAGATACCAGACCAACAAGCGTCGTGCCACCCAATGCGCGGCGATCACGCTTGCGTTGTAACGCGAACCAGAGCGCCACCAAAGCCCGCACCGCCGCTGCTCCGTCGATAACGTCGGTTGAACGGCTCAACTTCACTTGCTGCGCTAGCCCAGAAATCATCCTCAATGCCCCACAGATTACCGGGGAATTGAGGCGGCAATTATCGTGACATAGGGGGGTGACTGCGCCGGGTCGTAAAGCTGTCGCTGTTAGCGACAGAGGCGAATCGACCTAGCAGCGATCTCTATGACCAGGGGGCGGCCGTCGACTAGATTGGCCCATTCAAACTCGATGAGCGGAAGCATCTCCATGATACGCTCCGCCGAATTTGGCTCGGGACACTGCATTTGAATTCGATGTAGCTTCTCGCGAAATGTGCGTTGAGTTATTCGCAAATCCCGGGAAATTCTCCGGAAATCTCCGTCGTGACTAATGAGCACCTGACCGTGTGCAGCGCACACTGCGGCGATTACCGGATCGGCGGTTGTAACGTCCATCACATCGCGTAGCCGAACTACACCATGCCCTGCCCCCATGAGGGCATTGCCTACCGAGTCAGGAACGTTCTAATCCGTAAAGAATGCAATTGGCAAGCACTCTATGCTGCCGCTGTTGAATCCTTTTTGTAGGCCAACGCGGCTTCGACATCCTTCGCAGTTATGTCGGGGTATTCTTGTAGGATTTTTTCTACCGAGTATCCAGCCTGAGCAAAACGCTTGATAGCCGCAATCGGTATGCGAGTACCGGCTATCACTGCGGCGTTATGCAGAATGTACTTGGATTTCTCGACGTTGCCAATTTTTGCGCTATCTCGCTTAGGTAGAGAAATCGCAGCTATTTTGGTGTCCTGAACAATGTCACTCAACACAACCTGAGCGACGTATTGACCCGAGGTCACAACTTGCGGCAGCTCGGTGCCTTGCTCGTACCAGACAACCTGTCTCTTGAGTGGGTAGAGTTTGGTTTCTATCCAGCAATCCGGATCGCTGTTCAAACGCTTGAGCTTTGCGCTAACATCCCGCAAGTGTTGGAGTGAAATTTTGTGCTTATTCCGGAGGACGTGAAGCACGCGAAGTGCCACGATATCCTTGAAGGAATAGACGCGACTGTATGCCCGGCTTTCTTGGGCGTAAGTGGGGCTGTAGAAGGCCGTCCGATCCCAGTATCTGAGCTGAGTGCGACTGATCCCAGTCAGCTTTTCAGTTTGTTCCTCGCTGAACGCAGCAAGGACGGTCCTGGAGTTGTCCATGCTCTACCCCAATACGAAAGTCGGGGCAATGGTATTACGTGCACGATACTCCGTGCATCAATAATAACTTCTTAAAAATCAAAAGATTACTTCGGTTTTGCCGCCTTGGTTGTTTCTTGGCAGGCACAATCTTTTTGACTGCACGCTCAAAGGCCGAGTCATCTGCTTCCGCTTGTTTTGCAGCTTCGCAGAAGCGGGCCGCGTCGCTCATGTAGAGGCTTCGGATTTCACCGTCACGCGTAACTGACTTCGCGGTCAAACCACGACTTTCTGCGTATCGAGGGCCGATGTATATACGTTATGCGGCTGCTGGAGCGCTGGATCTGTAATCTTTCCGCGCACCACACAGTGGTCATCGGCAAATTCCACTCGGCACGAGCCGGTCTCGCGATCCAATGGTTGAAGAACGAGAGCCGGCCTGGGGCTGGCGTCCCATTTGACCGGAGGCACTATGAAAACAAGTCTAGGTATCACTCTCCTTGCCTTGAGCAGCGCGGCCGCATGGGCAAGCGAGTCACCCACAGATCCCCAGATCGCCGCCATCGTCGTCACGGCCAATCAGGTCGACATCGATGCGGGCAAGTTGGCACAGTCAAGAGCTCACAACCCCAAGGTCCGCGATTTTGCGCAGCTGGTAAAGGTACGGCCGGCATTCGTCGCTCACTTCGACCACGCCAAGATGCTGCAGACATCCCTGGCGAACGGTTCGTGATGAGACCGGCTACTGATCGGCCTGGAAGTTGTGCAACCCATGCGCCTGAACGCACTGCGGACTTCCAAACGTCCCATACGTCGGCATGTCGCCCAAGCTACCGACTCCTCAGTGCTGTACCGATGCCAGCTGCGATGGGGTGGAGCACAATCTCATCGGTGTTACGATTCGCCCTGGTGGCGTTCGCCCTGATCGGGCCGGCATCGCTTCTGGCCCGAGCAAGCGACGGCCGGTCAGCTGCCCCACCCTCGGTTCATAGGGTGAAGTTGTCAGGGCTCGGATTTCAGCCCGCGACCCTGACCGTCCGCCCTGGCGATCGCATTGACTGGCAGAACGATGATCTGATCACGCATACCGTCACCGCCACGGATCACAGCTTCGACTCTGGCGACATTCCGGGTGGCAAATCCTGGAGCTTGATCGCACACAGGGAAGGCACGTATCACTACACCTGCCGCTATCATCCCAACATGACAGGCGACCTCATCGTCCGCTAGAAACCAGGAGCACTCTCCATGTCTGAAATGAATGCGCGCTCCACACCGTTGCCGCCGGAGGACGAGTTGGCGGTGGCACGCCTGATTGCAGGCGGTGATCGGACTCAGTTCACCGCCCTGATGCGCCAATACAACCGGCGCCTCTATCGGCTCGCTCGCGCGGTGCTCCGTGACGACACGGAGGCGGAAGATGCGTTGCAGGACGCATACGTATCGGCCTATCGATCAATCCACCACTTTCGGGGTGACTCCTCCCTGGCCACCTGGCTCTCACGCCTCGTTCTCAACGAATGTCTCGGCCGGCTGCGCCGAAGCGAGCGCCGGAGCAAAATGATGACTGTGGTGACTCCGAATAACCAGGAAATGACCGACGTAGCCGAGGACGACGGTCGCCGGCCAGAGTGGATTGTCGCTCGCGGGCAGATGAGAGCCCTGATCGAGCAAAAGCTTGATCAGCTCCCGGAAGCCTTTCGCCTCGTATTCGTATCCCGCTCAGTAGAGGAGCTCAGCGTGGAGGAAACGGCCGCGGTGTTAGGCATTCCCGAAGCCACGGTGCGCACCCGGTATTTCCGGGCCAAAGGACTGTTACGCGAAGCCCTGGCGCAAGAGATCGGTCTCGCCGAGCGCGACCTCTTCGATTTCGGCGGCGCGCGATGTGACCGGATCATCACGCAGGTGTTGGAAAGTCTCGACTCTGAAGGTTGAACGAAAGCCCGCTGCAATCGCATTGTGGACTAACGGCTTCTTCAAAGCCGAGATCAACGCCCATGATTCCGGCGAGGAACCCAACACCCGGCCCACCCCTCCATCAAGCATGCCTGCGCTCCCGCAAGAGTTTCACCCATTCCAAATTGACGCCCCCATATTCCACCTCACCCCACACGGAAACATCGGCGCAAACCTCATTCTTCAAGCGCCCCGCGGACCGAAGACCGAGCTCCCGTCGGAACCGGGTCGTAGCGCGACTCGCCAGCCGCTCACGGACCACCACCCGTAGCCCCATCTGACACGAGGGAACAACTGAATTTGCCAACCTCCATTGTTTGGACCGACCCCGATTTATATGCTGGCGCCGGCTTTTGCCAATCGGCAAAGCCCCAGGGGGAGAATCAACAGATTCTGGACAGGAGGTCTCGTCTATGCGGCGCTTTAACGACCGCGTGCGGGCTCGCGCCGGGGTGGCACTCACCCTCGGGCTCGCATGCGCATTGTGTCTCTTGAGCTCGACCCGCCCCGCGAAAGCGGAAGAATTCGCGGATTCCAGGGAATGGCATACGCGAGGCAATCAGATTCTACACGGCCACGAAGCCGTACGCCTCTCCGGCGTCAATTGGTACGGATTCGAAACAACGACGTTTGTTGCCCACGGCCTATGGGCACAGGACTACAAATCGATCCTGAACTCTGTGAAAGCCAACGGCTACAACGTCATCCGCGTTCCTTTCTCCAACGAGATGGTCGAAACCAACCCCGTACCGACGGCGCTGAGCTTCACGAACGCGAGTGGTCCGATCAATACAGACCTGCAAGGACTCACGTCGCTGCAGATCCTGGACAAGATCATCCACTATGCCGGGAGCATCGGCTTGTCCATCATTCTGGACAATCATCGCTCCGAAGCCGGCAACTCCGCGGAAGCGAACGGCTTGTGGTACACGACACAATTTCCTGAGACGGCCTGGCTGAAAGATTGGGCCACCCTCGCCGCCCGTTATGCGCATACTCCGGCCGTGATCGGCATGGACCTGCGCAATGAGCCGCATTTTGCCTACAACAACGGCGCCTGCTGGACAGGCGATACGTTCCCCAGCACGGCGGGTTGCCCGAAGACCGACACAGTCCACAACTGGCCAGCAGCCGCCGAACGAGCGGGCAATCTGATTCTGTCCATCAACCCCCGCCTGCTGATCTTCGTCGAAGGCACAGACGAATATAACTTCATTTTTACCTGGTTCGGCGGCAGCCTCAACGGCGTCGGGCAATTCCCTGTCACCTTGAGCACGCCAAACAAGGTCGTCTACTCCGCCCACGACTATGGCCCAGACCTCTTCCACCAGAACTGGTTCAACAGCACAACGACCACCGCGGGGCTCTTCACGAGCATCTGGGACACCAACTGGGGCTACATCTCCAACCAGAAGATCGCTCCAGTGTGGGTAGGCGAATTCGGCACCCCCAACAGCACCGGCAACTGCGATCCTAACGCCTGCCTGGGCGGCGACCCGAATGTAAACGTAGCCCCCGGCTCCCAAGGCCAATGGTTTGCCAGCCTGGTGCAATACCTCGGCGTGCATCCCCATATCAGCTGGACTTATTGGGCGCTGAACGGCAACGACAAGTACGGCTTGCTAGACAGCAACTTCGACGCCACACCCGCCAATGCGCTCAAACAAGAGTTGCTTTCCGGTATTCAGTTCCAATCGGACGACCCTGATCACGGGCACTCCGATGGCGAGACGCACTGACCCGTAGTCCGCTCACACAAGCCCGTGCGGGCGCCTCTCACGGTATGTGGGAGGCGCCTGGCTCACCGGTCTCTCTGGCGGCGTGAGACTGCGCAACGAGTCACGATTGCCAATAGTCGCCGGTTCCACGATCACTCCACAAACTCAATTCAATAATCACCTGGCTGACGCCCCTCCAACCGCGCGCCGAGGAATATAGAGAATGGATCGCACCCAAGCCCCCTGCAGTAAAGGGCACACGCTGCTGTTCGCCGCCGCCTTTGCATTGCTGCAAGCCGTCCTGCCAGCCAGGACATTCGCACAACAAACCCTGCAGCAGAACGTGATCGCCGGCGTCAGCTGCTCAAACTCCAATAATGGAACAGCACACGTGCTGTGCCTGGAAGAGCTCAGCAATCCAAATGGGAACGGTCCGCTCCTGGGCGGTGTTTCGTGGCAGGCTCCGAATTCGCCTCCGCCAGGCAACACTGGCGCCTTTGGCGCGCCGATCGAGGCTGCTGGCACTGTGGATCGTATGACCAACGTGTCGATGCCCAGCGGTCCCTTCACCGGGACGCCTGGTTGCGCCGCCACGGCCGACGCCACCGGGACAGTCATCTGCGCCGTCGAAGGCTCAAACAACGGGCTCTACGGCATCGCGATCCATCCGCAGCCGCTGGGTACTCTGACAGAGGCGCAGACAACGTCTCCCTTGGTCCCTCTACTAACACCCGGCCAGGTACTCACGAACTTCAATGGCGGTGTTCCCTCGGGCTCCCCCTGCACTCCGCTCAATCCATGCAACCGTGTGGCCGCCGTCGGCGGTACCCCCAGTTGTGCAGCGTCGGAAGGTTCCATGGTGATTTGCGGCGTGCTCGTTCTATTGCAGAGCGGGGTTGGAACAACCATCAACGACCTCATCGGTATCGCCTTCGACCCGCGCCTTCCCGCATCCTCAACCAACCCCGCCATCCTCGGCTTGGCGAATGGAAACAATTTCTACAGCAATCCAAGCTGCGCAAGCAGCAAAGACCCCAATGGCGTAGTCAATAACGGCAAGATGTTCGCCACCTGCGCCATCGTATTCGTCGAAAACTACTTTGGCGCAACGGCCACTCTCTTCGGTGCCTCCTTCGACCCCAGAAGCGGTTACAACAGAGGAGCTCTGACCGTCAGCGGCAGCACCAACTACGGCCAGGACCCCAGCTGCGCAGCCCCGCGCGACAACAAAGGCGTTGTCATCTGCGCCATCGGCAACGGCTTCGGTAACGGCTTTGGCACCGGCACGACCAGCACCATGCTTGGAGTAGCCTTCGATCCGATCGGCAGAACCACTTCGACGTTGAGCCTCGGCGCTCCGCCCGCTGGCGACGGAGTCTGGACGAGCTTCGGCTGCGCTTCCCCGGTAGACGCTAACGACACCGACTCCGTTGCCTGCGCCGCCGTCACCAGCACCAACAAAATCCTTGCCGTCAACTTCGACCCCAGAACCGGTCTCGACCCCGTCACAAGGGCAGCCCCCGTCTTCGTGCCGGTCACCTTCACCGACCCCAACGGCACTACCGCGACGTTTGCCTCCAATCCAAGTTGCGTTCCGGAAAACATCATCCACAACCAGATCTCCTGCGTGATCGTAGACTCCTTTGGCGCATCGGTTGGATTTTTCTCCAGCATCCAATAGCCCCTCGGAAGGAGTGAGACCTTCGCTGCTCCCTCAAGTGCTGAGGACCGGCCTGCGATAGCGTCTCCCCCTCCTTCCATTGAGTAGCGAACAGATCAAGTTCCGTCCCGTAGAAGCCCGTTACCTTGTTCGTGACCCCAGGTAATCCGGTGTTAGCCAGCCAAGCCCGGCCCTGACCCCTGCCCCCAGTCGCCCATGATCCGGCGGGTGTTGTCACCGGGCCTGGCGGGCAACTCATAATCTCTGATAGGGGTTGGACCCGGCCGCCGAGCGCTGCAGGCGTCAACCATTTCAAGTCTTCGACCGCTCTATCGGTGCGATTAGCGATAGAGGACGGGGTTAGCCAGACCCACTGGTCTGACTGAAAAGGCCAGTAGTAGGCAAGCAGCGCCCGCTCGGCATTCCTTGCGTCGCCGATCGGACGGTTCGGGCTGAGAGTCAGTCCTTTTTCTTTTACGCCAATTGCTCATCGCGCTCGTTGCCGAGTACGGCAATCGGTCGAACAACATTGCCGTCTCCACCCTAATGCTCACCCCAAATTTCCTTTCAATTCTGCCATTCATTATATCTGTTCCTCTATCCCTACCACCCTCTCCACATCCCCACCACCCCACACCGCCTCCCCTCCCACTCCCCCTCCTCACCCTGAATCACCTCCCAAATTGCAACCGGGCGATCTGTTCTAGAGAAACAGATATAATTACCCCGCCACCTCCCCCCCCCCCCCCCCCCCCCAGAGCCCGACACGGTCACCGGGGCGCGGCGCGCGCGGGCCCCCGGGGCGC
>CAZBTV010000037.1:0-50896 GCA_964494895.1 uncultured Steroidobacteraceae bacterium | reverse complement strand
GTTGTCGACACGCGCAGCCAGTACAGTCCCGCTGGCATCAGACGGTTGTTAGTCGTGATTTCAGCAGGAATGTCGAGCGTGATGATGCCGGAGGTGAGAAAGCCCTCGGTCGAGTCCGCCAGCATCTGTGCCGGAGTCAGTATGCGCCAACGGTCGGCACAGAGAGCTGCCCAGTAAATGCGCGGCATGGATGCCGTTCCGGCCGCTGCGACAGCGTCACTCATGTGAAAGAGCAGGCTCAGTCTTTGAGGTGGTCGGCTAGCGGAAATCCCGATGTATAGATTTCCGTCATCGTCCGCACGCGGAAGCAGTGGGTGGTATCCCCCAGTGCCCATCGGCTCGAGGGTTTGGATACCGAGGGGATGCAGATGCAGGACCGCGTCGGTGGCGCTCGCCGCCGTGGACACCGTGGCGCCAACCAGCGATAGGGTACTGCGCGCTCGATAGTCGAGCGTCAGGCGCTCGAGCAGAGGAGTGTAGGGCGGATTCGGTAGTCTCGAGGGCCTCTTACGGCGAGCGTTCGCGGCGACAGTCTCGGAAAGCAATGTAGGGTATTGTTCATGACCGAACGCGCCGGGAGGTCCGGCCAGCTGCAGGCGGACATAGCCGTTGCGGGCGCCCTTGTCGAACGGGCATGCCTCGGGGCTCGCGCGCCAGTGCTTGCGAACGGCATTGTCGTCCACAGGAATTTCGATTGATCCTCGAAGCCTGTCCGATTCGGGGTCGAGCGCGAACAGTCGTTGGCTACCGGCGTTGTGCCACTGGCCGTCATGTAGTAGCGCGACCTTCGAAACGAAGGATGCCGTCTGGAAGTCCACGCCATAAGCTCGATAGTAGGCTTCGAAGCCGCCATCGTCCTGGGGCAGGCGGCCCCACTCCAGATTCAACGTCAGCGCCTCGAGGTGCTTGCGCGCGATCTCGGGCGCACCCAGTACGAAGTACGAAGAGAGCGTTGGCAGCGGTCCGAATGGGGCAAATGGCTTGGAAGGATCGAGCCTGCCGTGATTGTTGTAGACGACGACATTGCGTACACCGGTGACGTGCACCGCCACTGTCACGTCGTCGAGCATGGCATCGGAGAGTAGCGAGTAGGCGTATAGATGAGCCCGTGGCTGCAATAGCAGTTGAAACACCGGCTGTTGGGTCTGCCACTGCGGCCCGTGGACGGCGGCGATACAGCCCGTCACAGGCGGATCTTCGGGACGTAGACGCAAAACGATCTGCAATCCGGCGCGACCGGCAGCCTCGGTAGCTGGCGGGCGCCGCACGAAGGCAGCCTGCATCTCCAGCCAACCGTCAGCGGTGCTGAGGAGCACGCGAAGTACGCTGGCAAACAGCGCATTGAACATGAGGTCGCGTTTGGGTGGAGCGTTTCCGGCGAGAAAATTCAACAGATCCGCTGCGTGATCCGGCGTTGGGATCGGCTGGCCTGATATCTTCGTCGCGCATTCCCGAATCCTTTCGAGATCGGCCGCGGAGAGCGGATCGTCGGCTGACAACAGCCATCGCGACAACAATCGGCCGGCCGCCGAATTGAAACCCGCTGCGTCGGTTGCGTGCACCGTCTCGGCGACCAGTGTCTGGAAGTCTGCCTGCGTGGTTGCGCCGAAGTGCAACGTCACGCGGATCTCGCGGGTGCCCTCCTGCAGAAGCAACAGGGGCGTGGCGATTGCCAGTCCGATTCGCGCATCCTCGCCGCCTGCGCCGCCGAACAATGGCCACCGGCGTGCACCGCGCGGTGGGTCAAGCAACCCGGCGGCCATGGGCGGTGTGGCCTTGACGCGGGTGACATAGTCGAAGTCGCGTTCCGGAGAGATGAGCCGGTCGCGCTCGAAAAGCAGCATCGCGATCTTCTCCACTTTCGCATCGGTGATCAGCAAATCCGAGTCGGTGCGAAATTCAATCTCCTTGCCTGCGCCGTCCTTGCCGGCGATGAACACCGTGTCGGCGGGAATCGGGACGTCCGCGGAAAAGCGCATATTGCGTGCACATACGAGGTGCACGCTCTCCAAACGCCCAGGCCGCGGCGCGAAGCGCAAGCATTGTCGATAGTAGAAGTCGATGTGCCGATCAGTGAATTGATTGATGTGGCGCTGTATGACAGACATCAACTGCGCGAACGCCAATAGCAGTCCTGCGGCCGGAGCGTGAGATTTCGTCAGCAGGGAGTCCGGCAGGAGCTTGCGCGCTAGCTCCTGGATCCGATTCATCGCGCCCCCGAAGGCCGAAAAACTGCGCCGTAGAGCGTCGATGTCCGAGTGCCCGTCGGGACCGCGAGAATCTGTTGCCTGCTGCCATATCGGATCGAGGCAGGAGCGTGCCAGGGTGATCCGCTGAAATCCCGCTGCAGACTCAGGGTCGGCATCGCCGATCAGGCCGTGAGCCGCTGAGATCTCCAGCAGAGGTTTGAGGTCAGCAACGAGGTGTTGGCTAACGAGCTCACGAATGCGCTCGCGCAATGCGACCGCGGCCGGCGCGGAATTTCCAGCGAGAGATTTGTACCAGAGGTCAATTTCGAGCGCGAGCTCAATGACGTGCGCGGCGAGAACGGTGTGGTTCCGACGTTTCCTCAGGTCACGCAGGAACTGGGCGTGATTTGCCTCGAGGTCGGTCGCGAGAATCCGTGCGAGCACGCAGGATTCATCGGCGAGAAACAGCTCACCCCAGTCACCGGCTTCCCGATCCTGCAGGTCGAAGAACAGCAGTTGACGGGCGAGCCGGCCGGTCATTGCGAGGCGCTCCTCGAGCGAGGTGGCGTCGACCTGAAAGGCGCCTTCCTCGAGTGCGGCCGGGAAGCGTTCGCGTTGTTCGGTGCCAGGGTTCATACGCTGATCGCCGGCTGGGTTCCTTCCGCGAGATAAAGCGGGTAAACCAGATTGTGACGGGTGTTGGTAGTGCGGATGATGTAATCGAGCCGCAGGCGTAAGACCCCGTCGAACAGCTCGTCCACGTTGATCAGCACGTTAGTGAGGATCACGCGCGGCTCGAAGAACAGCACTGCGCGTTCCACCAGGTTTTTGATCTCGGTGAGCCGGCTTTCGTCGATGTTCTCGAACACCATACGCTGCAGGCCGCAACCGTAGGTGGGGTGCATCACACGCTCGCCTGGCGTGGTCGACAAGAGTATGCGCAGGCTCTCTTCAACATCCCGCTGCTGCGTCACCATGACCACTTCCCGGGTGCGTGGATCAAATGCAGGCGGAAAGGCCCAGCCGGTCCCCAGAAATTTGGTGTCGATGCTCATGTGCGCCTTGGCTACCCCCCGATGATCACGGTCGGCTCGCCAATCGCGATGTTTCCACCGTGTGCTGTGGTATCGCCGACGCGGGCAGCAGGACGCTTGCCGATGAACACCGTGGTGGAGCCCTTCACTATCACATCCGGAGGACCAACGCAGGTTGCGTTGTCCCCGACGACGGCAGCAGGCAGCTTCCCGATCAAGACCGTGGGAACACACGCTCCGATCACGGGTCCACCAACATGGGGAATGGGTGGCAAACCGGGCGTCACCATGGGGCAGACGTGCAGGTCGGTCAAGCGCGCGGCGGGTGGCATGGTCTACGGCTCGTGGCGGTCAGTTGATCATCACCATTGCGCCGCGCACTACGGTTTCGCCCGAGGCTGACAACTCGGCGGTCGCGCTTCCCTTGCCGGTAAAGCCGACTTGTCCTTCGCAGAGGACGTTGAGTCCCGTGCTCTTGACGTCGGCCTGCGAGGAGATGCTGATCGCGCCCACCGCGTCGATGCTGATCGTACCGTTCGCCTTCACTTTGATGTCCTTTGGGCTTTCGAGTGTAATGCCGCTGGGATTGAGCTCAGCGCGGTTATTGTTCTGATCGAGGAGCAGAATGGACTGGTCCTGATCGGAGAGGACGATCTTGTTCTTGGCCGGGGTCATCACCGTGATGACCTTGTTCTCCTCATCGAACTCGATCTTCGCTTTGCAGCGGGTGACGATTGCCTTGGTGTTGTTTTCCGCGGCGAGCGTGTACGGGGGCGCACGGCTGCTGCTGTAGAGGCCGCCGAGTATCACCGGGTGCGTCGGGTCATCGTCGAAGAAGCCGAGCACGACTTCGTCGGACAGCTCCGGCACGAAGAATGCACCAAAGGCGTTGGATGCATAAAACTGCAACAGCCGTGCCCAGACTGGCTGTGCCGCACTTCCCAACACGGGTATCGAGACCTGCACTCGGTGCTGGCCGTCGGGGTCTCCATCGAGCTTGGTTACTTTACCAACGTGCAGGCCGCCAATACCTGGCAGCAGTCCCGCTGCCGCCGGCGCCATCACATCGTGCTGCTCCGTGAACCAGGCGGGAGATACGCCAAACTCCGCTGTGGTGATCCAGCGTCCTGCCTCGATCTCATGGGTGACGGCAGCGACAAAGACGTCTCCACTGAAGCGTGTACCAACACCGACGAGCTTGATGAGCGCGCCGACTTTCGCCTTGGCGCTACCCTGGAAGCTCATCTTGCCTCGGATCCGCGCCAGGCCGGCCTTGACTTGCAGCGCCTTGGCCCAGGTGTCGAGTGCCGTGCTCTCAATGGCGGCGCCGGTCTGCATCTGGTAGGAGGAGAGGCCGATGACTCCAGCGAGAGTGATCGCGTCGAGATTGCCCTGCTGATTCAACTGGGGTGGCGTGGCGGTGGCCGTTTGCTCCACCTGCTCGCTTGGACTCCAGGTCGATGCGCTTGCCGAGGAGAACTGTGTGCGCGCATCGATCTCAGCTTCGAGTCTGATGAGGTCCGCGCCGTAGGTCACTTCGAGCGTTGGCTCACCCGATATGTCGGGTGCTTTCACCGAAAGCTTGCCGTCCGTAGCGATGACCAACAGACCGTTCGCCTCGGCGCGCGACAGTACAAAGTCCCAGTCACTCACGTAGTACTGCACGAGGTCGGTGTGTTCAGTCGAGGTCGCGGTGACATCGGCTGTCAGTCCCGCTGCGGATATCAGATTCCCGATCACAGCGCTGTCGAGCATCTTCGAATAGGTGGCATTCTTGCGGCCTACCGTCATCTTCACTGCCTTGTCGCGGCATTCGACCAGCAGACGCGCCTCGTTCTCGCCACCGATACGGATGGAGTGTTTGACGACGATGCCTTCGAAGATCGTCTGCTCATCATCGCCGTAGCCGGCGGTAATGCGGATCGAGGTGCCTGGTGTCAGACTCGCGGCATCGCTCAACGGGAACTTGCGGTTCGGCATGTCCCCGTCCGCAAAGATAAGCCGCGCAGCGGGGACTTTGTTCACCGCGCGCGTCAAGGTCAATGAGATCAGCTGGCTCTCATCGGCAAGCTTGGCGCCGCCGCTGAAGACCGTGACCCGGATGACGCCTTCCGCGTTGACGAGGGGCGAGTCGGCCACATTTTACTCCAAAGGAGGGAAGTGCAGCCGGGTCCCGGGCTCGAGGTGCCGAAACTCCACCAGTCCATTGAAGCGAGCGACATCGATGTAGTAGCCGGGGTCGCCATAGACGCGCTCGCAGAGCAACGGCAGTGTATCGCCCTCGCGCACCAGCACCCGGTGGCTCAGGTCAGGGGACTGGCGGTTGGCACGCAGCTCTGCTTCCTTGTCACTGATCGCGCTGGTGAAGCCGAGTGTCAGTTTGGCGCGCAACGGGTCCCCATTCGGCTTGAATAATGTGTATTTCACCGCCAGCGACTGCAAACGACCGTGGAATATCCAGGAGCCCCAGACCAACTGCACGTGACTCGGCTCATGCTTGGAGCCGACATACTTGTAGATGACGTCATTCAGGTCCTTGAGCTGCTGTTTGACCTCGGTCGGCCCCCCTTCCGAGGGCACTGCTCCGGTGCCGTCGAGCACTATGGAAAAGGTGACTGACTGCGGCTTGACAGCCGCGAAGCGTGGATTGGCAGCCGATTGCCCCAACCGCGTGGTCGGGTCGTAGCTGATGGCATAACCCTCGCTGAGCTCGGCCGGATTCAACAGGACCGTGAATTGCGCCGAAGGCGTCTGTGTGATCGTTCCGTCGTCGTTGACCACGTACTGGGTGATCTTCAGCAGGGTCTTGCGTGCACCAATCGGATTGGGCATTTCAACGCTCCTGGCGTTCGCGCAATGTCGTGGCAATCAACGCCTTGCACTCGGCGAGCAAAGTCTCACGGAGTCGCTCCAACTGCAGCGTCTCGAGCTCGTCCGCGCCGCTACGGGCGGAAGCGGGGTGCGCCGAGCCGTCTACTCGCGACCGGATCTGCAACTCGCGGACTTCGATTGGCATGATTTCACCTGTCCCGCTTCGAGAATGCGTACACGAGCTCGACGCGCTCGACGGCGACGGCGTTTTTGGTCGCATCGAACCCTTCGATTTCCCACTTGACTGGGTAGGCGTTGGCGATGAACCAGGCCGCGAGCGGCTTGGCGTCCCCGTCGAGCAGGAATACGTTCATCGACTTCGGCACGATCGGCTGCGACAAACCACGCTCGAGCGTTTGCTGACACCACTGAACGAGCGGTGAGTTGCGCGGCGCGATCCCCCGCTTCAGCACCAACCTGGGATGCTTGACGGCCTTCGGCAGTTGCAGGACATAACGGTTCTCCCCGCCTTCGCTCAGCGGCTCGGTCTCGATTTCAGGTCCGATGCCGCTGACCTCACGAAAGGAAGCATCGATGTTCTGCGACTGTGTACCGAAAGCGACCGCAAAGTGAAACGCGGCCGGCGGATAGGTCGTGTCCACACTGGCCATCATTTGTTCGCGATGACGATACCTTCGTGCGCAACCACGATCGTCTCGATGGCCGCCTCGTTTCCCTGAGCTTTGAGGTCTGTGCTGGTGATCTTGGTGGGCCACGCGTTCGTCAGAGTCCAGATCATCGTGTCCCCACCGGATTCGTCCAACAAGCTTATGGTCACCGGTATGCGCTTGATGACGTTCATCTTGATCTGGTTGAACCAGTCCCAGAGCTTGTTGTCACTCTTGAAGACGCCTTTCTTCATGGTCACGTCTCCATACTTCTTCAGTCCCGGCATCCGGATCAGGCTGAAGTTCTTGCTGTCCCCCGCACGGTAGTCGATGGGTTGAGCCTCAACGTCCAGGCCGGAGATTTCCTGGAAGGACATCACGGCCGTATCCCATTTGACCGAGAAGTGGAATTTCGGAATCGGCCAGAGGCTGGTGGATTGTGCTGAGCCGTCATCTGCCATGTCAGTATCTCCGTTTGATCAGAAGACTCGAGATTGAGACGCCGAGAGCGCCGCATCAGTGGCAATCGCGGTACTCATGATTTCTGCATCTGCTGCTGGAAGGTGATCTCGATGAACTCCGCGGGCCGGCTCACCGCGACCAGCACCGTGACGCGCATGATGCCTTCGAGGATGTCATCCGGCGTCATCGTCTCGCCCAGACCGACATGCACACTGAACGCATCATCGGGTACTGCGCCGGCGAGCCCGCCGCGCTTCCAGATACCAGTGAGGAAATTGCTGATCATGCTTTTGATGGTGACCCAGGTGCTGGAGACGTTCGGCTCGAACACCAATGCCTTGGCCGCAAGGCGACACGATTCCTCCAGCATGATCAGCGTGCGCCGTACGTTGATATAGCGCCAGTCGAGACTGTTGCCGTCGAGAGTGCGAGCACCCCAGACCAGCACGCCCTCTCCGATGAAGGCGCGAATGGCATTGATGGACTTGCCCTGCGTCGTGACGTTGAGGTCTTCCTGCTCCGCGTGTGAGATGCTGACTGCTGGGGACACTACGCTGTTGAGGCTGACATTCGCGGGGGCCTTCCACACGCCTCGTGTGGCGTCGACCATCGTGTAGATACCGGCCATCGCGGCGCTCGGCGGCAGGAGGTTGAGTTGCTGGCGGACCGCATCAAGAATCGTTTTGAACAAAGGACTCATGGCGCGCAGCGAGCTCGTCAACAGGCCCTTATGGGTGGCGATGGCGAGTCTCATATCCGGGCCGATGACGGTCGGCGCGGCAGAGGGGGCGGCGGACGAGCCCGGCGGCGTGGCAGGGGAGTTGGGCGGCGGGCCCGATCCGGGAGCGGTGGAAGGCGATGCCAGCTTTGCGGCCCACTCGGTGTCCGTCTTCGTGACATCTGCGAGCGCCTCGAGTTGCTGCTTTATTTTCAATGGAACGTTGGGCGCCGCGGGGTCCACGTCCTTGATGCCTCCGATATCATCCTTGAGCAGCTCGACCAGCTTGTCACGATTGTGGATCGCCGTGTAGTCGAGCTCGTTCTCCTGCACGATGGTCGTGTTGACCCATGGGTAGTACGCGGCTCCGAAGCTCAGGTAGTTGATGCCCAGGGAGTTGCGGAAGTCATCTACACAGTCGCCGGTGTTATCCTGCCGGTCGCGGTAGCCGCCCCAGATATCGAGGATGGCAACGCGATTGCGCTGCTCCCCACAATGTTTGAGCATGGCTTGCTGCACAG
Organism: uncultured Steroidobacteraceae bacterium; assembly: GCA_964494895.1. Taxonomy (GTDB): domain Bacteria; phylum Pseudomonadota; class Gammaproteobacteria; order Steroidobacterales; family Steroidobacteraceae; genus 13-2-20CM-66-19. The sequence goes on along the minus strand of CAZBTV010000037.1, from coordinate 42,493 downwards.
AGATGCAAGCGGCCTTGTCCTCGAGGAGCACGGCCTCGGGGATCACGACCATGGTCGGCTCCTGTTCCTTCACGAGCGGTGCGATACCGCTGATGAGCCCGCTGTCGTTGTCTCCCGAGATGACCGGCGTCGCATAGTTGCCGACGGACACGATGTAACACGGTCCGCCGCCGTTCTGAAAAAAGAGCAGTATCGAGTAATAGAGAAGATAGCGTCCGCCGTCGACTCCCTCCGCCGGCTTCAGCAGGTACTCCTTGCCGCCTGTCGCAAAGGATGCGGTGGCCGGCGGGTTTGTCTGGTCGGCAATTTCGAACTGTGGGGTAGGGCCGAAGCCGAAATACTGTTGATACTCGCTGATCGAGCTGATACGCATTGGCCGGCGCGTGAGGGACTTGCCCTTGTTGTCAGCGCGCTCGGTATAGCCGATGAACGCCGGAACCGCAGTGGCGACCTCGACGATGGAATTCGGGAAAGCGTTCTTCTCGACGATGTATACGCCGGGCGTCTTCATCACAGCCATTGCAGCCTCCTATTCGCCATTAGCGGTGTACGTAGATTTCCGAGACGAGGGAGCCACCGACGGCGCAGGGCTCGCGGATCAGTTGCGCAGTGCCGGCGACCGGCAAGCGTTTGACCAACAGCCGCTCACCGCTGCCGGCGCGGCTACGCAACTGGAAACGAAACGGTGAGCGTTTGAAAATCCCAATCGGGGCGGCGGAACGGATCGTGAGCGCAGGACGCCCGTCGGGGAGAGTGGCTTCCTGCGCTTCCAGGAATTCAGCCTGGCCGTCGACATCCACGACTCGTGGCGCCGACTCTCGCCAGTCCCCGATCAGCCAATATTTCCAGAACGCCCGGCGCGTCGCGAAGCGCAGTACATAGTGCCTCGGCTCGAGTGGCAGTTGGGCGGCCGGCGCACGACTGGCCGTCGCAGCCAACACCAATTTGACGAGGAACAGCGGCGGCACGCGCTGGGCGCTCCCCGAGAGCGCTTCTACAACCGTCTCATCGTCGAGCGGGAGCGCGTCGGCTGCGGACACGTATGCCTCGCGCTGAAGCTGCCAGCTTTGCGTGCTCCTATCTTCCACGGCCCTTTTCCCGTCGAATACCGGGAGGCCTTCAGGTGGGTATACGAGTCCATCGGTGTAATTGCAGAAGAGTGGATCGGCTGCATAGGCAAGCCAGGTCAGACAAAACGGCTCCTCGGTGTCCTTCGCGATCATGCTCAGCGCCTCAAGGCGCGCGGAATCGGCAAGCACGGCAATGCCAGCGTCAGTAGCACGAGCGTAGAAGCCGGATCGCTGCAAAAGTGCGGCTGATGCAGGCGCGAGCGCAAATTTCAAGGCGTTGGCACAGCGACCGTCTGGAAAGAACGTGTGTGTCACCTCGAAGTCAAACAGTGGCAGGTAGGGACCGATCTGCATGTCAGGTACCGGATACGCCTTCCACGCCCCCACGGGCACGCGCGATACGCGGCGCCAGGCGGGTGATTTGCCCAGAGTCGAAGGTGACCATACGCATGCGGTAGAGAATCGACGGCACGTACTTGCCACCCAGGATGCCCCAAAGGTTCGACAGTTCGGCGACGTTGAGATTTTCTATCTCGAGCACGAGGCGCTCGATGCGCGGGTCCAGGTCGGGCGAGGTGTGGTGATCGAAGAGCGCGCGTCCCTGGAAGAAGGCGATCGTTGCCGAGATGAGCTTTAAAGCCTCGGTGTACTTGCCGCCCCCGAAGTTGGCAGCAAACATGAGCATCAGGTTCAGGTGTACGGCGGCGGAGGTCTGCACAATGGCATCCCTATCCCCGCCCGCAACGGCTGCGCGCGCACCTTGAGTCGCCACCAGCGTTTCTCGCTCAATGTTCGCCAGGAAAACGACGAGCTTGTTGGCGGCATTCACCGGGACACTGCCATTCACATCGACGAGATTCGTTATGACGACCAGATCTTCGCTCAACTGAAAAGCACTTCGCAGTGCCTGGTTCAACTGAGCGGCGATCAGGCCGATGGCGGCCTCGAGCATCGCTTCTTTCCGCAGTCCATTATCGATTCACCGGGCATCACGATACGGCGGATGCCGGTTCGCGGTAATCGGTGCGATGCGGAGATCACACGTCGATATTTCCTAGAGCGGCACTGAAAAAATACCGTCCAGCTGCGACTTCTCGGATAGCCGCGACGATATCGGCCAGCGGGTCGTCCTTTAGTACGTAACCACGGGCGCCGGCGGCCACCATCGCGGCAACGAATACTGGGTCATCATGCATCGAGAGTGCAATTACGCGCAGCGTCGGATGCGCAGCCAGCACCGTACTCGTGATTGTGGGACCACCGCAGGCCGGCATCTCAACATCCACCAGGAGCACGTCGGGCGCGGGATCGAGACTGGCAACCACCCGCAGCAGCGAGTCCAGATCACCGGCCTCGCCCACGACGACGAGCTCCACCTGCTGCGCCAGCAGAGTAGCCAGGTAGCTGCGAAACGATGCGTGGTCATCCATGAGAATGACGCGAATTGCCACTAAGCCTTCTCCCGCGTGGGGATATGGAAACTTGCGCTGCGCGCAGTGGTGGGACAATCCGGGAAAAACGGATAGCGCGGGTTTGGATTGCGGAGATGTCGGTTAGGAGGAGAGCGACTTCCCGCATTCGTCGGCGGCTTGGCATCGCGCGTTTAGAGAGCTAAGTCCCTCGCGCAGGGCGTAACGGGTCAACCCAGCAATGCCTTCGAGCTTCAGCTTGCGCAGAATGTTCTCTCGGTGCGTCGCCACGGTCTTGCCACTGACGTGAAGTCGATCGGCTACCTGCTGGGTAGAGTATCCCTCTGAGAGGAGTTGAACGATCTCGCGTTCCCGCGGTGTCAACTGCGTGGTTTGAAACTTTGGACCTGGCGTCCCGCGCGCGCGTACTTCGTTCACGACAATGCCAACGAGATCCGAGCTCAAGTAAATCTGGTTAGCCATTACTTTTCGAATGGCCAGAGCGAGCTCCTGAAAAGAGCAGTCCTTCACGACGTAGCCGGATGCGCCTGCATCGAGCACGGCAAGTACTATTTGACTCTCGGTGTGCATCGACAAGCAGAGCAAGCGCACGTTGGAATCTTCAGCGCGAATACGCCGGATCGCCTCAACGCCGTTGAGACCGGGCATCGCGAGGTCGGTGACCACGACGTCGGGTCGCAGGTCGCGTGCAAGCTTGATGGCGCCGTGTCCGTCCTCGGCAACCCCAACGATGTCGAATTCTGTCTCACGCGCAAGCAACGCGCTCAGCCCGTCACGCACGATGCGATGATCGTCCGCGAGTACGACACGAATCGTCATGAGGACCTTGATGCTGGATGCGCGGGGCTGCCGCGCCAACTACTTGGTAACGGCAGTATTACTGTGGCGCGTGTGCCCCGGCCTGGAGCTGTGTCGATTTCGACGTGGCCGCCAATCGCCTCTACCTGCGCTTCGACACTGAACAGTCCGAAGCCGCCGTCAGGGCTGAATCTCGCGCCGAGGGCGGCGCGCTGAAAGCCGATGCCATCGTCGGAGACGCAGATCGAGAGCTCGTCGGGCCGAGAGCACAACTCAAAGCACATACTGCTGGCCTGCGCATGTTTTTGCACGTTGACACCGAGCTCGCGCACCACACGGAAGAGGACCGCAACCACTGCTTCAGGGATCGTCAAAGCCGGGAGGTAGCCATCCAGCCTGACAATGAGCTTGGTCTCCTGGCGCATCCGATGCGCAAGGCTTTCCAGCGCCGGAACCAGCCCGAGCTGCAGCGAAGGGCAACTCAGGTCGAAGGTGGCCGAACGCGTGGCGCGCGTGGCTTGTGCGAGAAGCGCGCCGAGCTCATCCATGAGCACGTTGCGGGCGTCAGGAAACGAGGCTTCCCGTAGCTCACCGAGCTTGAAACGCGCCATCGTCAATACCTGGCCGATCACGTCGTGTAGTCCGCGGGCTATGCGCTCACGCTCACGCGACTCCGCGACCGTCAGCTCGTAGGCGAGCGTCCGCAGATAACGGCGGGTCTTTGCACGGCCGCGGCCCTGTGACCTTGGGCGGGGCCTGTCTCGAATGGTGGGGTGATAACCAGAGTTCGGGAGAATGTCAGAGCCATCGACCTGCAGAGGTGCGTCGCCCAACATCCTGTCAGTGCTCATTCGATCAAACTCCTGCCCCCTTTCTCGACGTTGTATTTAAGGCTGAGCCACCCCGCTTGGCGCCTTGAGGGCAATGCGATAGTGCTCCCAAACCGTGCTAAGCTCAAGCACCTGTCGCAATGTAGGTAGCCTTTCGAAATCGCGCATCCATCGACCTCATCGTTTTCCCTGATTCTGAGGAGGCCTTGCGTTACTGCGCAAAGGGGGGAGGATGGTCGCTTTGCTCTAGGAATTTTGGAGGTGGGATCTCCGCATCGTGCCGATTAACGAGAGGGTGCTCAGGCCCCTATCGTCAAGCAGTGTCAGTCGACAAGGATAGGACATGCGATGCTAGAGGCTGCACTCTGTCCTGCTGACTCGTCTCACTCCGCGTGCGGCGACCCTGCCGAGGACAACGTTGCGGCCTTGGAGCGCGAGATCCGCTGGTTCGACGAAGTGTTGGGTGCGCGCCTGGCCTTGCACTTCGGCCAGGAATGCAAATATCGAGCCATTAGCGACATAGTCGCGCCGGATCTCGAGCACGATAATTCTTGTTATGCTCGGCTATTGCGTGAGCAGAAATTTGGGTTCGACGAACGTATCGTCCTCATGTTGGCTCTCGTGCCGCATCTTCGCCCAAACATCCTCGACACGCTGTTCGTCCGTAATTCCAATCTGGAGCGCGGATTTACGGAGTTTGGCGGCTGGAAAGGCAAAGCGCATGGCGGGTTCCTGCCGACCCTGGAGACCGCGGCATTTGTACTGGCGGGCGAGGATCTCCGGGCACGCATTGCGATCCGGAAGTTGTTCAACGAAGATCATGGGCTGCATCGACTGGGGATTTTGCGCATTTCGCACGATGCGCCCGGCGAGCCGCGCTCGAGCGCGCCGCTGGTGCTGGCGGAGGAGTACCTGGATCTCTTTACGACAGGCCAGCGCCACAAGCCCGATTACAGCGCGAGCTTTCCCGCCAAACATGTCACCACAGCGCTCACGTGGAGCGATCTTGTGCTCTCCGAAGAATCTCGCGAGGAGATAGACATGATTGTCACGTGGGCCCGCCATGGCGGCCGAATCATGCAGGAGTGGCATCTCGAGAAGGCGATCAAGCCCGGGTACCGGACTCTTTTCTTCGGGCCGCCCGGTACGGGCAAGACGCTGACGGCCACTCTGATCGGCCAAGCGGCCCAGGCGGATGTCTATCGCATCGATCTCTCGCTCGTGGTTTCGAAATACATCGGCGAAACCGAGAAGAACCTTGCCCACGTATTTGACCAGGCGCACAGCCGCGGTTGGCTGCTGTTTTTCGACGAAGCCGATGCACTGTTCGGCAAACGTACGGCGAGCTCGAGCGCGCACGACCGCTACGCCAACCAGGAAGTGTCCTACCTGCTGCAACGAATCGAGGATTTCCCCGGGGTCGTAATCCTCGCGACCAACCTCAAAGACAACATTGACGACGCCTTCGCTCGGCGTTTCCAGTCGCAGATACATTTTCCAATGCCCGATGCCGGGCAACGCCGGCAGCTGTGGGAGGGCATTTCCCGGCACACCGGGAGACTGGATGCCGACATCGATATCGCGACCCTGGCCGAAGCGTACGAGTTGTCCGGTGGTGCGATCGCCAACATCGTTCGCTACGGGGCCATCAGCGCAGTGCAGGCCGGACGCAGTTGCATCAGCGCCGCCGATCTGCATAACGGCGTGGTCAAAGAGTTGCGGAAGGAGGGTAAGACGGTAACAGTGCGTGCGCCTGTCCCGAAACTACGGGGGGCGCTGGCGTGATGCCAAGCAATCCCAAAGAGGTCAGTGTCCATGAAACGACATAACTCACAGCAACGTGATGCGACGTCCGCCCGATCTCATCCTGCGCCGGAGCAGTCGGGGGCAGGTCGCTGGGCGGCCCAACTTTCTGCCAGCCCCCGAATGCAGATCCAACGCCGGCAGATCGAAAGATCGTTCGGGGCTGCCGCTCAGCGCATAGGCAAGGCAGCGCCTGGTAATTCGACTGGAATGCCGGATTCGTTGAAAGCAGGTATCGAATCGCTGTCTGGATTGGATCTTTCTGATGTCCGGGTTCACCGGGATTCACCCAAGCCAGCGCAACTGAACGCACTGGCATTCGCCCAAGGCAAAGACATTTATCTCGGACCACACCAGGAACGTCATCTTCCGCATGAGGCGTGGCATGTCGTGCAGCAATCACAGGGACGTGTTCATCCAACAAAGCAGATGATGAATGCCGCAGTCAATGATGACCCTGCCTTGGAGCGCGAGGCCGACCAGATGGGGGAGCGCGCCTCCAGCATGGCTGCGCTCGCCCCGGACGAGTCGGCATCGGAGCCAGTCGCGGCAGAGCCTCTAGAATCCGCTATGCCGGCAGACCTCGATGTCTTGCAGCCCAAGAAAGCATTGAAGAGCAGTCGCGCCACCAACCAGGCCGCATGGGATGAGCTGTGGGGCAAAGTGGGTAGCTATTTTGACGCGAGCGTCAAAGGTTGGTTTGACATTGCCGCGAAGACGGGACTGAAAGTGCCCAAATCCACAGAATTCGGTCACGGCAGCAAGAAAAAAGGTGAAGGCAGCAGGCGAGCCCGGTCGAGGTTTGCGACCTTGCAACAGGAGATCTGGGACGCAGCGAGGATGACTGGAGAAATGCCGACTTCGCGGGCACTCGCCCAGCTTCAAGCCGCGACGTCCAGTCCTGAAGCTAACGGTCCGTGAACGCACGAAACCGAGTGTGGCGAAGAAGCTGTCGAGCCACTACCAGTCTTTGACATGTTGTATTCTGAGATAGCCTGTCAGGCCATAACATAGCACCTGTTATGTTCGATCTCTCCCGGGGTAGGGGCTGCACGCATTTCCCCCCTCGCGACATGTTTGCAGCGCCCTACGACCTTCCCGGCCTTCGGGTCAGCTCGATGCGGATCGATTCGACAACTTCCAAATTCGACCTATCGCCGGATCTGGTTGAAACAAACGCCGGGCTCGCGCGCCATCTGCAAATGTTGGGTGTCGGTCCCGACCCACGCGTGGCGGTCTGCCTGCAACGTGAGCAGCTCCAGGAGAGTTTGCCGGAATACAGGGTGCCGAGTGCTTTCGAGCTCGCGCATACCAATCGGAGCCGGGGCACGGGAATCAGCGCCTACGTAGGGTATCGGGCAGGTCACCCATCCGGGCGGCTATTGGCGAGGTCGGGTTGCAGTTGCGGATATCGGCCAGGCACCGTCCGCCTCGGCGTTCGAAACCACGGAACGATCGCAGGGTCCTGAAAGTGGACCAACTGGTCCACTTCAGGCGGCGGTACATGCCGCAAAGATCGGGCGATCGTCTCGAGTAGCAGCGGTCCGGCTGCCACAGGCACCTCCTTTTGTCCCGGGCAAGTTGCTCGTCGATCGAATGTAGTCGGCGAAATGCTCTGAATCGTCGCCGAACGGTTTGGCGGGCTCGTGACTCTTCATTTACAGTGTGCTCGCTTCGGGGTCGGTCTTGACAGTGGTGTTTACTCGAGCCGATCTGCTGCAGCGATCTGCCTCGTAGCAGAGCGGACGCGAGCGTAGGCGTTCTGAGATTGGAGATTTTCGATTTTCACATGATCTTTGCCACCTCATGACAGGGCGGCGCAAAGACTGAGTGCGCAAGGCAGGAGCTCTTGTCCAGGGGTGTAGGATGCGGTTGCGCAATTCTCGCCACGCTGGTGAAAAAATAATCTGGCCCGCGGAAGTCGTCTTTCGCCGTGGCCTTGAACACCGACCAATATCTATCGAGTGACAAGCCGGTTGCGGGTGCTCGGACGCGGATACGTATGACTCCGCACGGCCCTGCATTGCGCGATCGCGAAATGCCCGGGGTTAGGATCGACGACGGGCACGATCGAACAGGGGGTCTGGAGCGCGGCTCCAACTCGTGACGGTGCACCGAAAAAGGTCGATCAGGCTCGAGTTGCACATTTCCGGTTCTGCGAGTCGGCCCTCGGCCTCGGATACGCCACGCAAGGCCGTAATCAGCTGCTTTACAGGGTTGTGACCGGTAGCGAAGGTGGGATTGTCGAGCCAACATCTCCTGTTGCACGAGCTCGCAGCGCTGCGGCCGGCAGCATTGATCGAGCGCTGAGCGGCCTCGCTGTCTGAATCCATCTTAGATGGAGGGCAAGTCGATCGTGCAGGCGCTCGACCACATTGTTACTAGTCAACGACACCTGAAAGCTTCCACTGCGTTGTGGGTTCCCGCATGTAGACTATCGGTTGGCCTTATGGTCTATTAAAAAGCGCAAGATAGAAAAGTCCTGATGGCCTCGACCGCGAAGGTGATGATGGCCGGGACGAACCGAGCGGCGAGATGTGATGAATATCAGTGAGCCGGCCGAAGCTCACGCGGCGGGACGAGAGCGGACCGACCGAAACCACGGTGCCAGATACCGAGGCCACAAGACACTGTTATGAATACCAACCATCTGTGCAGGAGGCGAGGATGTTAGGGCGACTCATCGAGGGTTACACCGGATTCATCGTTCGGTGGCGCTGGGCAGTCTTGCTCTCCGTGCTATTTGTGACGGCGTTCCTGGTTTCGCGCCTGGCCACACTCAGCCTTGATAACGATGCGGACCTCTGGGCGCCGCAGAACCATCCTTTTATTAGGACGACTCATGAACTCGAGCGGGTCTTCGGCGGGCGAAATTTCACGGTCGTGGGCATATCTGCCAAGAGCGGAGACATCTACGATCCTCGCATCCTGGAAAAGATTCGCCATATCCAGGCCGGTATCGAAGCCATCCCAGGCGCTGTCAAATCCAACATCCTGAGTCTCGCCGCCAAACGGGTCAAGGACATACGTGGCACCGACGATGGGATGGTCGTACGGCAGATGCTCGAGCCTTTTCCGAGCACGCCGGCGGATATGGAGGCTCTCAAGGCGGCCATCGCGCGTAACCCGGTCTATGTTGGCAGCCTGGTGTCGCCCGATGGCAAGGAAGCGGCTGTCGTTGCGGACTTCCGCATACCGAAGGAAAGTGCGGCGTACGCGCCGCTATATGAAAAGATCCGGAACATTGTCGACAAGGAGCGGGACTCGCTGGTCGATATCCAGATGGGCGGTCAGCCGGTCTGGGCGGCGCATTTCGAATACGCCATGCAGAAGATGCCACTGTACTTCGGCATCGCCTTCCTCATTATTATGACCGTGCAGTTGATCGCGTTTCGCAGCCTCCAAGGCATGCTGCTGCCCATGCTGACGGCGATCGTCTCCGTCTTGTGGGGACTCGGAGTCATGGCATTGCTCGGCATTCACATGGACGCGCTCAATACCACGACGCCGATCCTCATCATGGCCGTAGCGACCGGCCACGCCGTGCAGATCTTGAAGCGCTACTACGAGGAGCTCGAACGCATTCTGCAGCAGGGACTCACCACCGATCCGCGAGTGGCCAAGCGCATGGCGGTCGTGCAGTCTCTGGCGAAGGTGGGGCCCGTAATGTTGGTCGCCGGCCTCATCGCCGCGCTGGCATTCTTCTCTCTGCTGGCCTCCGATGTGGCCTTGATCCGCCACTTCGCCGTCTTCGCTGGCGCCGGAATCCTGAGCGCACTGGCCATCGAATTCACGCTGATTCCTTCCCTGCGCGCCATTCTCCCGGTTCAGCGCAGACGCGTCAGCCGAATTACCGCGTTGGACAACCTGATGTCCGCGATCGGCACCTTGTTTACGCAACCGCGAACCTCCGCAATAGTGGTGATCGTGACGCTCGCGTTGATCGGCATTACTGGTGCGGGCGCCATTTACCTGCGGGTGGACAACAGCGTCAAGCAATACCATGATCCTTCCAGCCAGCAGCGCCTCGACGACGTGATCCTCAATTCGAAGCTCGGTGGCACGGACTCGATCTTCTTTCTCATCGACACCCACAAGACCGACGGTATGAAGGATCCGGCGGTCCTGGCCGCCATGGCGAAGCTGCAAGCGTTTCTCGACAGCCAGCCGCATGTCGGCAAGACGCAGTCCCTGGCCGATCTGATCAAGCGGATGAATCGGGCGATGCACGGCGACTCCGCTGAGTTCGACACCGTGCCTACCGATCGCAATCTCATTGCGCAGTACCTGCTGCTGTACTCCTCCGCGGGGGACCCACAGGACTTCGATAACGTCGTCGACAACGATTACCGCAAAGCCGTGATCTGGACGTACCTCAAGTCCGACAGTACGGCTTACGCGGAGTCGCTCTATGAGAAGGCACGCCATGTGATCGACTCGTCCTTTCCGGCGGGAGTCAGCGTTCTGCCAGGTGGCAGCCTGCCCCAAACGGTGGCTGTCAACAGCTCGCTCACCAACACCAAGGTCAAGAGCATCATGCAGATGGCGGTCGTGGTATTCGTGCTGGCCAGCCTGGCGTTCAGCTCGCCCGTTGGCGGGCTGATGGTCGTGTTTCCTCTGGCTGCGATCGTCGTCGCCAACCTCGGGGTGTTGGGCTGGACGGGTGTGCCACTGGATATGGGCACCGCCACGACTACCGCCATGGTCACAGGGATCGGGGCTGATTTCGAGATCTACATGCTGTTCAGACTACGCGAGGAATACCAGCGCTACGGCGACCTGGGGCGGGCGCTCGTGGAAGCGCTGAAAACATCCGGCCAGGCCGTGCTTTTCGTCGCCGCATCCATTGCCGGCGGCTACGCGGCCCTGCTGTTCTCCAACTTCCGTTTCTACCCGCGGCTGGGTACGACCATGATCGCGACCATGTTGATCTGTGTGATCTTGTCATTGATCTTCCTGCGGGCGGTGATCGCGATCGTGCGTCCGAGATTCATCGTCGGCGCCCCAGTCCTGGGTGCAGCGCGTGGCACTGCGGGCGCCTCGCAGGCGGCGGCCCTGGGGAACTCGCGATGAAAGGGCGAGTGCTTGCCTTGACACTGGCGCTGCTTGCCGCCGCCTCGGTAGTGCAGACCGCGGCGGGGGCGGAGGACCTCGATGGCGCCGAAGTGATGCGGAGGAACTACTACGCTGGCAAGATCAGCGGCTTCACCGGCGATGCAGTCATGACTCTGATCAACGATCAGAATCAGGAGCGGGTACGCCACATTTCAGTGTGGTCGCATCTGAAAGACAACGGCATCGATTCGGCGGTGATGATGCGCTTCACACAGCCGGAAGACATCAAGAGCACCGCTTTTCTGCAAATCGAGAACAGCGCCGGGGACGACGACATCTGGGTCTACCTGCCGGCGCTCGCCAAGGTTCGCCGGCTGGTGTCTTCCAACAAGAAGGACAGTTTCTTCGGCACCGATTTCTCATATGGTGACGTGCTGCCGCCGCCGGTCAGCAAATATCGGCATACGCTGAAGGGCAGCGAGACGGTCGATGGCCAGGACTGTTATGTGGTCGAGTCGGTGCCTGTCGACGACAAGGTCCGGGACGATAACGGCTACGCGCGCAAGGTAAGCTGGATCGACAAGAAAGACTTCCTCGAGCGCAAGGTTCTGTTCTATGGTACGGACGACAAGCTGCTGAAGACCGAGACCAGCTCGCAGCACACTCTGCTCGACCCGGACAAGCAGCGCTGGATTCCGCAGGTCCGTGAGATGCTCAACCACGAGACCAAACACCGGACGGTGTACCGGTTCGAGCGCCTGACTTTGACACCCTCGCTGAGCGAGAAGCTGTTTACGACCCGCTCTCTGGAACGGGAATGAGATTGTATCGATGTGCGCTCGCCGCCGTGGTGTTGATACCCACGAGCGCGAGCGCCTCGCTGTGGGACTCCGACGGGCGATTGCAAATGTCCGCACTGCTACGTACTTCCTACTTCTCATCGTCGCGGACACTGGACGACCGGACGGGATTCTTCGGCGTGACCGGACAGTTCAAGCTCAACTTCGACGTGGATGACAATCAGCGCTTCGATTTTCATGCACGGTACGGCGAATATGGCATCGGCCGGGGTGTCAACAACGGAGCGACCGACAAGGGACAATTGCTGGAGGCCTTGTGGTTCCGGCGCCTGGGCAGAGTCGATCTGCGTCTTGGCGAGCAAAGGATCTCCTGGGGGCGGGCGGACGGCATAAACCCAACTGATTTCTTCACCCCCTATGACTACACGACTTACCTGCCGCTCGAGGAGGATCAACGCCTGCCCGTCCCCGCGGCGCGTATCGACATCGAGGCCTCTGAGGGCAAGGTCTTGTCGATCGTCGGGCAGCCTGGGTTTTCGCCGAGCAAATTTCCGGAACCCAGCAACAATCCCTTGCAGATTCAAAACGACACGTCCCCTGAGTCCTGGCGCCACGCGCAGGGGGGCATGCGCTATTCGAGCAGCGGCGAGAATCTCGACTGGTCCTTGTCCGCTTTCCGTGGCTACGAAAAGTCGCCCGTGTTCTCCCCGCAAGGCGCCAATGCAAACGGGCCCATATTTGTTCAATACAACCAGCAGATATGGGGATTGGGCGCGGACGTGGCGCACAACTTCGGCCAATTTGGCACGCGCGCGGAACTGGCCTACGTGCTTCCAGATGCGCAGCCGGGCCGGTTGGGTATAAGCCCGTATCTGTTTCTGGTCAGCGGTATCGATCGCTCGATCGACGATTGGAACTTCAACGTCCAGGCGGTCGTCCGCCATACGTTCGAGTTCAAGGATCCCAACAGTGTGGCGGACCCTGTATTGCGTATCGCCGCGACCCAGAATGCGATCATCTTCGGGCAGGACCTCTCCACTGAATACGGCATGACCGCGCGGATAGGCGCTACCTGGCTGAATCAGACTCTGCAGGGCGAGTTGCTTGGGTTCGTCAACATAGAGCCGCACAGTCTGTTTCTGCGGCCCCTGGTGACTTACGCTATAAATGACCGCAGCAAGATTCTGTTCGGGGGGGAATACTACGCCGGTGGGGCAGATACATTTTTCGGCGAAGTGAAGAAGAACCGTACAGTGTTCGTGGAATATCGACGCAGCACAAAATTCTGAAGAGTTTTGCATTGAGCAGGATGGCTCACGAGGATTGGGAGGGATTCCATGTCGATGGCGACAAACTTCATGGACGTTCTGGAACGGCATGCTGCCGCGTTCGGCAACCAGATCGTCTATCAGTTCCTCGACAACGGGGAGCAGGTTTCCGAGACAATTACCTACAGCATGCTTGCGCAACGCGCGCGGGCGGTTGCGTCGGCTCTACAACAGCACGGGAATCGAGGCGATCGCGTGCTGTTGCTGTATCCCTCCTGCATCGAATACATGGTTGGCTTCTTCGCATGTCTGTATGCGGGAATGGCGGCTGTACCCATCTTTCCGCCGCGCAGTGGCAAGCACAACGGTCGCCTGGAAGGCGTCCTCACGGATTGCGATCCAGTAGTCGGGTTGACCACCCTCAAACAGAAGCAGGACATGAGGCGCGCCTTCGAGGCTTCGGTGGCTCTGACAGCGCTGCCGATGCTTTGCAGCGATGAGGTTCCGATCGAGGAGGCAAGCGCATTCCGACCCGTACCGCTCGACGGCGAAGTATTGGCCTTCCTGCAGTACACCTCCGGAGCTACCGGTCAACCCAAGGGAGTCATGGTCAATCACGAAAACCTCATCTACAACGAACGGATGATCCAGCACGGCTTTCGCACCACGAAGGACTCCCAATACGTGACCTGGCTGCCGATCCATCACGACATGGGGCTGATTGGCCAGATGTTGCATTCCGTGTGGTTGGGTACGACCTGCACTTTCATGTCGCCCGGAAGCTTTCTGCGGCGCCCGGCCTGCTGGCTGGAGGCGATATCGCGCTTCCGTGCCGATGTCAGTGGTGCTCCCAATTTCGCTTACGATCTTTGCGCTGACAAGGTTACCGATGCCCAGTGCGGGAGCCTGGATCTGTCCGCGTGGCGCGTCGCATTCAATGGTGCCGAGCCTGTCCGCCACTCCACCCTGGAGCGTTTCGCCCGTCGTTTCGAGCCGTTTGGTTTTCGCCGGCAGGCGTCGTATCCGTGCTACGGAATGGCGGAAGCAACACTCATTGTGAGTGGAGGACTGGCCGATGCCGAACCTGTCTACCGGTGGACCGACAAGGAGGCGCTGGGACGCGGTGTCGCGGAAATTCGAGCTCCGGGAGATCCCGGCGCGGTTGCGCAAGTGGGGTGCGGTGTCTCTCTGCTCGAGCAACAGGTGCGAATCGTCAATCCGCGCAGTTGCGCCGTCTGCGCTGACGGAGAGGTGGGCGAAATCTGGATCCGGGGCCGGAATATTGGCGGAGGATACTGGAACAAGCCCGAATTGAGCCGCGACATTTTCAAGGCTCACCTGTCGGATGGTGACGGGCCGTATCTGCGCACGGGGGATCTCGGCTACCTGTCTGGCGGTGAGCTATTCATCACCGGTCGCCTGAAGGACGTCATCATCGTACGAGGCGTCAATCACTACCCGCAGGACATCGAGCAAACGGTCGGAGTCGCCGACGAAGCACTCGTGCGTAACGGTGCCGCGGCATTCGGTATCGACATGAACGGGGAGCGCGTCGTCTCGGTTGTCGAAGTGGAGCGTAACCATCTACGCAAGCTCGACGTCGCGACACTGAGCGGAAAGATCCGTCAGGCAGTGATCGAAGCACATGAGGTTAGTCTGGCCGATGTAGTGTTGATCCGACCGGGAACGCTGCCGCGCACCAGTAGTGGAAAGGTGCAACGCAGCCGATGTCGCGAGTTGTATCTGACAAAATCTTTGGACTATGTTAATGATACCCGCGGCGAAGTGAGCGAAGCGGTTGCATCATGATGACTGTGCGCGACAGTAGGCTGCGTGCCGCGGAGCTGCGTGAGTGGCTTGGCAATCCGTACGACGCCGACGCCTATTTCAGCTACGGGCGGCGCGTCTCCGACGATGAGCACGAGGTCTACCCGGCAGAAGGCTTCGCACTGTTGAATCGATGGGGACTCCAACAGTACTACGTTCCCAGCGCTTTCGGTGGTCGCCTGACCCATTTCGAGACGCTTGGGGCGCTCCTGCGCGTGACCTCTGCCCGGGATTTGACGATCTCCATCTCTCACGCGGCCAGTTTCCTGGGATCCATGTGCGTATGGATCGCAGGCACGGCGGCCCAACGGAACGAGCTCGCGACCCACGTCCTGTCCGGAAAGAGGATATCTCTCGCGCTGACCGAGAAGTCGCACGGGGGTGACTTGCTGGCGGCGGAAACCAGCGCTACACCGATCGACGACGGGTTTCGCCTAGACGGCGAAAAGTGGCTCATCAACGGCATTTCCCGGAATGACGTCGTTACGGTATTCGCTCGTACTGATTCGAACGGCGGCGCGCGCGGCTTTTCGTTGTTTCTAGTGAACAAGGAGTCCTTGCCCAGCACAGCCCTGCAAGCTCTCCCAGGCAATCCGACTCTGGGCGTTCGTGGAGCCGATATCAGCGGCATGCGATTCAACAACGTGCCGCTCGAGAAAGCAGCCTTGCTCGGTGACGTGGGCTGCGGCTTCGAGTGCCTGTTGAAGGGCTTGCAACTGTCCAGGCTGCTATGCGGTGGATTGTCTCTCGGCGCCGCCGATACGGCGATGGCGGTGACACTCGACTTTATCCTGCAGCGCACTCTCTACGGGAAGCCTGCTTGCGACATCCCGCAAGTACGCCGGTTGCTCACCGAGGCGTGGGCCGAGATGTTGATCGCAGACAGCGTGACCACGCTCTCATTGCGTTTCCTGCAAATGATGGCCGGTCAGGGAAGCATCCACTCTGCCGTCGTGAAATACCTGGTACCGTCATTGATGGAGCAGACGTTTCAGAAGCTGGCGAGTGTGCTGGGCGCCCGTTACTACCTGAGAAGTGAGCACGCTGGCGGCATCTTCCAAAAAGCACTCCGTGACCATCTGCTCATTGGCCTGTTCGACGGCAGCACACTCGTCAATCTTTCTTCCTTGTCATTTCAGCTGCGGGTCCAGCTTGGTGACTCCGGCAGCGTGCCAAAGTACTGGGAAAAGCTGTTGACCAGCGCGGATCTGTTCGCCGAGCTTCCACCCTTCGACTGGTCTGGTCTCGCCCTCACATGTCAGGGCCGTGATGTCATGTTGGCGCCGCTTGCAGCCGAGCCTTCACCGGATGTGCGGGCGATCACACGAGCCGACGGGGAGTGGGGTTCCGTGCAAGACCTGCTGCGGGAGGCGCTCCTTCAGGCCATGACAGGATTGGAGCTGCGTGTGCGCGCCTTGCCGCCGCGAGCGTGGTTGGCGAGAGAGCCGGAGCTGTTCGATCTTGCGCGCCAGTACACCATTCTATGCGCGGCCGGCGCAACTTTCATGCTGCGCGGAGTGAATCGACTTGCGCTCGCCGGCAGCCTTGGGCACCCGGCTGTCTGGACAATCGTGCTAAGCCGCCTCGCCGCACTTGCCGGTGCGGCGGTGCCCGCACTGCCGAGCGATGTATATACAGCCGCGTTTGCTGCGCTACGCGAGCGCTATGCAGCCGATGCGGGCTACGGACTCGACCCGCTCAACACTGTTCAATCAGGAGAAGACATTCATGGATGCGGTCTTAAAGGCAACACCGCCGTCAGTGACAGAAGAGCGGATCTGCCTCTGGTTGCAGGAAAAAATAGCTGAGCTTCTGGGCACGACCCCGGAGGCGGTCGATGTGACCAAGCCGTTTTCTTTCTATGGCTTGGATTCTGTCGCGGCGCTGGGGCTCTCCGGTGAGCTCGAGGAGTGGCTGGGCGTGAAGCTGCCGGCCACTCTCACCTGGGACTATCCGACAGTTGATGCGGTGGCGCGCTTTCTGGCCACGCGTGAGGGGTGATTGCCATGGAACCGATCGCCATCGTCGGTGCGGCCTGCCGCTTCCCTGGTGCCGCTTCCCTGAGCGAATTCTGGGATCTGTTGATTGGAGGGCGTCACGGTATCGGTGCCGTGCCTCCAGGGCGTTGGAACGCGGACGCGTTCTACGAAGCCGATCCGAAAGCTCCTGGGAAGACAAACACCCGCCAAGGAGGATTCGTCGCTGGCATCGACAGCTTCGATGCGGACTTCTTCGGCATTTCTCCTCGAGAAGCAGTGAACATGGATCCGCAGCAGCGGATTCTGGCTGAGGTCACATACGAAGCCCTGGAGGATGCGGGCATAGCGCCGACCTCACTCGCGGGAAGCGATACCGCGGTGTATGTCGGCCTGATGAGCAATGACTATCTTCAATACCAGCTTGCCGACGAGCTCCAGCGTGTCGACGTGCATACTGGCGCGGGGGCCGGGTACAGCATGACGGCAAATCGCCTGTCATATCTGTTCGATCTCCACGGTCCGAGCGTAGCTGTCGATTCGGCTTGCTCCTCATCGCTGACGGCAGCGTTCCTCGCCTGTCAGGCGATCTGGACCGGGCAGTCGCGCGTTGCGCTCGCAGCCGGCGTGAACCTGATGCTCAGCCCGGCTTTCAACGTGTTCTATGCGAAGGCAGGTCTATCCGCGCCCGATGGTCTGTGCAAGACGTTTTCCGCCAACGCCGATGGTATCGGCAGAGGAGAGGGCGTCGGGGTCGTCGTTCTCAAGTCTCTGAGTGACGCGCATGCCGACAGGGATCGCGTATATGCGGTGATCTGCGGAGGAGCGATAAATCACGACGGACGCAGCAACGGCCTTACCGCTCCCAACCGCTGGGCCCAGGAAAAGCTTTTGAGGGCCGCCCTCCGCCATGCCGACGTGAGGCCTGCAGATCTGCAATACGTAGAGCTGCACGGCACCGGGACGCTGATCGGCGATCCTATCGAAGCCAACGCGCTGGGCGCGGTTCTACTCGAAGATGAAACCCAGCGGTCCGCGCCTTGCCTGGTCGGGTCCGTGAAGACCAACGTCGGGCATCTCGAGGGGGCGGCTGGCGTCGCCGGGCTCATCAAGCTTGCCCTCAGCATTGCGCATCGGCGGATTCCACCAAGCCTCTGGTATGACCGGCCCAACCCCCACATTCCACTCGATCGCCTGCCCCTGAAGGTGAATACCGAGGCAACTGCCTGGCCGATCGCCCGCGATGGCCAGTGTGTTGCAGGGATAAGCTCATTCGGCCTCGGCGGAAGCAACGCTCATCTGGTCCTGGAGTCCATTCCGCCGCCGGGCCCTGCCGAGCGGCGCGCCGGGGAGCCTCTGTGGTTGCTGATCTCGGCAAAGTCGGAAGCCGCCTTGCAAGCGCAGATCGAGACTTACGTTCGCTTCCTCGAAGGGCAGCGTGACGACGAGTTGCCGGCTCTATGCCAGTCCGCGCTCTTGCGCAGGGACGTGCATGAATATCGCCTGAGTGTGTTGGCAAAAACCAAGGCAGAGCTCATCGATGCGCTCCGGGAGAGAGGCCAAGGCACGTCAGACTCGAAAGTCTGGAAGGGGCACTTCCGGACGGTCCCTCGTAAACGCATCGTACTCGCGTTTCCGCACTGTAATCGCATCGATACCGCGGCGATCGCCAATTGGTTGCAGTGGGCCCCGGCCGCGCGCCGCGCCTGGCAGGCATGCCGTGATGTCTTTCAGGAAATGCATGCTCCCGTGTCATTGCCGTCGGCTGATGAGGTACATCAATCGAGGCCGATCCATGAGAACGACCCGGCATACTCCTACTGGCACTTCGCGGCGCAGTACGCCCAACTCGCGCAGCTGACGGAGATTCTTCCGGCCCTCGACGCTGTGGTGGCGGACGGTCTCGGACAACTCGCCGCGTATTGCGGCTCTGGCGCGCTCACATTCCGAGCGGTGTGCGAAGCACTGACCAGAACCCGATATGGCGAAGATGCGCACGCGAGCGGTGAATTCCGCTTGCCCTGCGAGACGGCGCAAGGAAGCAACGTTCCATTTGCGGAGCTCGGGTGGAACCCAGATGCGGCGCAACTGATTGCGCGAACGTCGGCCGTACGGCAGCAGCACTCCGATGCACAAGTGATACTGCTTGCTTTGACCATCGAAAACAATGTGGATCCGGGTTCGGAAGCAGGTTGGATCAACACTGCCGCGGGACCGTACGGGTACTGGACGACGGTGGCACGGCTCAGTGCCGCGCATGCGATCACATGGCGGCGGCTCTTCGAGCACCGTCATAAGTTTGTTCCGTTGCCTGCCTATCCATGGCAGCGCAATCGATATTTCCTGGAGCCGCCGGAGACTCTGAGCATGCCGCCGGCCGCGACGGCAATAAAGCTTGCCGCGATCGATCGTCGCGACGGTGGAGCCTCGAATGGAACCCTGACGCGCGTTGCTCTGCTGGCTGAGATGCCCGCCGAGCGCCGCGAGCGGCTCGTGCGATACCTGAGTCAACATGTGGCGGCTGCGCTGCATATGCCGGCGGACGGGCTGGACATCGAGCGGCCGCTCAACACGTTGGGCATAGACTCGCTGACGGCTGTCGAGGTGAAGAACCGGATCGAGCGGGATCTCCAGCTCACCGTTCCGGTGGTGAAGTTTCTCGATGGCTATTCGGTCGCCGAGTTTACCCGCTACATCCTGGAGGCGATGGGCGAAGCGCATGCCGTGGCGGAGAAATCCTCCGTTGAGCAACCGCCCGTATTGTCGGTCACCCAGGAACGCATCTGGCAGCTCGATCAAGTGCAGCCTGGCAATCCTGTCTACAACTTCCAGAGCGCCCTCGAGCTGCGCGGGGTATTGAGCGAAGAGCATCTCCTCGCAGCGATGCGGCAGGTCGCCCAGCGTCAGGAAGTCTTGCGCACCCGCTTTGGAAGCGAGAAGGGGCAGCCAAAGCTGGAAATACTGGCGAGCGTGGAAGCGTCTTTGTTACGGGATGACTGGAGCGAGGACTCCCCGGATGAACAACGCCGCCGTCTGCAGGCAAGCGCACGCACGGACGCACGCACCAACTTCGAGCTGCACAAGCCGCCACTGTGGCGCCTGCGGCTGATCCGGCTCGGCTCGGAGCGGCACATCCTGTTGTTGACGATGCATCACATCATATCGGATGTGCTGTCTCTCGAGATCTTCATGCAGGAGCTCGGGGCGTTCTACAGCGGGATCCGGGCGGGAGCGTCGCCGGCCCTGGAGCCTCTCACAGCGACTTATCAACAGTTCGCGCGCGCGCAGCGCCAACATGTCGAGACGGTACTGCAGAGTGAGGCCGTGACCTATTGGAAGAGCCAGCTCGCGGAGCCTCCTGTACATGAATGGCTGAGCGATTTCCCACGACCTGTACGGCCAACGTATCAGGCGGCCACGGTCTTCTTCGATATCGGCGACGACCTCGTCGGGCGCGTGGAGGCGTTCGCCCGGTCCGAGCGCGCAACGCCGTTTGTCGTGCTGTTGACGGCCTTTTTCGTGCTCGCACACGGCGCGAGCCGGCGCAACGATATCGTTATCGGTTCGCCGACCGCCGGCCGGATGCGCAGCGAATACGAGCCGCTCGTCGGTATGTTCTCCTATCCGATGGCGGTGCGTGCGCAGGCTATAGGCGATCGCACCTTCCAGGAGCTCCTCCAGGCGGTTCGCCGCAACGTGTTGAACGCGGCAGAGCACATCGACCTGCCGTTCGCCCGGGTCGTCGAGCTAGCCCAGCCCGCGGGTACCGGCCGAGGGCCCCTGTTGCGGATCATGTTCAGTTATGTGAGCCGGGTAAAGGCGATCGAATTCGCCGGCCTGACCGCTGCACGGGTGCCCACCGACCGGGGTATGAGCGACTTCGACTGGTTCCTGACGATCTACCAGGACAGTGGCCGCTGGGTCGGACTCTTCGAGTACAACACCGACCTGTTCAGCGGGACGAGCATGGAGTCCTGGAGCCGCACGTACACTGATATCGTGGCGACAGCGGTTGCTGCTCCGAGCACGGCGGTCGCTTCGCTCGCAAAGAAAGTCGTTGCCCAGGAGCCGTTCCGTATTGCCCTGGGAGCAACCTTCACAGCGGATACTCTCGAGGAGGTGACTCGGCACTGGTCACTGGCATTGCGCCATCCTCTGGCGATGGAACTTGCGCCGTACAACCAGATCTTTCAACAGCTGCTCGATCCAGGGAGCCTGTTCCACTCCGGACCCCAACGAGCCAACGTGCTGTTGGTCCGGCCCGAGGACTGGGTGCGCTACACCGAGGATAAGGTGCAGCGCGCAACCGTAATGCAGAAATCCGTGCAGGACTTCGTCAAAGCAGTCCGCGACCAGGCGGGGCGCTTCAGGTGTCCTCTGTACATATACGTCTGCCCGGCCAGTGCCGACGGGCCGGAGCTGCATTCCGTAGAGGCCGCCGAGGAGGAGATTCTGAGCTCCCTCGCGGGCATTCCCGGCGTGGAGGTCAAACGCGCGCAAGAGTTGCTACGGCATTATCCGGTGGCGGAGGTCCTGGACAAGCAGACCGACAAGATTGGCCACGTGCCTTTCACACAGGACTGGTTCACGGCTTTCGGGACCGGACTGATCCGTCGATTGAGCCGCGAAATGCGCGCGCCTTTCAAAGTCGTCGCGCTCGATTGCGACAATACGCTCTGGCAGGGCGTATGTGGAGAAGAGGGGGCGCAGGGAGTAAAAATCAGCGCGCCCTACGTAGCCCTGCAAAAACTCGCAGACCAACTCGCCGAATCGGGTATGTTGCTTTGCCTGGTCAGCAAGAATGACGAGCGTGACGTGCAGGCCGTGTTCGAGCAGCGCACTGACATGGTGCTGCGCTGGGACCGGATCATCGCTCACCGTATCAACTGGCAGACGAAATCAAGCAATCTGCGCTCCCTGGCCGCGGAGTTGCAGCTCGGCCTGGATTCCTTCATCTTCATCGACGACAACCCGGTCGAGTGCGCCGAGGTTCGTTCGGCATGCCCCGAGGTGCTCACACTGCAGCTGCCGGAGGATCCGCAGGAGATTCCCGCCTTTCTCCAGCATGTGTGGGCATTCGACAGGGGTGAGGCCAGCGCGGAAGACCGCAAGCGTGTGCAGAGTTATCGCGAGAACAGGGACCGGCAGTCGTTCCGACAGCAGCACGATTCCTTCAGTGAGTTTCTGCGCGATCTGGATCTCGTGGTCGACATCGCTCCCGTCGAAATGTCGCAACGTGCGCGCGTTGCTCAACTCAGCCTCCGTACCAACCAGTTCAACGCCTCCGGGCTTCGGTTGGATGAAGCGGGGCTCGCACGTGCGATGTCGGATGGACTTTCAGCAGTGTCCGTGCGTGTCAAGGACCGCTTTGGCGACTACGGGCTGGTGGGTGCAGCGTTCTACAGGCAGGAGCCAACCCGATATCTCGTCGAGGGTGTATTGTTGAGCTGCCGCGTGCTGGGCAGAGGTGTTGAGCATCATATGATCCGCGCGCTCGCGGAGCGCGCTCAGGCGACGGGAGCGGAGAGGCTGGACATCGTTTACCGCGAGTTGCCTCGAAACCAGCCAATATTGGGCTTTTTACGTACCCTGCCAGGTGAGTTTCACGCGTCCGAGCCAGCAGGACAGCTATTCCAGATTCCGGTCACTGAGGGGCTTCGGGTCAGGTTCGACCCGGCGGCCCCGGATGCAGAGGACGTCCCGACCGCGGAAGCGACGGATGGGGCGCGGACCGTTGCCGGTGCGCACGTCGAGCGGCAAGCCGCGCTCGCTACCATCGCGCGTGAGTTGCGTGATGTTGGGGCGATTCGAGCCCGCCTGGGTGTCCAGGGACGCCGCGAGCGCCGCGCCCCTAGCTCGGTACCCCTGCAAAACGAGACGGAGCATTCGATCGCCGAGATCTGGCGACAGATACTGAATATCGACGGGATCGGCCGCGACGACAATTTCTTCGATATCGGCGGCAACTCGCTGATGTTGGTACAGGTGAACAGCCGCTTGATGGAACGGCTGCAGCGGGAAATCCCGATTACCGATCTGTTTCAGTTCCCTACGGTCGCATCGCTCGCCTCCCATCTGGGGAACGGCGCTACACGGCGGGAAATCAACTTGAAGCAATCGCAGGCACGGGGCAATCAGGCGCGTGAAGGCATGCAAAAGCGTCTCCAACAGTGGGGCGCCAGAAGGAGTGTGACATGGAAGGTCCAATGAGCGACCCGGCCCAGGGTGGGAGTCTGGATGTAGCGGTGGTCGGCATGGCCGGGCGCTTTCCCGGTGCCATGAATCTGGAGGAGTTCTGGGAGAATCTGCGCTACGGCGTCGAGTCGATCCGCTTCTACCCGGAAAAGGAGATCGTGGAGTCCGGGATCTTTCCGGAGCTCGCTCGGGACCCGGATTTCGTGGCGGCGGCGGGTGGGATCGACCACGAGCTCGACTTCGATGCGGAGTTCTTCGAGTTCAACCCTCGCGAGGCGGAAATCACCGATCCGCAGCAGCGGCTGGCGCTGGAGTGCGCCTGGGAAGCGCTCGAGTCGGCGGGATACGACCCTGGCGCCTATTCCGGGCGTATCGGCGTGTATGCCGGGGTGAGCATCAATACATACATGATGTTCAATATCATACCCAACCGGAAGTACATGAATTCGATCGGCCACTTCCAGGTCATGACCGCGGGCGACAAGGACTTCCTTGCCACCCGGGTGTCCTACAAGCTCAATCTCAAGGGGCCGGCGGTCAGCGTCCAGACGGCCTGTTCGACCTCTCTCGTAGCAGTCAACATAGCGTGCCAGAGCCTGCTCAACTTCCAAAGCGACATGGTGTTGGCGGGAGGCGTGTCCATCACCCCAAAAGGCAGGGCGTATAGAGAAAGCTTCATCTTTTCCCGGGACGGCCATTGCCGCCCATTCGATGCCGAAGCGCAAGGCACGGTCGGGGGCAACGGAGTGGGTTTCGTGCTCCTGAAGCGCCTGGAAGACGCCCTCGCCGATGGCGATCACATCCATGCCATCATCAAAGGCTCCGCGATCAACAACGACGGCTCGGACAAGGTCGGCTACACCGCCCCGAGCGTGAACGGCCAGGCCGAAGTGATACTCGAGGCCCAGGCCATGGCCGGTGTGCACCCCGATACGATCACGTACGTCGAAGCGCACGGGACAGGCACGCTGCTCGGCGATCCCATCGAGATCGCGGCCCTGACCCAAGCCTTCCGAACGCGCACCGACCGGACCCAGTTTTGCGCCATCGGCTCGGTGAAAAGCAACATTGGCCACCTCGATACCGCCGCGGGCATCTCCGGCTTGATCAAGGCGATCCTGACGGTCGAGCACGGGCAGATTCCGCCGTCGCTGCATTTCAAGACACCCAATCCCAAGCTCAACATAGAGCAGACTCCGTTCTTCGTGAACACGGAGCTGCGCGATTGGACCCCGCCCCCGAACGTGCCGCGGCGCGCGGCCGTGAGCTCGTTCGGCTTCGGGGGCACCAACGCGCACACCATCCTGGAACAGGCGCCGAGCCGCGCACCCACTTTGCCGGGCCGGGACTGGCAGCTGTTGCTCTTCTCAGGAAGGAACGATGCAGCGCTGAAGTCGAACATGCAGAACTTCGCGCGCCATCTGCAACGATCGCCCGACCTCAATCTCGCGGACGCCGCGTACACGCTGCAGGTTGGCCGAAAGGCCTTCAAACATCGGGCCTATGTCGCCGTGAAAGGCGTCTCGGACGCGCTGGCGGTGTTGGAAGCCATTGATCCCAAGCGCGTGCAGCTTTCCGTCCAGGAAAGCAGTGCCGCTGGAAACGTGGCGTTCATGTTCTCCGGCCAGGGCTCACAATACGTGGACATGGGACGGGAGTTGTTCGAGACCGAGCCGGTCTTCTCCGAGGCGTTGAAGGAGTGCGCCGGGCTCATGCGGCCCCATCTGGATCGCGACCTCCTGGAGATCATCTATCCGGCGCAGGACGCGCGGGCCGAGGCGGGCGCGCTGCTCGATCAGACCCGCTACACCCAGCCCGCGCTGTTTGCCATCGAATATGCGTTGGCCACGCTCTGGGAGAGCTGGGGGGTGCAGCCGGCGGCGATGATCGGACACAGTGTCGGCGAGTATGTCGCTGCTACCCGCGCTGGCGTTTTCACCTTGAAGGATGCAGCGCAATTGATCTGTGCCCGCGGACGCCTCATCCAGGCGCAGGCTCCAGGGGCCATGTTGTCGGTTCCCCTGGATGAGCAGAGCATCACTTCGTGGCTTAACGAGCGCCTGTCGTTGGCTGCCGTCAATGCTCCGGGCATGTGTGCGGTCTCGGGCACCGAGGCAGACATTGAAGCCTTGAGCGCGGCGCTCTCTGCCAAGGACATCCGCACCCGGAAGCTTCACGTATCGCACGCGTTCCACTCGCACATGATGGAGGCCGCATCACTCGAATTCGAGACGATATGCGCACGCGTGCAACTGTCGCCCCCGACTCAACCCTTCGTTTCAAACCTCACTGGAGACTGGATCAAGGAGGAAGAGGCGATCAGTCCACGGTATTGGGCAGACCATCTGCGCAACGCTGTACGGTTCAGCGATGGCATTCGAACCGTATTGAAGAGCAAGGTCGCCGTGTTGCTGGAGGTAGGGCCAGGGCAGGCGTTGGTGACGCTGGCGCGGCAACAGCGTGATCTTCTCGAGAAAACCCAGCTCGTCGCCTCTACGCGGCACGCTGTAGCGACCGCCTCAGACGTCGCGCACATCCTGGAATCACTGGGCACTCTGTGGACCGCCAACGTTGCCATTGACTGGAAGGCGGTTCACGGGAGTACAGGGCGCCGCCGGGTCCCGCTGCCCACCTATGCCTTCCAACGCAAACGGTACTGGGTTCCACCTGCCTATCTGCATAACTGGAGGCTCGACGAGGATTCGCCGGTACCGGAGTTTGCTGGCGAGATCCTGGCGGCCCAGTCCGGCGCGGCCGAGGCGGAGCCGGTCGATGAGGATCCGAATTATGTGGCTCCGCGCGACGAGACGGAGCGTCAGGTAGCAGAAATCTGGACGCGTTTGCTGGGCATAAGCCGGGTCGGGCTGAATGACGACTTCTTCAAGCTCGGCGGCCACTCCCTGCTGGCAACACAACTGATCGCCGAGGTCCGGCGTGCGACCAACACCGAAGTGACCGTGCAGGCTCTGTTCCAGAACCCCACGATCGCAGGCCTCGGCGAGCAGGTCAAAGCCCTCAGGGCCGCGAATCCGGAATACCGGATGTTGACCATCCCTCGTCTGCCGCGCGACGGTGACCTGCCTTTGAGCTTCCACCAGGAGATGGTTTGGGACTTCGAGCGGAAATATCCGGGTACGGCGCGTTTCAACGGCTGCCTGACGTTCCGCATCACGGGTGATCTGGACCTGGCCGCCCTGCAATTCGCCGTCGACGAGATGCTACGGCGGCACGAGGTGCTGCGTACGAGCTATGACGTGCGCGACGGCAAGTCTGTAGCCATCATACAGCCGCAGCGCCCCGTTCCTATTGTGATCGAAGACCTCAGCAATCTGCAGGGCGCGGATCGGGATGCCCGCCTGCTCGAGATTGCGAATGCCACGGCCCGCAAGCCTTTCGACCTGCGTAAGGACGTGCTGATCCGGCCGGTGCTGGTCAAGCTGGGTCCGCAGGAGCACATGCTCATCGTGGCCTCGCACTATGTGGCCGTCGACGGCTGGACCATCGGCCTCGTCGTCCAGGAGGTCGGCATCCACTACGCTCACCACAAGGATCCCAGCCGTCCCGGTATGCCGGATCTTCCATTCCAGGCTGTCGACTACGCGGCCTGGCAGCGGCAACGGATCGATGAGCAGTTTGTGTCCTCGCACCTGGAGTACTGGGAGAGGCAACTCGGAGACGTGCCATCACAGCGCCCGATGCCTACGGATCGCCGGCGGCCATTCATTCCCAGCATTCGCGGCTCCACCGCTCATTTCACGCTGGGCTTGGAGCTCACCGGAGCCCTCAAGGCGTTCAGTCACCAGCACGGCTACACCAACTTCATGGTGTTCGTCGCAGCCCTCGATACACTCTTCCACCGGTATTCGGGCGAGGAAGACATCGTGATCGGAACCATGATGGGAGACCGGGAGATTGGCACCGAAGCCATGGTGGGTGCCCTGGTCAACATGCTGGCTCTGCGCAATCGGATCGAGCCGCAGCAGTCCTTCATGCAAGTGCTGGAAAATGTCCGGCGGGTCGCGACAGAGGCGTACGCACACAACATTCCGTTCGAGCTGGTCGTGGAGCGGCTCAATCGCGACATGATCCGCAACCCGTACTTCCGTGTCGTCTTCATCCTTCGTAACATACCGTTCACCGAGACCTCCGCTCCCGGCATGGAATTGAAGCTGACGACGCTACCTCTGGACCGCGGGGTAGCCGACATGGATCTGTCGCTGTACCTGCAGGAGAAGGAGGGCGCGTTCAGCGGGTATTTCGAATACAACAGCCATCTGTTCCATCGCTCGACCATCGACGAGCTGGCCGAGAACTTCATCGGCTTGCTCACGGCCGCGCTGCGCGATCCCAACACAGCGGTGAACAACCTCATGCTGAAGCGGCCGAAAACCGCCCCGCGCCGCAATGGGTTGTTGTCGTACTTCAAGCGCAGGCGCACCGCATGACACTCGGCAAACCAGAAGCACTGTGGATACCGCATGTCCGCAAACATGCGCGCATACGGCTCTATTGCTTCGCCTATGCCGGTGGTGGCGCGAACGTATTTCGTGACTGGGGCCCCGCCCTGGGCGAGACAATCGAAGTGTGCGCCGTGCAATTGCCGGGTCGGGAGTGGCGACGGTCCGAGCCGACTCTGACCCGGTTGAGCGCGTTGACAGATTGCGTCATTGGAAGCTTGCGACCCGAGCTGTCAGGAACCCGGCCATTCGCGTTTTTCGGGTATAGTCTCGGGGCGGCACTTGCTTTCGATCTCGCCCGCCGCCTGCGTGAGGAGGCCCTCAGGCTTCCAGACAAGCTGGTCGTCGCAGCTTGTCGCGCACCGCAGTTTTTGCCTCGCGCGTTTGCCATCCATTCATTGGACGATGCCGCCTTCCTCGATGCCGTGCGCCGTTTCGGCGGCCTTCCCGATCGTATTCTGGCGGAACCCGAGTTGCTGGCGTTGGCACTTCCGACCTTGCGAGCGGATTTCGAGGCGCTAGGAACATATCGCTACGAGCAGCAAGCGCCATTGGCCATGCCCGTAGTAGCATACGCGGGCAGTCAGGATCCCCACGCCACACGAGCGGAGATGGCGGGATGGCGTAATCAAACGACGGGGGATTTCAGTCTGCGAATCTTTCCGGGCGGTCATTTCTTTATGAATGACGTGCGGGAGCAGTTACTTGCGACGCTCGCGGGCGATCTCGCCGTCACCGCGTCCGCTACCGGCGTCCAGCAGGCTGGCAGGACAATGGAGACGGACGTGCAACGGGTCAGTGGATGATGAAATCAGCAGCACACCAAGGAGTGCCTCGGATCGGGATGGCAGAGGCATGGACGGTCTACGGCGCGTACGGTTACACGGGACGCCGTATCGTACGGGCGCTGCTGAGCCGTGGTCATCGTCCGGTGCTTGCAGGGCGCGACCCGAAACAACTTCAGGCGTTGGCTTCCGAATACGGAAGCCTGCAAACGCGTGTATTCGACGCGAATGGCCTTCCCAATTCCGCGGGCCTTCCCGGCAAGGGCGGTATGCTGATCAACGCGGCGGGACCTTTCGCCTACACCGCGGTCGCACTGGCCCGGTTCTGCATCGAATCGGGCTGCCATTACATCGACGTGGGCAATGAGCCCGAAGTCTTGCAGGAAATATACAAGCTGCACGATCGGGCTGCGGCGGCAGGCGTAGTGTTGCTGCCCGGGGCGGGTTTCGGAGTCACCCTGTCCAGTTGCCTGGCGCTGCAGTTGAAACTCGCGGTACCGGACGCGAGTGAGCTAGACATTCTCCTCGCGCCATCCACCGCCGGCCGTGGTCCGGGGACTCAGAAAACCTTCCTGCAGGGTGTGCTGAAGGGAGCCATGGGAGTCAGAGACGGAGTCTGGCAACGGCTACCGAGGTACGGCACGCCTCAACGCCGCCGGCTTCCGTTCGGCCAGATGACGTTGGTTCCGGCCGCGCTCGGAGATGCGGAAGCCGCGCGACTGACTACCAACATCAGCAATATCACGGCGCACATCGGCCTGGGACTCCCACCGGCCCTGGCGGCCTCTATTTTGAGCGGTGTCAGGCTTGTGCTCAACGCGCCCGGAATCCGCCAGCAGGTGCGCAAGCGGATCACGAGCCCGTCGAGTGCAGGGAAGGGGCCGGCCAGAGACGAGGCGCCTTCTGCCCGCGAACACCGAAGCTATGTCTGGGCTGCTTGCAGGAGCCGTACAGGATCCGAACGGGCGATGTGGGTGCAGGCCGGAGAAGGATACGAGGTCACCGTCGATGCGGTTGTGGCCTCAGCCGAGGCCATCGGCAGCGGCAAGGCAAGTCGATTTGGAGCCCACACAGCCGCCTCCGCATTTGGAGCGGAATTCCTGGATCGGCTGCCGGGTGTCACGGTCCGCAGCGCCTGATCCGCCGACAAACCTCGCGAATCTCCAATCTCGCCGCCAGCTGCGGTTGCGGGCGGTGGTGTCCGCCAGGCGAGCGCGGATCCAACGGCGAATCACCTCGTCGCCGCAAGTTGCTTTCCCCTGCTTGACAATCCCGACATCCGCAAGATATATAGTTGTTGACGCGAATTAATATAGAGAGGGGGGACAATTCGCGAGTTTGGCGGTCTGTTACTGCCAAGGTGACTGCAGGACAAGGTGACTTACGGATATAGTTCGCCTGTAGAATTAAAATGGGCAAGAGCAGATCCGGTGACGCCTTACGCCAGATCGCGCTGCATCCTCCTCCCGTCAATCACACAGGGAGGCAAAGACATGAAGACGTTAGCCGGTTGGAGCCGCACCACGGTGTTCGCGGCTCTGCTTCTGGGTTCGGTAGCCGCCAAGGCGCACGACTGCGACATGACGGGAAGGTCGGATCATGACCCGGCGTGTGAGCATCGCCAGCTTCCATTGGTTTACGATGTCGAGAACACGGGCGCACGCTTCACAACACCTGACTTCCCGAGCTTTGCGCAGCTCCCGATCATCCGGCCTCTGCCGGATCCGTTCGCGTCCTTCGGTGGAAGTCTCGACGGCGATGCGGGGCATCGCGACGCTTCGTTCGAAGGCTGGGAGCATCGGCGTAACGACATCAAGGCGGCCATCGAGAAATACGAGATTGGCCCGAAGCCTGATTGCTCGGACTGCACCATCACGGCGTCCTATGTACCACCGGTGGCAGGATCAAACACTGGCGCACTGACAGTGGTGGTGACCAGGAATGGCAAGACCGTGACTTTGAACGAGCGCGTCTACATTCCGCCGGGAATGGGCAACGGTCCGTTTCCGGCGGTGATCGCGATGAGTCTGGCATTTCCCCCGTTCTTCGTTCCCAAAGTCCCCAACTATGGCAGCCTCCCCGCCGGCGTTTTCGCGGGTCTCCCGGTCGCGACCATCGACTTCTTCCATAACGATGTCACTCAGTACTCGTTCTTTGGAGTGATCGACCATACCAAGGACCCCTTCTATCAGCTTTATCCCGAGCTCTGTGCTGGAGTGTGCAGCGGTACCAGCAATTCGGGACAATACGCGGCGTGGGCGTGGGGAGTGAGCCGACTGATCGACGGAATCGAGATCGCCGCCCATCAGGCTGTCAACCCGCTGCCGATCGATGTGAAACACCTGGCCGTCACCGGGTGCTCCTACGCTGGCAAGATGGCCCTGTTTGCCGGAGCATTCGATGAGCGGGTCGCTCTGACGATTGCCCAGGAAAACGGCGGTGGTGGAGCGCCGGCCTGGCGCGTTTCGCACGAGATCGAGGCCCAGGGCTCGGTGGAAGATGTCGACGACACCGACTACAACTGGTTCGCCGGGCAGATGAAGCAATTCGCCGGCGACAACGTGTACAAGCTGCCCGTGGATCATCATGAGTTGATGGCCATGGTGGCGCCCAGAGCACTGCTGGAGACAGGCAACACGGATTTCTACTGGCTATCGAACAGGTCCAACTATATTTCGGCGCGGGCGACGCAGAAGATCTACGACACCCTGGGAATCGGCGACCGGTACGGCTTCTATATCGATGGCGGACACAACCACTGTGCGACACTGCCCGATGAGGCTCCGGCGATCTCGGCGTTTGTCAACAGATTCATGCTCGGCCAGACGGTCAGCTCGGATGTCGAGGTCAATCCATATCCGTCGCTCGACTACAATCGTTGGACCTGGTGGTGGCGGGGCGGCCCAGGCGGCGAACCGAAATTCCCGAACGACTGGAATTCGAATGGGACGGTGGTGATGTCACTGGACAAAATTGGTTTCTTGCCTCTGCTGGTGAGTGAGGGCAACACCGTCGAGGCGAGCTATCAGCTGGCGCTCGGCGGTAGTCATCCGGCAGCGACGGTTGGTGTGACAGGCGCATACGTCGAGACCGACGTCAGATGTTTTGATGGAACGTCGTATACGCTGAGCATTCCGATCCCGGAGGGTCAGACGTATACGGTTCCAGCCAACAGCCCTGTCTTCGTTCCGGGTCCCACTGTCTTCCAGGCATCGGCGACGGCCCCTGCATGCGGTAGAGGTGCCTCTCGCGGTGTGATTACCGGCGCATACTTCTCCTCGTTGGGACTGGCCAACGGTGTCGGCAATCCTCCCGCTGGAAACGGGTTCAAGACCACCGATACCACCGATCCCCTGGAAGTGACGTTCAGTTGCCGCGCGAACGGCGTCCCGTCCCGCTTCGCGACGCCCATTACGGTCAATTTCCAGCAGTAATCGTCGTATAAAAGACAAATGAGGGGCGGGGAGGGGTATCCCCGCCCCGCGCGTTCCAGGCCTTCTGGATGGATCTACGGTGGAGGGCCAATACCCGGTCCGGCAGTGCACAATATGCGGCAGGATTCATCTGCTGGAGCACTGGATGCGCACCAAATGGTTGCAGCTTGTCGCTTGTATTGCGGCTCCCCTGATTCCGTGTTTCGCGCATGCCTCCGAACGGGAGCATGAGAGCTTGCGTTGTCCCAACAGCGACTCGAAGTTCGCGCAGATCAAGGGGAGAGCCGAAGGCAACGATACGCGAGCGCAAACGATCCTTGCCTCTTGTTATGATCTCGGACGCCATGTCGCGCCCAGCCGGAAGGAGAACATCCACTGGCTGACGTTGGCCGCCAACCAGGGCTACGCCCCCGCGGAATCCCAACTGGGGCATATCTATCTTTACGGAAGCGGCATCCCTTCCGACTATCGGCAAGCCTTCATCTGGGAGCAGAAAGCGGCCCAACAAGGTGATGCGCAAGCACAGCGCGACTTGGCTTTCATGTACGAGCAGGGGTTTGGCGTGGCGGCCGACCCACAAGAGGCCATGTTCTGGAACCGCAAGTCGGCCGAACAGGGTGAGCGCACAGCGCAACTGCAGCTGGCCAAAGCGTTGGAACCATCAGATCGCGACGAGGCGATGAGGTGGTATCGGGCAGCCGGACGGCAGCAGCTCCCCGAGGCACAACTGAGGCTCGCCCAGATGTATTTCGAGGGAGCCGGAGGGAACTGCAAGGACGCGATCAAGTGGTACGAGCGCGCTTCGGAAAACGGAGTTGCCCAGGCGATGTATGAGCTGGGGAAGATCTATCAATCGGAGCAGTGTGGTGTGCCCAGCGCCAGAGAAGCCTATGTCTGGTTTGAGACAGGAGCTCGATACGGATCAAAGGAGGCACGGGCAGCGGCAGACGCGCTGGCACCTGGCTTTACTGACGCGCAAAAGCAGGCCTTCGCGCGGCGGATTGACGCCTGGGCAAAGAAGCACACCGGCGCGGATAAATACGAGGACGAGGAAGAAAGAGAGGAGCGCTGAATCCGCTTGTAGCTGCGGGAGCGCGCGTCCAGGCCCATGGACGCGCGCCCTGGCTTGCGCGCAGCAGGGACTGCGTAGCGCAATGCCCGGATCCAGCGTTATAGACTAGTAGCTAGCGGGGTTGAAAGCCGCATTGACCAGGCCCAAAGATGCGGCCTTTGCCTGGTTCCCCATATTCTCGGTGAAGGGCACAACCACATAACGCAGCTCACCCGCTTCTACATGAACGAGGTTGTGGTACGCGGCGAAATGCATGCCTGCCGTGTGGTTGCCGACCGTCAATCTGGCTCCGGGTGCCAGGAATACGACGAAAACCGTGCTGGCATCGGGCGTCGGGAGGGTCTTGCTATCCAGCATCGCGACGAGCTTCTTCTGTATCGTGAGATCGTTTACAGGTCCGTCGAGCTCGGTGGCATCCTCCACGCTCGCGGAGGCGGGAAGAATGTTGATGTTCTGAGCATGTAACGGGGCAAGCTCGGCATCGCCGGTCAGATCGGATAGCCTGGCTTCACGTTTGCGCACAGACGCTTCTGCCCAGGATCTTCCCAGAAAGACGCTCACCGGCCGGATGGACTTCATGGCAGGGACGGTGTTGGCCTTTGCTGGGCCAAAGGCCGTAAGCGCCACAGGCACGATCTGGACAACGCCGCCGTCGTCATCCGAGATGAAGCTCGTCGCTGGCGCTTGCACGAATCCTGGGTTGACCGGCTCCTGGGCGAGCACGACCTGGGTTGCAAGCAGACCCGCCAGGAAAACCGCACGGACATTGAGTCTCATCATCTGGCTTTCTCCCGATCGTATCCGCGGTTACGTTCTATTGCACGTTGAGGGCGAAGTCGTCCAGCACAAACGAGGTCTGCAGCTCGAAGTCTTCCTGAGCTGTCACAAAGACCTGGATCGTCTGCCCGATGAATGAGTTGAGGTTGTAGGTGTGCTGCTGGTAGCCGGTAATATGGTCCAGATTGGAGAAGGCTTGCAGTGTTTGCAGCACGTTCCCATTCACATCACGAATCTGCACCTGCATCGTGTCGAACTTTGTGGTGGTAGTGGTTTCCGCCGTGTCGATATGCAGCCAGAAGCTCAGCGTTGCCGAGGTGGTGGTCGAGGGTATCGTGACCTGCTGCATGATGGTGTCGGTGGT
This sequence comes from uncultured Steroidobacteraceae bacterium, assembly GCA_964494895.1. Taxonomy (GTDB): domain Bacteria; phylum Pseudomonadota; class Gammaproteobacteria; order Steroidobacterales; family Steroidobacteraceae; genus 13-2-20CM-66-19. Next base: position 8,552 of record CAZBTV010000037.1, on the reverse strand, counting down.
GGTCGTACCGAAACCATCCAACCACGCATCGAATGTACCGGAGTGCGGCGGCTCCTGGCTGGAATTGGCGATGATCAGATTGGATGAGTGAGTCGTGGTCAGCACCCAGGGCGCCGGATTCGATTTGCCGTTTTCAAAGCCCGGATTGCCCAGCAGTTGGGTTGGTGTTCCGCCGGTTCCACCAGCAGCGCTGATCGTCAAAGCGACTGTGGCGGTGTGTGTGATGCCTCCGCCGCTCGCGGTTATCGTCACGTTGGTGGTGCCCGTCGTGGCAGCACTAGCGGCAGTGAAAGTCAGAGTTGAGCTGCCGCTGCCGGGAGCTGCAATCGAGGTCGGACTGAAGCTAGCGGTGACTCCCGAGGGCAGCCCCGAGAGGGTGAAAGAGATCGCCGAATTGAATCCGCCGCTTACCGCGGTTGTGATGGCGCTCGTGCCAGAGCTTCCCTGAGTTACCGAGACGCTCGTGGGTGAGGCACCCAGGCTGAAGGCCGGTGTTGCGGCGGCTGTCACAGTGAGCGGAATCGTCACGGTGTGAACGATTCCACCTCCACTCGCCGTCACGGTAACATTCGTGGTTCCGGGCGTGGCGGTGGCGCTCGCTGTAAAGGTCAGAGACGAGCTGCCACCTCCGGGTGCGGCAATCGAGCTTGGATTGAAAGCCGCCGTGACTCCCGCTGGCAGGCCTGAGGCCGACAGCGAGATCGATGAACTGAATCCCCCAGAGACGGTCGTCGTGATTGTCGTGCTGCCGGAGTTGCCTTGAGTCACAGACAGACTCGCAGGCGAGGCACCCAACGTGAAGTCTGGTGTGGCAGTGCCTGGGTTGAAGATAATGTTGGTGACCGAATGCAGCTCGATCTGATTGGGTGCGGCGCCGGTCTGGCCGTGCGGAAAGTCATGCATACCCACGCCGGTGATGAGAACCGGAACGTTGACAGTCTGGAACGTCGTGGTGACGTTGAACATGGCGTCGACCGTCGCTCGGGCTTTGGTGACTCCAGGAGACATCGGACTGGTGCCTGGTACACACGTCGGAGCAGGGATTTCCGCGATCATTGTATTTCCCGAGGCATCCTGGATCACCAGGTGATAGTCCTGATCGCTTTCCAGCTTGATCATGGTCAAAAGAGCATTCACGACCCAGACTGTCGTTTCCTCCGGCGAAACGCGGTTGTTCGTGGGGATCGTGGCAGGGGTGGGGAAGGCTCGCAGATTCGCTATGGTGGTGGTCTGCGGCGCGTTGAAGTTCACCAGGCCGATATCGGCGTCGGTTCCCACTTTCACGGATTGGCGTTCCACGCCGCAGGAAAATGCGACCGTGGAAGCGAGGAGCAGGATGACTGCGAAGAAGGACAACTGGGAACGGCGCAAGCGCATCATCGCAGTATTCTCCAAGGTCCGTTTTTCCGAGCTGCTGACAAGTCTGGTCAGGATGCCAGGCACCGCAGCGACGCAGCGTCACCATTCGAACCCTAAATGGTTCAGCGTTAAAGTTCTGTTAAACCTGCGCGGGTCACTCGAGGAACGAGTTCCCGCTCGTACGGCCGGATCGGGTCCAGCGCGGAGTCAGAAATCGTACGCCAGTCCACCGTAAAACGTGCGATCCCGCCCCGGCTCCAACTGGCCTCGGGCAATGAACACCCGCGAGTAATAGCGCCGGTCCGTGAGATTCGAGATTCCGACCAACACGCTCAGCCGCGCGGCAACCGTATACTCGCCGGAGAAGTCCAACACGGTGTAGGCCGGAATGCGGGCGGGGGTGCTGGCGATCGGCAGATCGCTATCCTGGAAGAACTGTGAGGCAACGGAATCCACGACCATGCTGAGCTTGTAACGGCCGTCCCGGCGCAGCGTCGCGCCGGCCTTCAAAACATAGTCAGGAGCATATGCGGGCGTCTTTCCCGCTTGATTCGCAAGGGCGCTGCTCGTGAAGCGCGCGTTCAGCAGGCTGGCGTTTGCAAACACTGTGAGATGCTGATCCGCTGGGCTGGCTCCCCATAGCCGCAGCAGATCATAAGTGCTTTCGAGCTCGGCCCCGCGGCTGCGGCTGTTGCCGGTATTCACGTCGACCGTCTCGGTCTGAGTGAGTTGCCGCGCTTCGATCCTGTCGCGGACGTTTACCTGGAAGAGGCTGACGTCGTAGTACAGGCCGGCCAGCCCGCTGTCGACCGAGTACGCGTGGATAGCCAGCGTAAGCTTCTGTCCACCATCAATCCGATAACCGAGAGTCAGGTCCCCCGCGTTGACCGTGTAATCACCGTTTGCCCGCTGTCCGCTCGACTGCCGGTGCGAATAATCGGCGACATAGTCCAGCGCGCCAACAGTTCCCGAAATGGAGTTGAAGCTCGAGAACAGTCTGTCCGATCCGCCGACCTGCTGGGTTGTGCCGCCCAATTGCCGATCCGTCGCCGGGGCCTGGGAGATGAAATTGATGACGGGCTGCGGCTCAGGCCCATAGAGCAGCCCCGAGCCCGCGCGGATCATCTGCACTGAGCTCAGGGTCTGAGGCACCGGCAGATAATAGAGCGTGGGATAGCCTATCCAATCGAGCTCGAGCGGAATGCCATCCTGCATGACGAGGATGAATTCGCTCTCCTGGGGATTTCCCAGTCCGCGGTAGGTCAGGTTGAGTTGGGTCGGATTCTGCTGCTCGGCGAGCACGATTCCGGGCAGACGATCGAAGATCTCGCGCTGGTTGTTGTCGATGACGCTGGGCTGCTCGTCGAGCTTCACCACAGACGTCTTCTTCGTCACCGTGATAGCGGGCCCGTCAACTTCGGGGAGCGAATGCGCGTAGCGCGTCTCCCGGTTGAACAACCAGCGCTTGCCCTTGATGATGACCTTGTCCCCGGCGGCGCTTTGGCTCCCATTCGTTGCCTGCCGGTCTGGCCCGGCAGGCAACACGTCATCGGTGGGTGTCTGGTCAGTGGAAGCCTGCGCCCAGGCCGTGCAAGAGAGAATCGAAATGAGAGCGGGAAGTGCGCCGGCGCCTTTCTTCAGTTCCAAAGCCTCAAGTTCCTTGGCAATTGCACTCCGGAGCGGGCGTCAGGGTCCATTCGGTCGCTTGGCAAACCGCCTCCGTGGCGCGCCCCATCGTTGTCGAAGGCCACACGCGGTGGCACAGTCAGTGCCCGGCCGCCTTTGCCTTGCAGCACCTTGTTGACCGAGGGCAGCTCGGTGGAGGTGATGTGAGCGAATTCAGCATCGATCTCCGCAAGTTGCGCCCGCAAGGCTTGCGTGTTCTCGAGTTGGTAGGCGGACGGAGGCCCATCCCAGGACAGGATGGCGCCATAAAGCTGGTCGGTGTGCTCACGCAGGCGCTCTTCCCCCGTGACGGCTCCGCCTTCGGTCGTGGCGACGATCTTCTTGCGAAGAGCATCGAGCTTGCCGTCGAGATCCTCGAGTTTCTGGTGCATAGGATCGTGTCCGGTTTGTCCCTTGTTGGCTGCTTCGATCTGCTCCCGCAGACCGACAATCCGCGCAAACAGGATCGACTCATCATTGAACAGCGCGTGCACTTGCATCGCCGCTTCATACTGTGCGCGGCGATCCTCCGGCGACCACTTGACCCGGCTGTCCAGACCGACCGTAATCGCAGACTCAGTGGTCTTCCCGTTCTTTTCCAATCGGACGGTGTAGGTGCCCGGCAGAACGCGTGGGCCCTGTGTGCCAGCCTGTGCGAGCTGTACCGCCGGGGGAACGTGAGGTGCTTTGAGGTGCATCGTCCAGACCACGCGATTCAGGCCGCGCCGTGTGCTGGCGGGCAGCTCGTCCAGAACTTTGCCGCTGGAGTCGAGGACCTCGATCTTCAGTTTCCCGAACAGGTGGCGTTGGCGTTGGTAGTACGTGATGACGGCGCCGGTGGATGGGTTGTCTCCAGAGAATGACGCAGCTCCCGCCGGCCAACCGCCCTGTGCCTCGATACGCTGCTGGACCGGGCGGGCGGAAACGAACGCGGCGTCCTGGGAGAGCAGCTCCGGCGTGAGGTGGCGCAAAGGCGTGATGTCGTCGACGATCCAGATCCCACGGCCATGGGTCGCCAGGATCAGATCGTTGTCATGCGGTTGAATCACGAGATCCCGGACCGCGACAGGGGGAATATGTCCACCCTTGAACTGTGCCCAGTGTGCCCCTTTGTCGACCGAAATCCATAGTCCGAATTCGGTGCCGAGGAAGAGCAGATTCGGAGCAACCGTATCTTCCTTGATGACATGAGCATAGCCGCGGATGCCCTTGGCATCTTTCGGGGTGACCAACGGTGACCAGCTCTTGCCGAAATCCGTCGTGACAAACAGGTAGGGCGCCATGTCGCCGAAAGTATGCCGATCGAACGCGGCGTAGGCCGTCCCCGGCGCGTACGAGCTGGCCTGGATCCAGCTTACCCATGAGGTTTTCGGCAGGCCAGGCACATTCCCAACTACATTGGTCCAGTGCTCGCCACCATCCCGGGTGAGCTGCAAGTTGCCGTCGTCCGTGCCCACCCAGATTTGACCTGCCGCAAGCGGCGATTCGCTGATCGAATAGATCGTGGTGTGCATTTCCGCCACGGAGTTGTCCACCGTGATACCACCGGATTGCTCCTGCTTCTGTTTTTGCGGGTCATTGGTGGTCAGGTCGGGCGATATCCGCTGCCAGGTCTGCCCGTGATCCCGGGAGCGGAACAGAAACTGGGCACCGATGTAGACCGTTGCCGGGTCCTTGGACGAAAGCGCGATGGGCGTGTTCCAGTTGAATCTCAGCTTGGTGTAGCGCTTGAGATCCTCCGGGCCGAGCCTGGGCTGGATGTCGCGGGTCTCGTGAGTCCGCATGTTGACACGCCCGATCGTGCCACCCTGTGCTTCGGCGTACACGAAGTCTGGATCGGAAGGGTCGGCAAACATCCAGAAACCGTCCCCGCCAAACATGTTTTCCCAACGGGAGCTGGTGATGCCACCTGGGTATGCGGAGTCTCCAACCCAGGAGGAATTGTCCTGCAGCCCTCCGTAGACGTGATACGGATCCAGGTTATCGACGCTGACGTGATAGAACTGGGAGATCGGCAGGTTGTCGGCCTTCCACCACTTGTTCGCGCCGTCGAACGAAATCCACAGTCCACCGTCGTCGCCGGCAAACACGTGCTGCGGATTGGCGGGATCCACGAACACGTCGTGCACGTCGCCGTGCATTCCGGCGAATCCGCCGATCGCGCTGAAGCTCTTGCCGCCGTCCTCGCTCAGGATGAGGCTGCCGTCGGTCTTGTAGACCCGTTGCGCATTTTTGGGGTCGACCACGAGGTTGGCGAAGTAGAATGGCCGCCAGACCATCCACTGGCTCTTGTCTCCCTTCTCCCAGGTTGCTCCGCCATCATGGGAGATCAGGAGCGCGGAGTCGGTCGATTCGACGAAGGCGTACACCGTCCGGGCGTCGCTCGGCGCGTAGGCCAGCGCGATGCGGCCGTAAGGCTTCGGAGGCAGGCCCCTGTTGGCTGTTGGTGTTTCCTCGGTCCAGGTCTTGCCGGCATCGCTGCTGCGATACAGGCCGCTCCCAGAGAGCTCCTTCGGGCCGCTGCCGCCGGAGCGGAAGGTCCAGCCCTGGCGGCGAAAATCCCAGAGGCTTGCCATCAGCACCTCCGGATTGGACGGGTCCATGGCGAGGCTGCCGCAGCCCGTGGACGGGCTCGAGCCTTTGAGGATCAGTTGCCACGTCTTGCCGGCATCGGACGTCTTGTACAGGCCGCGCTCGGCAGAGTCGCTCCACAATTTCCCTGGAACACACACGTATACTGTGTTGGAAGAGCGCGGATCGATCACGATTCTCGAAACGCGTTCCGAGCCGGGCAAGCCGGCATATTCCCAGGTCTCGCCGCCGTCGTTGGATCGATACACGCCATTTCCGATGGAGACGCTGTTGCGGGTCCAGGACTCTCCCGTGCCCACCCACACGTTCTGGGGGTTCGAGGGATCGATGGCGATCGCGCCGATGGATTGTACCGGCTGATCGTCGAACACGGGTTTGAATGTCGTCGCTCCGTCAGTGGATTTCCAGACACCGCCGCTGGCGGAGCCCACGAAGAGCGTGATCTTGCCCGAGTCGTTGAAACCAGCGAGCGCTGCAATGCGACCGCTCATCGCCGCCGAGCCGATGTTGCGGGCGCCCAGGCCGGAGATCGTTCCGGAGTCGATCAGCGGCGCGTTTGCGCGTGGATCGGATTCGGCACCCCGTGCGAGTGTGAGGGATGCGAGGGCGAGTGCGGCCAGGGACAGGGATTGGATAGGGCGCATTCGAACATCTCCTGCAGTCACTTGCCGGGCGTGCCGGCCGTCTTGGCGGCGGGGAACTGAAACGATCCTTCGGCGACGTCCACGTTGGCTTCGCCCTTCTCGTACTGCACCTTCTGGCGCTCATTCGAGCCCTTGACGCCCGACTCCTGGGAGAAGGGCAGGAACACGCCCGCTACCTTCTCGTAATCTCCGTAATCCACGATGGTCTCGGTGGGGACTCCGTGCTCGATTCTGCGGTTGATCGTGCGGATCTCGAGGAAGTAGTCCGGATCGAGATATACGGTAGTGAGGTCGCCGTTCGCTCGAGTGACCCGGAGCTTGTAGGCTTCCGTTCCGTCAATGTCTTCCCGACCGAGATACTCGAGCTTGTAGCCTTTTGCTTTGTAGTCCACGAGAGGGCCGGCGAAGTCGGCCGCGTCCTCACCGAGTCCTTTGGCGTCGTCGGCGGAGAGCTTCTCCGGGTCCTTTCTACCCTGGAACGGATTGATCTGCCATGCCTGTGTGCCGTCGAAGGCCTGCACCTGCGTCAGCCCTTGCAGGGACGCCTCGTAACGCACCACCCCCGGTTGCTTGAAGAGCGTTACCACACCCAACTCCAGAGTGTCCTGTTGGATGCGCATGACTCCGGTCAGGCGCAATGACTTGATCGCGTGGATCGGGTCGATCCCGCCTTTTGCTTCGACATTCCTGGCCGCCAGCTCATCCGCGGTGTAGGCGAATGCCGCAGGTGCAAGCAAGATCGTCAGAAGCGCTGAGAATCGTCTCATCGTCATTCCTTCGCGGGCATTCGCCCGCTGTCGCTCAGTCTTCATCCGCGACGTTGAGGTCGCGCGCAGGTGCCATGTCGGTGCGGATAGTCGCAAGTCCCGCCTTCCGCAGTGTCTGATTCAGCGCCGGTAATCCGGCCTGCAGCTCCTGCCACTGTTGCTCCAGCTTCTCGACTTCCTGTTCCGCGGAATTGGCCGCAGCGAGCTGGGCAGAGGTCGGCGCCGCCGATCCTTGCGAGACTTGCGGATAAAGCGTGCTGAGCCGTGCCTGCACTTCGGCAAGCACGATGCGGCCTTCCTGCTTGGTCGTCTCCGGTGGCTCCCCGGCGGCCCGCGTTTTCAACAACGCAGCAAGCTTCGCCTCGAAGGCCTCGATGGCTTGCCCAACGGCGCCGTCTGCCTTGAGTGCCTGCAACTGTTGCTGTTGTGATTGCGCCTCCAGCAATGCTGTCGAGCTCCGGGTCAACAATCCGGCGACCTTGGAGGCGAGCTCGAGCTGCTGTTGCAAAGCTCCGGTAGAGACGTGGACGCGGGGATCGGGCAGGAGGGTCAGAGGTTGCTCGAGCTGCCGGCCGTCCACCGTCAGCCGGATGAGATAATTGCCCGGAATTGCGACCGGACCCTGCGGCTCACGCGGTGTGGCGTGTGGCACGGCCGAGATCGGAAAGCCTCGGGTCGTGCTGACCGGGGCCGGATAGCGCAAGTCCCAGACCCAACGATGCATTCCGGCAGTCTTCGGCAGGATGCGGGGAAGCGCGATCCAGTAGCGGGGAATCAACTCGCGCGCCAGCTCTTCCGCGCTCATGTCAGGCGGGTCGTCACTGCGGAAACGGCGGACCAACTGACCTTTTTCATCGAGAACCTCGAGGGTGACGTCACCCTTTGCATCCCGAGGCAGGAAGTAGTCGATGATCGCGCCCGCGGGCGGGTTGGCGCCGAGCGGCTCATCAGGGGGGATTGGAGTATCGGTCCAGGTGCTGCGGGCGACCCGGTAAGCCGATGCCGGATGCAACAGGAGCGGCTCTCTGATGTGCACGGCGGCCGTCTGACGCAGCGGAGAGATATTGTCCAATATCCAGATCGACCGGCCATGCGTGCCGACAATCAGGTCGTCACCGTGAACCATCAGGTCGCGCATGGAGGTGTGCGGCAGATTGAGCTGCAGCGACTCCCAATGAGTGCCGTCGTCTCGAGAGACCCACACGGAGGTTTCCGTTGCCGCAAACAGCAGTCCCCGAACCTCGGTGTCTTCGCGCACGGCATTGACCGGAGCATCGGCGGGAAGTCCGGTGGTGATCGATTCCCAGGTCTTGCCGCGATCACGAGTCCGGAAAATATAGGGCTGCAAGTCGTCTATTCTCATCCGGCTGACAGAGACATACGCCGTGCCGTCAGCAAAATGCGAAGCATCGATCTGGGTGACTTTGCTCCACGGTGTCAGTGAGGGTGGAGTGACATTCGACCAGTTCTTTCCGGCGTCGCTGCTCAGCCAGACAAGGCCGTCATCCGTGCCGGCCCACACCAT
>CAZBTV010000036.1:0-51039 GCA_964494895.1 uncultured Steroidobacteraceae bacterium | reverse complement strand
GCCAGACTACATGGTACCCAGCGCCTTCGTCGTGTTGGAGTCACTACCGCTGACTCCCAACGGCAAGCTCGATCGTGAGGCACTGCCGCGACTGACGGCAACCGCGGCGATGGCGCGCGAGTATGAAGCCCCGGTAGGAGAGATCGAGGCCACGCTGGCGGGTATCTGGCAGGAGCTTCTGGAGGTCGAGCGCGTAGGCCGACACGATAGCTTCTTCGAGCTCGGCGGACATTCTCTGTTGGCCGTGCGGATGCTGTCGCGCGTCAAGCGTAAGCTCAATGTCGAAATCAGCCTGCGGGCACTTTACCTCCGACCTACGCTCATGGGCGTCGCAACGGAGGTCTCGGGCACCGGCGCAGCGGCTCCTCAGCGGAGCCTGGTCCCCATTCGCCCCGCGGGCAATCAGCGTCCGCTGTTTCTGATTCATCCGAGCAGAGGTGAAGTTGGATACGCGCGTGCGCTCGCGCCGCATCTGGACCCGGAACTGCCCGTATATGGGCTGGCCGCCCGCGGCTTGTCGTCCAACGACACACCCCTGACCAGCGTCGAGGAAATGGCCGCGTGCTATTTGAGAGAGATTCGCGACGTCCAGCCGCACGGACCGTATCGCCTGGGAGGGTGGTCCTCGGGAGGGCTCATCGCGTATGAAATGGCAAACCAGCTAGTCGGGGCCGATGAGTCCGTGGAGCTCCTGGCGTTGATGGATACGGCGACCGATTACGCGGCATCGGCCAGCAGTTCATTGCGATCGGCGAATCAGCGGGGCGAGCCTTCCGACTTCGAGGCGTGGATCATCGGCCTTGCATGGGTTCCGGAATCAACTCCATCCGACATCAGAATGTCTCTGGATACGTTGGCCCGGGCGAAGAACGTGGAGAAGATACTGGAGTACAGTCAGCAAGCCCGGCTTTTTCCCGATGAAGTGGATGTGGGCACGTTACGCCGGCATTTGCACGTGCAGCACGCGATGGCGGTCGCGCTGCGCAGATATGTTCTTCCAAAAATACCGGTCAGCGTTTCGCTATTCTCAGCGATCGATGAAAGGCGCGAGGACTTTACGATCGGTTGGCGCAAGGTCGCCAGGGATCGCCTGAAGGTGAAATGCGTTTCCGGAACGCATCATTCGATGATGGAGCCGCCGCACGTCGAGCAACTGGCCACAGAGCTGACCCTGGAGCTGAATGCTGCTCGCGGCGCTTCAGTAGAGTATCCGGAGCGGCGGTATTCGCCCCTCATCACGATCAAACTGGGTTGCGGCGGTATGCGTCCGCTCATCTGTGTCCCGGGGGCAGGGGCCTCTGTCACGGCATTCGCCGGCCTCACCGATCTGTTGGACCCCAGAATGACGGTCTATGGAATGCAGCCGCGCGGCCTGTGCGGAGCCCTGACGCCGCACAACGATGTGCTGAGTGCGGCGCGAGCGTATGTCGCAGCCATTCGTGCGGCCGGCATTGCCGGTCCGTATCGCCTGTTGGGACATTCTTTCGGAGGCTGGGTGGCGATGGAAATGGCGCTGCAATTGCTTGCTGGAGGCGAACAGGTTGCCGCAGTGATCGTGCTCGATTCAGATGCTCCGTCCGGTACCGCGGGCGAGCAGCGATTTCGCACTCGCGAGGAGCTTGTGGTTGCGCGCGGACGATTTCGCACCGTTGGATCAGGACGCGCAGCTGGCATTGCTCTTGTCCCGGCTGACCGAGGTCAAGCTGATGCCGCCGCGAACTACCATCGAAGCCCTCGGCGGACTCGTCCGCACGTTCTCTATGCATGCCAATACGAGCTATCGCCCTGACAGACAATACGGCGGGCCGATGTATTTCGCCGTGGCAAGACCTACCTCGAACGGATATGCCCATTCCCTGAGCGATGACGAGCTGATCGCCCGCTGGAGCGAGTACGCCCCCAGGATTCAGGTCTGGAGGAGCGAAGGTAACCACATGACCATGCTTTCCGACCCTCACTTGAAAGCGATGGCGGCCTGGCTGTCGCCTTTGCTGGAGTGAGCGCGTGGCCGTTTCGAGCCGCTGCAATCGCCCGGACTGGAGTTCAACTTTGACGACTACGACACGTGAAGAGGCTGCATCGGCGGCTGCAGAGCCCATCGAAGGGATCAGCAAGAGCTTCTACGCCATCTGGCTCGGTCAGTTCCTCTCGATGATCGGCTCGCAGCTCACCGCATTTGCTTTGGGTGTGTGGCTGTTTCAAACCACCGGTTCCGTGCTGAATTTCACCCAGCTCATGCTGTGTACCACGCTACCCGCTCTCATCATGATGCCTTGGAGCGGCATGGTGGCGGACCGGTGGGACAAGCGCAGGATCCTCATGGCGGCCGAAGCCATTGCGCTGGCTTGCACGGCCTGCATGGCCACCCTCTTTGCGTTGGGGCGCTTCCAGGTATGGCATCTGTATGCGTTGCAAGTCGTACTGTCCTTCAGCATGGGACTTCAGGCACCGACGGCGAACGCGGTGATTACGTCCCTGGTGCCCAAAAGTCAGTTTGGCCGCGCCAGCGGTATGTATCAGGTTGCAAGCGCCGTCTCGCAGTTTGGCGCTCCGTTGATGGCCGCGCCGCTGCTGGCCGTGATCGGTATCACCGGCATTCTCCTCATCGATGGGTCTACCTTCGCGATCGCACTCCTTGGGATCGTACTGGCCAGGGTAAGCCGCTACTCCGCGGCCGAGGGCTCCGAACACACGACAGTCCGCAGTCCGCTCAATGACATCCGGTGGGCGGTAGGTTTTCTGCGCGAGCGTCCTACGATGGCGAGGATCTACATTTATCGAATCATAGGCGCGTTCTTCACGGGCATGGTTCTGGTGTTGATCACGCCCATCGTCCTGTCGAGTCATTCGGCGCAGGTGCTGGCCTGGGTCATGACGTGCGGCGCCTGCGGCGCACTGGCGAGCGGGCTGGTCCTCGTGGCCTGGGGCGGACTGAAGAAATGGAACCCGCTCATCCTGAGTCTCAATCTGGTCCAAGGGATCGCGATTGCCTGCGCGGGACTGAACAATTCGGTGCTCGTCCTGTGCACCTCCGCATTCCTCGTCATGCTGTGCAGCTCCTTGCTGGCCGCAGTCACTTCGGCCATCTGGCGCAGCAAAGTGCCGCGCGACCGGCAAGGTAACTTCGCCGCGCTTCAACAGGCGATCGGGCTCATGATCCTGCCTCTGAGCGCGGTCGCAGGCGGATTGCTTGCTCATTACGTATTCGAGCCCGCGTTCGCCCCGGGCGCCTATTGGTTTGATGCGGTCGGGTCATGGTTCGGCACCGGAACAGGGCGCGCCACCAGTTTCCTTTTCTTCGTTACCGGGCTGGCCGGCATCGGCATTTCCCTGGTGTCGCTGATCGATCGCCGCCTGTATCGGTTTGAAGAAGAAGTACCGGATGCGATTTGAAGCGCGGCAGCCCATGGAGAAGAACGTCACATGCTAGCACTGGGAATTTGCGGGGGTCTGGATCTCCAGCACAGCAACCGGCTGGAGTTTCCCATTGGCCAGGGTCATGATGCCGCGGCCGTACTGCTGTCGGATGGCAAGTTGGTCGCGGGCATAGAGCAGGAGCGGCTCGATCGGATCAAGCACAGCAACAAGTTCCCGCTCGAGGCGATCGATTTCTGTCTGCGGTCCGCGGGGGCGACTCTGCGTGACGTGGACCGGCTCGCGGTCTATGTGGATGAGTCCGTGGGCGACCTGTTCATGCTGGAAAAATATATCGACGGCTCGGTGGAAGCGCTGGCCGGCATTCGCGCGGTCATGGGCAAGCTGCTGCGGGACAGGTTTGGTGATTTCGATCCGGTGCGAATCCATTTCGTGAATCATCATGAGGCGCACGCGTTGAGCGCGTACGCGATGTCAGGATTCAGCGAGGCTTTGGTGGTGACCGTCGACGGAGCCGGACCCGAGGGGCAATGCACTACGGTCTGGGAGGCCCGCGGGAACGTTCTGAAGCGGATTACGGAGCACCGCATCCCCCATTCGCTCGGCTTCTTCTACAACACAGTCATTCATCAGCTCGGCTACACCATCTTTGACGAGTACAAGGTGATGGGCCTTGCCCCTTATGGCAACCCCGCCCGCTATCGATCCTTGCTACGGTCGCTGTACCAGCTCACCCCGGATGGATGGTTCAAAGTCATCCACGGACAGGAAGTCCAGCACTGGACGATGTATACCGGAGGGCTTGGCGCCCCCCGGCGGCGCGGCGAGCCGTTCACACAGCAACACAAAGATGTCGCGGCCGCCCTGCAGGAAGCCGTCGAAGCTATCTTGACCCATTTTTTTCAGCACCATCGCGCCCGAACGGGAATGGAACGGCTCTGTTATGCGGGCGGTGTGGCTCAGAATGTGACGTTCAACGGGAAGTTGGCGGGCTTGCGTTTGTTCAAAGAGATATTCATTCAGCCTGCCGCACATGACTCGGGGTGCGCCATCGGAGCTGCGCACGCGGCGCACCGGGCCCTGACGGGCAAGCTGGCCACGCAAGCCATGTCGAACGTGTACTGGGGCTCGGACGTGGGTTCGTCCGGCCAAATCGCGAAACAACTCGAGATCTGGGGAGAGTTCATCAAGATACGCCGCCTGGAGAACGTCGCACGGGACACCGCCAGGTTGTTGGCCGACGGGCTCGTGATCGGCTGGGTGCAGGGCAGATCCGAGTTTGGTCCCCGCGCGCTCGGGAACCGCAGCATTCTTGCGGACCCGCGCCCCGCGCAGAACAAGGAAAAGATCAACGCCATGGTGAAAAAGCGCGAAGCCTACCGGCCCTTCGCGCCTTCCGTTGCAGAGGAGGCCGCCCCGGAAATCTATGACTTGCCGGGCCTGGATAAATCCCCGTTCATGCTCTACTCGGTGCCCACCAAACCGGCCTCCAGGAGCGTCCTGGGTGCGGTCAGCCACGTTGACGGCTCCGCGCGCATTCAAACAGTATCAAGTGAGAGCAATCCTCTCTACTGGCAATTGATTCGCGCCTTTGGCGATCTGACGGGGGTGCCGGTTCTATTGAATACGTCTTTCAACAACGATGCCGAGCCTATCGTCGAGACCGTGAACGACGCGGTCGTGTGCTTCCTGACGACGAAGCTCGACCTGCTGGTCGTGGGGGAATTCCTGGTCGAAAAGCGCGAAGCAGCAACGGCGCCCTGGCGTACGTTGACGATCGATCTCGCGCCTTGTCGCAAGCTCGTCCAGGTGGAAGCCTATACGCCAGCTTCCGGCTACTGCACTCAGCATTGGATCGAGAGCACTTACAACGGCCACAAAACCGCCCATATCAGCCCGCTCGCCCACAAGGTCATCGGCAGCCGGCAGCCGGGGCGTACCGTTGCGGATCTGCTGAGCCGCCTCGGCGTCGACGACGAGGGCGAGCAGTCGAAAGTGGTTTCCGAGTTGGTCCGGCTGTGGGAGCAGCGGGTGCTCATCATGCGGCCGGTTGGAAGAGACCCGGGCTGAGCGCAACGGCGGTGAGCCTGCGGCTCACCCCGTAGCATGAAACAACCCTGTGCAGGCCCGAGTGCGCGTCCAGGCACAGGGATGTGCCCCGCCGCCGCAGGGTCGACGCATGCGTCGGACGAGCATATTAGTGGACAAATTTCGCGATACTGAAAGCCAAACCCGCGGTGGCTATCACCGTTGCGATGATCCATTTGATGATCCTCGTTTCAAGAGCGTTGATTTCAGCTCTCAAACACCCGGCCTCAGCCTTCGTGTCGGTTCTCAGAGCCCCGATCTCGGCTTGCATATCGGCCCTCAACGAACTGATCTCACATCTGACTTCACCAATATCGGCTTTCGTAGCCAGATGCGGCATTACCGCGACAATCGCACTGACTTGCACCCTGATTTCCGCGACCGACGATTCAACTACGCCGAGCCGTTTCAGAATATCGTCCATGCCGCCTCCGCGCCCGCCTGAGGCGCCGCCGCGGGGGCGCCGTGGTAGATAGTTTTCGGCGCTGATCTCAGCGCGACAGTCTTCCAGTTCTGCCACCTCTGCCATATGGCGCTCCTCGTCTTCGCATGCACTCGCATTCGCCCACCCTCTCAGGACCTTGTTTGAAGACTATAGACGACAAAGAGTGCTGTATTCCACTACGAGTGCGGGAAGTTGGATGAAGATTTTTAAACCCCTCATCGTGGGGGTGCCCGTGGTGGATCGCACGCGGTTGCTGACGTTAGCGAGCATCGTACAGTAGTGCGTTCGTGACCTCGCTGGCGCCAGAGCGTGAGGGTTTCTCATCCGTTCGACATCGAATTATTGAAAATCACCGACACCCGCGAGGCCGTGGCGATGCGCGTGAGAGCGCGTCGCCACGGGCCTTTCACCTCGTGCTCGCAGGCTCCAAACCTCAATTGCAGGAGATACGGCCCTAGTGCGGAGGAAATAGCTCCGTGCCGATATAACCGGCCACATCCCGAAGTTGCTCCGGAGTCAAGACATCCTTGAAAGAAGGCATGTCCCCGCGGCCAGTCGTGGCCGTCGTGATGATGAACCTGGGATCCTTCGCAGCGTTCATGAGGTTCGCGCCTCCGTGGCTACCCAGTCCGTCGTCGCCGTGGCAGGCCGTGCAGTACGTGTGAAAGATCTTCTTGCCATTTACCCTGTCCGGATCACCGGAGGCGAAGGTAATCGGAGACTCATGGCCACCGTAGAGCAGAGCGGCCGGGCGCCCAGCCGATATTGGGAATGACTCCAGGGTGCCAGAAGTAGAGAACAGCCAGACGCTATCGCCTTTCCTGGAGCCGGCTGCAAACAGCGCACCGGCCGAGAGCACCACGACATACTGTTGGCCCTCATACTCGAACGTGCTCGCCGGCGCGTTCACCCCCGCGTCCGTCTGAAACTGCCACAGCCGCTCTCCATTGCGGCTGTCGAGAGCGGTCAGCCGGCCATCGTTGCGGCCGACAAAGACGAGCCCACCGGCAGTCACAATCGAGCCGCTGAAGCAATCCTCATGCCATTGTTGGCGCCAGGCGAGGCGGTTGGTTTTCAGGTCCATCGCCGCGAAGATGCCGCGGCGGGCGATTCCAGAGTATCCAGCCCCACCCTTGTTCCACATGCCCTCGAACGTAGGCTTGTCCAAGCCCTTGGTATCGCTGAACGACGTGCCCACGGCGTCGACGGCACAGAGATACATGAGATTCGTGGCAGGGTCGTACGAGCTCGGCGGCCAGTTCACCGCCATCTGCGGCCGATAAGACACCGGCTTGTCCCAGAACGGGGTGAAGATACGCCCGCCATTGACCAACTCCTGTCCTTCGGGCGCGATATCCACCGACTGCGGAACCACCGCATCGCCGATCGGATAGGGCTGGGTCGAGGCGGTCGCCTGGCGAGGCTCCTGTGGGACCGGCCGCTCTTCGATACCGATCAGCGGCTTCCCATTGGTGCGGTCGAGGATATAGACCCACCCTGTTTTCGAGACCTGAGCCAATCCCTTGCGCATTTTTCCGCCGTAGGGCGCGTCAAACAACACAACGGGATTCGGCGAGTCGTAATCCCAGATGTCGTGATGCACCTGCTGAAAATGCCAGCGGTACTTGCCGGTTTTCGCCTCGATGGCAAGGATCGAAGCGGTGAACAGGTTGTCTCCCGGCCGGATCGAGCCGTTGTAAGTTGCGCCCGCGTTGCCAGTGGAGAAGTACAGGAGCCCCAGCTCGGGATCGACCGCCGGAGTCTGCCAAACCGAGGCCCCACCGTATTTCCACACCTCGCTGTCAGCCGGCCAGGTGTTGCTGCCGAATTCACCGGGGGCGGGAATGGTGTAGAAGGTCCAGATGGGCTTGCCATTCCTCGCGTCGAATGCCTTGATCTGCCCTCGGACACCCATATCCGCGCCACCGAGGCCGGTGATGACCATGCCGTCGTAATACAACGGAGCACTGACGATACTGAATCCCTTCAAGGGATCCTGTGCCTGAGTGGACCAGACGACTTTGCCGGTACGCTGATCGAGCGCAACCAGCTTCGCGTCGAGTTGGCCGAGATATATCTTTCCGGCGCCCATGCCGAGCCCGCGGCTGACCCAGCCGCAACACACTCTGACCCTGGCGGGGTCGAGCTTCGCGACATAACTCCAGAGGATCGCCCCCGTCTTGACATCCAGCGCGAACACATCATCGTTTCCCGTCACCGCATAGATTACCCCCTCGTACACCAGCAGTTGCCCCTGTCCTGAGTACTGCGCTCCGAGACCCGAGCCGTTCAGATGCGTGCGCCAGACGCCCTTGAGATCCTTGACGTTATCCCGGTTGATCGCGGTCAGCGTGGAGTAGCGCTGATTGTAGAGGTTGCCGCCATTGGTGACCCAACTCGTCGTTGGCGGCTGCAGCAACTGTTGCGCGGAGAGAGCAGGAGACGGTTTGATGGATACGGTCGTCGGATCCCCGGAGTCCGGCGCCCGGGACTGGGAGTCCAGCGTCTGGGCCGTCAAAGGCAGGGCCGCCGCTATTGTCAGGATGGCGGTAGAAACCGCAGCCACAAATCGCACCCGCGCCGAGCGCGGATCGGATGACCTGAACACCCTGCACCTCTCCATCAGTTCCCGAGCCAAAACGACATGCCGCGCACACCTTCGGGGTGCTGATCAACGGGCGCGCCGCCCTGAGATCCAGGTGCGCGCGATACGCCTAATATTTCGAAAGCCGCGTTTCCTGACAGGTGATGAATTCCAACAGCGCCGGTCTTCCCGCCTGGGTCTGCGCGACACCGCGCTTGATCGCCGGAACGATGTCTGCCACCGAGGTGACACGCTCGCCGTAGCCGCCCAATGCACGGGCCATGGCTGCATAGTCGCCTGAGATGTCCGTAGCGCGATACCTCTCGGTGGCCTTCGGCATGACCGCCAGCTCGATCGCCATCGATGAATTGTTGAGCAGGATGGAGAGGATCGGCAGACGCTCGCGCACGGCGGTCTCGAAGTCCGTGCCCGTGAAGCCGATCGCGGCGTCACCCCAGACGTTGATGCAGAGCTTGTCCGGATGGACCAGCTTGGCACCCATTGCGAGGCCGAGGCCATAGCCGAGCTGCGTGGTCTTACCCCAGCCGATGTAGGACAACGGTGTAGTGGACTTCCAGAAAGGCATCAACTGGTCGCGCGGGCTGCCAGCATCATGGGTGATGATCGTGTTGGCGACGTCGACTGTGTGCTGCAGGTCCCACAAAATTCGATAGGGGGTCATGGGCTCCTGATCGGAGGTGAGCCGTGGCAGCCATTCTTTCATGTGCTCGGCGCTCACTTTCTCGATCTCACCGGTCACGCTGGACCAGTCGCGCTTCGTCGTGACGTGCTTGCGGCACTCCGCCAACAGCGCCTGCAGAGTGAGCTTCGCATCGCCAATGAGGCCGTATTGCGCAATCACGGCCTTGTTGAGATCCACGGGGTCGAGAGTAGCGTGGATGACCGTTTTTCCGGTGGGCATTGGGCTCGCGAACGGCGACTCGGAGAAACTGCAACCCACACCGAAAATGACATCCGAGAGGCGTAGGAAGTGCGGCACCGTCTTCGGATGCGCATTGCCGCCGGATCCGAGTGCGAGCGGGTGGGTCTCATTGAAGGAACTCTTCCCTGGCAGGCTCGTGCAGACCGGGATCGCCAGCAACTCGGCCAGCTCCTGCAGCTCTTTGTAGGCTTCCGCCCAGTGGACGCCCTGGCCGGCATAGATCACCGGCCGCTTCGCCTTCATGAGCACTGCCGCAGCCTTGACCACGTCCTCCGGGTCCGGTGCGGACCGGGTGCGTACCACCGGGCTGTAGTTTAGAGGCTGAGGCACTTCATCATCGAACGAGTCGTACGGAATCTCCACCACGACCGGCTGCGGCCGCCCATTGCGCAGCTGCGTGAACGCGCGTCGGAAGATGTTGGGCACTTCCGCGCCGATGGTGACGGGCTCGGCGTGTTTCGAGACACCCGCCATTTGAAGGGTTGAGTTGAAGTTGAAAGGTACGTGCGCCAGGCGGCGCGGGTAGCCGGCGGGGAGCACCAGCACCGGCACGGAGTCGCCATAGGCCTGCGCTACGCCGCCGTAGGCGTTTTCCGCGCCGGGGCCATGTTGCATGCAGAAGGCGCCCATCTTCTTGCCGCGTGTCAGGCGCGATACCGCATCCGCCATGTGCAGGCCGGTACGCTCCTGACGGACGATGATGGTCCGGATATCCGCGGATGCGGCCGCCTCCAGCAATTGATTGCGCGGGTATCCGAATAGGACATCGATGCCTTCGCGCTTGAGAATCTCTGCGATCGCGGCAGCAGTTTTCACTCTTCAACTCTCCAAGAAGGCTCGATTGAGCCTAAGCGAAACTATGCCCGCCAACCGCCTGTTGGGCAGCTACTGACAGGCCAAAGCATTTTCACTGGACCGGAAAAGATGTCGGCTCAGCGGCCCCGGCGGCCGCGCTCCGGTGGTCATGGAGGATGCGGCCATCATATCGGTGCAGAAAGAAAGACCCCGTGAGGGTCAACAGGGCGCAGAGGCACATGTAATAAGCCGGTCCAGCCGGCGAGCCCGTGCGCGCCACGAGCAAGGTCGCGGCCAGCGGCGCAACGCCGCTGAAGATCGAAAAGGCGAGATTGAAGGAGATGGCCACTCCGCTGAAGCGGATGCGCGTGGGAAACAGGTCCGCTGCGACACCGCACATCGGCCCATTGATCAGAGAGGCCGCCAGTCCCGCGCAGGCAAACAGGGCGAGCAATCCCACGCTGTGGCTTGCCGCGGCGCCGAAGAATGGGAAACTCAACAATAACAGGCCAAGCGCCCCGGCTCCGAGGATCCAGCGTCGGGGGATGCGGTCACCCAGCCATGCCGCGGTCAGCAGCCCGAAGGACAACACCACCAGGCAGACATTTTGCGCCTGGATGGCCTCTACCGGCGAGTAGCCCATCACGCGCGGCAGAAAAGCCGGCATGGCGAACAACAGACCGTTGAATCCCGCCGTGGCAATCATGGAGGAGATACCGATGACGACCTGGGCCGGATGAGAGCGCAGCAGCTCGAGGAAGGGGCGTTTGGCGGCACTCCTGCGCAGAAGTTGGAACTCCGGCGTCTCCTCCAGCGACAGCCGCAGCCAGAAGCTCACCAGGCCGAGGAATCCCCCGAAGAGGAACCCGATCCGCCAGCCCCATTGTGAGATCTGCGGTTCCGCCATGACCTCGTGCACGACGAGGCTCAGTCCGGAGGCGAGGGCCACCCCGGAATTGACACAGAAGAAGATGAAACCGGAGGCGAATCCCGCAGTACGCGGCGCGGTCTCGACCACGAATGTGATGGCGCCAGGGAGCTCCCCTCCCAGGCTGAAGCCTTGCACCAGGCGCAGGGCGACCATGGCGACCGAGGCAGTGCTGCCGATGGAGGCGTGCGTAGGCAGCAGGCCCATGCAGATGGTCGCCGTCGACATGGCAAGAATGGAAACTATGAACACGCGCCGCCGCCCGTACTTGTCGCCGAAGTGGCTGAAAACGAGGCCGCCGAGCGGACGAGCCAGATAACCGACCGCGAACACCGAGAAGGAGTACATCAGGGAGTCGAGCTGGTTGGTCGCCGGAAAGAAGGCAGCCCCGATGTACTGGGCGAACATGCTATAGATCACGAAATCGTAGAACTCGAGCGCGCCGCCCAGACTCGAAAGAATGATGACCCGCCACTGTGAGCGTTGAATGCCGGGTGCGGCTGTCATCGTTGCGCGATCTCCATCCTCGCTCCCCCCTGACCGCTTGAGGTGTAGCAGGTCAGTTTGGCTGCCCCCAGTCCAAAAGATTAGGGCCGGGGCTCAAAAATCATTTATGACGGCACGGCAATAATCTACCGCCGATTATTTCTTTTGCGTCATTGAAAGAGCGTTGCCCATGACGCGCCAAGGTATCGCTTTAGACTGATTCAAGAATGGACGTCCACTCACGGAAGCATTGACGCAAAAGCGAAAAAATATGATCTATGGGTCGTGAGGGGACCGTTCTGCCGTGATTGAACCGGATCGTCGAAGCTTTCTGAAAGCCGCCCTGGCCGGTGTCGCCGGAGCTTCGCTGTCGCTGCGCTCACTGGCCCGTTCTCAAGAATCCATCACCGTCGTCCCCCTCGCTGATCAGATAGTGCAGATTACGGGGGCCGGCGGCAATGTCGTTGCGCTGACCGGATCCGACGGTGTCCTGCTCGTGGACAGCGGACTCGATGAACGCTCCAAGGCCCTGTTACGGACGGTGGCGGGACTCCCCGGAGGAAAGCACGTCCACACCTTGATCAACACCCATTGGCACTGGGATCACACCGGTGGCAATGAGCGTCTGGGCAAGGACAAGGTCAGGATAATCGCGCACGAGAACACAAAGTTGTGGCTCGGAGCGGATTTTTACTGCGATTGGCAGAACAACCGGCACTACACTCCGCGCCCCCGCCAGGCATGGCCGACCGAAACTTTCTACAGCGGTGGAGGGAAGCTGACTACCAACGGTGAGGATGTGGTGTATGGCTACCTTCCTCGCGCGCACACGGACGGCGACGTCTATGTGTTTTTCCCGAAGGCGAACGTCCTCGTAGCCGGCGGCCTGATGTCGGTCGGCAGCTATCCGATCCTGGATTACACCACCGGAGGTTGGATCGGAGGCATGTCGGAAGCTTCCAAGGCGCTGTTGGGGGTCGCGAACAAGGATACTCTGATCGTGCCAGGCGCTGGTCCGGTGCAGCGTTACGCCGATCTGCAGGCTCAGAGCGAGATGCTGGCGACTATGAAGGAGCGGCTCGTCGAATTGATGCGCAAGGGCATGGGCACGGACGACCTGGCCGCGAATCCCCCGACGCGGGAGTTCGACGCGAAGTGGGGTGATCCCCAGGTGTTTCTGGCGAATGCGTACCGAGGCATGTGGGGCCACGTGCGCGAGTTGGGCAAGATCGTCTAGGAGCATTTCTGAGGAATGAGCGCAGTAGAGAATCGAGGGCGATCGTTGGCCAGACAGGCTCCACGGCAGGCTAGTGCGGAATGAGAGGCGCAATGCTGTTCGAACGGATTTTCCGGACGCGTATTGGCGGCGCCGCGACGTTGCGGCGAGTGCTCGTCGCTGTTGGACTTGCGTTGGGCGCGAGCGCCGTGACTGCGCTGGCGGCCGAATCCACCGCGCCGCAATCGCGGGTGCCGGTGGCCGTACCTCAGTCAATCGTGCCCGCCGCCGCAGCCGCCGTTCGGCAGGCTAGCGCGGCTCCAAGCGCGCAATCGCCATCGGCCTCGCAGGCAGATGGCCATGCCGCCACCAACACAGCCGGAAATGCTCATCCAGCCGACCCCAACGACAAGTGGGGTTTTTTCGAACAGTATTGCGAGAAATGCCACAACTCCACCGACTGGGCGGGAGGTGTTGCGTTCGATGCCATGAGCCCCGAGAGCATCGGCGATGATGCGAAGGAGCTCGAGGAAGCCGTGCGCAAGCTGCAGGGCCGGCTGATGCCGCCTCCGGGTAAGCCGCAGCCGGACCAGCAAACTGTTGACGACATGGTGAGCTGGCTGACCACGCGCCTGGACGAGGCGGGTTCCGCCCATCCGAATCCCGGAAGTGTCGTGGTCCACCGTCTCAACCGGACCGAGTACGCACGCGAGATCAGGGACCTTCTCGCGCTCGATATTGATGCGGCCGCCCTGTTGCCCAGAGATACCAGGGGTGAGGGCGGATTTGACAACGTTGCGAGCGTCCTGAAGGTATCGCCTTCATTCCTCGACCAATACATCGTTGCCGCCCACGACGTGAGTGTGCAGGCGATCGGCAGCAACAAGGCATCTGCGGCGCCGACCGTCTACCGCGCGCCTCCAGAGAACGATCAGTACAGGCACGTCGACGGGTTGCCGCTAGGCACGCGCGGTGGAATGCTCGTCGAGCATCTCTTCCCGGCGGACGGCGAGTACACATTCAACATCAATCAAGGCGGCAGCTTCGGCGGTGGCTACATCACCGGGCTGGACAGCAAACAGACGCTGATCATGACAATCGACGGGCAGCAGGTCTTCGAAGCTTCTCTCGGAGGCCCGGAGGACCTGAAGGCCGCCGATCAGGGACAGGCGCCAGCGGTGAAGAAGATCCGCGCGCGCTTTGAGAACATCCATGCCGCCGTCAAAGCGGGGCCTCACAAAATTGGCATCGCCTTCATCGCGCGCTCCATGCCGGAGTCGGATGACAAGCTCCAGCCGCTCGGGCTGACGACCGGCAATGCGGTGCCGCGCGTACCGGGCGTACAGGGCATCGAGATCATCGGTCCCGACAAGCCTACCGGCATCAGCCAGACACCGAGCCGGGCGAAGATTTTCATTTGCTACCCGAAGGAGGAAAGCGAGGAGCTGCCCTGCGCGCAGCAGATTGTCACGAACCTCGCGCGGCATGCGTATCGCCGCCCGGTAGGCGATGCCGACCTGGCCGGCCCGATGCGCTTCTACAAGATCGGCCATGAGAAGCATGGCTTCGAGGGCGGCGTCCAACAGGCGCTCATGGCGATCCTCGCCAGCCCGAAATTCCTCTACCGGGTCGAGGCGCCGCCGGCAGATGCGAAGCCGGGCGCTGCCTTCCGCATCGGGGATCTGGAGCTGGCTTCGCGTTTGTCTTTCTTCCTGTGGAGCCAGGGACCTGACGACGAGCTGCTGGATATGGCTGGCGCCGGCAAGCTCCATGAGCCAGCCGTGTTGGAGAAGGAGGTGCGGCGCCTGCTTGCCGACTCGCGCTCCAACGCGCTCGTCTACAACTTTGCCGATGAATGGCTGAATGTCGACGAGGTCGATCGCATCGAGCCGGACCCGAGCCTGTTTCCGCAGTTCGACGGTCCGCTGCGCGCGGCTTTCAAGCGGGAGACCGAGCTGTTCGTGGGCAGCGTCTTGCGTGAGAACCAGAGTGTGATCCGCCTGTTGGATGGCAATTGGACGTTCGTGAACGAGCGCCTCGCCCGGCACTACGGCATTCCAAACATCCAGGGCGAGCAGTTCCGGCGCGTGGCGCTGAGCGACCCGAACCGTTGGGGCCTGCTCGGCAAGGCCAGCTTCCTGATGGGCACGTCCTATGCGAACCGTACGTCACCCGTGAAGCGCGGGGCATGGATCCTGGAAAACATCACCGGTACGCCGCCGCATGCGCCACCGCCCGGAGTGGAGGCTCTGAAAGAAAACATGGATGGGGTGAAGGCTCGCACGGTGCGCGAGCGAATGGAAGCGCATCGCTCCAACCCGTCGTGCAACCAGTGCCACGGAATTCTCGATCCGCTGGGTTTCGCCTTCGAGAATTTCGATGCGGTCGGCGAATGGCGCGTCAAAGACCACGAGACCGCGACGGTCATCGACGCTGGCGGTGAATTGGGGGGCGTGCAGCTGCGCGGCCCCGTCGATGTCCGCAGGCAACTCATGCAACGTCCGCAGCAGTTCGCGCTGACATTTACCGAAAAACTGTTTGAGTATTCGCTCGGCCGCGGCCTGGAGTACACGGACATGCCGACCGTCAGGGCAATCGTACGCAATGCGGCAAAAGATGACTATTGTTTCGTGTCGATCGTGTTGGGAATCGTGCAAGCCCCGGCCTTCCAGATGCAGATGGTTCCGGAAGGCTCAGGCTCGGGCACCCCGCCCATCAAGCAGGCTGCGCTGCAGCCTTGATACGCGGTGCCTGGAAGAGGAGAGTGCCGGATGTTCATCACCAGGAAATTCATCGATCGCAGGACAGTGTTGCGGGGGGCGGGAGCGATGATCGCTCTGCCACTACTGGATGCCATGGTCCCCGCGGCCACCGCGCTCGCCAACACGGCCGCACAGCCGTCCGTGAAGTTGGGCTTCATCTACTTCCCGCATGGGGCGATCATGGAGAAGTGGACACCGGAGAAGGAGGGCAGGGATTTCGAGCTGACGCCTATCCTCGAGCCTCTGAAGCCCTTCCAGAAGCAGCTGACCATCATCAGCGGCCTCGGCAACCGCCCGGGCGAGAGTCAGGCAGTGCATGCTATCGTGCCCGCCACGTGGCTGAGCTGCACGCATCCAAAGCAGGGTCAGGATCCGAATATGGCGATGACTGCGGACCAGATCGCCGCGAAGTATATCGGACAGGACACCCCGCTACCCTCACTCGAGATCGCGACCGAGGCGCCCGGCGGCGGTGGAGCCTGTGACCGCGATTACGGCTGCAACTATTCCGGCACGATCGCCTTCCGCACGGCCACCACACCTTTACCCATGGAATTCAGTCCACGGAAGCTGTTTCAGCGCCTCTTCGGGCGCGGCGACACCCCTGAGGAGCGCAAGGAGCTCATCGCGGAACAAGCGAGCATTCTCGATATGGTTTCCGAGGACGCCCAGTCGTTGCAGCGGACCCTGGGGCCTCGCGATCGCGCGATGTTGAACGACTACCTCGAGACCGTGCGTGAGCTCGAAAGGCGAGTGCAGAAGACGCAATCACAAGATCTTTCGCACCTGCAACTCCCCAATGTGCCGGCCGGAAATCCCGAATCGTTCGATCAGACGATGAATCTCATGTACGACATGGCCGCGCTTGCCTACCAGGCGAATCTCACGCGGATCGTGAACATGATGGTGGCGGCCGAGGTCAGCGGCCGCACCTACAACAACATCGGCGTGCCCGATGCCTTCCATGCAGTCTCGCACCATGCGAACGATCCCGTGAAAAAAGACAAGCTGGTGAAGATCCAGAACTATCACACCAAGGTGCTGGCCAAATGGCTCACCAAGCTGCAGAGCACTCCCGACGGTGACGGCTCGCTGCTGGACCATGCCATCATTCTCTATGGCAGCAACATGAGCAACAGTGATCGCCACAATCAATTCCCGCTGCCCACGGCCTTCATTGGCGGCGGCTGCGGGAAGTTGAAGGGGGGGCAGCATCTGCGTTATCCGGATCACACTCCGCTGGCGAACGCGTTGCTGACCATGCTCGACCGGGCGGGAGTGCCTGTCGACAAGATCGGCGACAGCTCCGGGAAATTCGCGGAGGTTTGATGAGCTACGCTGGCGCTGTGAGGCGAGAGCGGCCCCTGAACACGACGGCCGCAAGAAGCGCACCGATCGCGGCATGGGCCATTGCCGCTTTGCTGGCCGCCGGGGCAGCAGCGCCCGCGTGCGCCACCACTCTTCTGGAGGCCGCTAAAACAAACGACAGCGCCAGCGCGCTGACGCTCGTGGGGGACAAAGCCGATGTAAACGCGGCCGAGAGTGACGGTACGACTCCCTTGCACTATGCGGTCTATCACAACGATGTCGCACTGATCGAAAGCCTGCTCAAAGCGGGTGCCAACCCATCCGTGTCGAACAAGTACGGGTCGACGCCGCTGCTGGAAGCGGCAGTGTGGGGAAACCCTGTCATCATCCGCAAGCTGTTGGAGGCCGGTGCCAAGGTCGACCAGGGCAATGCCGACGGGCAGACGGCTCTCATGACTCTGGCGCGCACGAGCAACGTGGAAGCGGCCCAGGTTCTCATCAAACACGGCGCGAACGTGAATGCAGCCGAGCATTGGCACGAGCAGACGCCGCTCATGTTTGCGGCAGCCGAAAGCCAGCCCGCGATGGTGAAGTTGCTGCTTCAGCACGGCGCGAAAGTCGACGCGCGCTCGCTGCTCAATCATTGGACACGATTGGTCACAGCGGAGCCGCGGGCGCAGATGCGCGAAGCGGGCGGTCTAACGCCGCTCCTCTATGCGGCGCGGCAAGGCTGTCTCGAATGTGTGAAGCTGCTGGTGGACGCCCACGCCGATGTGAATCTCCCCGATCCAGATGGGGTTTCACCCCTGATCATGGCCATCACCAACTTCCACTTCGACGTGGGTGCCTACCTCGTCAGCCGCAAGTCGAATGTCAATAGTTGGGACTGGTGGGGGCGCACGCCCTTGTATGCCGCGGTGGATCTCAATACCATCCCACACGGCGGCCGGCCCGATCAGCCGTCCCTGGACAACACGACGAGCCTCGACATGATCCGCATTCTGCTGGATGCGGGCGCCAACCCCAACGCACAGCTCAAGCTTTTTCCGCCCTATCGTGCTGTTGGACCGGACCGCGGCGCCGACATGATGCTCACCATTGGCGCCACGCCGCTCTTGCGCGCGGCGAAGGCTGGCGACGTGGAGGCTGTGCGCCTGTTGCTCGCGCACGGCGCCGATCCCAACCTGCCGAATATCCAAGGCGTAACGCCGGTCATGGCTGCGGCCGGCCTCGGCTCGAACGAGATCGATACTCGCGGCCGGTTCAAGACCCAGCCGGAGCTGGTGGCCTGCATCGACCTGTTGGTAAAGGCCGGGGCCGATGTCAACGCGCGCGACCACAACGGCTCGACGGCGCTCCACGGAGCCGCCTTGTTCGGTTATGACGACGTCATCAGGAATCTCGTCGCCCACAACGCCGACATCAATGCAAAGGACAATAAAGGCATGACGCCTCTGGATTCGGCCATGGGACGCGCCGGCGGTCATGGACGGGGCGGCACGAGCATCATCGTCCACGACGCCACAGCGGCCCTCATCAAGCAGTATCAGGCGGATGCGTCCGTCGCGCGGCCGCTTTAGAAGTTGATCCAACTGACGCGAGCGATCCAATATGGCAAACGGCCAAGCGGCGGTCTACGTCACAGAAGAGAAGGGGGCGCAGGACAGGCGTCTCGTGTGGGACCTGCCCCTGCGGCTGTTCCACTGGCTCCTGGTGATGAGCATGATTGCCTCCTACACAACCGCGAAGCTCGGCTTCGACTGGATGCAGTGGCACTTCTATCTGGGCTACTGGACCATCGGCTTGCTGGTGTTTCGCATCCTCTGGGGTCTTTTGGGCCCGCGGCACGCGCGCTTCAGCAGCTTCGTCCGCCGGCCTTCCGCCATCTGGCTCTATATGAGAGGCATGTTCAAGCGCCCCAGTCCGCGCACCATCGGGCACAACCCGGTGGGGGGGTTGATGGTACTGGTCATGTTGTTGCTGGTTTCGGTACAGGCCGCCACGGGCCTGTTCACGACCGACGATATCGTGTGGGCGGGCCCTTACAATCCAGCGGTCAGCTCCAGCACTGCCAGCACTTTGTCGACGATCCATGATGTCAACTTCAACATCATTCTGGGTGCCGTGGGCCTGCATATCGCGGCGATTCTGTTCTACGCGCTTTATAAGAAGCAGAATCTGGTCGCCCCGATGTTGCACGGGCACCTGCCGGCGGCCCTGGTGCCGGAGCACGAGGCCATCAGCAGCTCCCAGCTGCTCAAGGCGTTGGTCGTGAGTGTGTTGGCGGCCGGCTTCGTCTACTGGCTCCTGGCACACGCGCCAGTCGCGCCCGACAACCCCTACTGACCGCATTTCAAGGTGCGGAAACGATCAGGCCTGACTCCGTCAGGCCTGATCGCAAGCTCGATGGGATCGAGGGAAGGTTATTTGTTGCGGTAATTGTCGTGACAGGCGCCGCAAGCCTTGCCCACCGAGGCAGCAGCTTTCAACGTGGCCGGCTGCTCGCCGGACTTTGCCGCTTCCGCCAGGGCGTTGGCCGCCTTCACCAGATCATCCGACCTGGCTTTGAAGTCTGCCTGGTTGGTCCAGATTCCGTCCTGCGCTTTGGTCTTGACGTTGGTGGCGCTGCGGGTGTCGATAGCGAACACATCGGGAAGCATGCTTCCGAGCTCAGCGATGTGAGCGGCGCTTTTACCGGCAATGGCCGCATCGAATGGCGCCTTTCGCTTGAGCATATTGCCCAGCGGAGTCATGTACATACCCATCACCTTGAGTATTCCCTGGCGGGCCAATACAGCCTGTTCGGCTGTCTGCGGGCCTTCGTCCTCTGCTACAGCGGAACATACAGGCACGAGCGCGCATAACGCGATGAGGCTCGACTTCGCAAAACGGTTCATCTCGATGTGTCCCCTGGACAGACGATGTGACGTGGCAGTTTAACGAAAGGTATTCCGCGCGGCGAGATACCGGGCTCAGACGTCCAGTTAGCGGCCATCGGTTTGTTATGGCTATGGGACGTGCCGTTCGTGGGCCGCGCTGCTGGTGGCGGCGCTAGGTTGAGATCTTACGGTGCGATTGTGTGCTTCGCCGAGCTCGCGTGTGAGGATGTGCTGAATCTCCCGATCCCAGTAAGGCTCATCCGGCCCGAACGCGCTGACCAGATAATCGACGAAGGCACGTACTTTTACCGGGACGAGCCGCCGGCCCGAGTAGACCGCATATATGTTGACATCCGAGGCACTCCCGTATGCCGGCAGCACCCGGCGGAGCACGCCACGCTTGAGCTCCGCGCTGACATCCCATGTGGAACGGAATCCGATCCCGAGCCCGCTTACGACGGCTTCGCGCACCACTTCGCTCGAGTTGGTTTCGAGAACGGTATGCGGCTTCAACATGACCGGTCCCTCCGGGCCCTCGATGCGCCAGGTGACTTGCGGTCCGGCGGCAACCAGCCGGTGGCGTTGCAGCTCGATCAGGTCGCGCGGCTCGCCATGCTTGTCCAGGTAGACGGGTGAGGCACAAAAGACGCGGCGGTTGGGCGCCAGGCGCCGTGCCACCAGGCTCGAATCGGGAAGGGTGCCGATGCGCACCGCCATGTCGAAACTGCCGGCAACCAGATCGACATAGTCGTCGCTCAGGTCGACAACCATCTTCAATTCGGTGTTCGCATCCAGGAATGCCTTCAAACGCGGTGCCATGTGTAGACGTCCGAAGGCCGTCGGTAAGGAGACCTTGAGCACGCCTCGCGGGCGCTCACTATCGACCGCGGCAAAATTTTCGGCGTCCTCGACAGCCGCGAGCACGGCAACGACCCGCTCGAAGAAACTCTGCCCGACCTGCGTGGGAGTGAGGCGGCGGGTGGTCCGCTGCAGAAGCCGCACGCCCAGGCGCTCTTCGAGCCGGGTAAGGCGTTTGGAGATCATCGCCGGCGAGGAATGCAGCTCACGTGCGGCCGCGGACAGGCTGCCCGCTTTGATCACGCGAGCAAAAATTTCGTAATCGAACAAATTCGTAATCTTTTCCAAGAAAATGCCCCCTGACAAATTTCTGGCTACGAAGCGCCGATGGTTTCGTCCCTGCCGATCGCCCGGGGCGGCCTGGATTTCGCGAAGACCCGGCCCCGACGGCGAACCTTAGTTCAGCTAAGTTCCCCGGTCCCCACTGTCCTCTTTTTGGAGGGTAATTGCACGAACTCTTGCGGATTGGGAAAGAATCGTTTGACTTCGGCAGCTCGCCACCGCGTGATGGACTGTTCGCAAGAGGGACTGCCGCCAGGGCGACATAAGGAATAAGCTCGGGCCGCAGGAGTGTGCATCCCTTTGATTTTGGCGTGATATCTGAATAGATAGCGCGCCTGCTTGTTTTGGGGGAATGATGGCTTACACGATTACTGTGAATGGAACGGCCCGGACGGTCGATGCGGATGGCGATACGCCGCTACTCTGGGTCTTGCGCGACCTGCTGGATTTGAAGGGAACCAAGTTCGGCTGCGGCCTCGCTTTGTGCGGCTGTTGTACGGTTCACCTGGACGGAGCGCCGATCCGCGCCTGCGTGACTCCGCTGTCCGCGATTGGCGCGAAGAAGGTCACCACCATCGAGGCGATCGGCGAGACTGACACCGGCAAGAAGGTGCAGGAGGCGTGGCTTGCGTTGGATGTCATGCAGTGCGGGTACTGCCAGGCGGGCCAGATCATGTCCGCCACCGCGCTGTTGAATCAGAAGCCCAAGCCCACCGATCAGGACATCGACGACGCGATGAGCGGAAATATCTGCCGTTGTGCGACCTACACCCGCATTCGCGCCGCGATCAAGCAGGCGGCCGGGCTGCCCACGACCGATACAAGGGAGGTTTGACCATGACTCTCGCGAATGCCGTGGCTGCCGCGAATCAGAGCAAAGCTCAGGAAGACGGCCCGGGCGTTACCCGCCGGGGCTTTCTCGCCGCCAGCACCGTGGCCGGCGGCGGCATGCTGTTGGATTTCAGCTTTCCGACGATGGCGCCCGCAGCGGCTCCCGCCGCGCATCCGGCAGCCACGGGCGGCACTCTGAACGCCTATATCCGTATCACGCCGGACGATATCGTCACCATCACCTGCAAGAACCCGGAGATCGGGCAGGGCATCAAGACTGCGTTTCCGCAGATCATCGCCGAGGAGCTCGACGTCGACTGGAGCAACGTGCGTACCGAGATGGCGGTCGTGGACCAGGTCAAGTACGGTCCGCAATTCGCCGGTGGCAGCTTCAGCATACCGATGAACTATGATCCGCTGCGCCGTGCCGGCGCGGCCGGGCGTCAAATGTTGATGACCGCCGCGGCGAAGACCTGGGGAGTCCCGGTCAGCGAGTGTGAGACGACCCCCGGGGTGGTCCACCACAAACCGAGCGGCCGCTCGCTCAAGTACGGCGCTCTGGCCACCAAGGCGGCTTCCGTGCCGCCGCCGGACCTCAAGACCGTAGCACTCAAGGACCCGAAGGACTTCCGGCTCATCGGCAAACCCTTCGGCGGCGTCGACAGCCCGCTCATCGTCACCGGCAAGCCGATCTTTGGAATCGATACCACCGTGCCGGGAATGCTGTACGCGGTGTACGAACGGTGTCCGGTCCATGGCGGCAAGTTTGTCAGTGCCAACCTGGACGACATCAAGTCGATGCCGGGGGTGAAGCATGTGTTCACCCTGAGCGCGCCGGACGTCGGCGAAGGCCCGTTCGCGGGCATGCAGACGGGGCTGGTCGATGGTGTCGCGGTGGTCGCCGATACCTGGTGGCAGGCCAACAAGGCGGCGGAAAAGCTGCAAATCAAGTGGGACAAGGGGCCGCACGCAGACCACAGCAGCTCCTCCTACGCGAGTCAGGCCGAGGAGATCTCGAAGAAGGACCCTGTGAAGGTGGTGCGCAGCGACGGCGACCATAAGAGCACTTTTGCGAGCGCTCCGGTGAAAGTCGAAGCGGCGTATTTCTATCCAATCATGTCCCACCAGCCGCTGGAGCCGATGAATTGCACGGCGGACGTGCGTGACGGAAAGGTCGAGATCTGGGCGCCGACGCAAAATCCGGGAGCGGGGCGCGGCATGGTGGCCAAGGCGCTGGGCATTCCGCCGGAGGCCGTCACGATCCACGTGACCCGTAGCGGCGGTGGGTTCGGCCGCCGGCTGGCAAGCGATTTCGTCATGCAGAGTGTGATGATCTCCAAGACAGTGGGCGCTCCGGTGAAGCTCCTGTGGGACCGGCGACAGGATCTGCAACATGACATGTATCGTCCTGCCGGTTTTCACCATTTCAGCGCTGGTGTGGACGCCCAGGGAAAGCTCGTCACCCTGCGCGACCACTTCGTTACGTTCGGTGTCGGAGACAAGTTCAACGACAGCGCGACTTTCTCGCCCACCGAGTATCCCGCGCGTCTCATTCCCAACATCGAGCTCGCGATGTCCTCCATGCCGTTCTCGCAGCCGACGGGACCGATGCGGGCTCCGGGCAGCAACGGCTTGGCGTATGCGTTCCAGGGTTTCCTGGACGAGGTGGCCTTCGCGGCCAAGAAGGATCCCTTCGACTTCCAACTCGCTATTCTGGGCGAGCCCCGCGCCATTCCAACACCACCGGGACCGTTCGGGCCAATGCCTCCGTACGATACGGGCCGCATGCGTGGGGTGATCCAGGCGGTCCGCGAGAAGTCAGGATGGGATAAGGCCGGGCTGCACGCTTTGGCGCGCCAAGGCGGTGCCGACAAAGGTGGCAGCGGCGCGACGGGTCCGCGCAGCGGAATGGGGTTCGCTTGCTACTACTGCCACCTCGGGTATTTTGCGGAGGTTGTCAAGGCGACGGTCGACCAGCAAGGTGGTGTGCGAGTCGACAAGGTCTGGGTGGTGGCGGACGTCGGTAGTCCGATCGTCAACCCGAGTGGCGCCTTGAATCAGGTGCAGGGAGGGGTGCTCGATGGCATCGGACAGGCGCTCGGGCTGGCCATCAACATCGAGGGCGGACAGGTCACAGCCACGAACTTCCACGAGTTTCCGCTGCTGCGTATGTATCAGGCGCCGCAGGTGGAAGTGCACTTCCTGCCGACGAGTTTCCCACCCACGGGCCTGGGTGAGCCGGCTTTGCCACCGGTCCTTCCAGCACTGGCGAATGCAATCTTCGCGGCCACGGGGAAACGGATCCGCAAGCTGCCCATCAAGTCGGTGGACCTGAAGACGGCCTGATTGGGGTAGATGGTGCGCCGCAGCTTAAACTGCGGCGCACCCGCCTAAAATCATTTTCACGCCCCCGTCGGGCGTTCCCTCCGGAGTATCATGCAGTCGATGCATACCAGGAGGAGCCATGACAAGAGTGCTCGTCGTGGAGGACGACGCTCAGACTGCCGCGGAAATCGCTGCGGCGTTGGGCGACCACGGCTTCGAGGTGGAGTGCGCGTACACTGGTCAGGATGCCTTGGATCGCGCTGTAACGGACCGATATTCGGCCATCGTGCTGGATCGGATGTTGCCCGGCGGAATTGACGGGCTCACTGTTCTCTCGAGCTTGCGCGGGCTTAGTGTGGATGCGCCCGTACTCATCCTCAGCGCATTGTCTGCGGTGGACGAACGGGTGCGCGGCCTGCGTGCTGGCGGTGACGATTACCTGACCAAGCCCTTTGAGTCGCTCGAGCTGACCGCGCGAATCGAGGTTTTAGTGCGCCGCCGCAGCGGCTCCGATCGCCAGACCATGCTGCGTGTAGGCGATCTGGAAGTAGATCTCCTAAAGCGTGAAGTGAAGCGCGGCGGGCGAAACATCGATTTGCTGCCGCGTGAGTACCGGCTCCTCGAGTACCTGATGCGACACCCGGGACAGGTCATCACGCGGACCATGCTGTTCGAGGAGGTCTGGTCGTACCGGTATGATCAGCGCACCAATGTGATCGACGTCCACATGGGCAAGCTGCGGCGCAAGCTCGACGAGGGTGGCTTGCCTTCGATGATCCAGACGGTGCGCGGCTCAGGATACATTCTCCGTGCGCCTGACTGACCTGCCCCGCACGACCAGCTTCCGGCTCTCGGTGCTGTTTCTGGCGCTGTTTGGCGTCTCGACGGTTGCCTTCTTCGGTTTCCTCTACTGGCAGGCCACGTCGTATCTCAACAGCTCCGTGGATCAGTGGATCCAGCGCGACTCCGTGGCTTATCTGACCGCTCTCGGGGACATCGTTCCGCGCCTGCAAACCCATGCCGAGCGTGATCCGGATGCGTGGCGACCGTTCGGTCTGTTCGATTCCTCGGGCCGTTACATCGCCGGGAATTTGCCGGCTCTGCCGCAGCGCCCTGTTCCGCTGGGACGCTACTTCGAATACAAGCTAAGCCGAAATGGCAAGGACATGCCCTTCCGTGGCGTGGGCTATCGGATGCCCAACGACGATATTCTCATCCTGAGCTACAACGTCAACGAGATATACGGGTTCAAACACCTGTTGCTGGACGCCATGGCATGGGGCGGCATCCTCGTGTTTGCAATCGGTATTGCCGGAGCGGTGATCACCGGTTTTGGGGCTGTGCGCCAGATCAACGGCATTACGGGCGCCGTCGAGCGCATCGTGATCGGAAATCTCGCCGAGCGTTTGCCTACCCGCCGGGGGGCTGGCGATCTCGATCGCCTGGTTCACCTCGTGAACGGAATGTTGGATGACATCGAGCGGTTGATGCGCGAGGTGAAGGGTGTGACCGATGATATCGCCCACGACCTGCGCACGCCCCTGACACGCCTGCTTGGAGGGCTCGAGCGAGCTCGCCGCAGGGCAACCTCAGCCGAGGAGTACGCTCGCGCCGTGGAAGCCGCTATCGCCGAGACAAAGGCAGTCCTTGGCACCTTCAGCGCTCTATTGCGCATTGCGGAGGTCGAAGATGGCGCGCGCCGTGCGGGCTTTACCAGAATCGACCTCGGTCAAATCGCCGCAGATGTCGTTGAGTTTCACGCTCCCGTAGCGGAGGAACGCGGCGTGTCGCTCTCGTTCCATACGGATGCATCATTGCCTGCCGAGATGTCGGGCGATCCCAGCCTCATGTTCGAAGCAATCAGCAATCTAGTCGACAACGCGATCAAGTTCAGCCCGGACGGCGGCTGCGTGGGTGTGCGCGCCTTCTGTCGCAAGGGGCATATCGGAGTCACCGTTTCTGACAACGGACCGGGGATACCGGTGCATGAGCGCGATGCGGTTTTGCGGCGCTTCCATCGCCTCGAAAAGAGCAGGCACACTCCCGGCAGCGGGCTGGGCTTGAGTCTCGTGGCGGCGGTGGCGAAGCTGCATGGCCTGACACTGAGCATCGCTTCGTCCTATCCCGGCTCCTGCGTGACACTCGAGCGCGATCAGCCGGTGCAGGTGCCGGCGCCTGCTATCGCGCCTGCGGACGCACCCGAAACGGAAGCACGCGCGGTGTCCTCGAGCGCTTGAATGGAAGTGCGGGCGGGGTCGCGCTTCGCCGTCGCTATAGGCCCGCGACCAACCTGCCGGGGTTGAAGATTCCGTGAGGATCGAAGCGTTCTTTCAGGCGGCGATGCAGGGCGGCGGTGGCAGGTCGTAGCGGGTGAAAGCGGCTGCCGGCGGGCATGGGACCTTTCCAACACATGGCACTGCCGCCGGCAGCGGATGCGACTTCGCGTGGGCGGGGTGTGTGATCGGGATACCAGCGTAGAGCGCCGCCCCAGTCGATCAGCGGCTCGCCGGGCAGATCCAATGGCGGCGTCGTGTCAGGGACCGACAGTCGCCAGATCGAAGTGTGATCGAAGACAGGGTGCGTGCAGTGGCGCAGAGCATTCCACCACTGCGTCGCCAATCCGGGGTCTTTCCGCTCTCCACCTAACCGCTCCCGGGCAGCGCGCAATGCGGAGTGGGCGCCGGAGAGTCTGAGCCAGGCCACGCCGGCATGCCAGGCGGCGCCGGAGAGCGGTAGAGGTTGGCCACTCCAGCGATTGAAGGCTGTGATGGCTTCGGCCGCCGTCATCTCGAATGTGAGCGTTTCTTGCGCTCGCGGTAACGGCAGGACTTTTAGAGAGATCTCCGTGATGACGCCGAGAATGCCCAGGGAGCCACACAGGAGACGAGACACATCGAAGCCAGCCACGTTTTTCATCACCTGGCCACCGAAGCGCAGGACATCCCCTCGAGCGTCGAGAAGTGTTGCGCCCAGTACGAAATCCCGCGCAGCTCCCGTGTACATCCTGCGTGGGCCCGACAGTCCCGCCGCGATGACGCCACCAATGGTTGGGTCGCCACCGAATGCCGGCGGCTCGAATGCGAGGAATTGCCCGCGTTCCGCCAACGTGGACTCGATCTCGGATAGTGGGGTGCCGCAGCGGGCGGTGATGACCAGCTCGGACGGCTCGTAATCGACAATGCCACGGTACGGGCGGAGGTCCAGGGATGTAGCTTCAGACATGGCCTGGCGTCGTGCGCCGCCGTCGCGCGAGTCGCTATCGACCGTCGCGCTGTTGCCGCTTACGACGTCCGTATCTTCTCCGTAGAAATCCTTCGTCCCCGCGCCGCGCAGACGTAGAGGACGGCGTTGTTCGTGAGCTGTCCGGATGCGCTCACGCAGCTCACCGAGCGCGGTGTGCGTTTGATCATTCATGACGAGTCAGAATCGGGGCAGGTCGGCGTGGGGCAGGGAACCACCGTGAACGTGCATCTTGCCGTATTCGGCACATCTGGCGAGGGTCGGAATGGCCTTGCCGGGATTCAACAGTCCGGGAGGGTCGAACGCCGACTTGACTGCGAAAAAAGCGGCTCGCTCCTCGTTGGAGAATTGCACGCACATCGAGTTGATTTTCTCGATGCCGACTCCGTGCTCGCCGCTGATCGTTCCGCCCAGTCGTACGCACAATTCGAGAATCTCTGCTCCGAAGCGGTCAGCGCGCTCCCACTCACCCGCGGCGTTGGCATCGAACAAGATCAAAGGGTGGAGATTGCCATCGCCCGCGTGAAACACGTTCATGCATTTGAGCGCGTAGCGCTCTTCCATGTCCTCGATCGCCTCGAGCATCGGACCCAGGTTCTTGCGCGGAATGGTGCCGTCCATGCAGTAGTAGTCCGGCGAGACGCGTCCCGCGGCGGGAAATGCGTTCTTGCGGCCAGACCAGAAACGTAGGCGCTCGGCCTCGGAGCTCGATACCACCATTGCCGTCGCGCCGGCCTTCTGCAACACGCCTTCGATTTCGGCGATTTGTTCGGCTACTTCCTCTGGCGTGCCGTCCGCCTCGGCGAGAAGAATCGCTTCGGCCGACAGATCGTAACCCGCCTTCACGAAGGGCTCGACGGCGAGGGTTGCCTTGCGATCCATCATCTCCAGTCCGGCCGGTATGATTCCCGCAGCGATGATGGCTGCGACGGCATCTCCCGCCTTGCGAACATCATCGAAGGACGCCATGACGACACGGGCAAGCTGTGGTCGTGGAATCAGCTTCACAATGACTTCCGTGACCACCATCAGAAGGCCCTCGGAACCAATCACCAAGGCGAGCAGATCGAGCCCCGGATGATCTGGCGCGCGGCCTCCGAGCTCAATCAGATCGCCATCTATGCTGAAGCCCCGGATGCCCAGCACGTTGTGGACGGTGAGCCCGTACTTCAGGCAGTGAACACCCCCGGAGTTCTCGGCCACATTGCCGCCAATCGAGCATGCAATCTGGGACGAAGGATCGGGTGCATAGTAGAGCCCATGGGGAGCAGCGGCCTCAGAGACCTGCAGGTTGCGAACGCCAGGCTGCAAGCGCGCGATCCGTGCCAGCGGATCGATTTCCAGAATCCGGCTCAGGCGTGCAAGGGACAGCAGAACTCCAGACTCGTGTGGCGTGGAGCCGCCGGAGAGTCCCGTTCCCGCACCCCTCGCGACCACTGGCACTTCCAGCTTGCGGCAAGTAACGAGCACCTGCCGGACTTCTTCCTCGGTCCGCGGCAGCACGACCAGCATCGGCTTCCTGCGGAAGGCACTCAGCCCGTCACACTCGTATGGGCGCAGCTCCTCATCACGCCAGAGGACGCTGTCAGGGGGAAGAACCTTCCGCAGAACGGTGGCAATCTCAGATTGGCTCATGGATGCAATCCTAACCCGATCCGCACCGGCTTGGCCTTTTCCTTGCTAGGGCGAGGACAGCTCATGGGATACGGATCACGAAATTTGACCCTCGTGCGAACGGCTTGGCGGAGGCGTAGCCGTGCCTCCTGCGCAATGATAAGCGCGGCTGCCCTGCTGGTCGGCATCGCCGGTCCGGTCGGCTCCCAGCAGCCGCCCGCGGGGACTCAAACACCCCCGAACGCTCCAGAGCCGGTATTGCCACTGAGCTCCGAGCAGGTCGCTGCCCATCTCGGCAAGACGGCGGATTGGTATCATCACCTCGCGACCCTCCAGCCAGTACAGCTTCCGGCGGAAGCGTCCGCGAGCGGGCTACAACAGGAAGCGCTCGCCGCTGTGCGGCTGGCGGTCGAGGCGGGTAGAGCTTCCGCCACGCTGTTGGAGGCACAATCGGAGCAGAAGGGAGCAGCTGCTTCTCCCACTCCATCGCCAAAAGGCTTGGCTGGCCGGCTCGATCAAGCCGCGGCAAACATCAATCAGCGCATCGATACGCTGCAATCCCAACTGGATGCTCTCGACCGACAGCTCGCGCGCGCTCGTGGCAAAGAGCGCAAGACACTCGCGGCGCAGAAAGGGCAGGTGAGCGCGGCCCTGGACCTTGCTCACCAGGTGCAGCGCAGCGTTCAGGACATGCAGAATTTCGAGGCGAGCTCGATTGCAGGCGACAAGGCGAATTTGAGCCCTCTGGAGGGTCAGATCGCCGACATCGAGCGCTCGATTCCCCAGCTGCGCGCTTCGATGCGAGCTTCCCGGGGTGGGCACGCGGGCAGCAGCGGATCGGGTGAAGGCGCAGCGGGCGGAGGATCCGCGGGAGCGTCTTCCAGCACCTCCGGCGGTAGTGCCTCCACGGCGGGGGGTGGCGGATCGGGCGGGGGCTCCAATACAGGAAGCACGAACAACGTCTCTTCCGCTGGAGGGCCTGTGAATGCGGGCGCCTCACGAACGGCATCGAGCAATGCGTTGCGAGTCGAGTCCGCCGGAGTCATCGCGCTCGTCAGCGAGTGGCTCACTCTCACCGATACGCGGCGCCAGTTGACTGCCTTGATCAAGGAGACCGGTGAGCTGCAGGACGAAACCGACAAGGTACGCGGCTCTCTGGTGCAGAAGGTGCGTGACGTGATGGGCAAGGATCTTTCGATCAGCAATTCGACCGATCCGGCCCAGCTGCTGGCGCAGCGTGCCGCGTTGGAAGAGGACAGCAATCGTTTCAAGCAGCTCTCCACCGTCCTCGTGCCGCTCGGTGAGCAGGCTCTGGTCGTTGAGAGCGTCGGCAGCACGCTCGGGGACTGGCGCGCATCTCTCAACACGAAAATGGCGACCGTCGCCCGCTATCTGGCCCTGCGTGTGGGAATCGTGCTGGGGTGGATCGTGGTCGTTCTCGTGGTCTCCGATATCTGGAGACGCGCGACATTCCGTTATCTGCATGACCTGCGCCGCCGGCGCCAGTTCCTCGTGCTACGGCGGGTCGTGGTCGGAATCGCGTTGACGCTGGTGATTGTGTTTGGGCTCGTTTCCGAGATCGGATCTCTCGCGACCTACATCGGATTCGTGACCGCCGGCATCGCGGTCGCACTGCAAAATGTGATACTGGCTATCGTCGCGTATTTCTTTCTGATCGGACGCTACGGTGTCCGTGTTGGAGATCGTATTACGCTGTCAGGGGTCACGGGACGGGTAGTCGATATCGGCCTGATCCGCATCTACCTGATGGAGCTCGCCGGACCCGATCTGCACGCCACGGGCCGTATGGTCGTCCATTCGAACGCCGTGCTGTTCCAACCGACCGCTCTGTTCAAGCAGATCCCTGGCGCCGACTACGTGTGGCATACGGTCACGTTGACCATCGCGGCAACTGCGGACGTGGCGGAGGCACATAAGCGGTTGAAGGCGGCCGCTGAGCAGGTGTACGAGAAGTACCGGGCGGCGATCGATCGGCAACACGCGGTGATGCAACAGTTCATGGAATTCGACGCCGCCGCTCCGCGGCCGGAAGTCCGAGCGCGGCTGACCGAGAATGGCCTCGAATGCTCGGTGCGTTATCCCGTCGAGCTGGAAAATGCCGCCGTCATCGACCAACAGATGCTCAAAGCTCTGCGCGATGCCCTCGAGCATGACTCGCAGTTCAAGCTGGTCTCCACTGGCGCGGTGGTGTTGAAATCTTCCGATACCTGATCGCGGCGTTTCACTGCGACTCGCTGTTGCGGCCGCTGGGCAGTCAAGGCCATCGCGGTGTTCTCGATGAGCCGGTTGGCATAACGCATGCATGCATGGATATTCAACGTACGGCCCCGGCCTCTTCAGGAGGGCGCCACAACGGTCGCGCATCTGTTATAACAACTGCTTTTATCCCGTCCCGGCCAACTGCCGTCAAATCACACGAGTCAGCCGGGAAGCGGGCGCCGTGGACAATAAATCTGGCGATCTTGTGATGGAGCGAGTCTGATGATCGGACGTGCAATGAATGGCTGTGCCCTGGGAATCGCGGGGGCTCTGCTGGCAAATCTGGCCGCTGCCGCGAACGGGTTGCCGATACCGCCCATGCAGCCCGATATCCCGCCCAAGTTTGTAGTGCCCAATGCGGCGTTCGATTATGTCAAGCGCGAAGTCATGATCCCGATGCGCGATGGCGTCAAGCTCTTCACCGTGATCGTGCTGCCAAAAGATGCGAAGAATGCTCCGATCATTCTGACGCGCACTCCATACAACGCCGCGCGGCGGGCCGAGCGGACGGTAAGCCCTCATATGGTCGACGCGCTCCCCATGGGGGACGAGGTTTTTGTACGGGAGGGTTACATCCGCGTCTTTCAGGATATCCGTGGGAAGTACGGCTCTGAGGGAGAGTACGTCATGACGCGGCCGCTGCGGGGTCCGCTGAATGACACGCCAGTGGATCACTCCACGGATGCTTACGACACGATCGACTGGCTCGTGAAGAACGTTCCCGAGTCCAACGGCAGGGTAGGGATGATCGGCTCCTCCTACGAGGGCTTCACGGTCCTGATGGCTCTGGTGAATCCTCACCCCGCGCTGAAAGCGGCGGTGCCGATGAGTCCGATGGTCGATGGCTGGAAGGGCGATGACTGGTTCCACAACGGCGCTTTTCGTCAATCGAACTTCAACTACATCTACGGGCAGACTACCGCGCGGGGAGAGGGCAAGCACATTGCCGGAGGCGTCTATGACGAATACGACCTTTACCTGCGAGCCGGATCCGCAGGCGACTTCGCTCATCTGTTCGGTATTGATCAACTGCCGTTCTATCTCAAGCTCAGCGAGCATCCCGCGTACGATCTGTTCTGGAGCGCGCAGGCGCTCGATCGTGCTCTGGCGCAGCAGCCGCTGAAGACGCCGACGCTGTACGTGGCGAGTCTCTGGGACCAGGAGGACATGTACGGTGCTATTCATACCTACGAGGCCACGGAGCCGAAGGATACGGCGAACGATCGGAATTTCCTGGCTCTCGGTCCGTGGCGGCACAGTGGAGTCAATTACGACGGCAGCACGCTCGGACCGCTGAAGCTCGAAGGCAATACGGCCCTGCAATTCCGCCGCGATATCATGCAGCCGTTCCTCGACGAGCACCTCAAGGACGGAGCGCCGCCGGCGAACCTTCCGCCGGTGTTCGCGTATGAGACGGGTACGAACACCTGGCGAAGGTTGCGGAGTTGGCCGCTTTCATGTGAGTCCGGCTGCATGGCGAAGCCGCGGCGGCTCTATCTGCAACCGGGATTCCGGCTGGGCTTCGACACGCCGCCAGCGAGTGGCTCGGCACCCTTCGATGAATATCTCTCGGATCCGGCGAAGCCGGTCCCGTACCAGCCGCGGCCGGTGCGGTTCGACGATGCACCGGCATGGCAACGCTGGCTGGTAACAGATCAGCGTGCTGTCGCTGACAGGCCCGACGTCCTGACGTATGTCTCGGAAGTCCTCACGACCCCATTGAAGATAGCGGGTGCGCCCGTTGTGAGCCTATTTGCTTCGACGAGCGGTACCGACAGCGACTGGGTCGTAAAGCTCATCGACGTGTACCCCGACGAGATGGCGTCGCAACCCGAGCTCTCCGGCTACGAGCTTGCGATCGGCATGGACATCCTACGCGGCCGCTATCGCGACAGCTTCGAACATCCCACAGCCATTCCGGCGGGAAAGGTACAGCAATACCGATTCGCGCTGCCCCACGCGAATCATGTGTTTCTACCGGGTCATCGGCTCATGGTACAAGTGCAGTCGAGTTGGTTTCCTCTGTATGACCGCAATCCGCAGACCTTTGTGGACAACATCTTCTTCGCCAGGCCATCCGACTATCGCAAGGCGACACAGCGCGTGTTCCACGCGGGCAAGAATGCCAGCTTCGTCGATCTCCCCGTCGTCAGCGCAGAACCGCCAACCGGGCAAGATTCATCTGTACGGTAGGGTCATGAACCGCGCTCTGGGCATACCAGTGGCGCGCGGCTTCCACCAGGATGCCGCAAGTCGCGACCGCGCTTGCGCCTTCAGTGTCCAACGTTGGGTCGACCCGGGAGCTGAAACCTCGAAGTGAAGTGCGGGCGTGGCGGCGCAATCGCAGGCGTTTGAGCGAAAAAACAGGCACCGTCGC
Organism: uncultured Steroidobacteraceae bacterium; assembly: GCA_964494895.1. Lineage (GTDB taxonomy): Bacteria > Pseudomonadota > Gammaproteobacteria > Steroidobacterales > Steroidobacteraceae > 13-2-20CM-66-19. The sequence continues at coordinate 17,423 of CAZBTV010000036.1, read as the reverse complement.
GGGCTCATCGTGGGACACGTGTGCGAGAGCGGCCGCAGTGACTCTCGCGTAGTCAGGGTCCTGTGTGCTGCTGTCGGCCTCGTTGGGGCGGATCCACTCTGCACACCAGGCTTTGATCTGCTCGCCGGAGGCGCGCAGTTGCGGGTCGCTCAAAGCCACTGCGATCTGGGGTAGATCGAGTGCCTCACGCAAGGCGGCACTCCATCGTTGCTCGTCGAGCAGCTGTTCGATGTCCGATAGATAGCTCGTGAGCATACGAGAGGCCGACGGAGCGACCCGGGAGTGATTGCCGAGGGCGGTCGAGCTCGCGCCCGGTATGCGCTCGCGGGTTTGCTCATCTTGCATGTGGATCTCCTGTTCGTCGTCAACGCTGGGCTCTGCCTCGACTACGGGCGGCCCCCGTGCGACGCATGCGTCGCATTTCTTGCAGGATTGCCTGCGATAATAGGGGCGCCTGTAATTTTGTGGCGCCTTGTGTATGTCAGGTGCCGTGCTCGACGGCGGCGCCGTTGGCCGTGGGTGCGCTCTCGGCCGTAGCAACATCCTGCGCGTTCGCCGCCGGCATTGCTGCAATGGTTGTTGTCGTTGTCTGCTCGGCTTCTTTTCTCGCGATCCGCTGTGGTGTTGGTTTCCCTGTGGACCGATCTTCCGGCCTGGCGCGCTTGCCGCTGGCGCGCTTCGAGCTCGGCCGGCGAGTTTGTTTCGCGCTCACGTGTGCTGTGGGTGTCGCATTGGACCTCGCCGGCCGTGACCGGGTGGCGGACGCGGTCCCCTTGCGCTTTTTGGTCGGCTGCTTGCCGCTCGCCTCTTCGGCCGCCTGTTTACCCTTGGCTTTGGCTTGCTTTTTTCTGCTCTCTTGCTCGGTCGAGGATGACTTGACTTCGTCGCCGCTGATGGCTCGCTTTTCCTGCTTCCACGCTTTGCGCGCGGCGGTGGCCAACTTGCGTGCCCGGCGCGCCTCGCGCTTCGCTTCCTTCAAACGCTTACGTGCCCGCTTCAATTCCTCTTTGGCGAGCCGTACGCGCTGTTTCGCCACGTCCGCTTGGAGTCGGGCCCGTTCCACGGGCTCTGCGGGCACGGGCTTGTTCTTTGGGGATGCCTCGACCGGAGTTTCGCTGCCTGTCTTTTTCATCCGCGGGCCTGCGAAGTGAGCGAAGTGTCGCAGGCAAGTGTCACACAAGCGCGACGACGTTTCCACCGTGATGGGGCGAGCCGCCGGCTGGCTCCGAACCGTGTTCCGAGCGTGGCGCACCTCTCATAGTCCTCTGAGTTTCTGCGCCTATTTCCTTGAGACGTCTGCATTTTGATCGCCTCCGCAGGGCTCGAGGATAACCCTTCACCGTGATTGGAGTTCCATTCTGTGGACAGGCGGAGCCCGGCGGCAGGCCGGTTTCCGTGTGCGAAAAGGGGGCTCGGGATGACAAGTGAGCCGGCGTGGTGCCTCAGAGCAGGGAACGAATTGCGCATGAGGTGGCCCTGGAGAGGCGACAGGTGGCCATGGAGAGGCGACGACCCGTCTCGCGCCATTCCCTTGTGTTTGGCGCGAGATGGGGCAGGCACCGCCAGGTCAACCCCTTGGACCTTGTTGGAGTTCAGCAGCACATACGAAGTCAAGCGGAGCGGCACATTCTCCCGGCGCCTGAGCGGCGGCTGTGGGAAAGAATTGAGCAGAAAATAACCAATATCCGAAACGCTTGATCCGTCTGCAAAATTCGGAGTTGTCCACAGAGTTACTCCAGGCAATTTGTGGATAAGGAGAGTTTCTCGCGGGCCACCCCTGAAGAGGGTGTTTTCCCCAGCAGATCAAGCCGTTTGCCCTCGGTGGATGTTGGTTCGGCGCGCCTCCGGAGCCAAGCGGACTCGAGCCCTGTTGGATGCCGAAAACCTCTTCCCTTCCCGGATCGCGCGGCATACACTCCGCGCCCCTCGGTCTACCGGTGCCGCAGGCCCGTTCGCGGCAAACAATAGTAACGATGAGGTCCGCCGGGACCGTTCAGCAGTGCTTGTCAGTGAGCATGGTGGCGGTCACGCGATTGCGGCCACCATGTTTGCTTTGGTATAGCGCGGCGTCCGCAACCCTGAGCATGTGCTCGGGGATCTTGCGCTCGCCGGTAGGAACGCGATTGAGTCCGCATAGGCCGAAGCTAGCGGTGATGTCGGTCTGCTTGCCGTTGACATTGAAGGGTTTGCTGGCAATGCCGGCACGCAAGCGGCGTGCGGTATCCAGCGCCTGATCGTAACCAGTTTCGGGGAGGACAACCGCGAACTCCTCGCCGCCTATGCGCGCAACCCAATCAACACCACGACGGAGATTCCGTTGCAGCCGGGCGCCGAATTGTTTCAAGACCTGGTCGCCGGCGACGTGTCCCAGAGTGTCGTTGACATTCTTGAACAGATCGATGTCACAGAGAATGAGGGATAGCGCACGTCCGTAACGGGCCGCGCGTTCGACTTCCCGTGGAAACTGTTTGGTGAAGAACCGCCGGCTCGCGACTCTGGTTAGATCGTCCGTTGTGGAGAGCTTACGATTCTCCACGAGCGCCATGCGTAGAACCGCCTCGAGCTCGGCGATACGTCGAGCCGCGCCGACTCGCGCACGCATTTCCGCCTCAGGCGAGCTGCGGCCGATGCAGTCGTCCGCGCCGGCGAGAATACCGGCCGCGCGCTCTGAGCCCTCGTCGAGATCCGAAATGTATAGGACAAATGGGGGACGGTCGGCCTGCTGTGAGCGCAGGCCCCGAATCACGTTGAGACTGTCCGTCAGGACCACCGGTCGGAATTGAACGCGAAGCAGGTCGAGCGCCTGCGCGTCGTCCACAGCAACCTCGTAATCGAGCATGTCGGGAACGACGCGTTTTTGAATGTGATTGCAAAACGCGTGATCGCTTATCGCGAGAAGGGCTCGCGGTGGCGGCAAACAACGGACCATCACTGCTATGGTCGACGCCGTATCCTCCTGAATTGTCGCCGACTGATGCGCGCGCCGTTCGAGCACGCGTCGGATGACGGTAGTTTGCCCGCCGGCCCGCATTGCTTTCAGACCCCCGTCCGATTGGACATGTTTCAGAACACATTACAGGCACTTTACGGCTCAGCCTGTGATGTCCTCGACAGGCGGCACTTCGCTCAGTTCCCACAGACGAGCAGTCCGAGCGAGATGTTGCGTCCTGAGGTTGCGATGTCGATGAAACCGCTTCTAGTTATTGTGCGTCGCAATATTTCGTGGCCCGCTGCTCTCTTTTTTGGTTGGGCGCCAATGAGTGTACCGTGACGAGCTCCACGCCGGGCGGTGGCAGGTTTTCTTTCAGTTGTACTAACGTGCCCGCTGCAGCGACATTGCTCGAGAGCTGGAAGTCGTCCCGATCCGTAATTCGGCATCGCTCCACGACATACGACCGGCCCGGGGGCAAATGCTCGATGGTCAGGTCGAACCCTGCGTTGTCGCGATAAGCGACGTCGCGGCGTGACAGGAGCCGAACGTCGAAGGCAGACGGCACGTGAAGTACGTCGGCACCTTTCCGGCGTCCGAGAAGTTGGGCGGGAATCTGATAATTGCTGATCAGAACACGGAACACACTACCATCAACCGATCGGCCGGCTTGCACGGCGAATCCATTCAGATCGGCGCCGGTAACGCGCAGCCTCCGTGGAGTATCTTTCATCTGGCCGAGCGCGATGAGTGCCTGCCCGGTCTTGTCGGGTGTTGCACCGTCAGGACCAAACACGTTGTCAGCGCGATAGAGTGTCGCGGCATCAATGGGCGCGTCCTGCATGTAGATGAGAGCGCTGGTAACGAACGCTGCCCGTACGAGAGGAGAGGGCGGTGGCTCGGAGAGCCCGTAATTCCATTCGGTCAGGAAAGATCGGGTGGTTGTCAGTCCGACGCGATCCAGCCGCGCGCGCAGATCCTGCGCGATCCGGCTGAAATCGCGGGGGTCATTCGAGTCTGTGGCGTACCAGTGCCAGGAATAGAAATCCAGCGGCGTCTGGGTCGAGTGCGCCTGTTGCATGAGCTCGTCGCGATAGGGCGAGTCGTCGTTGGGCTTGGCGATGGCGGGCGCTCCTACGAGCGCGTCACTGTCAGCTTGCTTTACCGCGTGGGCGATCTTCGCGTACAACTCGAAGTATTGTCGCTCCGTGCCACTCCAGAAGAGCTTGCCGAGATCCGGCTCGTTCCAGACTTCCCAGTAGCGGATGGCGTAATGATATCCGTTGGCCCAACCACGGTTGTAATGAAGCACGATGTGCTTCGCGATCGCCGCGTACCGATCGAAGTCGGAAGGGGGTGTCGGATCGGCTCCCTCGCTGCGTCCAAGCCGGAAGAGCACCTGTGCCCCGACGTCCTTTATCGAAGTGATCAGCCGGTCGGTCGGACCGAAGCGATAGCTGGCTGGATTCTCGGGGTCTGCCGTCAGATCCGGATAGATAGTCAGTGCATCGCGCTTGGCCGAGATCAATGCGCCGCCAGGGGCCTGTGCTGATTCAAACCTCGCGTCGATGTCCGCCGGCCCGTAGCCATCGTGGGTACGCACCAGGTCGATGCGTGCGAGCCGATATCCGATCGATGCGTCCACATCGTCCCGCATGTTCCAGCCACCGAAAGTGAAATACTCCGGCTTGTGCCCTCCAGGACCGGGGGCTCCATCGACCCCTTGGAGTGAGCGCAAGGTCCCGACTGCCGCGGCGGCATCCACCGTAATTTTTCTCGAACCAGATTGTCTTACACTAGCGTCCTCCGCGGTGGCGGGTGAATCCGCACTCACCGGGCCTGTGCTCAGCAGCACGATGACAGAAGCGGCTGCGACGATCATGAAACGTGACACTCGATGAGCTCCGATGCGAACTGACCGCTCAAGGGGACGCAAATTATGAGCCGAACTGCCCGTCATCTGCCGACGCTCTATATACCGCACGGGGGTGGCCCGTGCTTTTTCATGGATACGCCTCCGGGACTGCCGCGCGATCTGTGGGATCCCATGGCGGCCTACCTGCGCGGAATCGATGCGTCACTCGGGACAAGGCCCGCGAGCGTACTGGTGATTTCAGGGCATTGGGAGACCGAGCAGCCCACGGTGAATACGGCGGATCGGCCGCCACTGCTGTTCGACTATTACGGATTTCCCGAGCATACGTACCGGCTGACCTATCCTGTCTCCGGCTCTCCGTCGCTCGCGCGGCGCGTGCGCGAGTTGCTGTCAATCGCGGACATTCCTTCCGATGAGGAGCCCGAGCGCGGGCTGGATCACGGCGTCTTCATTCCATTCAAGCTCATCTATCCTGAGGCGGATATTCCGGTCGTGCAGCTATCGCTCAACCGGAATCTGGACGCGGCGACACATCTTCGGATCGGCCACGCGCTCGAGCCTTTGCGCGCCGAAGCTGTCCTGATTGTTGGTAGCGGGATGAGCTATCACAATCTGCGAGACTTATACAGCAGCGATCCGCGCGTGATGCGGGCGGCATCGGATTTCGATGACTGGCTGACTGAAACGGTGACCGAGCCGGACTGCGCGACGCGCGAACGCAAGCTGGCGATGTGGCACCAGGCGCCCGGGGCGCGAGCGGCTCATCCTCGTCCTGAGCATCTGATTCCCCTGATGGTTGCGGCGGGTGCCGGAGGGCAGGACGTCGGTCGTCGCACCTACAGTGCGCCGCTGCTCGGCAAGCCCATCTCCGGCTTTCAATTCGGTTAGTGTTGGGCCGGGCTTGCTATCATTGCGTGATGGAAGCTCCCGCTGTCACCCGTTATCGCAGGCCCTTTCTGGCGCCACTCTGGCTGACCATGCTGGCAGGTGTGGTGGTCCTCAGCGCGCTGGGCCTGATTCTGGATTTTTTTCACTCGGCTTCGACCACCATCGTAGTGCTGGTGCAGCCGGCGGAGAAGGAGGCTAGCACCATAGAGGACCCGCCACTTTCCCCAGACGGCGAGCAGCGCGCCCAGATGCTCGCACAGTTGCTCGGGGAGACCAGCGGCGTGGGGCGGCTCGACGCCATCTATGTGAGCGATGGACGGCGTGCGCAGCAGATCATCGCGCCGCTTGCCGACCGCCTCGGCATGCGTCCTCTGGTCATCCAGGGCGGCGATATCGGGGCCATGGCGAGCCGACTGACGCGGGGACACGATGGTGGAACGGTGTTATTTGTGGGAAACGGCAGCAACGTCCCATCGATCGCCCACGAGCTCAGTGGCATCGAGGTCGGCCTTTCCAACGACCGTGAGCACGACACCCTGTACGTGGTGGCCATTCCCACGTTCGGCCACGCGGATGTCTTGCGCCTGAAATATTGACTCGGCCCGGCGAGACAGGAATCTGGCGCCCCCGGCCGGAGTTGAACCGACGACCTACCGCTTAGGAGGCGGTCGCTCTATCCACTGAGCTACGGGGGCGTGGTGGCGACCCATGGGGGAATGGTGGAGCGGAAGGGGATCGAACCCTCGACCTTCGCATTGCGAACGCGACGCTCTCCCAACTGAGCTACCGCCCCACGCGAAGCCGGCGATTCTAGCCATCGGCACCCGGCCCGTCCAATGGAGATTGAGCATGGGAGGGGGCGACCGCTCAGCCAAGGGCCACTGACAAGTCATGCATTGGGCCGGCTATTATCCAGACCCAATACGCAGGGAGACGTGACATGCTGGAAATCGGCTCTCGAGCACCGGAGTTCACGCTGCCGGATCACACTGGGCAGACGGTATCGCTGAGCACTCTGCTGAGCACAGGATCGCTCATCCTCTATTTCTACCCGGCCGATTTCACGCCGGGCTGTACGCGTGAGGCCTGCTCGATCCGGGACCTGCATGCGGCGATCCAAGGTGCCGGTCTGGATGTGGTGGGTATCAGTCCCCAGGACCCGCAGACCCACAGTAAATTCCGCGAAAAGTACCAGCTGCCGTTCAGGCTGTTGTCCGATACCGAACGAGTCGTGATCAAAATGTACGACGTCCGTGGGCCCCTCGGGCTCGGGGTGCGCCGGGCCACCTACCTGATCGACCCGTCGCGCCAGATACGGGCGGCGGTACTGGCCGATTTTCGGATCGGCCTGCACGAGGACTTCGTTCGCAAGGCCATCGCCGTGAGCGCGACGCGCTGAGATTCGAAGGCTCCTTCTCGAGGCGGGCGAAACCACTGACCAGGAGCGGCGTTCAGCCCCATGGAGCAAGGGGGGTAATGTGATTCCTGTCACGTTCTGGTTGGCGCGCCGCTCGCCGCGGCGCCGCTACAATGCCCATAAGGGGAAGGCCCAGTCAGTGGAAAAAAGTAAAATCGTGACCATACAGTCCGAAGGCCAAGGACCGGCCGCGCCCGAAGAGGGTGCGCCAGAGCGTCGCAGCGGGACAGATCGCCGCAGGCAGCATGTCCGCGCACTGTTCTACGGAAGCTTCAACCCGCGCCGCCGCGCGGCGCGCCGACAGGGCGAGCACGCTGTCGCTGGCGTTGACTGGCATGATCCGCAGTGGCTCGCGGTAGCGATGCTGATTGTGCTGTTTTCGTGCGTGGATGCGTTCCTTACCCTGACACTGATCGATCACGGTGCCTACGAGGTGAATCCATTCATGGCGCCGTTGGTGGGCGGCTCGGCGCTGGCGTTCTCGCTCGTGAAGATCGGGCTCACGGCCGGAGGTGTCGTGCTTCTGACACTGCTGGCCCGGATGAAAGCTTTCGGCCGCGTTCCAGTTGGTCTTCTACTTTATTCGGTGCTTCTCGGCTATGGCGCGTTGCTGGTGTATGAGTTCCGCTTGCTCCAGGAGGCATTGCCTTCCTGAACTGGTTTTCATGAAACGTGGCCGCGTGCCCGATGTCGTGACTCGCAGGAATTGCCGGGCCGATCACATCACGCTGTCGTTCCGGCCAAGCGCTTGCGTTTCCTCGCCAGCGTTGATTCCGTTAAACTAGCGCTTCGCAGTTTCCCCTCTCAACATGCTTGAACCGACACCCCTCTACGGCGGCAACGCCGACTTCCTCGACACCCTCTACGAGCAGTATCTCCGCGATCCGGAGAGTGTAGAAGAGCGTTGGCGTACGTATTTCGACCGTCTCGCGCCGCCGTCGGCGACTGAGCGGTCGCACGGTCCCGTTCAGGCGGCAATCGCCGCGCGAGCGGGCCAACCACGTTTTGCCCCCTCAGAGCCGGGAACTGGTGGAGCGGCGAGCTCCAAGCAGGCCGCGGTTTCGCGCCTGATCCAGATCTGGACCAATCGCGGGCATCTACTCGCGCAGTTGGACCCGCTCGGACTGATGCAGCGTCCTCGACCTCACGTGCTCGACCTCGACTATTTCGGCCTCTCGAGCGCCGATCTGGATACCGAGTTCTTCACGGGCAGCCGTACCGAAGCGGTGCCGAAGCGGATGAAGCTGCGCGACATCCTGGCACAGCTCGAGCACATCTACGCCGGTCCCATCGGGGCAGAGTTCGCGCATGTGTCGGATTCCGACGAGCGCCTGTGGCTGCAGGATCTTTTCCAGGCGGGTCGCCTGGAGCATCGATTCAGCACCGCGGAGCGCCGCAATATCCTGTGGCAGCTCACGGCGGCGGAAGGCCTGGAGCGCTACTTACACACGAAATACGTTGGACAGAAGCGTTTCTCGCTGGAAGGTGGCGAGGCGCTCGTTCCACTACTCGACGATCTCATTCAGCAGGCGGGCTCTGCCGCCGTCGAGGAAGTAGTCATCGGGATGGCGCACCGGGGACGCCTGAACGTCCTGGTGAACCTGCTGGGCAAGTCGCCGTCCGTGTTGTTTTCCGAGTTCGAGGGGAAATATGACCTGAGCCACCTGCATGGCTCGGGCGATGTGAAGTATCACAAGGGCTTTTCCGCCGATCTGCGCACCGCCAGTGGCAATGTGCATACGGTCCTCGCTTTCAACCCGTCACACCTCGAAGTGGTCGATCCGGTCGTGGAAGGCTCGGTCCGCGCGCGCCAGGAGCGCCGTAGCGATCAGCTCGGCGATCGTGTGTTGCCGCTGCTCGTACACGGTGATGCTTCCTTTGCGGGGCAGGGCGTCGTCATGGAGACGTTGCAGTTGTCCCAGGCGCGCGGTTACTACACTGGCGGAACCGTTCACGTCATAGTCAACAATCAGGTTGGATTCACGACTTCCGATCCGCGCGATGCCCGCTCGACGATCTATTGCAGCGACGTGGCGAAAATGCTCGAAGCGCCCATTTTCCACGTCAACGCTGACGATCCGGAAGCTGTCGTGTTTGTCACGCGGCTCGCCCTGAAGTACCGCCTGCGCTTCCACAAGGACGTGGTCATCGATCTGGTATGTTATCGGCGCCACGGACACAATGAAGCCGATGAGCCGGCGGCGACTCAACCGGGCATGTACCGGGTGATCCGGCAACACCCCACGGCACGCAAAATCTACGCCGACAAGCTCGTCGCCGAGGGGTTGCTGTCCGAGAGCGAAGCCACGGCGATGGTCGAGCAGTACCGTAACGGGCTCGACGAAGGACGGCCGCAGGCGCGTGCCTCGCTCGGGATGATCGGTAACAAGTATACGGTCGACTGGAGCGCCTACTCGCAAACGGACTGGACCGAGCGCGTCCAGACAGGTGTTGACATGCGCCGCCTGCGAGCGTTGGGCGAGCGAATCGTGGGCTATCCGAACGGCTTCAGCCTGCACCCGCGCGTGGCGCAGGTAATCGCGAATCGCAAGAAGATGCTGGCGGGCGACATGCCGCTCGACTGGGGTTGCGCGGAAACGCTTGCATACGCCGCGCTCATCGAGGATGGCTTCTCGGTGCGCATTTCGGGCCAGGACAGCGGGCGTGGCACGTTCTTCCATCGCCATGCCGTGCTGCACGACCAGAACACTGATGGCACGTATATCCCGCTCCAGCACATCGCGGACCATCAGCCGCGCGTGCAGATCATCGACTCCGTTCTTTCCGAGGAAGCCGTCATGGGCTTCGAGTACGGATATTCCACGACGGAGCCCAATTGCCTGGTGATCTGGGAGGGCCAGTACGGCGATTTCGCCAACGGCGCGCAGGTCATCATCGACCAGTTCATCAGCTCCGGCGAGGCGAAGTGGGAGCGCTTCTGCGGCCTCGTGCTCTTCCTGCCTCATGGGTATGAGGGGGCGGGTCCTGAGCATTCCTCGGCTCGCCTCGAGCGCTTCCTGCAACTGTGCGCGGAGTCGAACATGCAGGTCTGCGTGCCCTCCACGCCGGCGCAGATGTTCCACATGCTGCGCCGGCAGATGTTGCAGCCTTTCCGCAAGCCGCTCGTAGTGATGATGCCGAAGAGCCTGCTACGGAACGACATGTCGGTATCCTCGCTGGAGGATCTCACGCAAGGCAGCTTCTCCCGGGTCATCGACGAAGTGGACGATCTGTCACCGAGTCAGGTGCGACGCGTTGTCTTCTGCAGCGGCAAGGTGTTTTTCGATCTGCTGAAAGCCCGCCGGAAGGACGGGCTGCGCGACGTCGCGCTGGTGCGAATCGAGCAGCTCTATCCTTTCCCGACCGAGGAATACGAGGCGGCGCTGAACCGTTACCCGAACGCTCGCGAGGTCGTCTGGTGTCAGGAGGAGCCACAGAACCAGGGCGCCTGGTACCAGATCCGGCACCGTCTGCAGGAGGTGTTGGGAGGACGGCGGCAGGTTCTGTATGCGGGCCGTGCACCGGCCGCGGCACCGGCGACGGGCATCTCCAAAATCCATGAAAATGAGCAGACCGCGCTGATCGATGCGGCACTGCATGCTACGGCTACAGAAGAATCCGCCAGGGAGACCACGCGGCTGACGGGAACGGGTGCCCTGACAGCGGCGACGGGAAGTGCCTCGGCGACTCCATTGAGAAAGAGCTCATGACGACTGAAATCCGGGTTCCCCAACTGCCCGAATCCGTGGCAGACGCCACACTCGTTGCCTGGCATAAGCAACCGGGCGATGCCATCAAACGAGACGAGAATCTCGCGGACCTGGAAACGGACAAAGTTGTTCTCGAAGTGCCGGCGCCAGCCAACGGCGTGGTGCGTGAGATCAAGATCCAGAGCGGTACGGTGGTCACCAGCGGCCAGGTTCTGGCAATCATTGAGGAGGGCGCCGCTGCGGGTGCCGCCACCAGCGCCGCGCGCGCCACTGCTGCGAGTGTTTCGCAAGCGGAGGCGGCAAATGCACACCCCAACACGAACGGGAGTGCGGACGCCGCGGGCAAGCTAAGTCCATCGGTGCGGCGTCTCGTAGAGGAGAACAAGCTCGATCCGGGTGTTATCCCGGCCTCCGGCAAGGACGGGCGGCTGACAAAGTCGGATGTCGTCGATTTTCTGAGCAAGAAACAGGCTGCTACCGAGCCTTCCGCTCGAACTGACACCGCCGCGGCCGCTGCGCCATCAGCACGTGCGCCGGCACCCGCTTCAACACCTGTGCCGGCGGGGAGAACTGTCGGAGCGCGCGCCGAGCAACGCATTCCTATGACACGTCTGCGCCAGCGCATCGCGCAGCGGCTCGTCGAAGCCCAGTCCACTCAAGCGCTACTCACCACCTTCAACGAGGTGGACATGACGGCCGTGCTGGAACTGCGCGCGCGTCATAAGGATCGTTTCGAGAAGGACCATGGCGTGAAGCTCGGCTTCATGTCATTTTTCGTGAAAGCCTCCATCGAGGGGCTGAAGAAATTTCCGGTCATCAATGCCTCGGTCGACGGCAGTGACGTGATCTACCATGAGTACTACGACGTCGGTGTGGCCGTCTCCACCGATCGAGGGCTCGTGGTACCGATCGTGCGCGACGCCGAGCTCAAGAGCTTCGCGACGATTGAAAAAGAGATCGCCGATTACGCGAAGAAGGCGCGCGAGGGTACCCTTGCGATCGAAGATCTCACGGGGGGCACCTTCACGGTGACCAACGGTGGTGTGTTCGGCTCGCTCATGTCGACACCGATCGTGAATGCTCCGCAGAGTGCCATTCTGGGCATGCACAAGACGCAAGAGCGCGCGATGGTGGTCAACGGGCAGGTTGCCGTCCGGCCGATGATGTATCTTGCGGTCACCTACGATCACCGGATCATTGACGGGCGTGAAGCGGTGCAGTTCCTCGTCACTGTGAAGGAGTGTCTCGAGGATCCGGGCCGTATCTTGTTGGGTGTATAGCCTTAGACGGACGAATCATCCCGGAATTCTGAGCAGGCGGCAAAAACCACGCTTTTTGCCGCCGGTTTTCGTGTAGGGTCTCGAAAAAAGCGCCGCAGGCGCCTTTTTTCCAATCAAACACACCAATCAACAACTCCAAGCGGGAGCCTCCCATGTCCGACTCTTTCGATGTCATTGTCATCGGCGGTGGTCCCGCCGGCTACCCTGCCGCAATCCGTGCCGGTCAGAACAAGCTCAGTGTTGCCTGCATCGATGAGTGGACCAACCTCGACGGGACTCGCGCTTTCGGCGGCACCTGCCTCAACGCGGGCTGCATTCCCTCCAAGGCGCTTCTCGAGTCCACGGAGCTCTATCACCGCGCTCATGAGGAGTTCGCGGCCCATGGCATCAAAGCGCCCGATGTCACCATGGACGTCGCGCAGATGCAGAAGCGGAAGGCTGGCATCGTCAAGACCATGACGCAGGGTATCCTGGCTCTGTTCAAAGGTGCGGGCGTCACTCCGCTGCAGGGCCACGGCAAGCTGCTTTCCGGACATCGTGTCGAATTCACCTCTCCCGACGGCGCGCGCCGCGAGCTCACCGCCAAGAACATCATTCTCGCGTCGGGCTCCGCGCCGATCGAGCTGCGTTCGGCGCCATTCCAGTCTCCGCACATCGTGGACTCATGGGGCGCCCTCGAGCTCCGTTCCGTGCCGAAGCGGCTCGGTGTCATTGGTGCGGGAGTGATCGGGCTCGAGCTGGGTAGCGTCTGGCGGCGCCTCGGCAGCGAGGTCGTCATGCTGGAGGCTCTGCCCGACTTTCTGGCGGTGGCCGACCAACAGCTTGCGAAGGAAGCGCTGCGCCACTTCAAGAAATTGGGCCTGGACATCCGGCTCGGTGCCAAGGTCACGGGTGCCAAAGTGGTCGGTGACGCAGTCGATGTAAGCTACACGGACGCCAACGGCGAGCAGAAGATCACTGTCGATCGGGTGGTTGTGGCCATTGGGCGGCGCCCGTACACCAAGGACCTGTTGGGCCCGGAGACGGGCGTCGAGCTCGATGAGCGCGGCTTCATCAAGGTCGACCATGAATGTCGAACCGCAGCGGAGGGCGTCTGGGCCGTCGGAGATTGTGTTCGCGGTCCGATGCTCGCTCACAAGGGCAAGGAAGAAGGTGTGATGGTGGCCGATCTGATCGCTGGCCGCTTCGCCGAGGTGAACTACAAGACGGTTCCGTCGGTGGTCTATACAGCGCCGGAAATTGCCTGGGTGGGCCTCACCGAGGAGCAGGTGAAGGCGCAGGGCAAGCCCTACAAAGTCGGTGTGTTTCCCTTTCTGGCAAGCGGTCGCGCGCGAGCGATGGAGCAGGCGCAGGGATTTGCGAAGGTGATCGCTTCCAAGGACGATGATGAGATTCTCGGTGTGCACATCATCGGACCGATGGCCGGCGAGCTCATCGCCGAGGCAGTGCTGGCAATGGAATACTCAGCTAGTAGTGAGGACCTGCAGCGTACGATCCACGCGCATCCGACGCTGTCGGAGGCGCTGCATGAGGCGGCGCTGTCCGTAGACAAGCGGGCCATTGATTCGCCCAATCGTTGAGAGTTGCGGCGTCCCCGCCCCCCAGCTGTCAGTCCATCATATGGTCAATCAGAATGTGGACCGGCAGCGTGGTATGGGGATCGATATTCTCGAGCCTGCCGACGAGATCGCCGGGACGGGGCAACGCCTCGCCGGCAGCCGAGATGCGCGCCTCGAGGTGAATGCGCCGCGCCGCTGAAAGATTGCGTCCGGGAATCATTGCGTCCGCATCGTCAAGCGTGAACGGCACCGGCCAGCGATCCACGCGCAAGCGAAGCATCGCAAGCGGCGCCGCCGGGGAGGCCGGGTCCGTGGCACTGACAAACAGCGTGGTGCCGGGCGCGGCGGCGCCCGCAAGGCGAACAGCGAGACGCACGGTTCCGGAGATCCGGCTGGCACACGCAGCCTCAGCGTCATGTTGAGTGTTTGTTGTCCACGCGTCGCGTTTTGCAGACGCCACGATTTTACGATTCAACAGATGCTCCGCTGATGCCGCGGTCGCGGCGTGCGACATTCTTTCGAACCCCCGTGCGAGGATAAGGGTACTTTGCAGAAGCGCGGCGCGCGCCTGTCAGATGAAAATCTGCGAACGGTGTCAACGAGTGGACCGCTGCCTCTTGTTTGGCGCGTAAGCTTGTTGCATACGCCGCCGCATGAGCTTTCGACGGTACCGACGAAGATCGTAAGAGCGCGCGTCGAGGATAAGTTAATCCCTACTATGTCTCGTTCATTCGTGCCCGTCGGCGGGCGATCGTGGGTTGCTGTCTTCTTCGATCGTTCTGCCACTGAAGGTGGCGACTGCCGGCGTTTGCCGGCGCGAGCTGACCGTGGGGGCTGCGGGCGGGGCGCCCGCACTGGCAGCCTTTCGCGATGACGTGTGTCGCGCTGAGGACCTTGATCTGGAACTGCCGTTCGCCGTTTCCTCCTGCTCCAGAAGCGCTTCGAGGAAACGCAATCGCGGGTGAGTGGGTGCAATCTGGTGTAGAGCGGCGATGTCAGTACGCGCTCCTTTGAGATCATCGTTCTGAAGTGCCGTCTCAGTATCCGAAACGAGCTTGATGACCTCGGGGGGAAATTGAGGTGGTGATGGGGCGGTCAGAGTCGCGTGTACCGCAGGCTCGTCGCTCGTCTTATAGAGGCGGAACGCTGACGCCAACGCTCCGAGGGCGATTATTACGCCGATGCCGAAGAGAAAAGCGCTTCGCCTTGCGCTCGGTTCCATTCGGGGCGGGGGAAGCCCTTTAGGTCTCGAGGTGCCCGCGCCCCGGGTTCCCAGCATCGGTGTTACCGGCGTGCGCCGACGTGGTACATGCGATGGCGGGCTCAGGGCTCCGCTCACACGGGAAATACTCTGCGATTGCGTTTTTGGTCTGGTTGGACGGGCAGACGATGATGTGTTTGCTCGTGACGGCATGGGCGCTGTCGCGGTCGCCTGTCGCGCAGCAGTCACGGTTGGTGGGGCTGACGATGGCCTGGGCGGTGCATGCGGTTGCTTTGGTGCTGACACCTCCGTCGGCGTCGGTAGCACAGGACGCTCGGGCACCTCTGATGCTGAGGATGATTCCTCCAGCGGCTCCTCATCGAAGCCCGCAGCCGCGGAAAGCGCGGCGAGCAGCTGCCGCGGCTCGATCGGATAAGAAAGAGTTCGGAAAAGTCCAAAAGGCCCCAGCCGGCCCCTGAGCAACCTCAGCCGCTCACGCTCGATGGCGAAGATGCGCAGCATGTCCGGCCGAGTGCGCTCCAACTGCCCCAACAGCTCGAGGCCAGAGCCGTCCTGGAGGCGCTCGCCAGCGACAATGACATCAAAGTCGTTGACTCTTACCAGATCGAGGCAGTCACCCTTGTTGGTGACTGCGTCGATAGTGAAATACTCACCCAGGGTCTGGGTAATTTCTGTGAGGAGAGCAGAATCCTGATCGACTACGAGGACACGCATAAGCCCGTTAGCCCCCTCCCTGGGAGCCTTCCTGCAACGCTATGTCTTAATACAGCGACAGGGGCCTGCGAACGCCGTTCCAAGTCACATATTATTGTTGTTAGCAGGCTGAAACGGCGTTCCTTCCGATTCAGCTCATTCGCCGTGCATGGATCACATTCGGCACCGCCGTCAGCCTGTTGAGCACACGCGTGAGCTGCTCGAGATCACTGATGCTCACCGTGACGAGTAGGCGGGCGGTACCGGCGTTACGGTCGGTCGTCGTGGTCATTGCCTCGATACTGAGGCGCTCGTATGCCAGTACGTCGGTGATGTCGCGGACCAAGCCCCTTCGGTCATAGGCGGTGACCGACAGTTCGACAGTGGGGTTCCCGCCATCCGCTTTGGACCACTCGACGTTGAGAATGCGCTCGGGTTTGGTGGCCCGCATCCGGATCAGGCTCGGGCAGTCAGTACGATGGATGGTTACTCCACGGCCGATGGTGACATATCCGGCGATTGGCTGTGGGCGCAGCGGAGCGCAGCAGCGGGCGAGTGTGACAGGTAGATCCCCGACACCCTCGATGTCGACTGGTGAGCCCGCTCGTTGTTTGCCCGATGGTACACGGCGGGTGCTTGCGGGTCCCTTGCGTACCAATGGAGGGTGATGGCGGGCCGCATCGGCGAGCTGCGATCCCGGCAGCCTGGCTGCTGCCTGCAGCAGTTGTGTAACCGTAATCTCACCTTCACCAAGAAGTTGGTACAGGTGGTCGGCATCGCGAGCCGTCAGCTCCTGCACCAATGCAGAGAACTGCTCAGGCTTGAGCCCCACGCGCGCCAGCTCGCGCTCGGCGATAGCCCGCCCGGCCGCACGGTTGTCTCCCACGTCCTGCTTGCGGAACCAGGCACGAACTTTCGACCGATTGCGCGCCGAAACGAGGTAGCCCTGCTCGGGGGCCATCCAGTCGCGGCTGGGTGCCTCCTGTTTGCTGGTGATGATCTCCACGATCTCACCGTTGCTGAGCGCATGAGTGAGCGGCACGATGCGCCCGTTCACTTTCGCGCCGCGGCAGCGATGTCCGAGGGAAGTATGGACTGAGTAGGCGAAGTCGAGAGGAGTCGCTCCGCGCGGCAGATCGATGACTTCACCCTTCGGGGTGAGGGCGTAAACCCTATCCTCGAACAGCTCGGTACGAACACGCTCGAGAAAGTCGCGCTCCGAGTCAGTGGCCTCGCTTGCCTCGTGTGGCTCCAGAAGTCGTCGTACCCATTCAATCTTGCGTTGGTATTGGGCGTCTCGCGCTCCGCCTTCCTTGTAGGTCCAGTGAGCGGCTACTCCGAGCTCGGCATGCTCGTGCATTTCGCGCGTGCGGATCTGAACTTCGACGCTTTTTCCCTGCGGACCCATCACGGCGGTATGGATCGAGCGATAAAAGTTGTCTTTGGGAGTTGCGATATAGTCATCGAACTCACCCTGGATGTAAGGCCACCGGCCGTGGACAATACCGAGAGCCGCATAGCAGTCAGGTATGGTGTCTACGATCACGCGCACCGCGCGCACATCGAACAACTGTTCGAAGGCGAGATGCTTGTGAGTCATTTTCCTGTAGATACTGTAGATATGTTTGGGGCGGCCATAGACCTCGCCCCGGATGCCCGCCTTCGTCAGCTCCGCCCTCAGGGTCTCGAAGAGCGCTACGATGTAACGCTACCGGTCCGACCGGCGCTCGTTGAGCTCTGCCGCGATTCGCTTGTATTCCTCGGGCTCGAGATAACGGAATGCCAGGTCCTCCAGCTCCCACTTGAGCTGCCAGACGCCGAGGCGGTTGGCCAGCGGCGCGAAAATCGC
>CAZBTV010000035.1:42401-51305 GCA_964494895.1 uncultured Steroidobacteraceae bacterium | reverse complement strand
CATCAAACGTGACCAAATATCTGCCCCGGCCCATCAAATAAGATGGCCGTGCTCAGTTTTCCTCGCCATCGGTGCGGGAGTCGGTAAGCACATCGACGTACCTGCTCGAGATGCCGCGCGAGTCATCGACGCAGTATCGCTCTTGCATGATGTGACGTGCGGCGAGCCTCCGCGACTCGGGCGCCGCGTCGTGGTGTATGGGGGCGGAAATACGGCAATGGATGCTGCGCGGACAGCCAAACGGTTGGGGGCTGAGGATGCAGTCGTTATTTACCGGCGTGACCGTTCGCACATGCCTGCGCGTGCCTTTGAAGTGGCCGAGGCGATCGACGAGGGCGTTCGGGTCAAGTGGCTGACGACGATCAAGGAGATTTCCAGTCCTGAGCTGACGCTCGAGATCATGGAGATCGGTTCTGACGGCCGGCCTCGGCCTACCGGGAGGCTCGAAAAGCTGCAGGCCGATGCCTTGGTGTTGGCCGTGGGGCAGGATACTGAGAGTGGCTTTCTTCGCGACATCCCGGGCATCGAGATCACTACCGACGGGGCAGTGAAAGTTGGGGCTGACATGATGACCGCGGTCCCGGGTATTTTTGCCGGCGGAGACATGATTGCCGGCGAGCGCTCGGTCACGGTGGCGGTGGGGCACGGTAAACGGGCTGCGCGTTATATCGATGCGTGGTTGCGTGGTAAGCCTCTGGAGACAACACCGGTGCCCGCGCTGGCGAGCTTCGATAAATTGCGCTTGCCCGTGTACGCCGATGTACGCGCTCTGTCGCAACAGGTCCTGTCCCCGGCAGAACGGGTGCGGGGGTTCGCCGAGGTCGTCGCGGGGCTTTCTGAAGGCGAGGCGCGTTACGAGGCGGGGCGTTGTCTCTCCTGTGGGAACTGTTTCGAATGTGACGGTTGCTATGCCGCTTGTCCGCAACAGGCGATCGTCAAGCTGGGAGTGGGTCACGGTTATCGCATCGAGTACGAGCGGTGCACAGGATGCGGCGTGTGCTTCGAGCAGTGTCCGGCTCACGCCATGGAAATGGTTGCGGAGGTTGCCTCATGACTGACATCTCGCGTGTGACGTGCGACGGAAACACGGCGGTCGCGCACATCGCCTATCGCGTGAATGAAGTCTGCGCGATCTTTCCAATCACTCCTTCCTCGACCATGGCGGAGCTGGCTGATGAGTGGGCGGCGGCAGGTGTCACGAACATCTGGGGTAATGTCCCGGTCATCCAGGAAATGCAAAGCGAGGGAGGTGCCGCCGGCACGGTGCATGGTGCGCTTCAGGCAGGGGCTCTGACCACGACCTTCACGGCATCACAGGGCCTGATGTTGATGATTCCCAACATGTTCAAGATCGCTGGCGAGTTGACCTCCACGGTCTTCCATGTGGCGGCTCGCTCGGTGGCGACGCAGGCCTTGTCGATCTTTGGCGATCACTCGGATGTGATGGCAACCCGGAGCACCGGATTCGCGCTGCTGTCCTCGGGCTCCGTGCAGGAAGCGCATGATTGCGCGTTGCTCGCGCAGGCGGCTACGCTTGCTGCGCGGGTACCCTTTCTGCATTTCTTCGACGGATTCCGCACTTCACATGAGCTCAACACGCTGAACCTGCTTGGCGATGCGCAAATCCGCGCGATGATCGATGATGATCTCGTGCGGGCGCATCGGGCACGTGCTTTGAATCCGGAGCATCCCTTCGTACGGGGGACTGCCCACAATCCGGATACGTTTTTTCAGGCACGCGAGACGGTCAATCCTTATTACGCGCGCACTCCGGTTATTGTTGCGAAGCTGATGGATGATTTCGCGAAGCTGACCGGCCGGCATTATCGGCTCTTCGAATATGAGGGGGCCGAGGATGCCGAGCGAGTCATTATCCTGATGGGGTCCGGCGCGGAAACGGCCCGAGCGGCCGCGGCTGTTCTCAGGTGCTCCGGCGAAAGAATCGGGGTTGTCCAGGTTCGTCTCTATCGGCCATTCTCTGTGGCGCATTTTCTGGAAGCGCTGCCGGCAAGCTGCCGGGCCATCGCGGTTCTTGAGCAGACGAAAGAGCCTGGCGCGACGGGTGAGCCTCTCTATCTCGATGTCCTTGCCGCCCTCGCAGAGGCGGTCGTCCGGCGCAATCGGTCGAGGCTGCCGACGGTCATCGGGGGACGGTACGGCCTGGCTTCCAAAGACTTCAGTCCGGCTATGGTCAAGGCGGTGTTTGCTGAGCTCGACCACCCCAACCCGTGCAATGGATTCACGGTCGGCATTCACGACGACGTGAGTGGTCGCAGCCTCGAGTTCGATCCGGCCTGGTCGATCGAGCCCGACGATGTCGTGCGGGCTGTGTTTTATGGCCTGGGTTCCGATGGAACGGTGGGGGCCAACAAGAACACGGTCGAGATCATCGCGAGAGAGACGGAGCTCTACGCGCAGGGTTATTTTGTCTATGATTCCCACAAGTCGGGGGCCCAGACGATCTCGCATCTGCGCTTTGGACCACGACCCATTCGGGCTCCGTATCTCATCGCTGCGGCGAGCTTCATCGGCTGTCATCAGTTTCAGTTCCTCGAGCGCCAGGAGGTCTTGCGGCTAGCCAGGCCGGGAGCGACTTTCCTGCTCAACAGTCCGTTCGGGGCGGAGGAAGTCTGGGATCACCTGCCGCGCTCGGTTCAGCAGACGATTCTCGCGCGCGACCTGAAATTTTTCGTGGTCGATGCGAGCCGTGTCGCGAATGAAGCGGGTCTGGGCAACCGTATCAACACTGTGCTGCAAACCTGCTTCTTCGCGCTGGCGGGCGTGTTGCCGCGGGAGGAGGCGATCGCGCAGATCAAGAAATCCATTCGCGCGACATATGGGTCGAAAGGGGAAGCGGCGGTCAGACAGAATTTCTCGGCGGTGGATCAGGCGCTGTCCTCTTTGCGTGAGGTGCGGATTCCAGCGGCTGTCACCAGCGGGTTTGACAGGCAGCCGCCGGTCTCAGCGGACGCTCCGGAGTTTGTGCGGGCTGTGACGGCAAAGCTTCTCGAAGGCCAGGGGGACCAGGTTCCGGTCAGTCTGATGCCGGTCGATGGCACATTCCCGTCCGGCACGGCGGCCTGGGAGAAGCGCAACATTGCAGCGGAGGTGCCGGTGTGGCGCGCGGATCTGTGCGTTCAATGTGGGCAGTGTAGCTTTGTGTGCCCGCACAGCGTGATCCGGGCGAAATACTTTCATGCGGCACAACTGGAGGGCGCGCCAGAGAGCTTCAAGTCCGCTCCAGTGAACGCTCGGGGTTACCCGGATGTGCGCTTCGCTCTGCAGTTTTACGTGGAGGACTGCACGGGGTGTGGTTTGTGTGTCGAGGTGTGTCCGGAGCGAAGCCCAACGGATGCGCAGATCAAGGCGATCAACCTGCAGGCGAAGGGGCCCTTGCTCGAGGCCGAGCGGGCGAACATCGCCTTTTTCGAGACTCTGCCGCAGAACGATCGTGCTCGCGTGGACTTCGAGAATGTGCGGGGCGTGCAGTTTCTGCAGCCGCTGTTCGAGTTCCCGGGTGCGTGTGCCGGGTGTGGCGAAACGCCCTACCTGAAACTGCTGTCACAATTGTTTGGCGAGCGGATGATGGTCGCCAATGCGACCGGATGCTCTTCGATCTACGGGGCCAACCTTCCCACGACGCCCTGGAGCAAAAGCCCGGAGGGTCGGGGTCCGGCCTGGTCGAATTCGCTGTTTGAGGACGCGGCGGAGTTCGGGCTTGGCTTCAGACTCACGGCGGACAAGCATCTGGAGCTCGCCAAAGTCCGTCTGCAAGAGCTTGCGCACGAGCTGGGTGAGTCGGATGTAGAGGAGCTGCTCTGTGCGCCGCAGGCGAGCGAGTCACAGTTGCAGGCACAGCGTCAGAGGGTTGCTCGGATGAAGACCCGTTTGCAGGCGCTTGCGCCACGAGTCGACAGCGCGCGCGATCTCCTCTCGGTCATCGATCACCTGGTACGTCGAAGTATCTGGATCGTCGGCGGCGACGGCTGGGCGTACGACATCGGGTATGGCGGCCTCGATCACGTGCTGGCAAGTGGCCGCAATGTCAACGTGCTGGTACTCGACACCGAGGTTTATTCGAATACGGGAGGGCAGGCCTCGAAGGCGACTCCACTGGCTGCGATCGCGAAATTCGCGGCGAAGGGCAAGAGGGTTGCGCGCAAGGATCTTGCCTTGCAGGCGATCGCCTATCGCAATGTATATGTCGCGCAGGTGGCCATCGGTGCGAATCCACAACAGACGCTGCAAGCCTTCAGGGAGGCGGAGGTCTACGAAGGGCCAGCGCTGATTCTCGCGTACTGCCACTGTATTGCTCACGGATACGATCTGCGGTTCGGGACGCATCAGCAGAAATTGGCTACGGCCAGCGGCTACTGGCCGCTGTTTCGTTATAACCCGGCGATGCGCCAGGTGGGCGAGAATCCCTTCCGGTTGGATTCGCCGCGGCCATCGGTTTCGCTCAAGGAATATGCCTACAACGAGTTGCGCTTTCGTGCGCTCGCCACGGCGCAACCGCGCGATGCGGATGCCTTGTTGCGGCAGGCGCAGACGGACATTGCGGAGAAGTATCGGTATTACGAGGAGCTGGCGAGTCTGCCGGCGGAGGGTGCGTGACGGTTGTGTCTGAGGGGCATGTGTGGAGGCTCTGGCCGAGATTGTTCGCGAGCGACCGAGGCGTATTTGCGCTAGCGCGCCACGTCGGGCGCGATTGTGGTCGTGGAAGACAATGATTCTGGGCGTTACGGGAGCAAAGCGGCCGCTGCCTTCTCAGCAATCATGATCGTCGGAGCATTGGTATTGCCGCCAATCAATCGCGGCATGACGGATGCGTCCACGACCCGCAGATTTTCTGCGCCTCGCACGCGAAGCTGGGAATCGACTACGGCAGTCTCGTCGCTGCCCATACGGCAGCTACCCGCGGGGTGATAGATGGTCTCGGCTTTGCGCCGGACGACCGTTTCGAGCTCCTGTCGGGTCTGAACCCTTGCGCCTGGAAACACTTCCGGGCCGCGATAGGGTGCGAAAGCGGCCGAGTGGATAATTTCCCGGGATAGCGCAATTCCGGCCAACAGCACATCCATGTCTTTTTGCACGCTGAGATAGTTCGCCTGGATGATCGGCGCCTCATCCGGCCGATTCGAGCGAAGTGTGATGCGTCCCCGGCTTTCCGGTCGCAGTCCGCAGGCATGTACTGTGAAACCGTGTCCCGGCAGCCGGTTTCGGCCGTGGTCGTCCAACTGTGCGGGCACAAAATGCAACTGGACGTCCGGTCGGTCATCCATCGCAAGAGCGGTGCGGACGAACGCCCCGGCCTCGGCAACGTTACTGACACCCGGCCCGGAGCGTGTGAGCAGATAGCGCAACGCTACGGCTGCCTCCTGCCACACTGAGAAGTCATAGGTGATGGGCCGTGTGCATTTATACAACGTGCAGAAATCCAGGTGATCGTGCAGGCAACTCCCTACCCCTACGGCGGGCACGATCACGCGAATACCCAGGGCACGCAAGGTATCCGGAGGTCCGACTCCCGACAACTGCAGGAGCTGAGGAGACGCGACCGCGCCGGCGGCGAGTATGACCTCGCGCTCGGCATGCACGGTCCGCAACGCCCCATTCTGCCGGTATTCAACGCCGATCGCCCGCGTACCGCGAAAGAGCACACGGGTCACCAGACAACGAGTGTGTACGGATAGGTTCGCCTGTGATGCGACCGGCCGAAGATACGCCCGGGCGGTACTGCACCGGCGGCCATCGCGTTGAGTGACTTGGTAAAACCCTACACCGTCCTGACGCAGTCCGTTGAAATCGGGATTTCGTTCGAGGCCACGCTCCACGCCCGCGGCGACGAAGATCTCGCTCAGGGGGTTGCGAAATTTGAGGTTCTCCACGGACAACGGCCCGTCGGCGCCATGATACTCACTTGCAGCGTGCGCCTGGGCTTCCGACTTCTTGAAATAGGGGAGCACGTTGGCGTAGCTCCAGTGCTCGTCGACGAGCTCGGCCCACTCGTCGTAGTCCCGCGGATTTCCCCGGGTATAACACATGGCATTGATGGAGCTGCTGCCGCCGAGCACGCGGCCGCGCGGCCAATACAGCCGGCGGCCCAGGAGATTGGGCTCGGGCTCTGTGTAATAACTCCAGTCGACACGAGGATTGCCCGCCAGATGAGCGATGCCGGCGGGCATGTGGATGAATGGGCTCGAATCGCGCCCGCCTGCCTCCAGCAGGAGCACCCGAAGATCACGGCGCGCGGCGAGGCGATTTGCGAGGACGCATCCGGCGGAGCCGGCTCCGACAATGACGTAGTCGCAAATGTTCGTCTTCATTGTACGAAGGCTCCTTCAAGGGCCGCACGGTCCGAAAGGATCGTCGGCACCACCCAACAGACGATGCATGAGTGTCGTCTCGCGAGACCGAATGGCTTCGATCAACACACGCGGATCGCCCATCCGCCGAAACGCCGCAAAGCCTCGCTCCAAGAAGTCATGTAGTGTTCCGAACCCTGCCAGATGAGCAGGCGCATGGGCGACGCGCAGCGCCAGACCGATGAACGGAAACGCGACCAGACGGCCGAGGTCGCTCCCGATGCTCACGACCAGGTCAATCTGCCGTTGGCGTGCGTCGGCTCTGCCGACCGCCCGATAGGCGTCGGCATACGAGAGGCCGGTCAAGGGGTGAGTGGCCAGTCGCTCGAGCATCGCCTGATCCAACTCCGAGCTGAGTACCTGCAACTCCAGCGCTTGCGCCAATACTTCGGCCGCGGCATCCGGGAGGCCGCCCTTGAGTCGGCTCCAGGCGCGTATGACGTCGTCATCACGCCGGCCGAAATCCTGGGGGCCGTAGAGATCGGTGAGGAAGAAATTCACCGCAGCCGTGCAGCGTGGATCGCGTCGCAGATCGTCATACGTTCTTGCCAGGCGGGCGGCTTGCCATGCTTTGAGCTCGCGAAGTCGTTGCGCGATCTCCTCAGTCGCGCACGCCTGCGCATCCAGTCGACGCTTGGTCAGGAGCAACCGGTCCAGGTCACCTAGCTCAGACATGAAAGGAGTACATCCAGCCGATTCAAAGCCGCATTCAAGCGGCGTGGGGTCTGGCGAGCGCGTGCGGCTCGCTCGCCGGCGGCGCTGGCAAAAGTGCGCTTCCGGTCTCGCAGGCGCCTTTCGTTCAGTTGCAAGCCACGCCGCGCCAGCAGTGGCGCCAGTGTATCAGCCTGGGCGAGCAGATCGCGACGCGTGCGCTGGTACGCGTGCTCAACGAGCCTGTGGCGGCCGGTGTATCGGAAAACGTTCGTAAAGAAGAGCTGCGCGTCGTTGCGTTCCGGCTCGAGTAGTACGACGTCGGCGTGCGGGAAATTCAGACCGTAACGGGACATGCCGACGTGCATGCGTGAGTAGATCAGGGCGCGGAATGTCTGGGAGAGGATGGCGGGCAGCCCATTGTGCGCCAGGTTCGTGTGCCGGTGATCGCGCGCCCGGGAAGCATCGAATGGCACGAGGGGATTGATGCAGATCAGTAGATCACAGCCGGCTTCCAGCGCCAGTGAGGCATGGACGGTGCGGATCAGGGCACCGTCGACATAGTGTTGTCCGTTGATTTTGACGGAAGGGTAGAGACCCGGAAGTGCGGCGCTTGCCACCACAGCACGCGATATCGGTACGCGCAGGTGGCTCGGGTCGCCGAACACGACGGTATTGCCTGTGTTGAGATTGGTTGCGACCACATACAGTTGAGCTCGTAGCTTGCGAAAGTCATCGGTACGGGCGTGGCCGGTGAACAGTTTGTGCAAGTAGCGCTCGAGCGGAGCATTGTCGAACAAGGCAGTGGGCACGACCCGGGCGATCGCCCCGACCAGCGAAGGCCAGCCGCTCTGGAGCGGCTCCTTCAGGGACTGCCTCACCGCATCCAACAGCGCCTGCGGCAGCATGGCCAGCCACCGGGCGTACTCCCCGATCGCAGGTTGCAACAGCATCTGCGGCGAGAAGGGCACGAGCGTGGATTCGTCATGTATGAATGTCGAGCCCATCGACGTCGTGTCGAGGCCGTTGGCCAGGCCTGCCGCGACCAGTGAGCCGGAGCTCACCCCGACATAAACGTCGAAATCCGTGAGCTCGCGTCCTTCGATGGCCTCGCTCAAGGCGTGCAGCGCCCCCAGCTCGTAGAAGGCGCCAAGCGGCCCCCCGCCCGCGAGCGCAATCGCGAGCTTACCTGCGCCCGCTCGATTCCGTCGCGCGGGCTGGATTGTCAGCACAGCTGCCTACGGCGCGGGTGCGGTAGGTGCAGGTGCCCTGCGCGTCGCACCTTGCCGTGAGCGATCGGGTTTCCGACCACGGTTGAGCTGTTTGACACTCTCGTTGAGTGCGCTGACGCGTGCACTGAGAGATTCCACTTCCTCCGCGCTTGGAACACCGAGTTGGGTGAGCGCTCGATGAACGCGGGTCTGGAAAATCTTCTCCAGATTCTCGAGGGCATCGCTCGCGTGGCCTTTCACCTGGCCGACACGGGTATCGAGGGTGGCTTTGGTGTTGTCGAGCAATTCGCGGAAGGCCTTCTCGGCGGCACCGCGCGTTTCGCTGTGCACCCGGGCACCTTCCTCGACCAGATCCTCCATCAGTTGGGGAGCGCCACGTTGGGCTTTCGCCGCGGCGCCGAGCCCGGCGAGCCAGATTCGATGAAGTGCGTCCAACATCCGCGCCGAGGCCGGGACGGCGTCTTGCCGGGGGCGGCTGCGCGATTTTCTCTTGGCCATTTCGCTCTCCTGGAAAAGTCGGGTGGGTTGAGTATGCGTATTTGCCCTGCTGGGCACATGAGAACACGTGAGTACTATAAGGACCCTGATGACCGTTTTAATGCGTACTTCCCACAAGGGGGGATGCCATGCCAACTCGCAGTGCCGGGTCAAAGCAG
>CAZBTV010000035.1:0-42391 GCA_964494895.1 uncultured Steroidobacteraceae bacterium | reverse complement strand
AAGCAGAGCGGTAAAGAGGGTTCGCTGCACTCACGCTGGGCGCGCCTGCATGTCACTGATCGGGAGCCCTGGCCGGACGAGCGGTTCGTTGCCGGACTGGCTACGCAGCACCCTGCCTTTGCGAAATGGGTGGAATCGTCGCAAGGGGCAACTGCAGTAGCCCGACGACTGCAAGGCGCCTGGCAGAAGTTTCATTCGGGAGAATTCGACGCCGCCATCAAGGCCGGAAGCGAGCTCGGCCCCCTGGGTGCGACGGTTTCCAACAAGGCTGCGGCGGTCCATAGCCTGTATTCCAGGAGGGGCGGCTCGCACGTGCTGGAGCTTCTCGATGCCGCGGTGACGCGCGGGGAGCAGGCAATCACCGTTCTGCCCAATTACGCCAATGCGCACTATACGTTGGCGCTGGCCTTGGGTCGCTACAGTCAAGGAATCTCGATTCTCAAAGCCCTTGCCGCGGGCATCGCCAGCCGTGTACGCACACAGCTCGAGCGCACGCTCGATCTAGAGCCCAGACACGCGGAGGCCCATGTCGCGCTCGGTCTATATCATGCGGAGATCATCAACAAGCTGGGTACGCTGGCTGCAGGGCTCACATACGGTGCATCCGGTGATGCAGCGCTGGATCACTTCCGGCGCGCCGAGAAACTGGCTCCTGAGTCTCCGATCATCCGTATCGAGCATGCCAATGGATTGTTACTCCTTGACGCAGGTCGCCACCGCGAACGGGCGCGCGAGCTTTATGCCGAGGCGGCTGCCTTCGAGCCGGCCGATGCCATGGAGCGTCTGGATGTCGAGCGCGCACGGCGTGGTCTTGACTGACGTTACAGAGCGCCGCCGCTGAGCAACACCAGGAGCACCAGCCGTTCGAACTCGTCACCTACGTGCTCGACGAGCTCACCCGGATTGGGAATCATCTGACGATCAGTGATCACTCCAAACTGCACGCGCCCGTGATAGCTGAGCATACTTACGCCGGTTCCGATGCTGCCGGCTTGGGGAACCCAGAACAAAAGTTGCGAAATGGTTGCTCCGGCGAGTGTGAGGGGCTCCTGCGGGCCGGGCAGGTTGGAAGCGACGAGACTCGCCTTGGCGCTGAAGAGGGCGATGGCAGGCGGCTCGACCGCCGCGGGCAGGTAGCCGATCGCCGCGAGCAGACCAAATGTTGTCGCGGCCTGAACAGATGCTTTGAGCGTCTGCATCGCCGCGTGCACCGTGTATAGCCGCTCCAGTGGGTGTCGGATGCCGATGGGCAGGTCCACGAAAACCAGGCCGAAGCGGTTTCCAAGTGTGCCCTCATGGCTGGATTCCTCGGAGCGCAGGTTGACAGGCACGGCGGCTCGGATCGTCAAGCCGCGAACGCAATCTCCGTGGGCTTCGAGATAACGTCCGAGGGCACCCGCCAGGGTTGCTATCAACACGTCGTTGACCGTGCAACCCAATGCCCGCCCGATGGTCCGGACTTCCTCGAGCAGCAGCGGGGCTGCCCAGGCCACGCGGCGAATTCCTGACAGCGGTCGCTTGAGTCGGGTTGGTGGATCGTCCGCCAGGGTTCCCAGGTGCGCCACTTCGTTGGCAACACCCAGGGCGTCACGTGCCACCGTCGATGCTTCGACTGGATGCAGGGCGTAATGCAGGCCTTTCTCAATCCACTCCGTCCCTGCAGATAGGAGTTGAAAGCCATTGTGAAAAGCAGCTGAAAATGGGCCGTCCGCGCTCGCCGTGTTGGGGTTTGACTGCGGATCCGGGGTTGTGTCGAGGGTATCCGCGTCAGCCAGTGACATGAGCACCCGGACGAGAGCGATGCCATCGGCGTAGCAGTGGTGCACCCTTGCAATGATCGCGCTGCCGCCCCGGTAATGCTCCACGAGGTGAAAGCTCCAAAGCGGCCGACTGGGGTTGAAAGGCGTGCTGGCCAATTCGCCGACGAGCTCTTCGAGCTCCACCTGGCCGGCTCTTGGCCGCAGCGATACCGAGAGGACGTGGGCGTCGATGTCAAAGTGGGGCGCAGGTTCCCAAGTCGCGCCGAGCGGGTCGGATGCCGGGTAGCAGCGGAAACGCTCGAACGCGAGGAACCGCTCTGTGATGAGTGCGCGCAGCGAGGCGCGATCGATCGCGGTGGCCAGGATAACCAGCGCCACGATCGTCAGCGGGTTCGTGGGACGATCCATCAGCAGCCACGCCCGGTCGACAGCTGGTAAGCGCTCCGTTGTCAACATACGAGGGACTTTGACCGAGCCGGACGATCTTGTGTCCCTCGGTTTGCCACGATACCGAGGGTCTCTTCAGCAGTGTAAACGTGCTTATAGTTAGGCTTGCTGGATACTTGGGATGACGTACTTCGTTACCGGCGGCACGGGTTTCATCGGCCGTCACGTGGTGGCCGAGCTGGCTAGCCGGGGTCAGCCCGTGTACGTCCTCGTGAGACCTGCCTCGCGCGCAAAGCTCGCTCGCCTTCTGGCCGAATGCAGTTCCGACAGAGCGCGCATCATTCCAGTCCAAGGCGATGTAAGCGAAGCCCTGTTGGGGATCGGGTCCCAGGAGCTGGCCGCGCTCAAGGGCCACATTCAACACTTTTTCCATCTTGCGGCTCTGTACGATCTGGATGCGTGTGCGGCGGACCTCGAGCGTGCGAACGTACTGGGAACGCGCAATGCGTTGAATCTTGCACGCGAGCTCGGGGCCACTTGTTTCCACCACATGAGCTCGATTGCTGTCGCGGGACGTTTTCCAGGGACGTTTTCCGAGGACATGTTTGCGGAGGCCATGGAGCTCGATCATCCGTATTTTCGCACCAAGCACGAGGCCGAGGCCCTGGTGCGGGCCGAGTCTCGCATGCCCTGGCGGATCTATCGCCCGGGTATGGTGGTCGGGCATTCCGCCACCGGGGTGATCGACAAGATCGACGGACCCTATTACCTGTTCAAACTGATTCAGAAGATGCGCAGCGCGTTGCCTCCCTGGTTTCCTGTGTTGGGATTCAAGGGAGGGCATGTCAACATCGTGCCCGTGGATTTCGTCAGCACCGCGCTGGTACGGCTGGCGCATGTACCCGGTGAGGACGGCCGCTGCTTTCACCTGACGGACCCAACGGACCGCCGCATCGGCGAGGTGCTGAACCTGTTCGCGCGGGCTGCCCACGCGCCCTTGATGTCATTACAACTCGAGCCCAAGCTGCTGGAGACCGCCCTGGCGCTGCTGGCCTCCGTCACCACCAGCTCGCTTCCTGTTGCGCGCATCATCGACCAGGTGTTGCATGATTTGGGCGTTCCACGGGCCATTCTCGAGCTGCTGGACTATCCGACGACCTTCGATGCGGCTCATACACAGGCCTTGTTGGCAGCGGTGGATGTGCGCTTGCCGGATCTGGAAGACTATGCGTGGCGATTGTGGGATTACTGGGAGCGTTGCCTCGATCCCGAGCTGCATGCGGCACGTAACCTGCGGCTCGCCGTCAAGGATAAAACGGTGCTGGTGACCGGCGGATCTTCGGGCATTGGGCGTGCGACCGCGATAAAGCTCGCTGAAGCAGGCGCGCATGTCGTGATCGTCGCCCGTGATCCCGTGAAGCTCGAACAGGTGCGGGCCGAGGTGGAGAGGGGTGGCGGGCGCCTCGATACCTATGTTTGTGATCTGGCCGATCCGCTGGATTGTGAGCGCTTTCTGATGCAACTGCGCGCTGCGCACAGGCACGTCGATATCCTCATCAATAACGCCGGACGCTCCATTCGCCGCGCAATCGACAACAGCTACGGGCGGATGCATGATTTCGAGCGGCTCATGCAGATCAACTACTTTGCGGCCGTCCGCGTCACCTTGGGGCTGTTGCCGGCCATGGTCGAGCGGGGTACCGGTGTGGTGGTGGTCATATCGTCCATAGGCGTTCTCACCAATGCGACCCGGTTCGCGGGCTACAACGCTTCGAAGGCTGCACTGGAGGCTTTTGCGCGCTGCGCGGCTGGGGAATATAACAGTCGCGGCATCCGCTTCAGCATTGTGAATCTGCCGCTGGTGCGCACACCGATGGTAGCGCCTACGCGGATTTTTGAGCATTTTCCGCTCATCGAGCCGGAAGAGGCCGCGGAGATGGTTTGCTCCGCCATCGTGCATCGCTCCGAGCGGTTGGCAACACGGTTGGGCATTCTGGCGCAATTCGTGGATCTGCTCATGCCGGGTCTCAACAGAGCCATCATGAGCGAGGCGTTCCGTATCTTCCCTGAGTCCGCGGCTGCGCGCGGAGTGGCGGATTCCGAATCGCCAGAGCCCGTGACACCAGAGCTGACGGCGTGCGCCTCTCTCATGAGGGCGGTGCATGGCTGACCGGCGTGCGCTCATGGCGAGCGCCTGCACCACTGTCTGAAGCCGGCTCATCGGGCGTTGAGCTCTCGCCGCAAGACTTTTCCGACGTTGGTTTTGGGTAGAGCTGTGCGGAATTCGATGTGCTTCGGCACTTTGTAGGGGGTGAGCCGGTCGCGGCAATACTCGAGCAATTCGTCTGCGGTCAGGTGTTGGCCGGGCCGTACGACGACAAATATCGCGACGGCCTGTCCCGAGCGCTCATCTGGTATGCCGATACAGCCACACTCCAGAACGGCCGGGTGCGCGCCGACGATCGCTTCGACCTCGTTGGGAAAGACCTTGAATCCCGAGACAATGATCATGTCCTTCTTGCGATCCACGATCCGCAGAAAGCCGTCGGGCTCTTGTATGGCAACATCGCCGGTGCGCAGCCAGCCGTCCGCAAGTACCTGCGCTGTCTCGTCGGGTCTGTTCCAATAACCGCGCATGATCTGCGGTCCGCGCACCCACAACTCTCCCGGCTCACCGCGCGGCACGTCAACGCCGTCTTCCCGGATGCTTATCTCCGTTGACGGCAAAGGCTCCCCGACCGTCCCCGTCCGGGCGCGTTCGTGGGAATTACAGGCAACGACCGGTGAGGCCTCTGTCAGGCCGTATCCTTCTACCAGCGGGCGCCCAGTGATGGCAAACCATTTCTCCGCTACACTGGGCTGCAGACTCATGCCTCCCGCCACCCCGAGCTTCAGATGCGAGAAGTCCAGTCGACTGAACTCCGGTTGCGCAAGCAGGGCATTGTAGAGACTGTTGACGGCCGTAATCATCGAGAAGCGCCACTTGGCGAGCTCGCTGATGAGCGCTGGGATGTTCCTCGGGTCCGTGATCAGTACGTTGAGTCCGCCGTGCTGCATGAAGAACAGGCAATTGCAGGTCAGGCAAAAGACGTGATAGAGCGGCAGCGGAGTGATGATGATTTCGGCGCCTGGCTCGAGTAACTCCCCCCAGACCGCGCTCAGCTGCATCAGGTTCGCGACGATGTTGCGGTGTGTGAGGATCGCGCCCTTGGGTGTGCCCGTGGTCCCGCCCGTGTATTGCAGGAAGGCAACATCCTGTGGTTTCACCGTTCGGGGCTGGAATCCGCAGCGCGCTCCCTGCGCGAGTGCGTGTCGCAGACTCACTGCTCCGGGGAGGTCGTATTTGGGGACGAGGCGCTTCACATGGCGCACCACAAAATTGACCGCCATGCGTTTCGTAAAGGGTAACAACTCACCAGCGCTCGTGATGACGATGTGCTCGATCTGCGTGTCTGCTCTGACATCGGCGAGCACGTGCGCGGCATTTTCGAGCACCACTGCGGCGCGTGCTCCCGAGTCCCGTAGCTGATTGCGCAGCTCGCGTGCCGTGTACAAGGGATTAGTGTTGACGACGGTGAGTCCTGCACGTAACGCTCCGAAGAGCGTGATGGGATACTGCAGAAGGTTGGGCATGATAAGGGCGATGCGGTCGCCTTTGATCAGGCCCTGCGACTGCAGGTAGGCAGCAAAATGTCGTGAAAGACGCTCGAGGTCGCCATACGTGAGCGTGGCCCCGAGGTTGTGGAAGGCAGGTCGCGTCGCGAAGCGCTGACAGCTGCTCTCGAACAGGCTCACGATCGACGGATGAGCCTCCAGATTGAGCGGCTGAGGCTTTGATTCCCGGTGCAGGACCGGCATGAACGTGGTCATCACCGACTCCGGCGTGTTGCCCCAGCCATAGTCAGGATAGCCCTGTTGCAGGACACTTCAGCCGCGACGAGGTTGGCCACCTCGTCCGCGGCAGCAGCGACTTCGGCGGTCATGGGTCCGCCGGGATCGAAACACGCTCCTTCTACCGCGTAGATGACTACACGCGGCGGCAGCCGTTCGAGCACCCGAGCCAGTGCAATGGCCTCGGCGAGGCCAAACGCGTGGGTGGAGGAAAGCCCCAGGTCGCACGGCAATTCATCTGACGGAAGTTCGATGCGGTGAATGTGACCAGGGGTTGAGTTTGATGAGGCTGCGTCGATCAGTATTGCGGTATCGGCACCCGTCCATTCCTCGATCAGGGCAAAGGCATCGCCGCTGCGCGAGATGACTCGCGTACCCGGGAGTAATCCGAGCCGAGCGACAACCAGAGGGCCAATCCCATCATCGGCGCGATCGGGGTTGCCGATACCGATGACAACGAGCGGGCTGCGGATATCGGGCGCAGCCATGGCTCACTCGCGATGCAACGTCAGTTTGAGGAAATGCGCCGAGCAGGAAATGCATGGATCGTAGTTCCGAATCGTCTGCTCGCAGCGGGCGCGCAACTCGTTCTCGGGTAGATCAATATTACGCGTGGCGACCTCGCACAAATCCTCCTCGACACTCAACTGGTTCTGTGAGGTCGGTGGTACGATGCGGGCACGTTGTATCGTGCCGTCGGCGTCGATCTCATAGCGGTGGTAGCAGATTCCACGCGGAGCTTCGGTGCAGCCATAACCCACCGCAGCACGTGGAACGCCTTCAACCGCGGGACTGTCCGGCATCTCATAGGACGAGATGAGGCGCAGCGCTTCATCGCATGCATAAACGAGCTCTATCGCGCGAACCAATATGCTCTTGAACGGATTGCGGCAGATCGGGCCCAGCCCGGCTTCACCTGCGAGAGTCCGGATGTCATTCGGAAGACGGTCGAAATTCAGGCTATAACGAGCCAGAGGGCCGACGAGATAACTGCCCCGGCCCTTGATGACAGATTGCAACGCCGTCGAGTGGACAACGTGGCGCTCTTCAAACACGGTCTCGTAGTCGCACAGAGGCAGGTCGATCCCGGCATTGGACACGATGCGTCCTTCGTTGAACGGATATTCGTTCGCATGCCGTAATGCGACGAATTCGTAGTCCCGCTCGAAGTCTGGGAATGGGAAGGAGCTCACCCATCTCAAGAGCTCGACGGCGTGGTCGCGGGCGGGACGCACTATCGCAGCGAGCGCCGTGAGCTCCGAGCGGGTCGGCACCCGGTAGAATCCGCCCACCCTGACGTTCACCGGGTGGATCTCACGCCCGCCCAGCACACGCACGACCTCATTGCCGGCTTTCTTGAGTGCGAGTCCTGCATTCAGCATTCGGCCGTACCGGGGGGCCATTTGGATAGCATCCGGGTAGCCCAGGAAGTCGGGTGCGTGCAACATGACAACATGCAAAGCATGACTTTCGATCCACTCGCCGCAGTAGGCCAGGCGCCGCAACGCGCGCAAGGGTCCGTCCACCTTCAGGCCGAGCGCGTTCTCCATCGCATGGACGGCACCCATCTGGTAGGCAATGGGACAGATGCCGCAGATCCGCGCGGTGATGTCCGCAGCTTCAGTGTAGGCGCGCCCGCGTAAGAGTGCTTCGAACAGACGCGGTGGCTCGAAGATTGCCAGATGCGCCGCTACGACCTTACCGCCCTTGATGCGCAGGTCCAGTGCGCCCTCGCCCTCTACGCGCGCGATGGTGTCGACGCGGATTGTCCTTTTATCCATCATGTGCGTCGCTCTCCTGCCTGAAGGCTTCCGCGAAAGCGTTGAACGTGCGAAACGCTCTATGCAATTGCCGGGGTGTCGCCCCAAGTGCGCGCCAAGCGTTGGCCAGTGAGGCTGTGTTCGGAGTTTCCATGGGACCGAAACACCCGTAGCATCCTCGATTGAACGCTGGGCAGATGGCACCACAACCAGCGTGTGTGACAGGGCCGAGACAAGGCGTCCCGTGAGCGACCATGACGCATGGGTTGCCGCGCAACTTGCATTCCACGCACACGCTGTTGGAAGCAATGGAGGGCTTGCGCCCGGCGAGGAATGCGGTGATCACCTCCAGAAGTTGCGCCTTGTTGATCGGGCAGCCTCGTAATTCAAAGTCGACCGGTACATGGGCCGAGATCGGCGTCGAGGTGGCGAGCGTCTGGATATAGTGTGGCGACGCGTAAACCGCGGCGACAAACTCCTTGATGTCAGCGAAGTTCCTGAGTGCCTGAATGCCGCCGGCGGTGGCGCACGCGCCGATGGTCACGAGATGCCTGGACTGGCGGCGGATCTCGAGGATACGCGCGGCATCGTGCTCAGTTGTGATAGAGCCTTCGATCAACGACAGGTCGTAGGGTCCGGGTGCCATGGTCGAGGAAGCTTCAGGAAAGTAGGCGATCTCCACGGCCTGGGCGACAGCCAGAAGCTCGTCCTCGCAGTCAAGCAGTGAAAGCTGGCATCCGTCGCAGGAGGCGAACTTCCACACCGCCAGGCGCGGTTTTACGGGGACGGGCATTCAAATCTCCCGCAGCGATAGCAGGCCGCCAATCCGGTGCATGCTCATGACCGGACCGTCTTTGCACACGAAAGTCGGGCCAAACTGACAGTGGCCGCAAAGGCCAATGGCACACTTCATATTGCGCTCCAGGGATAAGTAGATCCGCTCGAGCGGCACGCCTGCATCTCCCAACGCGTTGGCGGTAAACCGCATCATGACCTCAGGGCCGCAAACCATGGCGACGGCATTCGTGACGTCGAAATCCACCCGGGAGATCAACGATGGGACGACTCCGACGTGGCCATGCCAGGCGTTATCGGACCGATCGACGGTGACCTCGAGCGCAACGTCGAGCCGGGAGCGCCATTGCTCGAGCCATGGCCGGTAGAGGATTTCGGCAGGGTCGCGCATACCCACCAAAATGACGATCTTGCCGTAAAGCTCGCGGTGCGCAAGCACGTGATAGATTGCGGGGCGCAGAGGCGCCAGGCCGAGGCCACCGGCGACGATGACAACGTCGCGCCCCTGTGCATCCTCCACCGGCCACGGTGTCCCATAGGGGCCCCGGACGCCGATTGCAGCGCGCGCCTCCATTGCTGCAATCGCACTACTGACTGCGCCCACGGCTCTTACTGTATGTACGAAGCGTCCGCGATCCGCTGGATCACCGCTCAGGCTGACAGCAATCTCACCCACGCCAAACGCATACAGCATGTTGAACTGACCGGGTTGGAATCGGGGAACCTCCCTGGGTGTATCCCCGGACGTCGTGAGCTCCGGGATCAATTCCAAGGTCGCCGTATCGGCTCCTTCAGAAATCCGCCGCGTCACGCGATAGAGCTGCGGCACGAAAGGGTCCCTCGCGCTCATGAGGATGGCGTCGCGTAAAGATCGAGCAACTGCAGCCGAGCCGCATGCAGGCGCTGGATCACCATGGACTGGCAACGCTTCATC
Source organism: uncultured Steroidobacteraceae bacterium (assembly GCA_964494895.1). Taxonomy (GTDB): domain Bacteria; phylum Pseudomonadota; class Gammaproteobacteria; order Steroidobacterales; family Steroidobacteraceae; genus 13-2-20CM-66-19. The sequence continues at coordinate 32,864 of CAZBTV010000035.1, read as the reverse complement.
AGCTCGTAGCCTAGATCGTGGTCTGCCTCGCACTTCGCCCGCAAACACTCTGCGTCGATCCCGAGCGCATGGACTGGTTTGACCACACGCGCATCACAGGTCCAGCGGTAAGGCGGCGCCAGCCACGACGCTCCCACGATCTCACCCTCGCCCAGTGTCAGGAACACGACGGCGGGCCGCCCTGGAACTGACACCTCGAGCGCCACGCTTCCTTCGCGGACCAAGTAAAACTCCCGCGCGAGAGCGCCTTCGCGCAGCAGGTACTGCCCGGCCTTGAAGACGACGTTGCGGGTGCATCCCGCAATCAGACTTCCCAGATGAGTTTCCAGGCCGCGGAAGAAGGGGTGCTGCAGCAGAATCTTTTCAAGTCCCGCCATGCCCCATCTCCTGGGAGGCAGCCGGCGGGCTGCGGATCGCGGCAACTTCCTCGGTGATGTCGATACCCACCGGGCACCAGGTGATACAGCGGCCGCAGCCGACACAGCCCGAGGTGCCGAACTGGTCGATCCAGCTCGCAAGCTTATGGGTGAGCCACTGGCGGTAACGCGAGCGCGTTTGCTTGCGGACGCTACCTCCGTGCAGGTAGGAAAAGTCGAGCGTGAAGCATGAGTCCCATTTACGCTCACGTACCGCGACTTGATTCGTAAGGTCGGTGTGATCTTCGACTGTCGTGCAGAAGCACGTGGGGCACACCATGGTGCAGTTCGCGCAGCTCAAGCAGCGCTGCGCGACCTCGTCCCACCGAGGGTGCTCCAAGTTTGATTGCAACAGCTCGCGGATGCCGTGGGTGTCCAGGGTGCGCCCCATCCGGGCGGCAGTGTTTGCCACGATCGCGTCCGCAGCCTCTATCTCGAGGGCGGTGGCCGGTCGGGGGGAAACTTGCGCTAGAATCTCGCTGCCCGCCGCGCTGCCGACCTCCAGGAAAAACAGGTGACGCTCTCCCAACAGCTCGGTCAGAGCGAGGTCGAAACTCGCTCCGACTTTGGGGCCGGTGCCCATAGACACGCAGAAGCAGGTCCCGCCGGCGTCACCGCAATTGACTGCAATGATGAAGTTGTCTTCACGCCGCTGACGATAGCGATCATCGCGATACGGGCCGCCCAGGAAGACCTTGTCCTGGATGGCCAGAGCGTGCAGCTCACAGGCGCGCACACCCAGGAATGCATATTTTTTGACCTCCAGCGGTTGGTCGATGGAGAGCTTGTCGCCCTCGCGACGCATCTGCCAGAGTCGTTCGACGGGCGGATGTACGAAGCGCTTCCACGACTGAGGACCCACGGCGTAGCCGAAATACGCGGCGTCGTTGCGCTTCTCGAGGTTGTAGGTCCCCGCGTCTTGGCGATCGGTCCAGCCTCGAGGGAGGTCTTCCAAGGATGAGATGGAGTCGTAAAAAATCGCGCCATCACGCCTGGTGGGACCCAGTATCCGGTAACCGCGCGAGGTGAGGATGTCGAGCAGGGATTGCAGTTGCGCCTCCTCGATGATCCATTTTTCGCCGCTGCTGGCATTCATGTTATCTGCTCCAGCGGGTGTGGAGGTCATCCCGGCGGCACGGCTCATCGTGCTCAAAACTCAACAGGCGGCGCATCTTCCACCAGGGCACGCTTGCCGACAAGATTGGCGCTCAGTCCGTCGAAATAGCTTCCCCACTGCCCCTGTTTGATTCGAGTCGTCGACATAAATCACCTCTGGCAAATTCGCCATCAGTGTCCGCCAAAAGCCGGCGCGAAAAATGCGTATTTGCCGCATTGCTGTGCGTGAAGCTCACGCCACAGGGTGAGCGATGCCGTTTCCTTGCGAACAGTTTGCGGTACTTGCCGACGTGCTTTAGGTGCGGATGCGACCGATGGCAGGCGCATGGTGCCACCACTGCCAAGCCACCGATTTACGTACTAATACGGACGACTCGCCGCCTGTTCTGGGATGCAATGCCCTGTACTACTCAGTCGGGAAGGACTCGCTCATGTGCCTCGCGCTGCCGATGCAGATCAAGGTGCTGGAGGGATTCACGGCCGTTTGCGAGGCCAAGGGCATCGAACGCGAAGTCAGCCTCTTCATGTTGCAGGATGAGTCGTTGGCGGTCGGTGACCACGTGTTGGTCCATGTGGGATACGCCATTCAGAAAGTCACGCCTGAGGAGGCCCGTACGAGCTGGGAGCTGCTCGATGAGATTGTCGCTCATGCATGAGCTGGCGATCTGCCGGGGACTGCTCAGCCAAGTCGAGGAAGTCGCGCGTGAAAAGAATGCCGAGAGAGTCGTGTCGGTGATGCTGCGCATCGGCCCGCTTGCAGGGGTCGAGCCGACATTGCTTCAGGATGCCTTCGGGCTCGCCGCAGCCGGGACGGTGGCCGCCGGAGCGCAACTGCTCATCGAACGGCCGGCGGTCGTTCTGGAGTGCCTCGAGTGTGGAGCACGCACTACGGCGCACGACAACCGGCTGATCTGCCAGAGTTGCGGGTGCTGGCGCACCCGAGTAATGGAAGGCGAGGAAATGTTGTTGACACGAGTCGAAATGGAGCTGTAACCATGTGTCAAACCTGTGGCTGTACGATCACCCCTGCCAACGAGCATCTGGTGCGCCCGGGCGGCGCGCTCGCCCGCACCCCGCGGGGTACGGAATCCGTCAGTTTGCTGCGCAATCTGCTATCGCAGAACGACCATGAGGCCGAGCACAACCGGCAGCACTTCGACTCGCATTCGGTGTTGGCCGTCAACCTGATGTCCTCTCCGGGTGCCGGGAAGACGTCTCTGTTGGAACGCTCCATCGATGCGCTACACGGACAGCTCCACATGGCGGTCATCGAAGGTGATCTGGCCACGGAGAACGATGCGCGCCGGGTTCGTGCCAAAGGCGTGCCCGCGGTACAGATCACCACTGGCAGCGCCTGTCACCTGGACGCCCATATGGTCCACAATGCCCTGCACGAGCTGAGGCTCGGGGGGCTCGACGTCGTCTTTATCGAAAATGTGGGGAACCTCGTGTGCCCGGCCAGCTTCGATCTCGGACAGCACTTGAATGTCACCTTGCTGTCAGTCCCGGAAGGCGATGACAAGCCGGAGAAATACCCGGTCATGTTCCGGACCGCGGACTTGTTGCTGCTGACCAAATGCGACTTGCTGGAGGTTTTGCCGGAGTTCGATGTGGCGCGCGCCGAGGAAAGCTTGCGCATGGTGGGGAGTGATGCGCCTGTTCTGCGGGTATCGAGCAGGACCGGCCTGGGAGTCGACCGTTGGTGCGGGTGGCTCCTCGAACAACTGCAATCACAGCGCAACCGTCTGGCAGAAGGCGCAACCCGTAAGCCGGAATTGGCTCCCGAACCTTCAGCTCCATTCAGTTGACTAAAGCGGGTGTCCCGCAAGGCGCGACAGCATGTCTTCCCAGACCGCAAGCGAATGGTTGGCCAAGATCCGTTCATTGCCCTTGTCCGCATCCGTCAAGGTCCTCAATGTTTGCGGAGGGCACGAACGGTCGATCTCGACGTCCGGTTTACGGACCGCATTGCCTCCTGAAATCGAGCTCATCCCCGGACCCGGCTGTCCGGTCTGCGTTTGTCCCGAAGAGGATGTCTACGAAGCGATCCAACTCGCCGTGCGTGAGCAGGTCACCGTGCTTGCCTTCGGAGACATGTTGCGCGTACCGGTCAACGCGCCAAAGAGCGAGCCACGCTCGCTCGAACAGGCGAAGGCAGCTGGGGCAGACATCCGACCGATAGCAAGCCCGATCGAAGCTGTGCGGATTGCGCAGTCGCGCCCGGGGCGTCCGGTGGTATTTTTCGCCGCGGGCTTTGAGACCACGACGGCTCCGGTGGCCGCCATGCTTGCCGAGGGGGTGCCGGACAATCTCTTCGTGCTGTTGTCGGGACGTCTCACCTGGCCCGCGGTGGCGATGCTTCTCGAGTCCGGCGATGCGGGTTTTGATGCGCTGATTGCCCCGGGGCACGTCGCGACCGTCATGGGTCCGGAAGAATGGGAATTCGTGCCACGGCAGCACTCGGTACCGGCCGCCATTGCCGGATTTCGGCCCGAGACCCTGCTCGCCGCCCTGTACCGCGTGTTAGGTCAACATCTCATGGAGAGCGCAAAGCTCGAGAACTGCTATCCGGAAGTCGTGCGTCCGGGTGGAAATTCGCGGGCGCGGCGGCTGTTGAGCGAAGTCATGGAGGTCGCCGACGCCAACTGGCGCGGCATCGGTGTGATCCCGAAGTCGGGATTCGTGCTTGCGAAGGACTATGCGGCTCACGATGCACGCCTCGCCTTGCCCTCCTATCGCAACCAGGTCCGTAAGCGCATGGGGGAGATGCCTCCGGGATGCGACTGCGCCCGGGTTGTGCTCGGGAAGTTATATCCGGACCAGTGCCGCCTGTATGGCATGGCCTGCACTCCGCGAACACCGATCGGGCCATGTATGGTCTCGGACGAAGGCGCTTGCAGGATCTGGTGGGCCAGTGATAACCGCAAAAATGAACGCGCGACTCGATCCGCTGTCGTGGCCTAGCGAAGGGCGGGCCGCCTCTGGCGATGCCGTAGTGGAGGACGCGTCGTCTGGTGACTCGCGGTTTCGCACGCGGCCCCGCGACGATGTCATAGCCGCCCGGCGGCTACGTGTAGGTGGTCACGTTCAGGGAGTCGGGTTTCGCCCCTTCGTCTATCGTCTCGCGCACGAGCTGCGCGTGACCGGTAGCGTGCAGAACCTCAACGGCGATGTCGAAATCATCGCCCAGGGGCGCCAGGGCGACCTCGAGTGTTTTACCCAAGGTGTGGTGGAGCGCGCGCCGCCTATCGCAAAAGTCAAAATCCTGGAGAGCTGCGAGCTTGCGCCAGAGCCCCGGCGCGCTCACTTCGAGATCCTCGACAGCGCTTCGGTTGGACAGGCCTGCATCTATGTCCCGGCCGACAATTTTACCTGCGATGCCTGTCTCACTGAGCTCAGTCGCGCTGACGACAGGCGCTATCGCTATCCGTTCATCAACTGCACTCAATGTGGGCCACGCTACACGCTGATTACCGCTCTGCCCTACGACCGGGCCAATACGACGATGGCTTCGTTCGAGCTATGCGCGCAATGTCGGCGGGAGTATGAGGATCCGGCGGATCGACGGTTTCATGCCGAACCGGTTGCCTGCGCGGTTTGTGGCCCCAGAGTCTGGTTGGAGGAAGCGTCCGGAAGCAACCCGGCGACTGCGCCATACGGGGCACCGCCAGTGCAGGAGCCCAGGACTCTCGAAGGCGAGAGCGCGATCCGCCGAGCCCTGCAACTGTTGGCAGCAGGTGCCATTGTCGCCGTGAAAGGTGTCGGTGGATATCACCTCCTTTGTGATGCCACGAATGACGCCGCGATTGCGAGCCTACGCAAGCGCAAGAGGCGGCCTCACAAGCCTCTGGCGGTAATGTTTCCACCATCAGGTTCTGACGGTCTTGGATGTGTTCGTGGGCACGTCGCTCTGTCGGAGGATGAGGCCGCCGTACTGCTCTCATCAGCGCGTCCCGTTTTGTTAGCGAGGCGTCTGCAAAGCAGCACTCTCCCGGAGGTTGTTGCTCCGGCCTTGAATGAGGTGGGTGTGCTGCTTCCCTATAGTCCGTTGCATCATATCTTGCTGTCGGACTTCGGCAGGCCCATCGTCGCTACATCCGGAAACATCAGCGGCGAGCCAGTGTTGACCGAGCTCAGCGCGGCACGTGTGGGTCTCGGTAGAGTTGCGGATGCATGCCTGCATCACGACCGGCCGATCTCACGGCCCGCAGATGACTCCGTCGTGCGCGTCTTCGCGGGAAAACCGAGGGTGTTCCGCTTGGGACGTGGGCTAGCGCCACGAGAAATGACCCTGCCTTACACGCTTGCACACCCCTTGCTGGCCACAGGTGGCCACCTGAAAAACACGGTCGCGCTCGCCTGGGATGATCGCATCGTCCTTTCACCGCATATCGCAGACATGGGCAGCGTACGCAGTGAAACCGTCTTTGAGCTGGTCATCGAGGATCTACAAAGGCTCTACGGAGTCAGAGCTTCGGAAGTCGTGTGCGACGCTCATCCCGACTACGCAACGACTCGATGGGCGTTGAGATGCGGTCTTCCTGTAAGTCAGGTGTTGCATCATCATGCGCACGCCTCGGCCCTTGCCGGGGAACATGATCTGTACAGCCCCATGTTGGTGTTCACGTGGGACGGCGTGGGGCTCGGCGCAGACTGGACCCTTTGGGGCGGAGAAACGTTTCTCGGCGAGCCCGGAAACTGGCGCCGTGTTGCCAGCCTGCGACCCTTCCGGCTGGCAGGGGGTGAGCGCGCGAGCCGCTCGCCTTGGCGTAGCGCGGCCGCGCTGTGTTGGGAGCTTGGGAAAGAGCTGCCCGGCTACCCCGTTGATCCGTTAGCGCGCACCGCATGGGAGAGTCATCTCAATTGCCCACAGACCAGCTCCATCGGACGTCTGTTTGACGGGGCGGCAGCGCTGGTGCTCGGCCTATGTGATGCATCGTACGAAGGACAAGGGCCTATGATGTTGGAAGCGGCTGCGGACGCAAATGTCGGCGTGACACGGCGGCTCGACGATTCCGCGCGTGTGAGCGGTAGTGCGGGCCTTGACCCTAAGGCACTACCCGTCTACTGCGAGCCTACGGGGCTCATGAGGATCGACTGGGCGCCGCTTGTGACGGCGCTGCTCGATATTGCCGCAGAAAGGGTCCGGAAATCTTCAGTACACAGTGAGGTCGCGCTTCGAGACGCGCAGTCATTGAGAGACCCCGAGGTAAGCGGGTTTGCAAAGAGCACCCGTTGGGCAGCGGCGATGGTTCACGACACGCTCGCAGCCACGATCTTGTCGATTGCGCTGGCGCAACGCGAGTCGACCGGCGTCAATGTCGTGGGGCTCACGGGCGGCGTATTCCAGAACGCCCGGCTCACGGAGTTGGCCGCCGATCTTTTAACCCCAAGGGGTTTTACGGTCTGTCTGGCGACTCAGATTCCCTGCGGTGATGGCGGCCTGAGCTATGGACAGATCATCGAGGCTGTGGGCGCCAAACGGCGCACCCAATGCAGCGTAGAGGCCACGGCGGTGCCGCGCACGTCGGTGGGTCACCGGGTAACGCACGGAAGTTGAGTACGACAATGCAAGATACTCACATCGCACTCGCGCATGGCAATGGGGGCCGTTACATGCGCGAGCTCATCGAGTTGTTTGCACGACACCTGGGCAACTCTTCGCTCGACATCCGGGCAGATGCCGCGGTACTTCCCTGGAACAGCGCGGACGGCGAGCTGGTCTTCACGACAGACGGCTTCACGGTCCAGCCGCTCGAATTCCCGGGCGGCGACATCGGCTCGCTTGCCGTACACGGCACCACGAACGACCTGGCCGTCTCCGGGGCCGTGCCCCGCTATCTGGGTCTCAATGTGTTTGTCGAGGAGGGATTCGAGATCGCGACCCTCGAGCGGCTTACCGCGAGTCTGGCTCGGGCGGCGAAGGCTGTGGGGGTACAGGTCGCCGCGGGGGACACGAAGGTACTGCGCCGAGGCGAAGGCGGCGGACTCTATCTCGCCACGACAGGGGTCGGTGTGCGACCCCGAGGATTGCGACTGGGCATGCAACAGATTCGCTTGGGGGATCGCATTCTCGTGAGCGGGCCAATCGGCGCGCACGGCGTCGCAGTGTTGCTGGCACGCGAGCAGTTCGGGTTGCGAGGTGACCTGCTGTCGGATGCCGCCAGTGTTTTGCCACTGACGACCGCTGTGCGTGAGTTGCACGGACTCCGATTCATGCGAGATCCCACGCGTGGCGGGATTGCGACTGTCATGCACGAGATCGCCGCCGCGACCGGACTAGGGGTCACGCTCGAGGAAGACGCAATCCCAGTGCAAGATCCAGTGCGTTCGGTTTGCGAAATGCTCGGCTATGACCCGTACTACCTCGCTTGCGAGGGACGCGTGGTGGCTGTGATCGCGGAGGATGCGGCAGCTGCCGCACTCGCACGGTGGCGCGCCTTACCATCGGGTGAGAGTGCATCCATTATCGGACGTGTCGACGAGGCTCACCGCCGGCGCGTTGTACTCGGAACATCGCTGGGAGGTGAGCGGTATCTCGAGGAGCTCGAGGACGATCCACTTCCGCGGATCTGCTGAGATAGCACACGAGTTTGTTGCAAAGCCGCCGGTCGTTCCGTCGGCATACGGAAATTTGCTGATGCGCGCCTCTGTGGTCGTAGGCTGAAATCAACAATATGACTGCGACGCGATTGACAAGGATCGTACTCATTACGGCGGGCGGCCTTGCGCTTTTCGGCGCCGCTTGCGGCTATATCGCCTGGCGTTTCTCCACACCCGAGAGCGGGCTCATTCAGGTCAGCGGTCGCATAGAGTCCGACAAAGTCACGCTCGCCAGCAAAGCCATGGGCCGCATTGTCGCCATTCGCGTGCGTGAAGGTGCGCAAACACGCGCCCGTCAAATCATGGCTCTCCTCGATGACCGGACAACCCAGGCGCAGCTGGCTGAGTCGCGCGCTGCCATGGAGGCAGCGGCAAGTCAGGTGCTTTCAGCGAAATCCGCGCTGGCGGTACTGCGCCACGAAGTACCCCATGCCATCGCGACTGCGGAGGCCGGTGTCTCGGCGAGCCAAGCGAATCGCCGGCAGGCGCAGAGCACCGCGGAGCAGGCATCCCTGGATTCGGCGCGCGCGCAAAAACTGGCTCGAGACCATTTGATCGATACGCAAAGTGCCCAAAGAGCGGCGCTGGCGTGGACGGTTGCCCAGGAGCAACTCGCCGCCGCAGAGGCCGAGCAGCTCAAAGCCGAGCAGACGTTGGCCGACGCACGAGTCGGACCGCTGCGAATCCGCGCACAAGAAGCCGCTTTGGCGGCACTCGAGTCCGCGCGGAATCAGGCGCAAGCGCGCACAGAAGAGATTCAATCCGTCCTCGACGAGCTCACGATCGCCGCTCCGCTGGCCGCAACGGTCACCGAACGGTTCGTCAACGTCGGCGAGGTGGTCAATGTGGGTACCCCGCTGTATGAGCTCGTTGATCTCGACAATCTCTACTTGCAGGTCTATGTCCCTGAAGCACAGATCGGCAAGATCCGGCTGGGGCTGCCGGCCCAGGTGTTCACCGATGCCTTTCCCAACAGGCCCTTTCCGGCTACGGTGCGGTACATCGCCTCACGCGCGGAGTTCACACCCAAGGAAGTCCAGACGCCGGACGAGCGAGTCAAGCTGGTTTATGAGGTCCGTGTGTACCTGGACCAGAACCCCGAGCATCGCCTGACGCCGGGTCTGCCGTGCGATGCCATGATCCGCTGGCATGATGATGCGCCATGGCGCCAGCCCCGCTGGTGAGTGGAAAAAGTGTCCGCTGTCATCAAGGTGCGCAGTCTCGAGAAGCGCTATCGCAAGCGGATAGCGGTGGATGGGGCAGACCTGACGGTTGAGCGCGGCGAGATTCACGGTCTCATCGGACCTGATGGTGCCGGCAAGTCGAGCCTCATGAAAGCTATCGCAGGTGTGTTGACGTTCGACGGCGGGGAGATTGCGGTGTTCGGCACATCCCTGGTCTCGGAGAGCGCGGCGGAATCCATCAAGGATCGAATCGGCTTCATGCCGCAAGGCCTTGGCCTCAATCTCTACCCTGACCTGACTGTCGAGGAGAACATCGACTTCTTCGCCCGTCTGCGGTTGCTTCCGGAGGGGGAGCTGCGCCAGGTCAAGGAACGATTGCTCGCAATCACGCGGCTGGCCAGTTTTCGCAGTCGCGCAATGAGGCAACTCTCAGGCGGAATGAAACAGAAGCTCGGATTGATCTGCACGCTGATCCACGCACCTCAACTTCTGATTTTGGACGAGCCGACAACTGGTGTTGATCCCGTGTCGCGGCGTGACTTCTGGCAGATCCTGCGTGAGCTGCTGCACGAGCGCAACACCACAGCCCTGGTATCGACCGCCTATATGGACGAAGCCAGCCGCTTCGATCGTGTGACACTGATGTATTCCGGCAAGACGATCGCGCACGGAACGCCGGACGACATCGCCGCAGGGGTACATGGAACCGTAGTCACGCTACGACCCAGAGACCAGGTGGCTACACTGAACGCGCTCAAGCGCAACTTCCCACACGCTGAAGCGGTGGGCTCGGCAATCAGGCTGTTGGTCGACAATCTGGAGGCCTCGGCCGCATTGAGACAGGTATCTGCTGTCATCCCCTGCGCCAACGTCCAGGAGTTCGCCACAACAGCACCCCAGCTCGAAGACGCTTTTCTTGAGCTCATTGGCCGCACCAATCCACAGCCGCCCCCCTCTCCTTTCGACACGGGCGAGAACACACGCACCGCGCGCTATGCGAATGACGAGGCCGCGATCGAGGCCATTGGGCTCACCAAGGTATTCGGCAATTTCGTCGCCGCGGAGGATGTCAGCTTCCTGGTGCCTCAGGGACGTATATTCGGGCTGCTCGGTGCCAACGGCGCAGGCAAAACAACCATCATCAAGATGCTCACCGGCATTCTTACACCGACGCGCGGCACCGGCCGGGTCGCAGGTGCCGACATGCGAACGGCCTCGCGGACATTGAAGGAACATATCGGGTACGTGTCGCAGTCCTTTTCGCTCTATATGGAATTGACGGTGTTGGAGAACATCCATCTCTACGCCGGCGTATACGGACTCGCTCGTCAAGACAGTCGCAAGCGCTCGCACTGGTTACTTGAAATGGCAGGACTGAGCCAGCATCAGCACGTGCGCGCCGAGAGTCTGCCGATGGGGCTTCGCCAACGACTCGCGTTGGCTTGCGCACTCGTTCATAGACCCCGCGTCCTATTCCTGGATGAGCCCACCGCGGGTGTGGATGTCCTGGGCCGCAAGCAACTCTGGGAGATTCTCTTTCATCTCTCGAGGGACCTCAATGTCGCAATCCTGGTCACCACTCACTATATGACCGAGGCCGAGCACTGTGACGAGCTGGCCATCATGTACGCGGGACGAATCGTCGCCAACGGCTCACCGGCTCGCCTCAAGCAGACGCTGGAGAGCGACATCGGGCGGCCCGTCTCGATGGAGGATGTATTCGTCGAGCAGGTAACCCGGCTGGAGACCATGGATTCGCAAACGGCTGGCCTCGGGCAGCCGCTGCAGCGGAGGGGCCGATGAACCTGCGTCGAGTTGCGGTCGTTGCCGGGAAAGAGTGGCGCGAGATCGCTCGCGACCGGATCTTCCTGGCACTGGCTTTCGCCCTTCCGGTGATGTGGATTCTGGTCTTCGGCTACACCATGACCTTCGATGTGCAAAACGTACCCTTCGTCGTGCTCGACCTCGACCATTCGGCCCGCAGCCGCGATTTCGGCTACCGCTTCATCAGCTCCCGATACTTCGACTTTCGCGGCTATCTGACCAACGAGCACCAGGCGGATCGTCTGCTCGCCGCTGCCAAAGTGCGGCTCGTCATCATGATTCCACAGCACTTCGAACATGATATTGCAGCAGGCCGTACGGCACAGGTCGCAACTCTCATCGACGGCACCTTTCCATCCCGCGCCCAAACCATCCAGGCATATGCGGACTCGATCTCTCAAGACTATAGCGCCGCGGTCCGCGCCGAACGCCTCGCAGGCGAGCTCGGCATACGGTACGAACGTGCCTTGTTACTGATGCAGCCGGTTCGGCTGGAGATCCGCTACCTCTATAACCAGGCCTTACGCAGCATCTGGTCCGTCGCGCCGTCCCTGGTTATGTTGACTTTGATGTTCGTGCCATCTCTGCTCACGGCGCTGGTAGTCGTGCGTGAGAAAGAGAACGGCTCCATCTACAACATATATTGCTCCACCGTCACACGCGGCGAGTTCCTCCTCGGCAAGATGATTCCGAGCGTCGCCATCTCGTTCGCGGACGCACTGGTTCTGACTGCGATAGCGGCATATTATTTCGGTGCGCCATTCAAGTCCGGCCTGGGATTCTACCTGTTGGGCACGCTGCTCTACGTGTTGAGCACGGCCAGCATTGGCCTGCTGGTATCAACCGTCGTACGGTCGCAAAACGCGGCGCTGATGATCGCTTCGATTGTGGGCATCGTCCCCGCAATTCAATTCTCCGGGATGATCAACCCGGTCCCGATTCTCGAAGGCAGCGCCTGGGTGCAAGCGCATCTTTTTCCGGCCATGTATTTCGAGAACATCGTGCTCGGCAGCTATCTCAAGGGTGTGGGCGGACGAAATCTATGGACCAACGCGTGCGTTCTCGGTGGCTACGCTACCGTCCTGATCTCGCTGAGCTACTGCGTCTTTCGCAAACGTCAGCGGCGCTAGAACGGCTACAGCTCTGGCTGCAAAGGCTGAATGTCCTGACCGTCAAGGAGCTCAAGCAGTGCGTCAGGGACCCCACCCTGGTCGCGTTCATGGCCTACTGCTTCATTGGTGCGGTGTATATCTCCGGAACCGGCGTAACCCAGGATCTGCGCAATGCTTCCGTGCTGGTGCATGATGGCGATACCAGCGCCGACTCGCGCAACCTCATCTACCTCTTTCGCCAGCCGTACTTCAACAGAATAGGAACGTTCTCTGGTCAACATGACGGTTTGACGCGGCTCGACGATGGCACGTCCATGCTGCTCCTGGATATTCCAGAGGACTTCTCGCAGACCTTGCGACGGCAAGCACGACCTGCCGCCGTGCAACTGCTCGTCGATACCAGCAACGTTACGATGGGCTATCTGGCGTCGGCCTATGGGCAGCGCGTCGTCGACTCCTATGCCCAGAATCTCGCTCAACAGGCCGCCCGGCGGGGAGGAATGGACTTGCACACTTTACCCTCCGTCCAGAATGCGACCCGAGTCTGGTATAACCCCAACCTCAATGGCCACTGGTTCAACGCCATCGGACAGTGGCTCACCATGATGACCGTCCTTGCGGTCCTTCTGCCGGCTACGGCATTGGTGCGTGAGAGGGAGCGAGGGACTATCGAGCAGTTGCTCGTCGCGCCCTTGTCATCAATGCAGATCATGGTATCCAAGGCGCTCGCCATGACTCTGGTCAACATCATCGGCACTGCGCTCAGCGTGTACGCCGTAATGCGTCCGCTCGGGGTACCGTTCGCCGGCAGTCCATCCCTGTTCTTCGCTACGACCGCACTGTACGTCTTCGCGATCGCTGGGTTGGGCCTGGCGATTGGAGCCTTCGCGCGCAGCTCGGCCGAAGTCGGCATGCTGGTGATATTGATCGCTGTTCCCATGACAGCACTCTCAGGCACGTGGACCGCCCCGGAGGCCATGCCCACCTGGACACGCTCGGCACTGCAGATCTCGCCGCTCTATCACTTTATCGAGTGTGCCTATGGAATCCTGTTGCGCGGTGCCGGACTGGAAGTGCTCTGGCCATCGATTCTCATGATGTCCCTGCTGGGCGCCGCCGCCTTCGGCCTGGCATGGGCCCAACTGCGCCGCAAGCTGAGTTAGTCGGGTCGTGCGCTCATGAGGGGTCGATGAACCCTATCTCATGCATACCGTCGGACTCCTCGGTCTATCCGAACTTTCAATCCCTGGGTCTCGCCGTCGCGAGCGTGTTCGAGTATGCGAATCTGTTGCGAGGCGAGCAGGCCTATCAGTTCCTCATCGTCTCGGAACAGGGTGGTCCCGTGACGACGTCACAGGGCTCCCGCTAAAGCCGTCGAGCGTCGTTCCACAGCAGAAATCGCTGCACATATCGGATTGACCCTCAGGGCGACGCAACTTCGCCTCGCCAAACTCAGCGAACGTGGCTTGGTCGTCGCTGTCGGGTCCGGGCCCAAAGATCCGCGGCGAAAATGGATGGCAGCAGGATCCAACCAAGCGACCTGGAAGTTAGCGTGGCACAAAAGCGGCCCGCATCGATGGATTGACAACCAGACCTGGCGAGCCCGGAGAGACTCGGCACCATCGATTGCTTGTCCGCCACTTCGCACTTGTGCTAAGTTAGCGCCTTCGCACTTTTGCTAAGTCGCCATATGAGTTCTCGCCGAGCCGTCACGACACGTCGCCGCGAAGTCTTGAATGAGAGCACGGTGCTCGCCGCGCAATGTGCGCGGCAACTCCTGGATCTGCGTTCCCAGACGGGCGAAACCCAGAAGCAGCTCGCCGTGCGCCTGCGGATGACGGAGTCGATGATCTCCCGCCTGGAGCGGGGCGATCACATTCCGAGCTTGAAGACACTCTGCCGAATCGCGGATGCCTTCGGACGTCGCCTCGCCATCGTCTTTCACGAACATGAGCACGTGCATGCCGACGGCACACGCCATACGCATCCTCACGGCCATCACGATCCTGAGCACAAGCATCATCACGAGGACAGCGAATGAGCGTCGGGCCACAACTACTACTGATCTCCGCCGTCGCGGCCGTGGGCGTGTTGCACACGATCGTCCCGGACCATTGGGTCCCGATCACCCTCATTGCTCGACAACAGGGCTGGTCGAGGGCAGAAACCGCACGGGCCTCGTTTCAGGCCGGCGTCGGCCACGTGGCCTCGACGCTCGTGATTGCCGTCATTGTCTGGTTGAGTGGTGTCGAGCTGGCGGAACGATTCGGGCATATTGTCGACACGGTTGCAAGCGTGGCTCTGGTCTCCTTCGGCCTGTGGATCGCGATCTCGTCTTGGCGGGATCTTCACTCTCATGGCGGCCATGGACATGGTCATGACTTTGCCCACCTGCCCGGACAGGGCCAGGGCACTCGAGAAAGTTCAGTCCACGGACCGGAACTGCAGCGTATCGACACACCGGAGGGCGTGTTGGAGTTGTCGATCTTCGAGTCCGGTGTTCCTCCGCGCTTTCGACTCACCGGAGTTAGCGCCGACCGCGTCCTGACGCAAGTGCGTTGGGATGACGGCAGGCGGCAGGATTTCCTGTTTGCGAGTCGCGGCAGCTATTGGGAGTCCATCGACGAGATTCCTGAGCCTCATCAGTTCGCCGTATCGGTGATTGTCCATCACGATACCCAAGCGCACCGCTATGAAACCCGATTCATCGAACACCAGCATGGTCATCCCGGGCATACACACCATCATAGCCCGGACCACGATCGCCACGGCCATAACCATCACGGGCACGAACATGACACCCCACCGGGGCACGACCCGCTGTACGCGCCTCTGCGCGGTCAGACTGCCATGCTCACCCGTCACATCCACTCGCACCGCCACAGCGGCGGTTCGGTGCACGCGCATTGGCATGATCACTTGCCGGCCTCCTCTCACGCGGTAACTGCGGAAATTGCGATTTCACCGCCCGAACACGACCACCGCCACAAGACCACGGCGCGCACCGCGTTGCTGCTCATCCTTGGCTCTTCGCCCATGGTCGAAGGAATTCCCGCTTTCTTTGCCGCAGGGAAATATGGCGTGGGCCTGATTGCCGTCATGGCACTTGTGTTCGCCCTCAGCACGATCGCGACGTATGTGCTCTTGTGCGTCTACTCAACCGTTGGGCTGCAACGCGCGCGATTCGGCGCCGTCGAGCGTTACGGTGAGGTGCTGAGCGGCGCATTCATTGCCCTCGTGGGCCTTGCGTTCTGGATCTGGCCCGTCCTCTAAACACACACCGACTACGCAACATGCCAAACCATCCGCACCACCATGCCCCGAAGCCACGCTGCACGCCGCTGGTGACCATATGAGTGCCCACAGAAGCAGTCCCACATAGCCCGCAAGGTCGATGAGAACAATAGCGCCCGTCATCTGTCAGACCCCGATGTTGGCATTGAGCCGAAATAGATTGCCGGGATCGACCTGTTTCTTGATTTGCAACAGCCGTGCACGATTGGGTCCGAAGTTGTTTTCGATCGATTTCTGATCCGCAATCGTCAGATTGGCATAGAACCCCTGCGTGAAGCGGCTGAGCCGGTCCCAGGCGGCGTGGATCCCCGCGCGTTTCTGATCATTCTGACTCGGGTCCTGCCACTCGGCACTAAGCTGCAACATGAAACTCTCTTTGCGATGAGCAAGCGCGGTGTCCGTCGGTCCAACGTCTGAAATGGCTCCACCGCCGAGGATGAGCGCCACGGTTCCGGGTTCTTGTATCACCGCGTCAATGAGCGCTGGCGTCAGTTCCTGAACGTACCCGGCTTTGGAGTATACGGCTTTATCGGCAAGCACCGGACCGTCCCCTTCCTTCTGAAGGGCTACATAATCGCGTCCCTTGACATCATCGTGTCGAGGTTGAGTCGCCGCCCTGAACGACTCGAGCACCTCTTCTCCCCTCTGAGCGGGTCCCGCGAAACAGAACATGACGTACGGCGTACGCACGCCTTTTTCATCGGAGATCACCGCGACGTCCAGCATCAATTCTCGAGGTGCATGCGGCGCGAGCTCTCCGCAGTGCTCCAAAACCGCTCGTAGCTGGCTGGGCGCATAGGCCAGGCCGCCTGCCAACACCTGCGGACCCACAGCATGCAGCCGATACTCGAACCAGGTCACAACACCAAAGTTTCCGCCACCGCCGCGGATAGCCCAAAATAGATCCGGATTTTCCGTCGCGCTCGCGCGCAGGAGCTTCGCATCCGCGGTGACCAGGTCCACGCAGATGAGATTGTCACAGGCGAGTCCATGAAGTCGTGAGAGCCTCCCGTACCCTCCCCCCAGCGTCAATCCTCCGACCCCCGTGTTAGAAACGCGGCCCATCGGGGTAGCGAGACCGTACTGCTGCGACTCCCAGTCGAGATCACCGATCCAGGCGCCGCCGGCAACTTGCGCACGCTTGTTTGCGGGATCCACGCGTACGCCAATGAGCGCAGACAAATCGATCACCACCCCACCGGTGCACATGGAATAGCCGGGAAAACTGTGCCCTCCACCTCGCACGGCCAACAGCAGCTCCCGCTCCCGTGCAAATGCCACCGCACGCTGTACGTCCGCGGGCCCAGAGCACCGCACGATCAGTGCGGGGCGGCGGTCGATCATCCGGTTCCAGATTCGCCGTGCCTGATCGTAATCCGGATCACTTGCCGTAATCACTCGACCGCGCAGTTTCGCCGCGAACTCCCTGACTACCGAGGCGGGAATGACGGTCGCTTCGCCCGATAACCTCACGGCGGGTATGTCCTTGCTGCCGGAGGCTCGCTTTTCAGCCGCGAAACCTCGGGAGGAAGCGATGGGCAACATCCCGGCAGCGGCAGAGGACGTCAAAGTTGCTTTCCAGAAGTCGCGTCGATTCACGAAATGCTCCCGTGAGCTGACATTGCGCGCGCCTCAATATCTGCCGGTGACAGAAAGCAACAGTTGCCTCGGCGCGCCCCGGTTCATGGTCTGGTAATCCCCGTGGAAGGGATACCCACAAACGCCGATCGTGCCGACCTGCTTCCTGTTGAGGACGTTATGCACATCCAACCGGACCTTGATGTCCGGACGCTTGCCCGACTTTGCAATGTCGTAGGATGCATTCCCGGTCACGAGCCAATAGTTATACCCATAGATGTCGTTCTCGTACGAAAAGGGCTGGCGGAAATACTCGGTGCTGTTGATGCCTGCCTCGAACGAGCGGTATTTGAAGGAAAGATCGCTCACCGCCGTGTACTCAGGATATCCCGGCTGCGCTCTACCCCTGATGGGGTAGACGGTTCCCTCGACGACCAGGTTGTCGTCGTAACTGAATTTGCTCAGGCCCGCACTCTGATAAAACCGGAAATAGTTACCCAACAGAGCCGTGAGACCCACATCAGCCCCTACGAGGTGCGATTTCTGGACATCACCTACGGTATTGACGATTTCGAACAGGTTGTTGACGGCCGCTTCCAGCAGCCGGTTCGAGATGCGACTGTAGTATCCGTCCACTGAGAGACTGATGTCTCCGAACCGATGGGCAATGCCCATCGTGAAATTCCAGTCGTGCTCCGGACGGATATTCCGGGCGACGGTGTCAAAGATTTGCTGGTTCGATGCTGTCCAGAGCGATGCGGTGTAGCCGATGTTTCCTCGCGGCGCAATGCGGTAACCCGTTTCGGTCTCGGCGAGATCCGCAAAAACATCGGTCTGCCGATCCGGGCGCCAAAAGGCCGACACATGGGGGAGGAACCCATTCCTGGCGTCCAGCCTTCCATAGGGCGCAAGATCAGGGCCGACACCTCCACCGGTGGTATCGAAGTCAATCGCTTTGAACCCGGCGCCGAACGACAGGGTATCCGTCGGGCTGTAATCGTCATGGAGATAGACCTGCCGGTTCGAGGTTTCAAACCGAGACTCATTTTGCGTTTGAAACGCCGGACCGTATAGATCGTAGGGCCCAATGGTTTTGAGTGGCGCATAGCCACTGCCCAGAAGGGGCTCGTTGTACCAGGCTTGCCCGTTAGCCGACCTCCCGCGCTCCTGCCAGAAGCCCGCCGTTATGACGTGATCACCCACCTCATACTTGAGTTCCGCGGTACCTCCTAAACGCGTCTGGTGAGGATGAAACACCTTCTCCGAGAATGGCGCGCCGTTCGCTGACGGTGTGGTGGGGTCCGATGTGGCGATGTAGGTACAGATGGTCACACCGTACACCATCACCCGCCCGCTCAGAGCCGAGGACACATGGAAATTATGGATGAGGGACCCGACATGATCGGTGGTATTTTGGCCGCTGTCGTAGGGCGTGAGCAGAGAGAGCTGTCCACACGTGTAGTAACCGCAGGACGCGTTGGAATTCTCCGGCAAGGCACGAATATAAGTGAGTTGATAGTTCGGATAAGTATAGTCGGCATGCCAGCCCAGATTGTTGATCATCGCGAAAGACAGATCATCGTATCCCCAGATCTCGGCGTGGGATCCGGAATAAAAGAGCGTGAAGTCACCCCAGGGCACATCCTGTTGCACCTTGAGGTTGCCGCGCAGCATGTACTGTGTGCCGCCGGCTTGATATTTGTCGTCCGACAGGCGTTCAAATCCGAGCAGCATCTTGGGACCCTCGGAGCCCAATTGACCCGTCTGCCCCGAAAGCGTCGTCACCAGGGTGTGGCTGCTCCCGTAGGTCTGGCTCATGAAGGCGCTGGGCGTCGCTGTCGGGGTTGCTAGCGAGTAATGAATTTCTCCGCCGGTTGCAATGCTCGAGAACGTACTTTCTCGCGCTGTTCCCGGTGAAATTTGCACAGCCGCAATGTCCTCGGGCACTCCGATATTAAGCGGTGTCGTCCCTGAGAGACTGCCATAGCTCGAGTCGTTCAGTGGAATGCCTTCGAATACGAGGCCCAATTCGGTCTGGTGAAAGCCGCGCATGAATACCGTGGCATCGGACAGGTCGAGGCCGTAGGGATCGGTCGAGGTGTACGTCACGCCAGGGGTGTTCTTGATGAGCTCCAATGGATTCGCGCCTGCCGGCACGTCGTTCCAGTCAGTCCTGTTGAGAATGTACTCATCAGGGCCCACGGGCACATTGACGGCTGCCTCCGCCACGTTGGTTCTCTTACTCGCGGTGATGGTGATCTCATCGAGAGCATTTCGGTTCCGGGAAGGTTCGTCACCGTCGTTCGTCGCACCGGATTCTCCGCCACCGCTCGCAATGGAAGCAGGGGTCGTTTGAGCAAACGCCACGCCCATCGCCAACACGTGAATCGTCATGGCGATCGCGTAGCCCGCGAAGCGATCGGTCATGAACAGCCTGGTTTGATACATTATTCTTTCCTTTTTCAATTTCGAGGGCAATGCAACCCATTGCCCTCGCATGGAGGGCGTTTACGCGCGTGCATAATGTTTTCGCGCCGTGGGAGGCGCGGTGCGCCCGGTAGCGCCGATCAGGTTGTCACAACATGCCCGCCACGATGACAACGAGGCAGAACGCCAGGGCGCTCATCGCCCATACGACGAGCAACAGATCGCGACTGATGCGAAGCGCATGACCGATCGCGCTGCAGACGTTTCCCGCAGAGCGCGACTTCATCTGCCCAAACCGGGAAGGGCGGTGCAGTCGCAGCGGACGCCGTTCATCTGTGCAGCCCGGCTCCGGGCGCGATACAACACGAAATGCGACAGCAGGAAGCGGCCTCAATGTAGCCATCACACTCTCCTCTTGAGCGCTTGAATTGCGATACATAGCGTCAGCCCGCTCCGCGGTTTGTTTTGACGCAGACCTGACAACAGCCTTCGGACCGCTCGTCATGGATCCTATGTAACGCGCGATCGACGCCGCGCAGTACCCGCTTTCTGAGCGGACCGCGCGGTAGCATTGCGAGCGCGCAGCGCTCAATCAAAACCAGTAACCAGATCATGACCCGCTCACGCGGCAGTACCTGACGTGTAATAGCGTTGCTCATGGACATGCCTCGCTGCAGGGGCGCGCACGGCACGCGCGGCCGCTCTATTTCGGGGCGACTGTTGAGAGCTGAGCGGCCGCCGGCAAGACCGTTGGCCACCACCGGTGCACGACAATATTCGGTGCATCGTCCACGAGTAGTAATAAGGGGAGTTCATATCGGTCCTCGTAACGTATTTGCAGCACTCGCTAGTGCCCACCCACCAGTTGCACGATGCGCACCAACACAAGGCCCGCGGCGATGAGCAGGTAGCCGCGCAACACACCCATCCACAGCCGACGCATGGGACCAAATCGAGCCGTTGGTAGTTGATCGAGCGGAGGCATTCGCCAGGTCGCACGCTGCGAGCGGTCGATAGGATCAGTCGCAGTGTTCCGGGCGCCGCGGATCACCGTAGCGCCAATTGCAGCCAGCGCGCTCAGAATGCTGCCACCGATCAGAATGGCGAGAATTTGCCGACCGTTAATCTGCGGATACAGGACCGAGGCTGTGAGAATGATCGACAGCATGACCATGATCGCGATCACCGCGCCGGTGAATAGATTGAGCCCTCGGCCGTTGACCCACGGCCCGAGGACCGCTCGGTCGTTGCATAACAACAGCAGAAACACAGTCGCGCTCGGCAACAAGACCCCGGCGAGCGCCTGTACCGCATTCGTCAGAAGGCCGAGCGGTATTCCGGGGGTGAGCACAAGCGCTGCGGATCCCAGGAGCAGACCGGCATACACGATGTAGAACGCCTTGGCCTCGCGAGGCTTACGGTGCAAGGAATGCTTGAACTTGAGAACGTCGGCGACTGCGTAGGCGGTTGCGAGCGAAATGGCCGAGGCGCCAATCATGCTGTAGTTGATCAGTGCCAGCGCGAAAACCACCGCAGGCACTCGACCGAAGTACTTCTGAATGCCGCGGGCGACCGCCCCCGCATCGGCGAATTGCCCGAATTCCGGATGATGCGCGAACGTCACGGCGGCACCGGCCACCAATGTGACGGCTCCGCCGATGACAATCACAATCCCTAAGACCAGATCGATGCGGGCATAGCGCATGAAACGAGGCGTAATGCGTTTGTCGATGATGTAGCTTTGCTGGAAGAAGAGCTGCCAGGGGGCGACTGTCGTGCCGACGATCCCGATAACGAGCAACATCACATTCGCCAGTCCTCCTTCTGGAACCGCTGGGAGCTGTGGCACCAACAGACCGCGACCCAACTCGGCGGCGGACGGATGCACCATCACAAAGAGCGGAATCAACAGCAGGCTGAACAGCACCAGGCACATCGAGAAGCGCTCGAAGCGGCGGAAATTGCCGGTGCTGGCCGCCCCGATGACAATCGCGGCCGCAAGCAGCACGCCGCCGATCCTGGGCAGCCCGAGGTACTGCAATCCCAGATGGATGCCGATGAACTCCGAGACGATGGTCAACGCGTTCAAGAGGAAAAGATCAATGACGCTGAAGGCGCCCCAGAACTTGCCGAAGCGCTCGAGGATCAGGCGTGCGTGACCGACACCCGTGACGGCGCCCAGGCGGATGACCATTTCCTGGTTGACATACAGCACCGGGACCAACAGCAGCAGCGTCCATAGGAGCGAATTGCCATAGTTCTGGCCCGCCTGGCTGTAGGTACTGAAAGCGCCCGCATCGTTATCGCCGGCCATCACCATGAGGCCCGGTCCCAAGATGGCGAGTAGTGTTTTCACGCGCGGCCACCAGCCGACCCGAGGCCCGGTGTCACCTTGGTGAATGGTGCCGAGAGCGCCGTGGATGTGCCCAACGTGCGCCTCGTCGAATTGGGCACCCGATGAAGTTCGATCGGGTGGGATCGCACAGACCATTGCGTGTTCAGTATTCACGTTCTTCGTGCTCATTCATTTCACATGCGAAACTTCGACCAACTGTCGGGTGGCAGCCGAACATCACCGCAGCGCTGGTGCGCTCGGCGCAGGAGTTGGCCGTTACGCGTACCCCGCAAGGGATAGCGCTCAAGTCAGCTCAAAGGGTGTAGGAAGATGGGTGGCCGGACCGACACGGTCGAGGCCACGTGCGCTCCCCGCTTGGCGGCGGACCTAGCGCATCGGAGAATGAAGAGGCGCTAGCGGGTCGAGAGCCGCCCTGGGCGGAGAGGGCGATCCCTACATCCACGGGTGTTCGAAATGCGACTGCAACTACTACTGCCCACTAGGGTGACCTCGCGCTGCTTCAGACAGGCGGAACTCTAAGCCGGATCGGCGCAGAAAAAAACTGAAGATCCATTAAGGGTCCGACGTCACACGATCGGCATAGAATTGCAGCAAGACAGTCCACTGAAAGACAATCGCCCTATGGGCTTGCACGACGTACGGCTACGAGATTCGAGGATTCCCGATGTCGGGGGATGTCCATGAGAGTGCTGATTGTCGAGGACGACGAGAAAACCGCCGGCGCGCTCGCCTCCGGGCTACAGGCTGAAGGATTCTCCGCTGCTATCGCGCATACCGGCGAGGCGGGGCTTTCAGCCCTCGCCGCGGAGAGCTTCGACGTGATTGTGCTGGATTGGATGCTTCCCGGGCGCGATGGTCTCGAGGTTCTGAAGGTCTTACGTGCGCGTGGCACTGCCACACCGGTGCTGCTCCTCACGGCGCGAGATGCCGTGGCCGACCGGGTACTCGGCTTCGACAGCGGCGCGGACGACTACCTGATCAAGCCATTCGCGTTTGCCGAGTTGGTCGCGAGAGTGCGCTCTCTCATCCGCCGCGTCCCCGTCGCCCAACCGCTCCGGCGCCGACTGGCCGATCTGACGCTGGATCTCGAGACGCGCAGTGTCTGGCGCGGCGAGCAGCGCATCGAGTTGACCGCGCGCCAGTTTGATCTGCTGGCGTATCTCCTGCGTCATCCGGGACAGGTCGTCACACGCGAAATGCTCGCAAGAGATGTCTGGCGCGAAACGAAACGGGCGACGCCGCTGGACAACGTGATCGACGTGCACATCAATCACTTGCGCCGGAAGGTGGACGAGGGTCGCCAGACGACACTCATTCAGACGGTCCGCGGCGTCGGATTCGTCTTGCGGGAGGAGCGACGCGAGTGAGTGGCGCGTGGCGTCGGCGCGCACTGCGGGTTCGGCTCGCCCTTTGGTATGCCGGTGCCGGAGTCGTGGTTCTCGTGGCCGCGGTGATGATCGCGCTGATCACAGGTGTATGGGTACCGCGCAGTCGCTGGGATGTCTTGGGAGTGTTGTTGCTCGGGATTCCTGGAGCAGCGTGCGCGTTTGCGGCAGCGGGCTATTTCGTCGCTGGCCGTGCGCTGGCACCGCTTGCCGTCATGGCCGAGCGCGCGCGGCGGTTGTCCGCCCGATCCTTGAGCGAGCGCCTGCCGGTATTGAATGCGCAGGATGAAATCGGGCAGCTCGCGATGGTCTTCAACGAGACCTTGGACCGTCTGGAGAGCTCCTTCGCCGAGTTGCGGCGCTTCACCGCCGATGCCTCGCATGAGTTGCGCACCCCGCTCACCGCGATGCGCACAGTTGGCGAGGTGGCGCTGCGTCACGACACCCCCGAGGCGGTGCGCGATGCAGTCGGTAGCATGTTGGAAGAAGTGGGTCAGATGAATCAGCTCGTGGAGCGGCTCTTGCTGCTGGCGCAGGCCGACCACGACACCGTGGCGGTGTGCCTTGCCTCGACGCCGGTCCGCGAGATCATGCTGGAGGTTGCGGACTCCCTGAGCGTCCTGGCGACGGAGAAGTCACAGCGCATCGAGATTCATGAGGTACAGGATGTGACCGCGCTGGCGGACGATGCGCTTCTGCGACTGGCATTGATGAATCTGGTGCAAAACGCGATCCGCTACAGCCCGCCCGGAAAAAACATCCGACTGCGCGCACATTCCAGCGAAGATACCGCGGTGGTGGAGGTGGTGGACGAAGGCCCGGGTATTCCACAACAACACCACGCCCGCATTTTCGAACGATTCTATCGCGTCGATGCATCCCGATCGCGTACCGACGGCGGCGCTGGATTGGGCCTGGCCATCGTCAAGTGGGCCGCCGAGCGCATGAGCGGGACGGCTGAGCTCGAGAGCAGCAGCGGACGCGGCAGCCTGTTTCGGATGCGCCTACCGCTCGCCAGCGGCCTCTCCCCTGCCCTCACCGAGGAGCCGTTGCAAGAGTCGCCACCAGAGTTGTTCGCAGAGCCCGAGGATGGTGCCCGAGCAACCGTGCAAGAGGTATTCGCGCGCCTGCGAACCGGGCCGGAGGGACTCACTTGGAATGAGGCCCAACGACGTCTGCAGCGGTTTGGACCGAACGAGGTAGCCACCCAACATGCCCCGTCCTGGCTGGCGCTGCTGTGGCACGCTACGCGCAATCCCTTCAACGGGGTGTTGGTTGCGCTTGGGGTTGTCTCCGCGCTGACGGGCGATTTCAAGGCAGCTGCCGTGATGACCGTCATGGTGGTCTTGAGCACGTCGCTGCGCTTCTGGCAGGAGTGGAAATCGCAGATCCAAGCGGAGTCACTGCGCAAACTGGTCCGCAACCAGGTCACGGTCCGGCGCACTGACAATACGACAGCGCCCGAACGGCGGCGGAGCTCTCTCGACCCGGACGCATCCGAGATTCTTCTCGAGCAGCTCGTACCGGGGGATATCGTACTGCTCAGTGCGGGAGACATGGTGCCGGGAGACCTGCGCCTGCTCGAATCGCGCGATCTGTTCATCACGCAGTCGGCGCTCACGGGCGAGGCAATGCCGGTAGAGAAGGTTGCCGGGGTACCGCCCAACCTTGAGGGCAACACCGGTAAACCACCCCGTCAGGGCGGTTTGCTCGATCAACCTGATCTTCTTTTCATGGGCAGTAGCATCATCGGGGGTGTTGGCAAAGCAGTGGTGCTCGCGACCGGGCAACACACGTACTTTGGCGCCACGGCTTGGAAGCTTGGGTCGCGGCGCACACACACCGCCTTCGACCGCGGCGTCAATCAGGTGAGCTGGCTCCTGATCCGCTTCATGCTGGTCATGGTCCCGATCGTCTTCTTCATCAACGGTCTCTCCAAGGGCCGGTGGATCGAGGCGTTCTTCTTCGCCGTGGCAGTCGCGGTCGGACTCACCCCGGAAATGCTGCCGATGATCGTGAACGCGACGCTCGCACGCGGAGCGCTGGCTATGTCGCGCCACAAGGCCATTGTCAAACGGCTGAACGCGATTCAGAACCTGGGTGCCATGGACATTCTCTGCACCGACAAGACCGGCACACTGACTCAGGATCACGTGGCGATGATCAATCACGTGGACCTGCATGGGGTGAGCAGCCAACGGGTTCTCGAGCATGCCTACCTCAACAGCTTCTTCCAGACGGGACTGAAAAATCTCCTCGATCGTGCCGTCATCGAGCGGGCGGACGCGACTGGCCTGCACACTCTGGTGGGCTCGTTCCGCAAGGTCGATGAGATCCCGTTCGACTTCAGCCGGCGCAGGATGTCGGTCGTGCTGTGCTCGGCGAGCGGCGTCAATCTCCTGTTCTGCAAAGGCGCGGTCGAGGAGATGTTGCAAATCTGTTCGCAGGTGGAGGACGCAGGACGGGTCGTGCCCCTTACCGGCCCTGTGCGCGAGCAGCTCAAGCGCTTGCGCGATGCACTCAACGATGATGGCTTACGTGTGATCGCGGTGGCCTTCAAGGCCATCGGCCTCAAGCCATTCGGCATCGAGGACGAAGCGGATCTGATTTTCTCTGGATTCGTAGCCTTCCTGGATCCGCCGAAAGAAAGTGCGCCAGAGGCGCTACGGCTGCTCCGCGAGCACGGCGTCACCGTGAAAATCCTGACCGGTGACAACGCCACCGTCGCCCGCAAGATCTGCCGTGACGTGGGTCTGGAGGCAGAGCGAGTGGTGACGGGCAGCGAGGTGGAGGAGCTCGCGGATGAGGCGCTAGGCGAGCTTGCTGAGCGGGTGACGGTGTTTGCGAAAGTCTCGCCGCTGCAGAAATCCCGGATCGTCTCGGTGCTCAAGGGGCGCCATCACACGGTCGGCTTCATGGGCGACGGCATCAACGATGCAACGGCGCTGCGTGAGGCGGATGTCGGTATCTCGGTCGATTCGGGCGTTGACATCGTCAAGGAAGCGGCCGATATCATCCTCCTCGAGAAGAGCCTGCTCGTGCTCGAGCACGGGGTCGCAGAAGGCCGGCGCACCTTCGGCAACATCATCAAGTACATCAAGATGACGACCAGCTCCAACTTTGGAAACGTCTTGAGTGTGCTGTTTGCGAGTGCCCTGCTCCCGTTCCTGCCCATGTTGCCGATGCAACTGTTGGTCCAGAACCTTCTTTACGATCTGTCGCAGACAGCGATTCCCTTCGATCGCATGGACGAGGAGTTCGTCAAGCGGCCACGCCAATGGGAGCCGGGGGGCATCGCGAGCTTCATGCTCTGCATAGGCCCCATCAGCTCGCTCTTTGACATCGCCGCATTCCTGCTGCTGTGGTTTGTCTTCCGGGCCAACACAATCGCCGCGCAATCGCTGTTCCAGACAGGTTGGTTCGTCGAAGGCTTGCTGACGCAGACGCTCATCGTGCACATGATCCGCACCGAGAAGATTCCCTTCCTTAACAGCACTGCCACGACACCCGTCGTGCTGCTAACGCTGCTGGTGATGACCTGCGGAGCCTGGCTGCCCTTCTCGCCGCTTGCCCCGGCGCTCAGGTTCCAAGCCTTGCCGATAGCCTATTTCCCATGGCTCGGCGCGATCCTGCTGGCCTATTGCCTGCTGTTGCAATTCCTGAAGCGATTTTATGTGAGACGCTTTGGAAGCTGGCTGTAGCGCAGCTTCACCGATCTCTCAGACCGCTCGTACCGGCGCAGGATAACTCGCGACGACCGCATCAGTCGTCAGCAACGTAATCCCCTCAACAAACGCCTGCGCAACAAGGACGCGATCGAACGGGTCCTTGTGTATCGGTGGCAACGTATCAATCGCGACCACGTGCTCGCTACTGATGGGCAATTCGCTGTATCCGTTATCCAGCAGCCCCCGGCGTAGTAGCCGCGGATCTACTTTAAAGTCATCCCGACCCAACCCGCGCTTGATCACGACTTCCCAAAGACTCGCTGTGCTGAAGATAAGCTCGTTCTCCTTATTTTCTATCAGTTCACGAGCCGCGTGGGATAGGCGGTCGGGCTGACCCGCCACCCAAAGCAACAGATGCGTATCGAGCAACAGCTTCACAAGTCGCCGTTGAGAAGTTTCTCGACCTCGCCGCTGCCCATCTGGTCGAAATCATCGGGCACCAAAATCTGGCCGGTCAGGAAACCAACTCGCTTTGTCTGCCCGGCCTCCGGTGCTCCCAACGCGACAACCTTCACCAATGGCTTGCCGGCTTTGGCGATCACAAACGGTTCGCCGTTGGCGGCCTGGTCGACCAGGCGTGACAGGTGGGTTTTGGCTTCGTGGATATTGATCGTTTGCATGGCGATATCAATAGACTTAGTTTATCTAGTCTAGTCTACCGTGGTTCACGATTTCAATGAAGAGGCTACCGTAAGGAAATTTTTGAATTGGCGGAGAGGGTGTCTACCGATTTCGGCGCCTAACTCATTGAATTTCAAATAATAAAAATTTAGTAGGTGCCGCGTACCCCCATTCGTACCCCCACGAGACAATGACTTGGCGGTCTTCAATAGCCCTCGAAGGCATTGGGTGGGATGTCGCCAAATCGCCGATCCGCAATTTCCACTGAGAACCACTCAGATTCCGCAGAGAGCCACCTTGGTCATCTAGTCCGGGGACTTCACCTTGGAAGCCTCTCTCCTCCGGTACAGCACGTCATAGCAGTCCCTCAGTTCTCCGCACCACAGCCATCATCGACCCATTTGCTGTCATTAAATCAGAATTGATATCATTGACAGCAACTCATCCAATCTGGAGTCAACTCACTATGGCCGTTGTGACCGTCCGCAATCTACCCGAAGAAACACATCGCGCCCTCCGCGTACGAGCGGCCCAGCATGGTCGGAGCACCGAAGCCGAGATCAGGGCAATCCTGGAAGAAACCGTGCGACCCGAAGGGCGTGTGAAGATCGGCTCAGCGCTCGCAGCTTTCGGCAAGCGCATGGGCGGGATCAATCTTGACGTGACCCGTGACCAAAGCGCGCCGCGTGCGCCGTCATTCGAGTGATTATTCTCGACACGAATGTTGTCTCAGAGCCGATGAAACCCGACGGCGATCGTGCCGTACAGGCTTGGCTGGATGAGCAAATCGCGGAGACCTTGTATGTCACTTCGATCAGCATCTCGGAGCTGCTTCTCGGCATCGAGCTTCTGCCCGACGGAAAGCGCAAGGAGGGACTCGCCGTCCAACTCAGCGACCTGCTCGTAACTCTGTTTGGTGATCGCGTTCTTTCATTCGACCTCGACGCCGCGACCAAGTATGCAGAGCGTATCAGTAAAGCCCGCGTCGCCGGACGGGCGATCTCAATGGCAGATGGTCAGATCGCTGCCATTGCCGCCGCACATGGCTTCACGGTGGCAACGAGGGATACCGCCCTATTTGTAGCCGCAGGCGTGCCGGTGGTGAATCCATGGGAGTTCAAAGGATGAAGCGTGAAACATGGACACACTTGTCGGCTTTCCGACAATTTGCGGTTGGCGGCAGTACCGGCACCAAGTCCTCCGTTCCAGAGAGGATAAAGACATCCGACTCTGCGAAGTCGGCATAGAGCTGTTAGTTTTGCGCGTGATCGTCGGCGGGCCCAGGGGGCCGAACGATAGCTTCGAACAAGCCGTGCTTCAGCCAACGTTTCATACTTGAATCAATGTTCCCGCGCAGAAGGTGATGCCATGCATAAGTCGAATTGTCCCCAAAACGTGCAGCGGCTCTCCCGGGCTATCTCGGCTGTGAAACGACGAGCTTGACTGCCCACACTGCGACTTCGCGCCGAGCGGGTGCGCCGGCTAAAGCTGTGCAGATTCCGGCGCACCTGAGACACCCTGCCATTGCACCTTGTCGCGCTCGGGAACCTCTATCGCGGCTGATGACCTTTTGCACGTTGGGCGGTCTCTCTTGCGTGCAATAACATTATTTATATTAGAGAATATGTTGCCGAACATATTAGAACGAGGTACCCTCTTTAATCTGGCAACCACTCAGAATGAAGGTAGGTTCTGCTCATGAGCGGTTATGCTGCTGCCCCGAAGAAGACCACCAGTGTGTCAATGGCGGAGCCCCTGCTAGCCGAGGCCAAGGCTCTGGGAGTGAACGTTTCTCAAGCGGCTGAAGATGGCCTTGCAAAAGCTGTCGCCGCGAAGCGTTCTGAACTCTGGCTCCGGGAAAACCACGAGGCTATTCAGAGTTCCAACGAGTACGTGGAGAAGCACGGACTGCCCCTCGCCCGTTACAAGATGTTCTGAGTGGCACGATTTAGCGTCTATCAGAACCCTGGCAACGAAGGCTACTTGATCGACGTGCAGGCCGACCTTATGGCCCATCTCAACACCAGATTGGTTGTGCCGCTGGCGCCGCTTCACAAGGCCCCCAAACCCGCAAGGACGCTCAACCCGTTGTTCACGCTTGACGGTGTCGAACACGTCATGTTGACACAGTACGCGGCGGCGATCCCATTGAGCGAACTCAAGCGCGAGGTCATCAACCTTGCGAGTCGTCGTGATGAAATCGTCGCAGCACTCGACCTGCTCCTGCAGGGCTTCTAACCTCCGCTGGCTCTGGGTGGACGCCAATCTGAGGAAAAAGAGGAACTTAGGATTATGATAATCCCTGCTAAGCATTCAGCAGAACAGGGCAGAAAGGGGTTGGCGACGGTGACCAGTTTGACGTGCCGGACAGGTTAGACCAGCTTATAGCTCTCGCGCAAAAAAACGCCCCAGCACATGTCGGTCGCAGTTCGAATCGAAATCGAGATGCCCCTGACGACCTGCCGCGGTTTCGGGTGCCAGGGGGGTGTGTGAGTTTCGGGAGACGTCTCGAGCCAGTCTCCAGTACCGTCCGGAATCAAGTACACCGGACGACCCGAGGAAAAGTGACCCGCGGCAGTCGATAATTCGCTCGGTTGTGGTTTCACCGCGCCACCAAAGCCAGCATGTTCAATTGGGGCTTCAGGTTAGTGCGCATGCAGGATGTAGGCGTATTGTTATTGAAACCGCGTCGCCCTTGGCCACGAGAAACCAGGGGTGACGACCAGGGCAGGCCGCCGCCATCGGTGACGGATAGCGGACAGTGACCTTTCAGACCGCCCTTAGCGGCGCAGGATACCTCGCAACGACCGCATCAGTCGTCAACAACGTTATTCCCTCCACCAAGGCTTGGGCGATAAGGACGCGATCAAAAGGATCTTTGTGTATCGGCGGCAAAGTATCAATTGCCACCACGTGCTCGCTGCTGATGGGCAATTCGCTATATCCGTTATCCAGCAGCCCCCGCCGTAATAACCGCGGGTCTACCTTAAAGTCATCCCTCCCCAAGCCGCGCTTGATGACAACTTCCCAAAGGCTGGCAGTGCTGAAGATAAGTTCGTTCTCCTTATCCTCTATGAAGTCACGAGCCACCTGGGAAAGGCGTTCAGGCTGACCCGCCACCCAAAGCAACAGGTGCGTATCGAGCAACAGCTTCACAAGTCGCCGTTGAATAGCTTCTCGACCTCGCCGCTGCCCATCTGGTCGAAATCATCAGGCACAGAGATCTGGCCGGTCAGAAAGCCAACTCGTTTTACCTGTCCAGCCTCCGGCGCCCCCAACGCAACAACTTTTACCAACGGCTTGCCGGCTTTGGCGATGACGAACGGCTCGCCGTTGGCGGCCTGGTCGACCAGACGTGACAGGTGGGTTTTGGCCTCGTGGATATTGATCGTTTGCATGGCGGCACCAATAGACTTAGTTCGATTAGTCTAGTCTATCTGCGGTTCACGATTCAGTGAAGAGCTTCCGGATATCGGCGCTTTTCGTCCCGGTACCCGCAACGGAGCCGATACCCGCCTAGTACCCTTAAGGTAGAGTGGCTTCCCATGGAACTCCCTGGCTGTAGGTAGACCTAAGCAGTGTTCCACGGATGCAAAAGTGGGAATTGGAGTTGAAGCTAAGTGCCGGACCTTACTGGAAAAATCTGGCACTTAATGGACTCTCGGCAGGAGCCTGGGAGAGTCTCGGACCGCGAAGTAAGTCTTTGATTTAAAGGACTTTCTTCAATTGGCGGAGAGGGTGGGAACCGATCTCGGTGCTCAACCTTCTGATTTATCTTACATTTCCACCGCCTCACTCCTGCTCGGTACCCTTCCCGGTACCCTTAAACGGTCCAGCTTTGGGAGGCTCTCAGTAGCTTTCAGGAGCCCTCAAAAGAAAGGACGCGAATTATTGCATCTCACCCCTCACTCGATTTTGTTCCCAAAAGGTCCAGCTCTCAGTAGCCTTCACCAGGCTCTCCAGAGACAAGCAAAGCGCCACATCTCCGTGTTTGGCACAGTGGCGCGTGGCGAGGATACAGCAGACTCGGATGTCGATCTGGCGGTGGACTCAGCACCCCGCACCGCCCCCACCAGGTTCCAATTCGGATCGGCACGGACCCTAGTGCGGGGGTTGGCGCTATAATGAATTTATGAGCGCTGTCATTCATCATCCGCGACGGCATGCTGTGAGCGCCATCGAGTTTCTCCAGATGGGGAATGCAGGCGTCTTTGCACCGGAGGCGCGTCTGGAACTGCTCGAGGGGGAGATCATCGAGATGGCGCCGATCGGCAGTCCACATGCGTCCGTGCTCAGAGAGCTCGCGAGCCGATTCAATCGTGCGGCAGCGGACCGTGTGGTCGTGAGCCCCCAATGCCCGCTCGTCTTGGGCGAGGGTTCAGTCCCGCAGCCAGACTTGGCGCTTCTCAAGCCGAGGCCCGACAGGTATTTCGGAGACCACCCTCATGCTTCCGATGCTCTCCTGATCATCGAGGTGTCGGACACAACGCTCCGCTTCGATCTCGACCAGAAGGTACCCCTGTACGCCCTGGCTGGAGTCCCGGAGGCGTGGGTCATCGACGTCGAAAGGCGAGCAATTCGTGTTTTCCGCGAGCCGGATCCGGGTGGCTACCGCACTTCCTTCACAGCCTCACACGGCGATGTCGTCCGGCCGATTGCCCTCCAGGAAATCGGGGTTTCGGCGCAGATGCTCTTTCCCTCATAGCTCCACGGCTCGAACCGAACTTGCAGTCTTGCAGTCGCATGCGGACGGCTTTTTCGAACGGGCCTGGTTCACGTTCCAATGATTGACCCCGGATATCGGCGTCTTCCGCCCGAATACCCGACTTGGGGCCTGAGGGAAGCATGAGCCTGGTATGCCAGAAGCCGAGCCGCTTGGGATCTGATCGGGCGCCGCGACCCTAACTCGGAAGAACTTCTCCAGCGGACGGCCAGAACTTCCGTCGAGTGCGCGCGGATCAGCGGCGGGATCTAGACCGCCGTTGGTACCTCCCGACTAGATGGGCGGCGTTGGCGCTTGACCCGTCGAACCGCACTAACAGCCAGTAACGGTAGCCCTCGTCCAACAGCTCCGCATACCTCGCCCACCCCTCCTTTTCTTAGTGATGTGAGTCGGACGTCACAAGTCGAGAGTTGAAGCAACATCGCGCAAGCGGCCTTCCCTTGTGTTACGTCCCGCAAAAAATGAGACGAAGCGTCCCGAGCTATTTTGGGCGGACA
>CAZBTV010000034.1:0-51917 GCA_964494895.1 uncultured Steroidobacteraceae bacterium | reverse complement strand
AGCTGAAGGAAATCTCCTACATCCACGCCGAGGCTTATCCGGCGGGCGAGCTGAAGCACGGTCCTCTGGCGCTGGTCGATGCCGATATGCCGGTGATCACGGTCGCTCCCAACAACGACCTGTTGGAGAAGTTGAAGTCGAACCTCATGGAGGTGCGCGCACGTGGCGGCGAGCTCTTCGTCTTCGCCGACCCCGAAGCCGGCATCACCTCCAGCGACGGAGTCACCGTCATCGAGATGCCGAAGCACGTGACCTACTTCCAGGCGCCGACTGTCTATACAGTGCCCTTGCAACTACTTGCCTACCACGTCGC
Organism: uncultured Steroidobacteraceae bacterium; assembly: GCA_964494895.1. Taxonomy (GTDB): domain Bacteria; phylum Pseudomonadota; class Gammaproteobacteria; order Steroidobacterales; family Steroidobacteraceae; genus 13-2-20CM-66-19. The sequence continues at coordinate 51,604 of CAZBTV010000034.1, read as the reverse complement.
GATTCTCAAGGGCACCGACGTCGACCAGCCTCGCAATCTCGCGAAGAGCGTTACGGTGGAATGACGAGTCAGGCGGTATCACACTCGGCTCGTGGTCGGGCGCCCGGCCCCGATCCAGCGCTCCACCACTCCATGGGCGAGATGAAATCGTGCGCAGTTGTAGGTCTGCAGGTTTTCGAGCTCTCGAATTACGATCTCATGCACCGCGGCTTTGTCCGCTTCTGCAACCTCTCCGCTCGTGAGCGCCTCATCCAGCCCCTCGCCGGCCACGACACGCTGGATCAACTCACGGATCCGGGTACGGTAGCGGGCGCGAAGTGGATCAGGCGCGCCCATCGCCGCCCGGATGACCTGATACTTCCCGATCGATCGGCGGTAGGTCCATTCGAACAGCTCCGCGGCGATCCGCGGATCATGACGTTCATAGACGCCGAGCATCGCGTAGGCGTAGTCCTCTATCTCCACATCCAAAAACGACAGCGGGGCGCAGTTGGTCAGAAACAGGGGTAGGTTCGCCGAGAGCCGGCTCGTGCGCTTGTTACCGTCTTCGAAGGGTTGCAGATAGGCGATCTGGACCCACAGAAAGAAGGCCGCCTCGATCGGATTTTTGATGAGGCGGGCCTTCCCGATGATCTCCCCCAGCATCTCCTCGAGGAGCGCGGGCGCCTGCGTCGGGGTGTAGACCGATTGTTCGATGTTGACGATCCGGCGGCGGATCGCACCCACGGCCAGATCATCCGCGAGCAGCCCCTGCATGAGCACGCTGTGCAGATTGCGCACGACCGGAACCGTGATGCCCTGCTCGGGCACCGCATCGACCATGAACTCAATTGCCTCCTTGTGATTGAGCAGCATGACGGCATCCCGGTCACCGGGATTGGCCTCCCCGCGGGCAAAGAGCTCGCGGGTATCGAGCAGGTTGAACTTGTTGCCTTCCAGGCGCGAGGAGTTCCACGAGAGGTCAATGAGCAACTGCTCGAGGACCCGTCTGGCATAGGTGCCAGCCGGTTGCTGATCGGCGGAGCGGCCTTCCGCATAAAGCGTCTCCGCCATTCCTTGGCCGAGCAGGTAGGTCTCATTGGGCCGGTAGTCATCGACGAACTCGCGCCGATAGCCCACGGGCGTGCGCGCACTCAACGGGGCGCGCAGTTCGGCCAGCAGCGCATCGGCTGCAGGGCTGAACCGAAGCCCGGACGAACGGATCTGCGGAGGCTGGGGTGCGCCCGCTTGAGGCGTACGGTTCGGCGCCGGGGCAGGCAGGCGGTACCGGGTGCTGCGACTTGCTCCCGAGCGGGTCAGCTGGCCGGCATCGACCAGGTGCTTGAGCGCACGATTGACGGTCGGGCGGCTCACGCGAGTTGCGGCCACAACGTCATCGGCCGACAGGCCGGTGTCGCCGGCCGCTCCGAGAAGGTCGAGAATCTGAGCAGGGAGGTCGCGATGAGCCATGAGCTGCTTTCAAAAATGATAAGCAATATGATTAGTTTATCATTTTGAGGAGAAAATTGATAAGCTTCGCATCGAATGGATTGCTAATCAATTTTTGACTAGCTGATCAAAATCCCGGCAAGCACATCAAATATACGATCCACCGGCGTCGCCTATGGCGTCAGGACTTTTGCGCAGTTCCCAAGCCTGTCACATAACCCCGATACGCTCTCGCCGCGCGTTTTCCCACGAAAAATTCCTGATGCCGTTTATCGACCGGATTGGGGCCGCCGCAAGGGGTGTGGCCGCGGCTGCGCTGGGCCTCGTCGCAAGCGCCCATGCTGAAGAACCCAATGGACAACAGCCTGCCGCCACTGTTGCCCAGACGGCGGACGTGCCCACGGCTGCCATCCCAGAATCGAATGTATCGGCAACGGACGCCCGTACGCCGCGAGGGACGCTCGATCCGCGAAACCCAACAGGCTTCCACACCACATTGAGCGTCGCCGATCTCGACGCGCGCGAGATCACGGGTCTCGACGGCCTCGCCGCCGCGGAGCCGGAGATCTCGTATAGTCCTGCGCTCAATTCCCTCACCACGCTCAGCCTCTACATGCGGGGAGAGGGCCCGGCAGCTCCCGGCCAGATCACCCTGGATGGCGCCGTCGGCGTGTATCAGGACGGCTTCTACATCTCGCGTTTGCAGTCGAACACCTTCGACCTGCTCGATCCGGCAAGGACCGAGGTTCTCGCTGGCCCGCAAGGGGCCATGTATGGCAGAGACACCGCGGGAGGCGTGATCAACATCGTCAGCCAATCCCCCGCGGGCCAACTCCGCTTCGACCAGGATGTGGATTTCGGCAACCGCAACAGCTATCGCATCCTGAGCTCGCTCGATGCGCCGCGCTGGAACGGACTGTCGGCGAAAGTGACTTTGTTGGCCAGCTCGATTGACGGCTACGTCAAAAACCAGCTCGCCAGCTCTCACGATTACGGCTCGGAGAGGCAACGGGCGGCGCGCCTGCAACTGCGTTGGGATGCGCTGTCCGGCTTGCGTGCCGAATACTTTCTCGAGCGCAACGGCCTGGATTCCACCCCCGCATACGACTCGAATCCGCTGGAAAACGGGCAGACCTTTTTCGGTATTCCCTACTACGCGAACCCCACGGGGCCGATGCGCTCGACCTATCGCCCCGTCAACCTGCCGCTGAGCACCTCCAACCATACCGCGCAAGGACTGACACTGACCTGGCAACCATTGTCGTCCCTGAGGATTCAGTCGCTCACGGGTTACCGGACGATGGATGCCGACGAACAGCAGGATTACGCCGAAATCTACGGCTACCCTTCCGCTACTGAAGACTCGTACAACGTGCGTCAGCTCTCGCAGGACCTCTCCTTCAGCGGCGAGCTGTTCAGCCGGCAGCTGGGCTACGCAGTCGGAGCAACATACTTCAGGGAGAAGGGCGAGCACGACAACACGCTGGTGCTGTTGCCGCAGAGCATATTCGACCAGACCCAGTCGGAAGAACATCAGATATCGGCGACGACCCGCTCGCGGGCTGTCTACGCGCGGCTGAGCTGGCGTCCGGCCTTCCTTGCCGGGCGGCTGGAGCTCGCGGGCGCGAGTCGTTATACCCGAGACAGCAAGGATGCTATCCGCTCAATCACCGAGAACCCAGCGCAGGTGTTGGATCCCAGCACGCCCAATCACCTGAGCTATAACCGCCTTACCCCCGAAGGGAGCCTCGCCTGGCATTTCAGCGAGCACCTCACGACCTACGCCAGGGTCTCCACGGCCTACGTGGCAGGTGGCGCGCTGGAAACCGCTCCGATCGGGAGTTTTGGCAGCACGCATTTCCGGCCAGAGAGCTCGACGACCTACGAGTTCGGCCTGCAGTCGAGCTCCCTGGAGGGCCGGCTCGGCGCCGATCTCGCTGTCTTCTACAGCCGGCGCAAGGATGTGCAGTATGCACTTCCAGTCGATCGCCTGACCGACAACGTGTTCGATTTCCAGCGGGTGACCGTGAAGGGTGCAACCCTCGCGCTGCGCATCGAGCCGCTGCGCGACCTGGCACTAAGCGCGAGTGCAACGTATCTCCATTGGAGCATCGATCGGGCGGATGCGCCCGCGGGCACTGTTTTTGATCCGGCCACCGGACAAGGCTCACCCTATGTCGTTGGCCAGAACATCAACGGGCTTTTTGACCTGCCATACACACCCCGATACAGTGCTCTCGCCGCAGGTGACTATACTGTCGCGCGCCTGGATCGCCAGGACATCCTGCTCCATCTGGACTATGTCTACCGGGCTCGCATGTTTACGTTCGCGGACTCGGGCCCCGACGTCCCAGGCAATCAATTCAACACTCAACAGGCTTATGGGCTTCTCGACGGACGCATCACGCTCTCGCAGGAGACCGATTGGGCGCACCGCGTGAAGCTCAGCATCTGGGGCCGCAATATCCTCAACCGCAAGTATTATCAGCCGGCGCTAGGCGTCGGTGCGGGCTTGACCTCTTTCGACACCACGAGCGGCGTGGCGACTCCGTCCGGCTATGTCACGCGCGCCGGTGCCTGGGCGGAGCCAGCGACGTATGGGCTCGCTATCAGATACGAATATTGAAACACCTTCTCAGGCGGTCAAGCGCATGAGCAACGCGTCCACGCCCGGGTCGTCCGGGAGCTGGATCTCGAACGTGCGCTCGAGGGTGTGGCGCATCTCCGCTGGGCTCGAGAGCAGGATCTGCTCCGAGTCGCCATGCAGATGATGAATCGAGAGTCTGTTGTTGAAAAGCCCGTAACGACGTCCGGAAGCGACCTTCGCGGCCAGAAGGTTGCTCACGAACGGCGATTCGGGGTGGTTCGCCAGATACCAGTTCCATACTTCGTAGTCCGGCAGCTCCTGGGGCTGCAGGTCGAAGCGGTAGAGCGGCTTCCAGGCACCGCGGACCAGCGCTTGCAGGACCAAGTCTCCCGCATCTTCCAGCAGGCGAAATGGCTCATGGGGAGTCGTTTGCTCCACTGCCGGCGCGAGTCGCAGCGGCGCGGTCAAGGTGAGCCCGCCGAATCCAACATCGGCGATGCGAGAGCCGCCGGCGAGATCGTCCACTTTCAGTAGCATGTGGCTGCGGGGGCGGAGGGCGTCGTCCGCTGCGTTCCAGAGGACGCGGGCGGCGAGCCCGGTCACCTGAAAGCCCAGGGCTCGAAGAGCCTCTCCCAGCAGAAGGTTTTGCTCGAAACACCAGCCGCCGCGTCCGCCACGAAGCAGCTTTCGCTCGAGAGCGTCCACCCCGAGGCTCACAGGCCGTTTCAGCAGCGGATCGAGGTTCTCGAACGGGATCGCTTGCGGATGGCGGAAATGGATCTCCGCCAGGGTTTCCAGCGTCGGGGCGCGTGGGCCAGAGTAGCCGAGGCGCTGGAAGTAGCTGTCGAGGTCGAGAGCGCGGGCCACTGAACGCTCAGGAACCTGTCACGAGCCGGGCATGAAGGTCGTAGGCATCCGCCGAGGTGACTTCCACATCAGCCCAATCGCCAGGCTTCAGCGCCTTCGCCCGTTTGATATGGACCACGCCGTCAATCTCGGGCGCGTCCGCCTCGCTGCGAGCGATCGCGGCCTCGCTCTCGACGGCATCGACCAGCACGCGCAACTTCCGTCCAACTTTGGCGGCAAGGCGCTTCGCGCTGATCTGGGCCGCGTGCTCCATGAAGCGGGCATACCGCTCCTCCTGCACTTCGGCCGGAACGTGATCTGGCAGCGCATTGGCGCCCGCACCCTCCACCGGCGAATACTTGAAACAGCCGACCCGATCCAACTCTGCCTCTCCCATCCAGTCGAGGAGCTCCTGGAATTCGGCCTCACTCTCGCCGGGAAATCCGACGATAAAGGTGCTCCGGATCACCAGATCAGGACACTCCGCGCGCCAGGCGTGGATGCGAGAGAGGGTATCGACCGAATGGGCCGGCCGGCGCATGCGCTTGAGTACGGACGGGCTGCCATGTTGGAAAGGAATATCCAGATAGGGAAGCACGCGCCGTTCTGTCATCAACGGGATAACCTCATCGACGTGCGGGTAGGGATACACATAGTGCAATCGTACCCATGCCCCGAGCGAGCCCAGGCCGCGGGCGAGATCGATGAAGCGTGTCTGATAGGTTTGCTCGTGCCAGGTGCCGGTCGCATAACGGATATCGGCGCCGTAGGCGCTCGTGTCCTGGGAAATGACCAGCAACTCCTTCACTCCTGCTTTGACCAGCCGCTCGCCTTCACGCAAGACATCGTCGATTCGACGGCTGGAAAGCTTCCCACGCATGTTCGGGATGATGCAGAAGCTGCACTTGTTGTTACAGCCTTCGGAGATTTTCAGGTAGGCATAATGACGAGGCGTCAGCCGCACTCCCTGTGGGGGTAGCAGATCGAAGAAAGGGTCGTGTTGCGGCGGCAGATGCTCGTGCACCGCATTCAACACGTCTTCATACGCGTGCGGCCCTGTTACTTTCAACACACGCGGATGGCGTGCGAGAATGCGCTCAGGCTTTGCGCCCAGGCATCCTGTCACGATCACACGTCCGTTTTGCTCGATGGCCTCTCCAATGGCGTCGAGCGATTCATCTACCGCAGCGTCGATGAATCCGCAGGTGTTGACCACAACGACATCGGCTGCTTCGTAAGTCGGTGAGACCTCGTACCCTTCGGCCCTGAGGCGCGTCAGAATCCGCTCGGAGTCAACCAGAGCCTTGGGGCACCCCAGGCTGACGAAGCCTATTTTCCCGGCGCGCCCCACGGTCAGGGCGTCTTTGCGGAGCGCGGGACGCTTAGGGGCCGCGGCCCGCTTGCGGGCTGTGCTGGACGGCAACTTGCGGCCGGACTTCAACTTTGGTGTGGAACGGGTCATGGTCTGAAGCGTAAGAAAAAGCGGTGCTAGGCTAGCACGCCGGATGAAAACCAAGCGCGCCGGAGAACGGAAGCTCGCCAGGATGGATCTGGCGACGCACGCCTTGACGCTCCGCCAGCGCTTGAATGCTTCTACGGCTGGGCGGTGTCGCTGCTGTCGTCCGCCGTGTCCACCTGCGTGGCTTGCGCCGGTGATTTTATCGCGGAGTCCCGGAACTGTTGCAGCGTATAGAACACGATCAGCACAACGATCGGCATCAGCAACCAGGGCCAGATGGCCTGACGGCGCTCGTTGGTATCCTGCGAAGTGGTCATCATCGAAGCCTACCCCCTGCCTCCCGCAACCGGCAATAGCACCGCCTACCCGGACGTCCAGATCGCAGAGCGCCTCACAAAAGCGTTTTGATCGTCGCGCTGGCTGTACCGGCCCCGATCGACAGATACCCAACAGTCACGGGCAAACTGAAACGGCGTGGTCCTGCGCTGCCGGGGTTAACAAAAAGAACGTCTTCGCGCTGCGTTATCGCGGGCTTATGCGAGTGCCCCGTAATGACCACGTGAAAACCGGCAGCGGTCGGGTCCACGTCCATCTCCTTGATGTCGTGTACGACGTGAATGCCGACACCTTCGAATTCCAGAGCGAGCCCTAGCGGCAGTTCCGCAGCCCACGGTCCCTTATCGTTGTTACCTCGCACGGCGTCCACAGGAGCGATATCGCGCAGTTTCTCGATCACCTCCGGCCCCCCGATATCACCGGCGTGGATAATACGCTCCACGCCGGCCAAGGCCTGTAGCGCCTGAGGGCGCAGCAGGCCGTGTGTATCCGAGATGAGCCCGATCTTCACCGCCCGCGCCCGTACAGCCCCACGAGGTCCGCCTCCGCCAGCTTGTCGGGCGCGCTGCTCCGGGAGAGCTCCGGCTTTCGCCCCGCTCGCGTTCCCTTCTGCACTCCCGGCGCAGCGGCGCTGGCCGGCGCGCCCGTGACGAGCAGTGCGGCGGCCAAGCCCGCTACCGCCAGCCCCGCGCCTGGATTCATTGCCGTCGTGAGCATTCTTGCCAGATCTCCTGTTACCGTACCCGTCCAATCATGCCATGGGCGCAGATGAAGGGGTCGCTGCCGTGACGAATCCAACACGCGAAGTCGGGAATCAATCGAGCGACCTGGTTGACTATAACCTCTTCACCACGAATCCAGCCCTGGTGGAGGCTCTGGCTCGCGAGGGATCTGCCTCGGCCCACGACAAGCTTGCGGCGCTCGGGGAGCGCCTCGGGACCGCGGAAATGTTCGCTCTGGGCGATGCGGCCAATCGTAATCCGCCCATTCTGAAGCTTTTCGATCGCTTTGGCGCCCGCCGCGACGAAGTGGAGTTTCATCCTGCATGGCATGAGCTCATGCGGCGGCTCGTCAGCGAGGGGCTGCATACCGGACCTTGGTCCGAGCCCACACCCGCCGCGCATGTGGCGCGTGCCGCCGGCTACATGTTGTGGGCGGAAATCGAGAACGGCACCCAATGCCCGGCGACCATGACATACGGGGCCGTACCAACATTGGCGGGTCAGCCGGGGATCTCCGCCGACTGGCTGCCCCTGTTGCTTTCGCGCCAATACGATCCTCGATTCACCCCTGCCGCCACCAAGACGGGTGCCTTGATGGGCATGGGAATGACGGAGAAGCAGGGGGGCTCCGACGTTCGCTCCAACATCACACGTGCGGTCCCGGTGGCGGGTCGCGGTGCGGGGCTCGAATACCGGCTCACCGGCCATAAATGGTTCTTTTCCGCCCCGATGTGCGATGCATTCCTGGTGCTGGCGCAGGCTCCGGGCGGATTGTCCTGCTTCTTCGTGCCGCGCTTCTTGCCGGATGGCTCCGTCAATACGCTCCTTCTGCAACGCCTGAAGGACAAGCTCGGCAACCGGTCCAATGCTTCGAGCGAGGTTGTGTTCGAAGACACGTACGGGCTGTTGGTCGGCGAGGAAGGCCGCGGTGTGCAGACGATCCTCGAGATGGGCGTCTACACCAGGTTTGACAATGCGACTGCCACGGCCGGGCTGATGCGACAATGCACGGCGCAGGCGATCCATCACGCGGGACAGCGCAAAGCGTTCGGCCACTTCCTCCTCGATCAGCCGCTCATGCGCAACGTTCTGGCCGACCTCGCGCTGGAGTGCGAGTCGCATGTCATACTGACCATGCGTCTGGCGCGCGCGTTCGATGCACGGCAGGACGAGGCGGAGTCGTTGCTACGGCGCGTGCTGACGCCGGTCGCCAAATACTGGGTATGCAAGCGCGCCCCAGGGGTGATCGCCGAGACCATGGAAGTTCTGGGAGGCAACGGCTATGTCGAAGAGGGCCCGATAGCCCGGCGCTTTCGCGAAGCACCGTTGAACTCCATCTGGGAAGGCTCGGGAAACATCATGTGTCTCGACGTGTTGCGCGCGTTCGCACGTGAGCCCCGCACTCGCGACGTACTGGAAGCCTTACTCTCGGGCTCCAAGGGACGCGACATGCGTTATGACCGTTTCGTCGATGACCTGTTGATCGAATTGCGTGACCCGGCCGACGGCGAGTCGCGTGCACGTCATATCACCCAAAAGATCGCTCTCGCAGTCCAGGCAGCCTTGCTTCTTGGTTATGGGCCGGAGCCGTCAGCCCAGGCTTTTCTGGCGTCCCGCCTGTCTTTGGGCGCTCCCGCGGCATTCGGCGTGCTTCCCGGCGGCTTGGATTCGAGGGCGTTGATCGAGCGGGTATTTCTGCGCCCCTGACCGGACCGCGGCCCCCGTGGACTCAGGGGCAATAATCGAGCGGTTTTGGCGATTCTAGAATCACTTCCGCGAGCGGCCTTTCGTCCCGCTATCCTTGGCCGATAGTCTACGTCTAGCGGGCGCAGCGTCCGCTTCTCCTGATATTCTGTTAAGTCGGAATATCATGATTCTATTGATGTTTTTCGGTTCGAATCGAAAAAATCGACATAAACGATTGACCCACTGCCTGCGCTGAAATGATGAAGGGGGTGCAACAGCGGGTCCAGGGGAGCGGGAGCCTGCCCTCGAGCGGGGTCCCGGCGACAGCTAAGAAAGGACAAGGAAAGAGGCGCCGCCAACGGCGCCGAACGGGGACGCACGGAAAACAGGAATATGAAAAAATCAAAGCAGAAGACCCACCTGACTCCCAACGAGGTCGCGGAGTTGTTGATGGTGAATCCGGTGACGGTGCGCCAGTGGGCGGCGCGGGGCTTGCTTAGATCTTTGAGTACACCGGGAGGGCATCGCCGCTTTCTGTTGAGCGATGTCGAGGAGTTTGCACGCAGTCGGGGCGCCACGCCGGTGGCGCGCAATTCCGGCCGGCCGGATCGCATTCTCATTGTGGATGATGATCCGAATTTCAGTCGGCTGCTCCAGAGATTGATCGAGGGGCGGGATCCTCATGTCGAGACGGAGATTGCCCACGACGGCTTCGAAGCCGGCGTGAAAGTCGAGTCGTTTCGGCCGCACGCCCTGGTGCTCGATCTGATGATGCCGGGCATGGATGGATTCGAGGTCTGCCGGCGGCTGCGTGCCCGACCAACCTTGAATCACATTCGCATCGTGGCGGTGACCGGCTTTGCCGTTGCCGAAAACATCGACCGCATCCTCTCCGCCGGTGCGAATGCCTGTCTCGAGAAGCCGATCGACTCCGAGCGGCTGTTGGCGGAGCTCGGCCTGGGGGCTCGCGAGACCAGCAGGACGTAGCTACAGGAGCCGTCAGACTGATGATTGCGCCAGGCGCGTCATTGGTCAGACAGACCCACCAGGTCGCCTTGGGGGGGCCGACGTTCGTGACAGCGTTGGCCACCCCGGGCCTGGGGGAGCCGTCTCGGACGCGGTCCGGGGCGCGACGGTGTTACGCTGTCGGATGGAATAACCATTCGAGTGTCCACCGACGATGACTTTCGATCGCGAATACTATCGCCGCTTCTATTACGACCCCAGCACAGCAGTCACGACCAGGCGTGAGATGCAGGCCAGAGCGCACCTCATCGCCGCCTTTGCGGAGCATACGGCGCTACCCGTCAGGCGCATTCTGGATGCGGGGTGTGGCACCGGAATGTTACGGACGCCGCTGCTTCGTCGCCTGCCACGCGCGGAGTATGTAGGCCTGGAGACGAGCGAGTATCTGTGCCAACGTTACGGTTGGGAGCATGACCAGATCGAGAATTACCGCTCCGCGGCGCCCTTCGATCTGGTGATCTGTTATGACGTCCTTCAGTATCTCGATGCGGCGAGCGCGACCCGCGCGATTGCGAATTTCACGCGCCTGTGCCGCGGCATTCTCTATTTCAGCGCGCTCACCAAGCTCGATTGGGAATACAACTGCGATACCCAGCGCACCGACTCCGAGGTATACCTGCGCACGGGAGACTGGTATCGAAAGCGGTTGCGTCAGCACTTTGCCGAAGCCGGTGTCGGGTTCTGGTTGCGCAAGGGCGCGCCGCTGACATTATGGGAGCTCGAGTCGGTTTGACTCTCGGATGAGGAAACATCGATGTCCACACATTCATACACCGCGCAGATCCGCTGGTCCCGCGGCGATGCCGTCTTTACGGACAATCGCTATAGCCGAGGACATTCGTGGCACTTCGACGGAGGCGTCGAGGTGCCCGCTTCATCTTCGCCTCACGTGGTGAGAGTGCCGCTTTCCGTGGAGGCGGCGGTCGACCCTGAAGAAGCGTTTGTCGCCGCGATTGCGAGCTGCCATATGCTCTGGTTTCTGTCGATCGCGGCGGGAGAAGGCTTTCGGGTAGATCGTTACGTCGATGACGCTGTCGGCGTAATGGGCAAGAACGCAAGTGGGAAGACCGCGGTGGTGCGAGTAACACTGCATCCGCAGGTGATTTTTTCAGGAGCCCGCCTGCCTTCGCACGCTCAGATGCAGGAGATGCATCACAAAGCGCACGACGAGTGCTTCATTGCCAACTCGGTGACCACGGACATCCGCTGCGAGCCCGTTTTCGAAACTTGAAGCGCATGCGGATCGTGGTGTTTCGTGGAGGTGTGAGCTGCCGACGCGACCCGAACGGGCCCATCGGCTTGACGCTCCTTGGATGGTCTTCGGATCATCGTGACGAGAAGGCCTCGCTCGCATTCAGTGGGCGCGCGCCCGACACTTTGCCGGAGGTGCTGGAGGACGTGATTGTCGATCGCGTCGGCGAGGGTACCTACCGGATCGCGAGCACCTCACGGGAGTGGATTGTCGAGGCGAGGGCTGTCCATCTGCATCGCGAGATTGCGATGCCATTCTATCGGGCGATTCCGCCGCGAGCGGCACCTTGGAGCAAGCGTCTGTTCTGGCACATAGTGCTGGGCATGGCCGCGAGCACATGGGGCAAGCGGCTCCTGTTGGCACTACGCCGAGGAGCTCGGTGAGCGAAGCTCAATGACCTGTTGCTCGGGCACCGGAAGTCTGCGGGCACCGACGAGGGATGCGTACGCGGTGAGTTGCGCCTGAAACGCCTTCTGCCAGGTGAACCGTCGCAGAACGCGCGCGCGCGCGGTAACGCCGATGGCTTCGATGTCCCGGTCGTAGAGCGCTGCGATCGCCTCGGCCATACTCTCACCGCTGCACGGTTCCGCGAGCATCCCTACCGTTTCGTCGACGAATTCCGGAACGGCGCTGGCACGCGCCGCAACGACCGGACGGCCGCAGGCCATGGCTTCGAGGAGTACGAGCCCGAACGTTTCTTTCGTCCCTGCGTGCACCAACGCATCAGCCGATGCGATCCATTCCGCAAGCTCCAGGCTGTCGCGGCGGTACGGAAGCATGGTGACGTTGTGGGTGGGCCGAGCCTCACGGCTGCCTCCAATCAACAGCAGATGATAGGGAGACCCAAGACGGGCGAACGCCTGCAGCAAAACCGGCAGATGTTTTTCTCCCGCAAAGCGCCCTGCGTATACCAGCACACGGGAGTCCGAAGGCAGGCCGAGCTTCGCACGCAATCCCGGGCTCCGGCGTTTCGGATGGAACACCTCCGTATCCACGCCCAACGGCTGGTACATCGTGTTTGGCACTCCGATGTTGTTCAGGAGCTGGCACATCAGCCGGCTCGGGGCGAAAACAACATCGAAGCGCCCGTACAACCAGCGCAGATAGCGGCAGAGGGTGCGCTCGGTGAGTCCTCCACCGAAACGCCGACCGAGGATCTCCGGGAGATTCGAATGATAGAAGGCCGCTATCGGGATGCCGCGCTCGCTGGCCACCTGACATGCCGCCCACGCGGGGTGGAATGTGTCGCCGGCTTCGATGAGATTCGGGTTGAGCGCGCTTAGCAGCCGGGACCACCGCCTTGGGCTCAAAGGAAGTCGGTAGTTGAAAGTGCCGGGAACCGGGTACCCCGACAGGGTACTGACCTCACCTGGCGCGAAATGATCTTTCTCGCCTGGCACCACGATCGTGTGCTGCCATGACGTATTGGCCTTGAGCCAGGCGTGCTTGGCGGACAGGTATCTCTTCACGCCGCCACTGGTGGGCGAATAGAACAGGGTCGTATCGACGAGATGCATGGTTTCCACAGCGTCTAGCGACCCTTTGCCTGCCAGCAAGCTCCGGGCCTGCATTGCACCTTCCCTGGGGATGCAGTGTCAAGAAGCAACGGTATCAGGCGATAGCCGAACCCGCCGCAACCAGCAAGCGGACGGCTATAAAATACCCTCGGTCCGGCCCCTGGGACAGTGTCCTGTGTCATCTCCTTACGTGAGAATGCGCGGCTGCCCGCCTCGGTCGCGCACGTCCGCGGGTCTGTGAGCGATGCGCCAAGACTGTTTCGCCTTTCCGGAGAGCAACAATGCCCGACGACAACTCAAAACCCCGTGATGCGAGTGACTCACCATCGCTTCTCGCACGATTGCTCGGGCGCACCACCCAGATCGATCGCAAGGAGATGCCGGCGGTCATCGCCTCGTTTCTGCTGATTTTCTGTGTTATGTGCGGGTACTTCGCGGTTCGCTCCGTGCGCGAAACGGCGGGAACATTTCTCGGCAAGGAGCGCGTCGCAAATCTATTCCTCGTCACCTGGATCGCATCGCTCGCCATTGTGCCGGCCTACGGCTGGGTCGTCGCTCGCTTTCGCCGTTCCGTCTTTCTGCCGATCGTCTACGCGGCGGTAGCCGCCTCTCTAGCTCTGGTGGGTTTCATGCTGAGCACGGATCCGCACAACGTGCTCGTGATGGAATTCTTCTACGTCATGATCAGCGTGCTGAATCTCTTCATGCTGTCGGTTTTCTGGGGCTTTCTGCTCGAGATCTTCGCCAAGGAGCAGACAAAGCGCCTGTTCGGCGTGATCGCTGCGGGCGGCTCCGCTGGCGCGCTGGTGGGCCCCTGGCTGACCACCGCCACCGTCAGGCACATCGGCAATCCGGGAATTCTCTATATCGGTGCGTCACTGTTCGTGGTCGCCATCGCCTGCCAGCGGGCCTTGCTGACCGTCTGGCACCATGCGCAGCAGACCCATGCCGTCTCGGTGGGACACGACGAGCCGGTCGGCGGCAATCCGCTGGTCGATGGTGCGCGGCTGTTGTTCACCTCGCCGTATCTCCTGGGGATCGCGCTCTTTGTGATCCTGCTGTCATCCGTGAGCACGTTCCTGTATTTCGAGCAGCTGCGCATCGTCTCGGAAACCTTCAAGGATTCTGCACAGCGCACGCAGGTGTTTGCGATCATGGATGCGATCGTGCAAACGGCAACATTGCTGCTGCAGCTCTTCGTCACCGGTCGCATAGCCACCCGTCTTGGCATCACGACACTGTTGGTCATCGTGCCTTTCGCGATGATCTTTGGCTTCCTGGGTCTGGCCGCGGTCGGCAGTTTCTCAATGCTCGCGTTTGTGTTCTGCGCGCGCCGTATCGGGGAGTACGCATTCGTACGCCCTGGCCGGGAGATGCTTTTCTCGACGCTGAGTACCGAAGACCGGTACCGGGTGAAGCATGTCATCGACGTGCCGGTGTATCGTGGCGGCGATGCGCTCTCGAGCCAGGTCGACAGCCTGCTAGGCCATGCCGGATTGTCGCCCGCGAAAGTGGCAGTGGTGGGCTCGGGCCTGGCGGCGATCTGGATGCTGAATGCGTGGTGGCTCGGCCGACGGCACGATAATGAAGAAGTCGCGCGCGCTGCTCAGGCCGTGCCGGGACACTGACCGGGATCTCGGCCAGCGCGCGCGTTGTCACGGTACGCGCGCGGCTGCGAACGCGCTGGAGACGCGAGGCTACTTCTTCACGCCACGGCTGATTCGACCTCCAGAGGCATCGCGGCTCGAAGCTGCGCCACGGCGCTGATGATCTCGTCTGCCTTTGTGAAGCGGTCGGCGCGATTCTTGGCCGCGAGCCGCTGCAGGAGCGGCTCATAACGAGCGAGAGAGTGCGGCAGAGGCGGCATGGGCGAGCTGACATGTTGCTGGAGGACTTCCATCGCGGTCGCTCCCGTGTAGGGTTTTCTGCCGGTCAACATTTCATAGAACATGATTCCGAGGCTGTAGAAGTCTGAGCGTGCGTCGAGCTGCTCCCCCTGCGCCTGCTCCGGACTCATGTAATAGGGCGAGCCGCGTAACACACCCGTACGCGTACTGGGTGTGCTTCCGTCCAAAGCACGCGCGAGGCCGAAGTCGATCAAGGCGACCTCGTCATTGTCCCGCAACATCACATTCGGTGGCTTCAGATCCCGATGCAGCAGCCCGGCATCGTGTACTACCCGCAGGGCTGAGGCGATCTGCTCCACGTAGCGCAGGGCCTCGGTCTCCTTCAGACCCGCTTGCATACGGGTTTTCAGATCACCCCGCACCAGATACTCCATCGCGAGGTACTCGAAGCCGCCGTGTACGCCGTAGTCGTAGATCTGCACGACGAGGGGGTCCCGGATCGCGATGATCGCGGTGTATTCGCGCTCGAGGAACTGTCGGCCGGCCGCGTCGTCGCGCAGCGTCTTGCTTACTTTCAGCGCGACGTTCGTACCGAGAGAGATGCTGGTGGCGAGGTAGACCACCGCCTTCTCGGATTCGCCGATCTTCATCTTGATGATATAGCCAGGGATGAATTCGGCGGTGACGGGTGGCGTGCTGGTGGCACGTTTCGCTACGGATGCGCCGATGTCCCTGGATTCCCTGCTGTTCGAAGTCATGATCCTGGCGCTTGCGTCCGGAACTGGGTCTTCGGTGGGCGGTGGGGTGGAGGCGCGGGGATGTGTGCCGTCATCGTTCGCCACTGCGGCGGCGCTCGCTGAATTGAGGATCGCTTCGAGCTGCCCGGGAGCCATCAGTTGCGTAGCTGCGGCAGCGCCGTCGTCAGCAGTGATTTGTGGCAGACAGTCCGCTTCCGTCCGTTTCTCGGGCGCCGGTCCCGTCCCGGGCATGATCGTCATTGAAGCCCACGTTTCTCCGGCCGGAGCCGGGCTGCTAGCGCTGTCGGCTTTAGGCGTGTCCCGGTGCTCCTCACGAGGAGGGGTCATACCAGTACGTTGTATGCGCTTTTCGAGCCGTCTGATGGCGAGGCGCACCGATGTGCCCAGCCGCTCTGGTGTGAGCAAGCGCTTGGGAAGATAGTCCACCGCGCCAAGGTGCAGAGCCCGCACGGCGGTGAGCTCGTTGCCTTCCTCGGCCAGGGCGATCACGGCCGGAAATACGGATCTTCCGCGTAAGTGGCGTAGTAGCTCCAGGCCGCGGGCTTTGGGGTCCTCCGGGCTCGAGCCAAAAGGAGCCGAGAGAAGCACGATATCGCTGGTGCCGCCCGAGTCCGTTTCTCGCCAGCGCTCGAATCCCGAGTGGTCGAGTACTGTCACGGTCGAATCCGGACAGAACACGCCTACATGGTGGCCGAGCCATTGTCCGTACCGTGCGTCATCGTCGACGACCAACAGCCGGGGAGGATTGGATGTGCGTTGTGCTGTCACTGTTGTAACGCAAAGCGTACGCGCACGCGCGCGCGTTGGTTGATAGGTTGGCCATCGCGCAGAACCGGCTGATAACGCCATTTGCCGACAGCATCCATTGCAGAGTGCTCGAACACGCCTCGAGGCTGCGCTTCAGTCACGGTGATATCGCTCACCGAGCCGTCCGTGTTCACCATGAACTGAACGTCGACCCAGCCAGTAAGGGCATCCTTTTCCGCCGCGACGGGATATTCCGGCGGCACATAGTGGGTTCGTTGGAGCGACGTCGCTGTCACGACCTCGCTTGCTTTCTCTTCCCTCTGAGCGGAGCTCATCCCCTCGCGTTGCGCCGCGCGGATGGTATCGTTGATGGCGTCGATGCTCGCTTGATCGGCGCCGGCCCAGCGAGCCTCGCCGATCCATCTCTGAGCACCGGCGTAGTCCTGACGGCTGGCCGCGCTTTTTGCTTCCTCGAGTGACCGGGCGGCGAAGGCACGGTGTGCGCCCTGGGTCGATGGGTGGGCCGTATCCGTCCGCTCCAATTGGCCGAGGTAGTACTTGGCGCAGTCCCCGGCAGGCTCCAACACCTTTCCTTGTGAGAGACGCTCGTTTACCAGGAGCGCAAGCCGCGCCAGCTCATCCGTCCTCGCGGCTACGCGTACATGCTCTGCTTCGTGTTCGAGTGCGGCGGTCTCGTCCGGGCTGACACCCGCTGCGGCGCTAGCCCGCAACCAACGCTCCCCCTGGTCGGCATTGCCGGCCGCCAAAGCCTTGCGTGCCTCGCCTACCAGGCGAGTGAGAAATTGCTTTCGGGCTTGCTTTACCTCGACGTCCCCAGGGGCGAGCGCGCGAGCTGACTCGATGTAATACTGCGCATTGTCCTGGGCGGGCTCGAGCAACTCGCCCGCACGCATCCGTTCGTTGGCGCGCGTCAGGTAATCCCGGACCTGTTCATCCATTTCTTTCTGGCGCAGCTCCTGACGCGCTGCAGTGATCACTGAAGAATGAGCGTTCGTACCATCGAGAACGGCGAGAGCCTGTTCGATGTTGCCGCCCGAGGCGGCCTGACTTGCCTGCGTAAGCGCGGCGCGCTCCCTTTCTTTGGCGATCTGAGCCATCAGAAACGCGGCACGCACGTGATCCGGCTTGATCGCGCGAGCCTCGTCAGTCAGGCGCTGCGCTTCGTCGAGATGCTGCGCGAGCAGTTGCGCTTCTGCGCTCGACAGCAATCTATCGATGACCTTTTCCAGTCCGCTTGCACCGCGCGGATCATCAGCCTTGCGCTGTTGAGCTTGCCGATATAGATCGGCGGCATTCGCTCCAGGAGGGCTGACGAGTGCGCCGCTGGTCAGGGCACTGTCGGCGCGCCGGAGCAAGCTCTCGAGTACAGCATCGTCTCCCGCTCCTGGCGCCGTCCCGTTCGTGATGGATGATTGGCTAGCCTGAAGGTGGTGCGCACCGAAGCCATGCGTCAGCCAGAGGCCAGCCACACCGATCGCCAACACCGCTCCAACCAACAGCAACAGGCCGCGGCCGATGTTGGTTCGCTGCCGCTTGTGTCCGGGCGATCCCCCGGCCGCTCCCGATTGGATGCTCGAGTGCTCTTCGCTGTGCCGCCGCCAGGCGGCGTCGACAAATAGCCTGACGCGTTGCTCGGAGACCGGCTTGTGCAGGAATCGATAGACGGTCCCGTTGGTGATCTGGGCCGCTAGCGCGCTCTGGTCATCCACACTGCCCGCCACAATGAGCACCAGCTCCGGAAATTGAGCCCGCAGCCGCTCGGTGAGTCGGTCCATGGGAGTGGCCACGGCATTGGCATCCAGAATAGCCACCCCGGTGCTCGCGCCCAGCAGATGTGAGGCGAAATCAGATGCTCCGCTCACGGTGAAAATCTCGTACTCCGAATCGAGTAGCCGCAGCGTTTGGACCAGTGCCTCGTCGCACGTCAGCACAAGGATTCCCCCGCGCTTGGGCACGGTCTCCCGGGCTGGCGCGCTCGAGGGTGAATCACCCTGAAAATCGGGAACTACGGAGCCGCTCGCCATCCTTTCAGCACCCAACCCAGTACCCAACCATCGCCGGGGGGCAATGGCCGTCCGGTCGTCCTGCGACGATGCCGTACAAGCTCGGCATTGTCGTCAACCGCCGACGTATTCTGTGAAACTCGTCATCTTGTTGCGCTCCCTATCGGTGTGCGAAGTATTTGTTCTATCAGCCCCCATAGCAGCGCCGGACGAAGCGCACCTCTAGCCTCTGGCCGCGGTTACTCCCGCGGCAGCAGAAACCTAGTCCCATTTTGGGACAACACGGCACCGTCCGGAGTGATGCTTTCGACGCGCACGCCTTCAGGCAAAGAATCGCCTTCGTGCAGCTTGCGCATGTTGATCATCACGAAACGCGCTTGTGGCGAGGCCGCGTAGACGTGAAGGTCGAGGCGGAGGTTTGGGAGATGTGAATTGAGGGCCGCATCCTGGTAAAGCGGCACACCGCTGGTGGTGTTGCGCGTAACGCGGTTGGGGAACGGCGCGGCAGGGGGTGGGTCCGCCGCCGGCGCGTAGTCGTCCGGGTTCACTGTGCCACCCGCATCCGCTACGACGGGCGGCATTCCCGCTCGGTTCGCAGCACTTTGCGTATCGGTTCCGGGGGTTCCGGACGAGGGAGGTGGAGAGCTGGGCATCTGTGCGGGTGGGGTGGCCCCCGCTCCCGCGGCTGGCTGGGGCATTCCCGCCGCTTGCGCGACAGGAGGCGTTGGAGCCGTTCCGCTCACGACTGTCGCGACGGGCGCCAAGGGGAGAGTTTGCGCCTGCTGTGGCGTCAGGGGGCTCGCTGATGCCATGGCGGGCGGGGTCGGCACGTTACCAGGGCTCGCCACCGGTGCCATTGCGACCGGTGCGCCTGACTGCTCCGGTGCTGCGGGCCGACGCAGGAGCACCCAGGCCACGATCAACAGATTGACCGCAAGCAGGACCGCGAGCCCTATCGCCCACAGCGGCAGGGCATTGCGTGGCGGCGCGACCCGCACTTCGAATAGTGCCGGGCCGCTTTGCCGTTGCCGGTCTGTCTCGGACTTTTTCAGCGCATCCAGAATGAACGACATCGGTCACCCGCCGTGAGTGTCGGCCACGTACAAGAGCGGCGCGTCGGATCCCGCCACGGCGCTGGCAAGCGCGATCTGTGTCTGGACACCGGCTATACCATCGACCGTGAGCCGATGCTGGCGTTGGAAATCCCGTACCAGATTGGCCAGCTCGGTGTCGAACACGTCGCTCACCGGACCATCGCTGTGCAGCCCTCGCACGTGCTCGAGGCTTTCCCGCAGCCAGCGTACATCAGGACCGTGCATTCCGGGTGAGAGGGATTTCACCTGACTCGTACCGGGACGCCATAACATAACGAAATCACCGAACCAGTAGCGCGACAGCTCGCCGATTCCGATGTCGTGGCGCACTCCGCCAAGCTCAATCCGCGCGCGCTCGTCGTCGAGACGGGTGAGGACGACCTGATAAGAATTCCCGCCGTCATCGTTCAGCAACAGGATCGCTGGCCGGTTGTACAGCCTGAGCTGTGCGAGTGAGCCCCGTTGGGTGAGGCAATCCAAGCCTTGTTGGGAAGCCTGCGTGCAGGGGTCGGTTCCTCCAGGCACGTATTTCACTCCCCAGAGTCCGAAAAGCTTGGCAAAGGCGCTGTCCGTATCCGTCTCCTTCGCGTTTTGCGTAAGGAGAGCGGACAGAGGCTGCGCGCGCGCGATCGTACCGACGGCCGCGGCTCGGACGGGGCTTGTCCCCGTGCCTGCGGCAGGCGCTGAGGCCCCCGCCCCCGCTGGGGGACTCAGTCCAGCGCTGCGCGTTGGGATAGTTGCTCCGGCCGTGGTTTGCACTTGCGACCCGGAGCTCCACGGATGCGCGCTCCACAGAGCGATGCTCGCGGACAGAAGTACTACAGCCGTGCTGCCCGTGGCAGCCCAGGGAAGCCAGTTCGGCGCGATGCGCTTGCCAAACACCTCCGACGCCGCATGGCGTACGAGCGTCCCTGTGACTCTATGGCTGTCCATGGAGTAAGCGCCCAGCAGGGCACGATCGCAGATCACGTTGATCACGCGAGGGACTCCCATAGACAGCCGATATACCTCGCTCAAGGCGGTACCGCTGAAGATTTCAGTAGTCGCGCCGGCGACCCGGAGGCGATGTCGCACATACGCGGCCGTTTCGTCGCGCGAAAGCGGATGGAGGTGATACCTGCCTGTAATGCGTTGCGCGAGTTGACGGAGCTCGTTCCGTCCCAGCAACTCCCGCAATTCCGGCTGCCCGATCAAGATGATCTGCAGCAGCTTCTGTGTGTTGGTTTCCAGGTTGGTGAGCAGACGGACCTGCTCCAGCACGTCGGGCGCGAGGTTCTGTGCCTCATCCACCACCAGCACGACGCGCCGGCCGCCGGCATGGGCGCGCAGGAGGTAATGGCTCAGCACGTCGACGAGATCCTTGAGACTTTCCGTCGAAGTGTCCGGCACGCCTATCCCGATTTCCTCGCAGATGGTGAGGAGGAATTCGGGTGCGGTCATCCGGGGGTTGAGAATGAGAGCGATCTCGGCGTTTTTCGGGGTCTGCGCCAGCAGCGAGCGCACGATCGTCGTCTTGCCCGTGCCGACCTCACCCGTCAGCTGCACGAAGCCTCCGGCTTCGTTGATGCCATAAAGCAGGTGAGCCAGAGCCTCAGCGTGGCGCTCGCTCAAATAGAGGTAGCGCGGATCCGGAGTGATCGCGAAGGGCTTTTCGTTCAGTCCGAAAAACGAGAGGTACATGGATCGTGCTGCTACTTGATCGTATTGCCACGCCTCAGCGCCCGGCTGCCAAAACGTGCGCGGGCTTCATCCAGCGCCGCGTCGAGGCGCGATGTGTGCGGTGGCGTGGCTTCGAAAAGGCCGAGTTGAGACGCCGGGCTCAGGTCAGTCAAGACCACCCCCAGTAGCCGAAGTTTCGCATCCGGCGCGCTCCTGAGCCAGCGGGTGAGGAGCTCACGGGCTACATTGGCGACGGTCCGTCCGTCATGTGTCGGCGGCGCCACGGCTCGTTGCCGCGTGAAGGTGACGAAGTCCGCTCGTCGGATCTTCACGCCGATGCAGCCGGCGACGAGCTGCTTGTGTCGCAGGCGCTCACAGGCCCGGCCAGCGAGGCGGGTCAATTCAGCCTGCAAGGCGCGAGTGTCTCCGATGTCGCGCTCGAAAGTCTCTTCGGCGCTGAGGGACTTCTCGTCCCGATCAGGGATGACCGGGCGATCGTCCAGGCCCGCCGCACGTTCCCGGATCCGCTGGCTGTATCGGCCAAACAACGGCCACAGGACCGAGTCGGGCGCGTTACGGAGCTCAC
Organism: uncultured Steroidobacteraceae bacterium; assembly: GCA_964494895.1. Taxonomy (GTDB): domain Bacteria; phylum Pseudomonadota; class Gammaproteobacteria; order Steroidobacterales; family Steroidobacteraceae; genus 13-2-20CM-66-19. The sequence goes on along the minus strand of CAZBTV010000034.1, from coordinate 30,030 downwards.
CGAAAGTGCGGATTCCCGCGGCTTCCACCCGTGCGCCGCTCTTGCGCCCCAGCCCCGGCAGGCGCCGGACCGACAGCGGATCGAGCACCTCGTGGATGCGTCCTTCCGGTACGACCGTAAGGCCATCCGGCTTTTCGAGATCCGAGGCAATTTTGGCCACCAGCTTGTTCGTAGCCACCCCGACCGAGGCCGTGAGGCCCGTCAGTGCCTGGATGCGGGCCTTGATGCGACGGGCAATGGTGATCGCGTCCCCAAAGAGCTCCTGGCTGGCGCTGACGTCGAGGAAGGCTTCGTCGAGAGACAGTCCTTGCACCAAGGGGGTGATTTCATGGAAGACCGCGAATACCTCGTCCGACACCGCTTTGTAGCGGTCCATCCGTGGACGGACGCACACCGCATGAGGGCAAAGGCGTAGGGCTGTGCTCATCGGCATCGCTGAGTGGACACCGAACTTGCGGACCTCGTAACTTGCGGCTGCAACGACCCCACGGCCCGCTAATCCCCCGACAATGAGCGGCTTACCTTTAAGGCTTGGGTCGTCACGCTGTTCGACGGATGCGTAGAACGCGTCCATGTCGACGTGGAGGACCGCGCGGGTCATGCCAAGGAGCTCCTCTGAGCCAAACCAGGTCAGAGGACGCTATCACGGCCAATAGCGGCCGACCTACTCCTGATCTGGTATGTAACGCTGGATCCGGGCGTCCTGCCCGGCCCAGCGTGCATCCGGCAAAAAGCGTGGTTTTTGCCGGATGCTCGTCCGACGCATGCGTCGGACCCTGCGGCGGCGGGGCACATCCCTGTGCCTGGACGCTCGCTTGCGGAGGTTCGCGTCGTTCGCAAACCCCGACGCGTCAAGGCTCGCGAGGCTATTGGACTGTAATGGTTATCTTCTTCGAGAGCACAGGTGGGTTGTGCGGAATATGGTTGTGGTCGCCAAGTAGCAGCTGCAAAGTGTGTTTACCCGGCGGCAATGTCAGGGTCGTTTCGGTCTGGGCTTTGCCGAAATGGACGATCTTGTCCGTAGCCGGCAGTGGCTGGCTCAGGTCCGCCGGCGGGTCGGTATCGATCAACAGATGGTGGTGGCCGGAGCTCTCCTGCTTCGTGCCCGCGGGCGCGAGGGTCATGCCCTTGATGCCGAATTTGACCGTTACGGGGCTGGACACGGTCTCACCGTTCTTGGGGCTTATGATGAAGACCTTCGCGCCTTTCGGCGAGGGCGTGCGCTCCTGGGCCTGACCCACGCTGAGCGACGAGACCGCAAGGACCAGCGCGGCCGCAGCTGCAAATATACGCATGACGACACTCCAGAGAAGACAGTTGAGAAGGCGGCCTGCATGCCGCGCCCGAAGCTTAGTCGCACCAACCTGAACTAACAAACGTCCAGTGTTTGGCGACAGTCACGCGATATGTACTGTTGACCGTACCGTGGCGCTTTGAGGTACCGGCTCGGCTTGAGTGCCCAGCTCGTGCGGTGCGAAGTCGTCGACGTTGACAATCTCCATCACCTTACGGTCGTAGTCGCGCAGCGTCGCTGCTTCGACCTCCGTGATGAGGCCCGCCGCGAGAGCCTGTTGGATCTGACCCGGCAAGTCGAGAGCGGTGATTCGGCCAGTCTTCACGCCCTCGACGCGAATGCGCTTCTCCAGCGGCTCGGCCGTCTGCGCGAGCAGCAATGCTTCTTGAAGCAGTCCGAATGGATTCGTCGGCTCGAGCGTCCAATACATGTATTGGCACAAACGCAACCGGGCCTCAGTGGGGCTCATGACCAGGTCAGCCAGCTTGCGCCCCAGCCGGTCGCTGGGGGCGGAATATGCCCGGCCGCGCGGCAGAATCAGCGCTCGCATGATGCCGCCCAACAGCCGGTTGGGGAAGTTGCGCAGAAAGCCATACAACTGCTCCTGCGCGTGGTACAGCAGGTTGCGGCACGCCCACTCCACGATGGGCAGATCCTCCTGCGGCCTGCCCTGGTTCTCGTGATGCTTCAGCACCATCGAGGCCAGGTACATGCAGGAAAGGACATCGCCGAGCCGGGCCGAGAGATTCTCCTTCTTCTTCAGGTACCCGCCGAGCGTCAGCATCGCGACGTCGACAGCGAACGCGAAGGACGCGCTGAAGCGCACGATGTGCTGATAGTAACGGCCCGTCGGACCCTCCACAGGCTTCGCCGTGAAACGTGCGTGGGTTACGGCCATTATGAATGAGCGGACCGCGTTGGAAATCGTAAAGCCAATGTGTCCGAACAGCGCGCGGTCGAAATCGTCGACGCCTTTGGCCCGGTCGGGATTGCGTGCGGCCTTCATTTCACGCAGCACGAATGGATGGCAGCGCACAGCTCCCTGGCCAAAAATGATCAGGCTGCGGGTGAGGAGGTTGGCGCCCTCGACCGTGATCGCCACGGGCACGACCTCGTAGCCGCGAGCCAGATAATTCTTCGGGCCCAGGCAAATGCCCTTCCCACCATGTACGTCCATGGCGTCGCTCGCGACCTGACGGGCCATCTCGGTGGCGTGATACTTGAGCATCGCTGACGGGACGGATGGCTTTTCTCCGCCGTCGATGGCTCCCGCGGTCACCGAGCGTGCGGCATCCATCGTGTAGGTCAGCCCCACCATGCGGGCGATCACCGCCTCCACGCCTTCGAACTTTCCGACGGGCATGTTGAATTGCCGCCGGATGCGGGCATAGGCCCCTGTTGCCCAGGTGCCAGCCTTCGCGCCGCCGGTCGCGTTGGAAGGCAGCGAGATGCAGCGGCCCACCGAGAGCTGCTCGACCAGCATACGCCATCCGGAGCCTGCCATCTTCGGTCCGCCGATGATGGCATCCAGGGGGACAAACACGTCCTTGCCCTGTATGGGACCGTTCTGGAACGGGATGTTGATCGGAAAATGTCGGCGCCCGATGGTAATGCCCGGTGTGTTGCGGGGGATCAGGGCGCAGGTAATGCCGATGTCCGTTCTCTCGCCCAACAGCTTGTCGGGATCGAACATGCGGAAGGCGAGGCCGATGACCGTCGCTATCGGCGCGAGCGTGATGTAGCGTTTGGAGAAATTCAGTCGCAGGCCGATGACTTCGCGTCCCTGCCACGTACCGTGGCAGACGACCCCGGTGTCGGGAATGGATGCGGCGTCCGAGCCGGCGCGTGGAGCTGTGAGCGCGAAGCAGGGGACTTCCTCGCCGCGGGCGAGCCGAGGCAAGTAATAGCTTTTCTGCTCTTCCGTGCCGTAGTGATTGAGCAGCTCAGCGGGGCCAAGCGAGTTGGGCACCGCCACCGTGGAGGAAGCCGTGGTACTGCGGCTGGCTATCTTTGCGAGTACGCAGGAGTGCGCGTACGCGGAGAACTCGAGCCCACCGTACTTCTTGGGGATGATCATTGCGAAGAAGCCACGGGACTTGAGGTAATCCCATACCTGCGGTGGCAGGTCGCCGCGCTCGTGGGTGATGTTCCAATCATCGAGCATGCGGCACAGCTCTTCGCAGGGGCCATCGAGGAAGGCCTGCTCCTCCGCCGAGAGCCGTGGGGGCTTGGCGGAGAGGAGCTTCGACCATTTCGGGGCGCCCGTGAAAAGCTCACCATCCCACCACACCGTTCCCGCCTCCAGCGCCTCGCGCTCGGTCTGAGACATCGACGGCAGGAGTTTCAGGTACGCCTTCATGAACGGCCGCGTGATGAGGGCTTTGCGCAGCGGCCGGACGTTGAGCAGCCAGAAAAAAGCGAGCAGCACCCAGAGGAATCCCTTCCAGGCGCCTGCTGGTGCGCTCGAGGCGCCCAACAGCGTATATGCGGCGAGCAGAGCGGTGAATGTCGCGGTGAAGGCCAGAAGCGAGAGTCGCTTATATGCGAGGAAGAGGACCGCCGCGATAAACAACAGTGTGATGACACCGCCGATCTGCGTGAGGGCGTAAGCCGCGGCGGCGATTAGGAGGAGAATGACGATCGCGCCGATCATGTTGCAATTCCTCCGCGGGCGTTGCCCGCTCGATGATTGGCCCGGCGTGCGCCTCCCGGCTCACCCGGGCCCCGGGCATTGCCCGCTCAGAGCAGGGTCTTCACCCCATCCCGCTCCTCGCGCAGCTCGGCATCGGTCGCGTCCATCCGCTTACGGCTGAATTCATCGACCGACAGGCCTTGTACGATCTGATACTCACCATCCTTGATGGTGACGGGATATGAATAAATCACACCTTCCTTGATTCCATAGCTGCCGTCCGAGGGGACGGCCATGCTGACCCAGTCTCCGGCTGCGGTTCCATGCACCCATGTATGGACATGGTCGATTGCGGCCGACGCGGCCGACGCGGCCGACGATGCTCCACGCGCTTTGATGATGGCTGCGCCGCGCTGCTGCACCACCGGAATGAAACTCTCCTCGATCCATTTCTGGTCGACCAGGGACTTTGCCGGCTTTCCCTCGACCGTCGCATGGCTGATGTCCGGATATTGTGTTGCCGAGTGATTTCCCCAGATTGTCATCCGCTTGATCGCCGTCACATGCGTGCCGGTCTTTTCGGCGAGCTGTGATAGCGCGCGGTTATGGTCCAGGCGAGTCATTGCGGTGAAGTTGCGCGGGTTGAGATCTTTCGCATTCGCTCTGGCGATGAGTGCATTGGTGTTGGCCGGGTTGCCGACCACGAGCACTTTGACCTGGCGGTTGGCGACTTCATTGAGTGCCTTGCCTTGGGCCGAGAAGATCTGCGCGTTCGCCAGCAACAGGTCCTTGCGCTCCATCCCGGGGCCGCGCGGGCGGGCGCCCACCAGCAGCGCGACATTGCAATCCCGAAACGCGACCTTCGCATCATCGGTGGGGATGGTTTTGTTCAGAGTCGGGAACGCACAGTCCTGGAGCTCCATGACCACGCCCTGCAGAGCGGACAAGGCAGGAGTGATCTCCAGCAGGTGCAGATTGACGGGCTGATCCGGGCCCAGCAGCTGGCCGGAGGCGACGCGGAAAGCAAGTGCATAACCGATCTGACCGGCGGCGCCGGTGATTGCTACGTTCAGGGCTGGCTTCATGGCGATGGGGTTCTTTCGCGAAAAAAGGGCCGGGGATTCTATCGGCTATTGTGCTCGAGCGTCAGCAGAGGACTTCCGTGCCGGGCCTCTTTTACCCATGCGCGCCATAACGAGCGATCCTGGATCCTTACAAGTGCCTGTGGTGATCACTCGCGGGGACCGGGAGAGCCCGCGGCGGGCATCGGATAGTCAGGGTACGTTTCGCGGAACTGCTTCAGTTCGCGTTCAGCCTCCGTCGGACGGCCACTGGTGCGGAGCTTCTCGATTTGCTCCAGGCGGGTCGCGGGGTCGGGAATGCCCTCTATTGCGGCTCGGGCGCTGGAGGCCATGCTGGCCAGCGCGGGCGAAAGGTCAATTTGCATTCCGGTCACGATCACGGACCGCAACGGCACTGTCTCCAGCGAAGCGAGCCGCGCCCGCGCCGTTAGCGCAGTGAAGACCGGCCGCGTGTCAGTGTCAGATCGTAAGCGCTTCGCTTCCATTTCCGCGCGTGCGAGGCGAGTGCGTGTCCTGTCGCTTTCAGTCGTCTCCGCAGTGTCCCCACGACGTGCGTCGCTCGGGAGCTCGGCAGGGGGCCATGGAGTGGTGGCGACGGGCGGCACCGCTGTTGCGGTGGTATTTGGCACGGGGCTGATCTTCGCGCTGGTAATCGCCTGCGCCATCGGCGTGGCCTGGGTTGACATCTGCCTGCGCAGCTCGCGTACGCCGAGGTCGAGCATGAAGGCGAAAGAGGTAAGAATGACGGCCGCAATGCCCAGTGGCACTGCCCACTTGGGCGCGCGGTAAAAGCGGATGGGTGATGCGGCCCTTATAGCCTTCCGGGCCTTGCCGATGACAATACGATCCAGCTCCGGTGGCGGCTCGAGGTGCTCCAACGAGCCTGCGCGCTTGTCGATGGGCACGCGTCGCTTGAGATACGCCTCGAACTCATCGTCATGCTCGGAGTCACTCATGGGCCGCGTTCCGGTAGGACTTTGACCGCAGCGGCAGCGCTCGCAGACTTCGGGCCAGAGGCCGGTGAAGCAGAATTCACGGGCGAAGCCGTGCCCAGCGCATTACGCAGTTTTGAGACCGCGTAACGCAGACGGCTCTTCGCTGTTTCAGGGCCAACCGCCGTGATAGCCGCAATCTCCTCGAGTGAAAGGCCGGATTCCTCGTAGAGCAGAAACACGTCCCGCTGTTCGGCTGGCAGTTCCGCGAGCGCCGCTTTGTAACGCGCGATGACTTGCGCTTGCTCGGCGCGGGCGTCAGGCCGTTCAGCTTCAGGGGCCGGGAGGGAGCCGTGCCAGTCTGGCTGTGCATCTCCGCTCACCTCGGCGCGAACTGCCGTGCGACGGCAATAATCGACGAAGCAGTTGTGAGCGATCCGATACAAGAACGTCTGAAACTTCGCGCGCGGCTCGTAACGCTCACGGCTCGCGATCACCTTGCTCCAAACCTCCTGGAACAGATCGTTCGCGGACTCCTGATTGCGCGTATGCCGCGAAAGATAGCGGTAGAGGCCGCTACGGTGGCGACGGTATAGCACCTCGAACGCGCGCAAATCGCCGCGCGCGTAACGCAGCATCAGCTCGCCATCGTCCTGAAGGTCCATCGACGCTCACTCTACGCGCCCCATCTACGTCCCGCATCTTTTGTGCACCACCCAGGCCGTTCCGGCCAGCTCGGTTCCGTCTGCCTACGCCGCAGCGCAACGTCCTTCGCACCTCGTGCATCTGAGCTTACGTCGGGGCGCTTCGGACAATAGCCATGATTAAGATTAAGTTAAATGAAATGCAGACTGATCTGGCGTCCTAGTGATCTGGCTTGACACTTATCTAGTGATGTAGTTATATATAACACTATGACGACGGCGATCCACATAGGATGGATTGGCCGATTCGGCGAACAGGAGTGCGACAATGAACATGACGCTGAACAATGGGTTGAAGGTGCTGGCCTGCGGCGCGGCGGCCGCGGCGATCACACTGGCGCTCTGCTTGAGCTTTGTCCGATCAACCGACGCGGTGCGCAGCGACACCTATGTCTCTGCGCCCTGGACGGCAAAGCTGACGCTAGTCCAGCCTCACGCATGGTTGGGCCAGCCTGAGCCTGCTGTTTTGGTAGATTAGTTCTCTAATCTTCTGTCACAGAGGCTTACCAGAACCCGATGGACCCACAGTGGGACGACAGCCTGCCGATCTACCGGCAACTGCGGGACCGCGTGGTCGCGATGATTCTGGAAGGAGTGTTGAAGGAGGGCGATCCGCTACCGTCGGTGCGTAACGTTGCCGCGGAGTTCCGGTTGAACCCGCTCACAGTCCTGAAGGGATATCAGCAGCTCGTGGATGAGCAACTCGTCGAAAAGCGGCGTGGGCTGGGGATGTTCGTGAGCGTGGGGGCTCGTAACGCACTCATGAAGGACGAGCGGCAGCGGTTCCTCGAAGAGGAGTGGCCGAAGGTATACGCCACCATCCAGCGTCTGGGACTGTCGACCGCCGATCTGTTGCGAAACGGAGCGGCGGCGCCGGCGGCACCCTTCCCATCCAAGCCAGGCCAGGGCGATGACAGCAGTCATTGAAGCACGCGGACTGAGAAAGTCCTACCACGCGACTCACGCACTGCGGGATGTGAGTTTCACGATCAACCGAGGCCGCATCGTTGGCCTCATCGGCCCGAATGGAGCGGGCAAAACCACCGCACTCAAGGCGATTCTCGGACTCACGCGGTTCGAAGGTGAGCTGCGCGTACTAGGGCTGGACCCGAGAGCGCAACGTAACGAGCTGATGCATGAAGTATCCTTCATCGCCGATGTGGCCGTGCTGCCGCGGTGGTTGCGCGTGAGTCAGGCGCTGGATCTCGTCGAGGGCGTACATACATGCTTCAATCGCGGCCGTGCCATGGAATTTCTGCGCAGGACGGATATCCGCCTGAGAAGCAGGGTGCGCGAGCTCTCCAAAGGCATGGTTACGCAATTGCATCTGGCGTTGATTCTCGCCATTGACGCCCGGCTGTTGGTGTTGGACGAGCCGACACTCGGGCTGGACCTGTTGTTCCGGCGCCAGTTCTATGACACGCTCCTAAACGACTACTTCGACAAGGAGCGCACTATTCTCGTCACGACCCACCAGGTCGAAGAGATCGAGAACCTGCTCACCGACGTCATCTTCATCAAGAACGGCCAAGTCGCGCTGGACAGCTCGGTCGAGACGCTCGGAGAGCGCTACGTGCAGCTCACTGTGAATCCCGACAACATCGCGCGCGCGCGTGCGCTGCAGCCTTTCTATGAGCGTGAGGTTTTCGGACGTTCTGTCATGATCTTCGACGGGCGCGCGGCGGCTGAGCTTGCGCACCTGGGCGAATTGCGGACACCATCGATCTCGGACCTGTTCGTCGCAAAGATGGAGGCGGCGTGAGCTCCCCAACAGCGGTAACGCCTGGCATGGGAGTATCGAAACTCAACGCGTGGCTCGTGAACAGTCCGCAACTGAGGATGTATCAGACGCTCGTGCGGCGCGAGCTCTGGGAGCACCGCTCTCTATGGATCGCTCCTCTCGCGGTGAGCGCGCTCCTGCTGCTGTCCGCACTTCTGACACACGGAGCGCTGCAGATCGATCCAACCGATACCGCGGAGTGGCTCGACCCGCAGAAAAAGGCGGCCCTGTTCGCCCTCGCGCAGTGGGCACTCACGGTGCCCCATTATCTTGTGATGATCCTGGTACAGAACCTGTACTTGCTCGACTGTCTTTACGCTGAGCGCAAGGACCGGAGCATTCTGTTCTGGAAGTCGCTTCCTGTGTCCGACGGCGCCACAGTGAGCTCCAAGATGATGGTCGGTTGCGTCCTCCTGCCTCTGGGAGTTTTCGCTCTTGCGTTGCTCACGGATGTGTTGTTTACAGCAATCTGGGACTTGCGCGCCGTCCTGGGACATTCTCCGGAGCTCGTGGCCTGGGATACGACGGCATTCCTCAAGACCCACTGCCTGATGTTTCTTGGCCTGATTATCTCGATCCTGTGGTACGCGCCGTTTTTGGGCCTTTTTGTGCTCTGCTCGGCCTGGGTACGCCGTAACGTCCTCATGTGGGTAACGATCGTACCCCTGCTGGCGATCATCATCGAGCGGATTGCCTTCGGCACTCATTATATCTACTCCTTGCTCGACTCCCGCACGAACGGTATCTGGGGGACGCTACGCGTGGAGAGCGCTATCCTTGGCTCTCTCAGGGACCTTGGGCCGGCTACAGTCGTGTCAATTCCACAGGTTTACGATCGTGTGCGCATCCTTCCGGCCTTTACCAACATCGATCTTTGGCTCGGCGTGATCTTCACGGTGGCCTGCGGCTATGCCGCCGCTCGCATCCGCCGCTACCGCGACGACGCTTAGCGAAGAGGAGCCTGTCCGAGCAATGCTCGCCGCCCGGCGATCCGATCGAGGACTGGAGCTCGAGCTCACCGGCGAGTGGCGCGCACTGCGATTTGCGGAGCTCGATGCGGCGTTGAGCGCGCTCGACCTCGCCGGCGCGCAGCGTGTCGAGATTTCGACAGCGCACCTGCAGGCCCTCGATCTGTCGGGTGCGTGGCGACTGCGTCAATTCATCAACAAGCTACACGCGGCCGGAGTGGAAGTGGTCTTCAGAGAGCCACCGCCGGATCAGCTTCGGCTCGTCGACCGGACACTCAAAGGCGAGAGTCCGCCGTGCTCGGACGGCAATCGGCGGGTTCCGACGAGCACGATCGTGGAGCTCGAGGCACCGGCTATCCGCTCCCTCGAATTTCTCGGCCGTCAAGCGGTGCTGTATGGGGGCGATCTTCTGCGCGATCTCGCCTTTCTGGGCAGGATGGCGGTTACGGGCGCACGCGGCCTGATGAGTTGGAAACGGCTGCGGCCGATCTCGGTCGTGAGACACGTGTATGACACGGGGATTACTGCGATTCCGATCGTTGCACTGATCGCTTTCCTGATTGCCGTGATCGTCGCCTACATGGGTGCCGCGCAGCTGCGCAATTTCGGTGCAGTCATTTATGTCGTCGATCTGGTGACCATCGGTGTGCTCCGGGAGCTGGGCGTGCTGCTGACCTCAATCATTGTGGCGGGCCGCTCCGGAAGCGCATTTGCTGCCGAAATCGGCTCGATGAAGCTCAACGACGAGGTCGACGCGCTGTATGCGACCGGCGTCGATCCATTTGAGGTGCTGATTCTGCCGCGCATCGTCGGGCTGGTGATCGCTCTGCCGCTGTTGACCATTATTGCGGATATTGTTGGCCTTACCGGTGGCGCCCTTCTATGCCGCCTGCTGCTCGAGATGCCGCTGACGCAGTACGTAACGCGAGTGCACGAAGCGATTGCCCCGACGACTTTCTGGGTCGGGGTGGTCAAGGCGCCCGTGTTCGCCGCGCTGATCGCCATGTCCGGCTGCTATCGTGGCGTGCAGGTGCGCGACTCTTCGCGCGAGCTCGGGCGTCTGACCACGCTCGCCGTAGTGCAGGCTATCTTTCAAGTGATTCTGGCGGACGCGCTGTTTGCGGTGCTTTTTCTGGAGATGGACATTTGATCTACCCGGTCCTCGAGGTGATCGGCCTGGTGAACCGCTTCGGAGAGCAGGTTGTCCACGACGGTCTCAACATGGAGGTGCGTGAGGACGAGGTATTCGGAATCGTGGGTGGATCCGGAACGGGAAAGTCCGTGTTGTTGCGGAGTATCCTCGGGCTGCAGCGTCCTCAAGCCGGAATCGTTCGCATCGATGGTCACGACATCACCAGGATGAGCACCAGCCAGCTCTATCAGGTGAAGGCGCGCTACGGCGTGACCTTTCAGCAGGGCGCGCTTTATTCAGCCCTGACAGTGCTGCAAAACGTACAGCTGCCGATGATTGAGCATGTGGACTTTCCTCCGGCCGCTCTCGATGAGCTGGCGATGCTCAAGATCCGGCTGGCAGGTCTTCCGGCCGAGGCCGCGGAAAAATATCCGGCGCAGCTCTCTGGTGGCATGATCAAGCGGGCCGCGCTGGCGCGGGCGTTGGCGCTCGATCCGAAGCTGCTTTTCCTGGATGAGCCCACCTCGGGACTGGACCCGATCAGTGCCTCTGAGTTCGACGAGTTGATACTCTACCTGCAGAAACAACTACGCCTGACTGTCGTCATGATTACTCATGACCTGGACACGATCTTCCGCACCTGCAATCGTGTGGGGGTGATCGTGAACCGCCGCATGGAAGTCGATACGCTAGAGGGCATCGTCAACAACCCGAACCCGTGGATCCAGTCGTATTTCCACGGGGAACGTGCTCGCGCGCGACTGGGCCGACATGGAGCGTAGTGCGAACTACGCGGCCGTGGGCGCCTTCGTGCTCCTCGTGACCGTCGCTGGGGCTCTGTTTGTGTACTGGTATTCAGATACTCGCGAGCACCGCAATTACAACCGTTACGAGGTGTACTTTGATGGCACTGTCAGCGGGCTCGAGCGCGGCTCGGCGGTGCGGTACCTCGGTGTAGGCGTTGGTCGCGTCGTGAGCCTGCGAATCGACCCTCGGGATTCGAGCCGGGTCATGGTGGTCGCGGACATCGACTCCTCCGCGCCCATCTCAGACCGGACCATCGCCGAGCTTTCACTGCAAGGCGTAACCGGGTTGCTCTATATCGATCTGCTTCAAGAGCCACCCGGAGTGCTGGAGCCACCTCGGGTGCCGAGCATCGAGTATCCAGTCATCCGCGCCCGTCCCTCACGGCTGCAAGCGTTCCTGAAAAGCCTGCCCGATCTGGCGACCGCGGTCGCCGATCTGATCGAGCGGGCGGACCATCTGTTGAGCAACCAGAACCTGTCGGCTTTCTCGGGCGCCCTCTCCAACATCAACAAGGCAAGCCTTGGGCTTCCACAAACGCTGGATGACCTCAATGGTCTGCTGCATCAACTACGCAGCGCCACGGCAGAGACGAGCAGCCTGGCGAAGGACCTGCGCAGAGTAGTCACTACCGCCGGTCCCGATGCTCAAAGCGCAATACAGCGTCTACGCACCGTGGCCGACAATCTGGCCAAAGCGACCGACCTGGTCGACCAGATCGTAGTCGACAACCGCCAGGATATCCGTTCCTTTGCCCGCGACACCTTGCCGGAGCTGGAACGCTTTCTGCGCGAAGGCAGGGCCGCAGCAGAAGAGATCCGCTCTCTCAGCAGCAGCTTGCGCGACAACCCCTCGCAGCTTCTCTACCAACAGGGGCAGAAGGGCGTGGAGATCCCGCCGTGAAAGGAATCGCCGGCACCCGACGTGCCATCCCGCACATCCGGCCATTGTCCGCCGTGCTCTTATCCGCAGCCTTGGCGGGATGTGGAGGTCTATTCCACAGCAACGCACGGCCCGAGCAGATCTACTTCTTACACCCAACACCCATCCAGAGCGCTGCGGGGACAGAGCCCCTGAAGTCCACCCTTCGCTTCAATCGCCCCACGACCAATCCCGGTCTCGATTCCGCTCAGATCATGTTGGTCCAATCCGATCGCCGGATGAGCTTCTATCTGGCAAGCCGCTGGCCAGCCCCCACCTCGACTATGATCGAAACCCTCGCGGTGGAAAAATTGCGGCAGTCGCGATTGTGGCGCTCAGTGGCCGACTCCACGAGCGCCTTTCCTTCCGACTACATCATGCAGATCACGGTGCGTCATTTCGAAGCCGACTACACTGCCGGCGGCCCTGCACCGGACATCCATGTCGCCCTCGATTGCACGCTCGGCAAACGACAGGATCGCGAGGTCCTCGCCAACTTTCTGGCCGAAGGGTCCGCAAAAGCAGCGACGAACAGGCTCGGTGCCGTAGTGGCCGCGTTCGAAGTTGCGACGAACGCCGCCATCGATTCCCTCTCGGTGCAGAGCCTGAACGCCATACGCGCTGCCACGGGCCGGGGCTTTCAGAAGTCAGACATCCCGGTCCCCTCCAGAAACCGATAGAACCAGTACCGCCCCTGTGTAGGATCGGCGTACGCCGCGAAGTCGGCGGTGTACTCGATTCCGAGGCTGGCGCGGTTGCTCCAGAGCGTGTCGAAATAGTCGATCGTCTGCAGCGCAAGGGCAGAGCCGCGGTCCACCTCGATTGCAATGTTGGCTTCGAGGTTATAGTCCCCGAGGTTGCGACGGGTGAGATTTGCCGACCCCAGTGTCAACCATAACCGTTCAGCGCCGTAGACCATGACCAGCTTGGTATGAAACTGCTCGCCGTGCGTCCGATACCAACGCACATGGATTGCACCGTCGCTCTCCGAGACGAGCTCACTGGCCGCCGGTTGATTCGGCAGCCCTGAGGTGGTGTGGCCGTAAGCATCCTTGTTCGGGTCGAGAATGAGCCGCACGTTCACGCCCCGGCGGCTCGCCGCCAGCAGCGCCTCGATGACTCCGCGCTCCGCTACATAGAACATGGCGATATCGATCGAATCCCCCCTCGTGGCGGCATCGATATGCTCCAGAAGCGCATCCCGGATCGCACCCTCCGTCAGCGTCTGCACCCGCGCCGCCTTCCCCGTTGAAAGCGGGCTTGGGCCGCCGGCCGCGCCTTCCAGCGTGTGTGACATATTGGCTGGCGCCCTGATAGTGCCGTTCCATCCGGAGAGCCGCGCAATGGCAAGCTCGCTCTGCAGCAAAGAGCTCAATGCCGGACCACTGACCTTCGCCGCCACGTTCGAATCGGCGCCGCTAGCGTCGTGCGGATTCGCGGACCCGATGATCCCCGCCAGCCCACCCTTGCCATCATCGGCAATGACGACCTTACGCTGGTTGGCTTTGAAGTTGATCAGCCTTGCCCAGGCCCCGAACGTAAGCGACGTACTGGAATCCCCAAGCGGATTCGGCAGTGAGCCCACGCCGCTCGGGCTAGGGTGCCACCAGGCAACCGCGAGCCGCCAGACACTCGAATAAAAGTGGTTGGAATCGCGTAACGGATCCAGCGCCGTGACCACCACGTCGATACCTGCAGCGCGCAGCAGGCGCAAGTCGGGAGAGGGCGTCTCTCCGTAGAGCTCGTTGATGGGGTCGGTAATGAACAAGATCTTGAGGTCCGGCAACGCCTGGCGGCGCTCGATGAGCGCATCCCGCAATGTCTCCGACAACGGCCGCAGTAACGGCGAGCCCTCTTCCAGATCGCCGCGCCGGTTGTTGAACATGAAATAATCCAGCACGATGAATTCTCGCGCCGTCCGGATGACCTTCAATGTCTCTTCGAAGATCGCCTGGCTCGATACCGCCCGCCCATATGCATCGGCGGAGGTAATGTCGGCAATGAAAGTAACGTCCTGCGCGGCCACAGGGTGCCAGGCAGACAGAGTCCGCACGCCTGGCGGCAGTGGTTTGTTCGCCTCCCAGCACGCCACGGCCAGCCAGACTCCGACGAAAATGGCGATGAGGGCGCGCCGATAGCGACGTCGACGCGTAACAGGCGCAGCCGACATCCTCGAGCTGAACGGCATAACCCATTATAGAAGCCTGGCTGAGAAATGATCACCTCTGCTGCATTCGCGGCGATCTCCCTGAGCCTCCTCCTACGCCGAGCGGGCTTCCAGTTCCGAAGCCACCTCGAGCCAGCGCTCCTCCAAGGCCGCAATCTCGCGCGAAAGCTCGGTGTGGCGGACAGTGAGTTGGCGTCCTTCCTCAGCCGGTTTGCTCGTATAGGTCGCCGGGTCGGCGAGCTCGGCTTCAAGCTGCTGTCGCTCGGCGGTAAGCTTTTCGAGCTGGCTCTCGATCCGGCGCTGCTCGTTCCGTAGCGGTGTGAGCCGATTGCGTGCTTCGGCTTCGAGCCGCCGCTGTTCTTGTCGCGACGGTGCCGCAGCGGCCGTAGACTCGGATCCGGCCCCCGCCGCTTTACCGCCCTTCGCGAGCCAGGCGGCATAATCGTCGAGATCGCCGTCGAAGGGCGCCACGGCGCCGTTCGCTACCAACAGGAAGCTGTCACACGCGCTGCGCAAGAGAGTGCGATCGTGTGACACTACGACTACGGCTCCCGGAAACTCTTGCAGGGCCACTAACAGGGCATGCCGCATTTCCAGGTCCAGATGATTGGTCGGCTCATCGAGCAGCAGCAGGTTGGGCTTGCGGGCGACCAGAATGGCAAGCGCGAGCCGCGCACGCTCCCCTCCCGAAAACCGGCCGGTCGGCTCGAATACCCGCTCCCCGCGGAAGCCGA
The DNA here is from genome assembly GCA_964494895.1 of uncultured Steroidobacteraceae bacterium. Classification (GTDB taxonomy): domain Bacteria; phylum Pseudomonadota; class Gammaproteobacteria; order Steroidobacterales; family Steroidobacteraceae; genus 13-2-20CM-66-19. The sequence goes on along the minus strand of CAZBTV010000034.1, from coordinate 14,880 downwards.
AGCTGCCGAGGTGGTCGCGCCGCTGTTGTTCGGGCCACGCGGCGACCTCCGGCCCTCCGCGCCGGCCGAGCTCGCCGAGCGCCGTGTTGCTCGAGTCCAGATGCTCCAGCTCAATCTGCGCGAAAAAGCCGGTCATGACGTCCGGGGCCGCGGTCAGGGTTCCGGCCATCGGGGCGAGTTGACCAGCGAGCACTCGCATCAACGTGGACTTGCCCGCGCCGTTGCGGCCGAGTATGCCGATCCGATCGCCTGGGTTTACCGTCAGGGACGCATTTCCGATGACTCGACGCGTGCCATAACCGGCAGCCACCCGGTCGAGCGTAAGCAACGGGCGAGGCAATTTCGCCGGCAGCGCGAACTCCCACTCGAAGCTCGATTCAGGTTGCACCGCGGCAATCTCGCCGAGGCGGGCCAGCGCTTTGATGCGGCTCTGTACCTGTCGGGCTTTGGTTGCCTGCGCACGAAAGCGCGCGATAAAGCTCGTGACGCGCGCTATTTCACGCTCCTGCCGCGCTAGCAAGGCGCGCGTACGCTCGCCCTCGGCCGCGAGTTGGATTTCGAAGGCACTGTAATTTCCTGTGTAGGAACGTAGCCGTCCCCCTTGGATGTGCAGGATTCGGCTGACCACTCCATCCAGGAACTCACGGTCGTGTGATACGAGCAGGAGCGTGCCGGGATAGCTTCGCAGCCACTGCTCCAGCCAGAGTACGGCGTCGAGGTCGAGGTGATTGGTGGGCTCGTCCAGCAGCAGGACGTCCGAGCGTCGCATCAGCGCGCGCGCAAGATTCGCGCGCATCTTCAGTCCACCCGAGAATTGCCGTACGGGGCGCTCAATGTCCTCCGGAGCGAACCCAAGGCCCGCTGCCAGCTCCGCCGCCCGACTTTTCCCGGCGTAACCGGACAGTCGCTCGTATTCGGCATGCAAAGCCCCGATGCGCACGCCGTCGGCAACCCGCTCCGCTTCCGTCAGTTGGGCTTCCACGGCTCGCAGCTCGATGTCGCCGTCGAGGATGTACTCCAGGAGGGGAGCGTCTGATTCCGGTAGCTCCTGGGCAACGGATGCCAGGACCAGATTCGGCGGGGACGAGTACTCTCCCGCCTCGGGCAGGAGCTCACCCTTGATGAGCGCCAGGAAGGTGGACTTGCCCGAGCCATTGCGGCCAACGATGCCAACTTTCTCGCCGCGAAAAATTCCGACCGAGGCCTCGTCAATGAGGACCTGGGGGCCCCGGCGCAACCGGACATCAGCGAGAGTCAACATCAGTGGAGCTCGCGGGCAACAACCAACTTACGGGTTCCAGGCCCAGCGCGGGCCGCGGTGATTTCCTCAGGCGGAGCGGCTGGAGGCGTCTTCCAGATGACGCAGCAGGTGCCCGAAGGGCGCCGTCCCCGAAGCCTGGCGCGTAAGGAGGGCAAGCAGCTCTGCCGCGGAGCAGGGCTCGCCGAACAGCTTTCCCTGTGCAAAGTTGCAGGCGTTGCGGCGCAGGAAGTCGAGCTGCCGCAAAGACTCGACACCTTCCGCGATCACTTCCATGCCAAGGCTCCGTCCCATCTCGATGATGGTTCGCACGATCGTCGCGTCTCCCGCATCGTCGCTCACGTCGCGAACGAACGACTGGTCGATTTTGAGGGTGCCAATAGGGAATTGCTGCAGTGCCGAGAGAGAGGAGTAGCCGGTACCGAAGTCGTCGATCGAGAGGTGCAGCCCCATGGCGTATAGCTCATCCAGCAAACGCACCGTGCGCTTGGCGTCCGCCATCAGAGTCGTTTCTGTTATCTCGAGCTCGAACGCGGTCGGCGACACCCCGTGGCGGCGGAACACCGAGCGGCAGCGGAGAATGAAGCTCGCCTGACGTAGCTGCTTGAGCGAGAGGTTGAGTGAAACGCGGCCCGGATCGCCGCCTTCGCTCTGCATGTGCCGGTAATCCATGCAGACCTTGTTCAACACCCATTCGCCGATCTCGAGAATGAGGTTCGTCTCTTCCGCGAGGGGTATGAATTGCGACGGCGAAATGTCGCCGTGGCCCGGAAGGCGCCAGCGCAGCAGCGCTTCCGCGCCGATGATGCGCCCGTTGCGAAGGTCGACCTTGGGCTGGTATTTGATGACCAGCTCATCGCGTTCCAGAGCGCGACGCAGCTTGCTCTTCAACATCAGCCGCTCGACCGCGGCAGCGTTCATTTCAGGAGAGTAGAAGGCGAAGGTGTTTCCGCCGTTCTGCTTTGAGTAGTACATCGCCGCATCCGCGTTGCGGATGAGATCGATCACGTTTTCGGCATCACGCGGGCAGAGTGCTATACCAATGCTCGCAGTGAGAAACACCTCGTGTTGGTTGAGCTGGAATGCCCGGCTCACCTCGGTGAGGATCGAGCGGGCCAGATGGGCGATCGGGCCACGATTGTCCGAATCCGCCGGCAGTCCATCCACGAACAAGGCGAACTCATCGCCGGCGAGGCGACCCACGACGGTGTCTTTCGGGAGAGAACGCGTGAGGCGTTCGGCTAGAACCTCGAGAACACGATCGCCGGAGCCATGCCCGAACGTGTCGTTGACTTCCTTGAACCGATCCATGTCCAGGTACAGCAGCGCTACGACCTGGCCGCTGCGCAGGGCGCGCGCGATGGTCTGCTGTAGCAGGTGGTGGAACTGCATTCGGTTTGGAATTTTGGTGAGCGCGTCGTACCGGGCGAGGTAGCGGATTCGGCGCTCCGCGCGCTTCCGGTCGGTGATGTTGCGCGCGACGAAAATGCTTCCCTGGAATTGCGGGTCGTCGCTCTCGATGTGCGAGCCGGTGAGCGAGACGGGGATCGTTTGTCCGCTCCGGGTGCGGACCACTGTCTCGCGGGTCTCCTGTGCCGCTTGCAAGAGATCGAACGTTTCGCGCTCACGCTCCTCGAGCATGGCAGCGATTCCCCGTCCCAGGATCTCTTCCTCGCTGTAGCCGAGGAGCTTGCAGGCCGCCGTATTCGCCAACTTGATCACGCCGTCCGGCGAGGTGACGAACACTGCGTCAGTCATGCTGTTCAGGACGCTGTGCAGATAGCTCTTGTTGATTGTGTATTGCCGCAGGCGAGCGCGCATCCGCTCGAGCGCCTGCTGCAAGTCGCCCAACACATCGCGTCGGCGCACTTCGAGAGGGCGGGTGTAGTCCCCCTGTCCAATGCGTTCGGCGCTCTTGATGAGGGCATCTATCGGTCGCTCGATTTTGCGCGCGGCACGCCACGCGATGGCGGCACCCGCGAGCCCCACCACCAGCGCCAGAATGCTCGCGAGAGTCAGAGCGAGGCGCGACTGTGAGGCGCTCGCAGCAATCAGCCGCCCCTTCAAACTCGTTTGCGCCGCCGGTGCCGCCTGCTCGAGCTGCACTTTCACGGTTCCGAGAGTCTCGGGAATCTCGGCGCCCGCAATACCCTCGACGAAGGTGCGGATCGGCTGGGTGGCTTCCGCCTGCAGCACGCCTTTTTGCGGCTGCCCACTGCGATGCCACGCATAAAGAACGCTTCCGGCGCTGTCCGTGACCGTTATCGCACCAACCGTCAGATCCTCCGTAAACGGAAGCAGTCGACGGGCGACAGTGACGGTATCGCGTGTACGGACGGCGTTGGTAACCGAATCGGCAGCGTGGGCACCAATGCTGGAGGCGCGCGCCCGTAGCTCCACGTCAACGCGCTGCCTGGCAGTGTCCTCTGCCAACGCGCCGAGGCGACGTGTATCGGTATCATGCCGCCATACCAACAGTGCGGTAACGGCAGCCATGGCGAGCAGCACGGACACGAAAGCCGCGCTCGCGTACTTGAATTTAAGGCTGACGGCGGTCACTTGGAAAGCAGTTCGGTCGGCCAGGAGCTGAGCCGACAGGCTCGCCCCGGTGCCGCCGAGAATCCCCGGAGTACTTCCGGGACGATATTAACCGCCGTTTACCCGGGAACGCTACCTGAATGGGTCGCCATTGAACGGCAAAATCCCATCTTGAATACTTTTGGTCGGCTAATCCCTTTTTGCAGCCAATGTGACGTCGGGCGGGTGGCCCGACCAGACACGCTTGATATAGCCAAGCATGAGGCCGCGCATGGTCGACATGGGATCGGCGGTCGCGGCGAAGATCGGCGGGCTGCGCCGCAGCAGCCGCCAATTCTCGCTGCGCAGAATCTGCCGCAGGTACTCCATATTCCGATCGATCGCTTCCATGTACGGGTTCGCCCCACCATAGAGCGCTTCGAGAAAGCGGTAAGCGGACTTGAACTCGCCATCGAGCCGCTTGGTGCGCACGTCGGCCACGAACTCGGGAGTCTGGCGAAGGAGATCCAGGCCGGACGCGTATTTCACCTGGCGGCCGCCGTTCTCAGCCACAGGGAGAGCCACTCCGCCCAGCACAAACTCGGCGTAAAGACGATCACGGCACTTCTCCAGATAACAGCGATCGGCAATCTGAGCGATCATGTCGGCTGTCCCCAGGAGGTACCCGAGCATGACATCGCGCTCGTCCTGGACTTTCGCTTCGATGCGGGGAAACGGCACTTCGTAGCCGGTGAAGTGGATGATCTCGGACGCGACCGGAACCCACGACTCGAAGCCGAGCGCCGGTAGGTACTCCTGCAGAAACCTCGCTCCGCGGGAAACGTGATTACGGGTGAACTCTGCGCCGTTGACGGACTCGTGGTCATCCGTACGCCGCAGATAACCTACGTCGTGGAACAGGCCAATGATCAGCCCGACCACCGCACGTTCGGCGCCTAGCCGGAGCGGTTCTGGTTGCATCCGTTCGTGCCCCACAATGAGGCGCGCGAGCGCGAGCGTAATGTCCAGCGTGTGCTGGCGATCGTGATAGACCGTATCCACACCGAAGTAGCCAGGCACTTTACCCGCGAACAAACGCTCGAAATGCTGGAAAGCCTGCCTTACAGGAGCGAGCTTAAGCTCTGGCCAGGTGAGCCGATAAAGTGCTTCGACGGCTTCGAGAACCGCACCCGGTGAGCTCACCTGGACGGTATTGGTCACGTCAAAATCGCTACGCCGGACACTTTTCATTATAGATAGTGACGCGCGGCTGTTGTAAGCCGTCCCCTGCCAAGGATCGATTGAAGAGTCTAGGCAGCGACGGGACGGAGTGGCAGCGAAACGGCGCACAGTTTCCACTCCATGCTGCGCCGCGCAGTGATACTGCGTCTGACTGACAGGGCTATGTTAAGCGCCGTGAGGACCTTGGGCTCATCAATAGATACGTAGCCCACCGTACTTGCGCCGGATCCGCCGGTCGAGCATCTGCCATCCCAAGGCGAAACCCAACGCCAGTGCGCTCACGAATGAGCCGAGCGCCCAATGCCACGTCGGGTGTGGCGGTGCTTCCGGCGGCGTCATGAAGTAGGACGGCTCCGAAACCGGCGAGCTAACCGTGCCTTCAGCGCCGTGGGAGTCCTCCCTCGGTCCGGCCATGGATCCAGACGCGGGGGGCGCTGTTGGTACGACCTTCGCCGATTGCGCCACAGCGGCGCTCGTGGGGGCTAATGTAGCTGTTGGCCCGCCTGTGGCGGCGGGCGCGCGGCGCGGTACCGTTGACGCGGGCGGGTCGGGCGGTGCGGACGAGGCGCCACTCGGGTCGGTCTGGGCGCCGCGCGACGTGCGAGCGGCCAATTGCGCTTCGAGCCGTTCCACGTCCTGTTTGAGCTTCTCGACTTCCGCGCGACTCTCGCGCAGCCGATATTCCAACGGCTCCTCGGCGGACAGATATGACTTCTTGACCCAGCCTTCGGCTCCGCTCGTCAGGTGCACATGCACCTGGTCGCCCTGCCGGTCCAGAACTTCTACCGCGTCCCCGCTCTTGATGCTGGCGACCCGCTCTCCGGAGCCATCCGGCGCGCTGTTGAGATTGACCACCAGCTGCTCGATTACATACAGCGTCTCCGCGTGAATCGCGGGTGCCGCCGCCAGGAACGACGACACCAACAGCACATGGCGGTAGCTCACGCGGCGATGCCGTGCTGCTTGAGCAACGCTCGGATATCCGGCCGGCGGCCGCGAAACTCGATGAAAGCCTCGAGCGCGTCCCGGCTGCCGCCGCGCGTGAGAATAGCGTCCAGAAAGCGGTGTGCCGTTGTGCGATCGAACACCCCCGTTTCCTCGAATGCGCCGAAAGCGTCGGCGGCCAGGACTTCCGCCCACTTATAGCTGTAATAGCCGGCAGCGTAACCGCCGGCAAAAATGTGACCGAAGCTGTTGGGGAAGCGATTCCACTCGGGTACGGGCACGACCGCGACTTCGCGGCGCACCTCGTTGAGGATCTCGATGGTGCGGCCACCCTTTTCCGGGGAGTACTCCGCGTGCAGCCGAAAGTCGAACAGCGCGAATTCGAGCTGCCGCATGGTCTGCAAGCCCGCATGAAAGCTGCGGGTTGCGATGAGGCGGGACTGCGTTTCCTCCGGCAACGGCTCGCCGCTTTGGAAGTGGCCGGAGATCCGGTGTAGAACCTCGGGATTCCAAGCATAGTTTTCCAGAAACTGGCTGGGCAATTCCACGGCGTCCCAAGCTACGCCGTTGATGCCGGCGATACTCGGATAGTCGACACGGGTCAGCATGTGGTGCAGCCCGTGACCAAACTCATGGAACAGTGTCAGGACATCGTCGTGTGTCAGCAGCGCGGGCCGGTTGGTGCCCGGTGGCAGGAAATTGCAAACGAGATACGCTACGGGCAGCGCCGATCCCGAATGGAGCTGCTTGCGGCCGACGCACTCGTCCATCCAGGCGCCGCTGCGCTTTTTGGGGCGCGCATAGGCATCGAGATAGAAACTGCCGACGGCCTGCCCGGTAGCGTTTTCGATCTCGAAGTAACGCACGTCCGGATGCCATATCGGCGCGCTCTGCCGTTCCCGTATCTGGATGCCGAACAGACGCTCAGCAACTTCAAACAGGCCCGCCAGTACTCTCGGCAACGGAAAATAGGGGCGGAGCTCCTCCTGGGACACGTTGTAGCGGCTGCGTTGCAGCCGCTCCGCATAGAACCCGATATCCCACGCCGACAGGGGATGGCCTGCGAAAGCTTCCAGCTCCGCAAACTCCTGTAATGCAGCCGGGCGTGCGGCACGCGCCAGCTCGTGGAGAAACTGCAGCACTTCCTCGACCGTGCGTGCCATTCGTGTCGAAAGCGCGTATTCGGCGTAGTTGTTGAAATCGAGGAGGCGAGCGGCTTCGTGCCTCAGCCGCAGGATATTGTCCATGATCGCGGAGTTATCCCAGCGACCTGCATTCGGCCCTTTGTCTGAAGCGCGAGTGGTCCACGCTTCGTAGAAGGCGCGCCGCAGTGTGACCGACTCGGCGTCGGTGACCACCGCAACGTAGGTTGGCTGGTCGAGTGTAAGGACCCAGCCCTCGAGATTCTGCTCATGTGCCCGGCGCCGGGCCTGCTCGATCAGCATTTCGTTGAGCCCACGGAGCTCGTCCTGCTCCGTCACGTGGTAGGTCCACCCGTTGGTAGCGTCGAGCACGTTCTCTTCGAACTTCGCCTGCAGTTGAGTGAGCTCGAGCATGACTGCCTTGAAGCGCTCCTTGCGCTCGGCGGGCAGCCCAACACCTGCAAGGCGGAAATCCCGCAGCGCATGCTCGATGACCTGACGCTGGACGGGGCCCAGTGCAGCGCCTTCTTCTTCCGCGATCGTCCGGTACGCGCGATAGAGCGACTCACTCTGGACGAGGTCGGTCTGATAGGCGGATAACAGCGGGAGGCAGGCGTTGTAGCCTGCACGGAGCGCATCGGAATTCAGGACGGCATTCAGGTGGCTCACGGGAGACCAGGTGCGCGAGACCTGATGCTGCAACTCCTCCAGCGGCTCGATGACCGTGGCAAAGGTCGGCTTTTCGAGCGCGGCCAATTGCTCTATCCGCGCGCGTCCACGAGTGAGCACTTCACGGACTCCGGGCTCGACGTGCTCAGGTCGAATCCGAGTGAAAGGAGGGAGAGGCTCGTGCCCCAGCAGAGGGTTTTCCATCTGAATCTCGTTCGGTAAGGCGAGGCGCGCCGTCCCGCCCCGAGCGGGATGGCGGGCTAAACCGCATTGGGGTGGATTCTACCTTGGCGATCCCAATGTACCATGGTCACCCATGGCGCTAGCGGAACGTACGAATGATGTCTGACCAATACGACCTGATAGTGATAGGCGGCGGCAGTGGTGGCCTGGCGGCGGCCAAGCGGGCCGCGGAATACGGAGCGCGAGTGGCTCTGATCGAATCCGGCCGGCTGGGTGGTACCTGTGTGAACGTTGGATGCGTTCCGAAAAAGGTCATGTGGAACGCTGCCGAGCTTGCAGCGGGACTCGAGGACGCCCCGGAGTACGGCTTCCAGGTGACCCTGGATGGGCACGACTGGCCCCTGATCAAACAGAAGCGGGATGCCTATGTCCTGCGTCTGAACGGCATCTACGAGAGCCAGCTTGCCAAACACAAAGTCGAGCTCGTCCGCGGTTACGGCCGCTTCGTGGATGCTCATACAGTGCTTGCCGCCGACCGCAGACTCACCGCGAGCCACATCATCATCGCCACCGGCAGCCGGCCGCTTCTGCCCGCGGTTCCCGGTGTGGAGCTTGGGATTACCTCGGACGGTTTTTTCGAGCTCGAGGAACGGCCGGAACGGGTCGCCGTCGTGGGTAGCGGCTACATCGCAGTCGAATTGGCGGGAATTCTGGCTGCTCTTGGGTCGACAACGACCCTGATCCTGCGGGGTGAGACCTGTCTGAAAAGCTTCGATGCCATGATCGGACAATCGACCCTCAAGATTCTCCGGGAAGGCGGGGTCGAAGTGGCGACCGGCGCTTGGCCCGAGGCACTTGCGCGCAATGTCGACGGAAGTCTGGAGCTCGATGTGCGCGATGGGCGGCGGCTGAGGCCGTTCGACACGCTGATCTGGGCGGTTGGTCGCGGACCGGCGGCGGACAATCTCGGACTCGAGCACGCCGGCGTCAAAATCGACTCGTACGGCTACATCAGCACTGACAAGTACCAGGTCACCAGCGTGGACAACATCTACGCGATAGGCGACGTAACCGGCCGAGCGCAGCTCACACCCGTGGCGATCGCCGCGGGACGTCGACTGTCCGATCGGGTGTTTGGTGGCATGTCGGATCGCTATCTGGAGTACACCAACATCCCCACGGTCGTGTTTGGGCATCCTCCCATAGGAACAGTGGGGATGACCGAGGCGGCGGCGCGCGACGAGTACGGCGACGAGGCGGTCACGGTCTTCACCTCGAGTTTCGTGCCGATGTATTACGCCATGACCTCGATCAAGCCTCGATGCGACATGAAGCTCGTCACCGTAGGGCCTGAAAAACGCGTAGTCGGCGTGCACATTGTGGGCGATGGGGCGGATGAGATGCTGCAGGGCTTTGCGGTTGCCGTGCGCATGGGAGCCACCAAGAAAGATCTCGACGATACCGTCGCAATTCATCCGACCGTTGCGGAAGAGCTCGTGACGATGCGTTGAGATCCCTCAGCTATTGCGCGCTCATGCTTGGCAGCATGGCGCGCTCTTTGAGCGCCGTGAGCACCGGCGCGGTGGAGGGGCGCACGCCACGCCATATACGGAACGATTCCGCCGCCTGCTCGACCAACATTCCCCATCCCTGCAGTGCACGCGTACAGCCCAGTTTCGTGGCCCATCGCACGAAGGGCGTGTCTGATCTTCCATACGCCATGTCATAACAAACCGTTTCTGGGCTGACCAGCCCGGCTGGAATGGCCGGTATATCGCCGCTCAAGCTGGCAGAGGTGGCGTTGATGATGAGATCGAACGCGTCTCCGGAGAGGTATCGGAATCCCAAGCCGCGGATAGCGCCGAGCTTGGCGAAAGAGCTGGCCAACGCCTCGGCGCGCTCGGCCGTCCTGTTCGCGATAACGACTTCCGAGGGCGAAAGGGCAAGCAGCGGGGCGAGAACACCGCGTGCGGCTCCTCCGGCTCCAATGATGAGAACGCGCCTGTGGGTGATGACAACGCCCTGGTTGTCACAGAGATCGCGCATGAGCCCCGTGCCGTCGGTGTTGTCACCGACCACGGTGCCGTCGTTACGCAGCGCGAGTGTATTGACTGCTGCCGCGTGGGCGGCGCGCGCCGTCAGATCGTCCGCGACATCCACTGCCGCGATCTTATGAGGCACCGTGATGTTGAGTCCGCGGCCGCCCTGTTTGAAAAAATCGCGCACGCGCTGAGGAAATTCTTCCGGTACGAAGTCGTAGAGCTTGTAGCTCATCGCCTGGCCGGTCTCGCGGCTGAACAGGCCATGAATGAACGGCGACCAACTGTGAGCTACGGGGTGTCCGACCACACCGTACTCGTCCACTGCTTCTGCCGTACTCTCGCTCATATACTCAGCGCAAACTCCCATCCCTATCCCGCCGCAAGTGACCGGATGCTGGTGCCCCCCGTGTTCCCAGCATTTAGCCGCGCCTTCAGCTCAGGCAACCATACACGCATACGCTCGGTCAGGAGGTACGGCGGGTTCACAATCAGCATGCCCGACCCGTTAAGGGCGACCCGGGAATCACGCGGATATAACCATAACTCGGCGACGAGCGTTTCGCAGTCCAAATCGCGTGCGATCCCAGTCTGCCAGGTGGTGAGCTCACGATCTTCTTTGATGGGGTACCAGACAGCGATCACGCCGGTCCGAAATCGACGTAGCGCCTCCACGATTGCGGTCCTGACGTGCTCGAAGTCGCGAGTTGTCTGCTCGTACGGCGGGTCGATGAGAGTGAGGCCACGCCGTTCCGGCGGGGGTAGCCACGCGCGGAGGCGCTCGAAGCCGTCGCCCTGCTCGACCCGAACGCGAGAGTTGCCGGCAACTGCGCGCTCGAGGGCTCTTGCTTCGGGCGGCAAGAGCTCCACCAGCACGGCTCGATCCTGGGGTCGCAACTGGCGTGTTGCGAGCACTGGGGAGCCGGGATATGCGCGGGGATTGCCTTGTTCCGCACGATATTCGCTGACGACTGCAGAATATTTCCGCAGCTCATCCGAGTCGTCCGGACCTGTTGAGAGGCGCCCGACACCGGCATCGGCTTCGCCCGCTCCGGCCGGTAGCTCGTAGGCCCCGCGCCCGGCATGGGTTTCGAGATAGAAGAGGCCTTTGTCCTTGCGCTGCAGGGCTGTCAGGAGGGCCAACACCGTGATGTGTTTGTGGACGTCGGCAAAGTTGCCCGCGTGAAAAGAGTGCCGGTACTTCATCGCGCCTTATCTTAGACGCTGGATCCGGGCATCCTGCCCGGCCCAGCGTGCATCGAGCAAAAAGCGTGGTTTTTGCTCCATGCTCCGCCACCTGCGGCGGCGGGGCACATCCATGTGCCTGGGCACGCGCTTGGGTTTGTGCAAAGTCGTCCGTGCCTCGGGGTGCCCCCCCTCCGGCGGCTACTTCACGCCGCCGCGTGGGCGGCTCGAGGGAGCTTTCGGGCCGGCTGGAGCCTTCGCTGCCTTGCCCTTTTTCGTGCTGGCCTTGGCTTTCGCAACGGCCGGTGCTGGCTTGTGCCCGTCGTGGGCTACCGCCTTGGTCTTCGCTCTGCCCTTTGCAGTTTGCGCGTGTGATGACGCGGACTTCTTTGCAGCGGCGCGGGCTGCTGCACGCGGACGAGGGGCGTCGCCCCGCGCCGAGCGCCCGCCGCGAATGGCAGACTGGGGCGAGGGGCGCGCGGGCTGCCCGTCTGGGCCGGCGGCTTTGGCCCCGAGCTCTCCAGAGGCCGTGCCGCGAGCATCCTCGCCGTTCGCGCGCTTGCGCTTTTTAGCCGCGGGACCTTTCGGGGCGCTTCCCGCGGCAGCTTTTGCCGCCGCGCCATCGCCAGCGGGCGTCGCTACGGCCGCGGCTTTCTTGCCGCGTCCGAATCTCCCGAACCGCCCGCCTCGCTCCGGTGCTTGCGCAATGAGGTTACGGCATTCCTCGAGCGTGAGTGTCTTGGGATCGCGATCCTTCGGAATCTTGGCGTTCTTTTTCTTGTCGGTGATATACGGGCCATAGCGGCCGTTCAACACCTGAATACCGTCGTCCGGAAAATCCAGGATGAGCCGGTTGGCATCGGCCTCCTTCTTCAGGCGAATAACTTCTTGCGCGCGCTCGAGAGTAACCGTGTAGGGATCGTCCTCTTTCAGTGAGACGTACTTGCTGCCGTACTTGAGGTAGGGTCCAAACCGGCCCACGTTGGCGATGATCGTTTCGCCCTCGGAGGTTTCGCCGAGGGTGCGCGGAAGTTGAAAAAGGTCCAGCGCTTCAGGCAGCGTGATGAGGTCCATTTTCTGGCCAGGCCTCAGTCCCGCGAACTTGGGTTTCTCCTCGTCATCTTTCGAGCCGATCTGCACGAACGGACCGAAGCGGCCCATGCGCACCGTCACGGGTTTGCCAGTGGCCGGGTCTTTGCCCAGCTCGCGCGCCTGCGCTACCTGCTCGCGCGTGACGTTCTTCTCGACCTTCTCAACTTGATCGATGAACGGCTTCCAGAACTTGTCGAGTGGCGTGGTCCACTGCTCCTCACCACGTGACACAGCATCGAGCTCATCCTCCATGGACGCCGTGAACCCGTATTCCACATAACGATGAAAGTGGTCCGTCAGAAAGCGGCACACTATCTTTCCGATGTCGGTTGGAATGAATCGCCGCGCATCCATCTCGACATACTCGCGATCCACCAGCGTGGAAATGATCGTGGCGTACGTGGAGGGCCTGCCGATACCGTGCTCTTCGAGCGCTTTCACGAGCGAGGCTTCCGAATAGCGCGGAGGAGGCTCTGTGAAATGCTGCTCTGCCAGCAACGCGGTCAGATCGACGGTGTCACCCTCTTTCATCGAGGGCAACACGTGATCGCTGTCGTCTACTTTCGCATCGTCGGTATCTTCCTGGTACACCGATATGTAACCAGGCTTGACGAGCGTCGAGCCATTTGCGCGCAGCAGATGGCGCGCCGGCCCGTCAGCTCCCGCGAGCATGTCAACAGCGACGGTGTCGAATAGCGCATGGTTCATCTGAGAAGCGACGGCGCGCTTCCAGATGAGCGAGTAAAGCCGCAGGTGGTCATCGTCGATCTTGCCTTCCAGGCTCTGCGGCGTGATCGACGCCGAAGTAGGCCGGATCGCCTCGTGGGCTTCCTGTGCGTTTTTCGACTTCGTTTTATAGATGCGCGGCTCGTCGGCGACTTCGGACTGGCCGTACAGCCTGGCGGCGACCTCCCGAATCTCCTGGATCGCCTCGGCAGCCAGTGACACAGAGTCCGTTCGCATGTAGGTGATGAGGCCGACACTGCCTTCCGCGCCGATGTCCATGCCCTCATACAGCTGCTGCGCAAGTCTCATGGTGCGCCGTGCGTTGAAACCGAGCTTGCGAGCCGCTTCCTGTTGCAATGTCGAGGTTGTAAACGGCGGTGCGGGATTGCGGCGCCGTTGCTTCCGGTCGATCGCGATGACGCGCAGCTGGCCTAGGCGGTCCTCAGTCGGCGCGATGCCGTTCGCCAGCGCTGTCTCGCGCGCCGCGGCTTGAATGGCCTGCTCGGCTTCCCGCGCCTGACTCTCGTTGGTAAAGCTGAACTGCTCGACCTTCTGTCCGCGGTACTCGATCAGCTTCAGTGGGAAGGACTGCGATGTATGCAGGCCTTGTCCGTCGATGGTCCAGTACTCCTGGGGAACAAACGCCAGAATCTCCGCCTCGCGCTCACAGATCATCCGTAGAGCGGGGCTTTGTACCCGTCCCGCGGACAGGCCCTGGCGCACTTTTTTCCACAACAAGGGCGACAGATTGAAGCCGACGAGGTAATCGAGCGCGCGGCGCGCTTGTTGCGCGTTCACCAGATCGAGCGACAGGTCGCGCGGCTGCTCGACAGCTTCCCGTATGGCGTTGCGGGTAATCTCGTAGAAGACGACGCGATGCAAGCCTTTGCCCGTCAGATCGCCGCGTGACTGCAAGATCTCCTTCAAATGCCAGGCGATCGCTTCCCCCTCCCGGTCCGGGTCGGTTGCCAGGTAGAGCGCCTTCGATTTGCGCAGGCTCCGGGCGATCGCGTCCACGTGGCGCTCATTTTTTTCCAGCACCTGGTATTTCATGGCGTAGCCGTGATCGGGATCCACCGCGCCTTCTTTCGGCACGAGATCGCGCACGTGCCCATAGGAGGCGAGTACCTCGAAGTCCTTGCCAAGGTATTTTTTGATGGTCTTCGCCTTGGCGGGCGATTCGACTATGACCAGGTTATCTGCCATTTCTTACCCATGACTATGACTTTCCATCCCCAAGCGGCGCATCACCAAAAACAAAAAACCGCGGACTCGCCGCGGACCCTGCAACGATGCCATCCGTGCACGTCGTCCTCAGTGCGGAACGTTGGGGTGTGCATCCGAAACCAGATCCTCCAACCGCTCGAACGCCAACTCTTGTCCCGGCTGGCTCGATAGCACCATCAGGACGACCCATTTGAGCTGCTCAGTGTCGAGCTCGTCGGCATCCAGGGCCAACATGCGCTCGATCACGATCTCGCGCTGTTGCGGCGAGAGAATGCCGAGACGCTCGAGTGTGAACAAATATCCACGACATTCCGTCGACAGGCGCGCGAGCTCGCCGTCGCAGAAAACCCGCACCGCTTCTCCGTTACCTCTGTCTGCGCTGGAGGAAAACAAGGGGGGGCGATTGCGCTCGCAAGCGAGATCGGCCAGCCAGTCGAGCGCTCGCTCCACGTTCGGCTGCGCGAACCCGGCGCGCTCGAGATCCTCCGCCAGATGCTCGCGCTGGGGTACCTCGGGCACCTCGTCGAGCATGTAGCGGTCGAAAACGTAAATCAGGATGTCGAGAACACTGCCGGTCATCATTCAGGTATGCGGTCGTAGCGACCGCCCGGGAGAGCTGCCACGCGGCCTTCGAGCTCGAGAATCAGCAACATCG
>CAZBTV010000033.1:0-53268 GCA_964494895.1 uncultured Steroidobacteraceae bacterium | reverse complement strand
GGTACCAACGCCAGTCGACTGAGGCGAAGTGAATCCTCCACTCGCCTGGCCGTAGATTACATACCATGCATAGCCGCTTCCACTATTGACCGGATAGACGATGTCCGACACACCGTCTCCATTGAGGTCCACTGCAAGCATCCGAGTGCCGCTTGCTGGATTTGCGCCCGACGATGAAATGGGGGTAGTTACCCAACCCGCCATTCCATCTTGATACCCGACGGTCGTGGCGGGATAGCACTCGGCCGCCGAGCACTCCTGCACGCGATACGGTCGGAGTCGATAGGTGGTGGCGCTGATCTGGTACGCCAAAGAATAGGTCTTGGTGGGCGTGCTGGACCCATAGTTCTGGATCGAAATTGAATTGAGCTGGTTCGGCTCTTGCGTGAGTGCTCCAGCTACGTAAGCAGATGGGATGCTTACCCCCGCGGCACGCGCTGCATAAGTGAACGTGACGGAATAGAAGGGCCCCTGCCCACTCGCGGTGTAGGGATAGTCGATCTCCTTTATGCGATAGGTCCCGTTGGTGAAGCTGGAGGCAGACGCGTCGTTGTAGTAGCTGAACTTGATGACGTTACCGACGCGGTCTCTGATCTGGGAGAGCGCCCAAGCACGGACGGGGCCGCCTGCAGAGGCCAGGATCTGCGAGTCAGTCGTCAGGCCGTAGTCATAGATGAAACCATTCTTGGTTGTGACGGTGAAGGAGGTCGGTGCCGCGCTGCTCGATCCGTTAGCGCTGATCGTGGAGTAGGATTCCACTTCGGTTGCGTATGTCGAGCTGCCCGTGCCAGCCGACCCGCTTGTGAGCTTCAGTTGTTGACCATCCAAGCAGAACCGGTCACCGCTGGTGAGGGTGATTCCTTGCGGTGCCCCATCCTGAGCCCAGGTCTTGTTGCAGCGGCTGATAACCGAGAGACCGGCGAGCGACCAGCCCACTCCGATGACCCCATCTGGATCGCGACTCGAATATTGCAGGGCAAGGCTGAGTTGAAGGGCTCCGATTCCCGGCGGCGACCAGATGGGAATGGTGTAGGTCGCCGCGCCGCTTTGGCTTACCGCGAAGGTGGCCGGCGTACGACCAGCCACTATTGGCCTTGTGATGCCGGGTGGCGGTGCTGTGGGGTCCTGGACCGTGATGCTAACCGACCCGCCTGTAATACTCGTCGCAAACGTATTGGTGCCCGAGGGCGTCAGCGCCTGAAAATACACTCCTGTCTGGCTTGCGCCGCCAAAGTTTCCGGCGACGAGTCGGACCGTGTCAGCCGACCAATTGACGTTCGTGGCCAGAGCGCTTCCTGTCGCGAATACTGAGGGCGCCCCTGTGCCAGCGACCAGGTAGCTCGTGTGATTCGAGTGTATCGCCTGAAGCAGAATGTCAGAATAGGCGGTGTTGGTAAAATTCCCCACCTGAAGCTGGGTGACCAATGGAGACCAATCGACGCCGAACGCGTTGCGGCTCCAGGCATAATATCCAGCCGGTTCCCCGGGGGCCGCGGCAGCTTGGAAGATTGCTCCTGAAGCGTGGGAAAACGCAATGCCGTTCATATTTGGCGGATACGTCGGCACTGGAAAGGGCACCTCGTAGTTGATCATGGCCCACTGTGGGCGGGCCTGGATCAACAAGTCCGCATAACCATCGCCGTTGAAATCCCCTGCGTAGATATTTGCCTCGGTCGTCGCCCACTTGAAGCCCAGGAAACCATCGCTCCAAGGGGTCTGGGCCGCCGAGCTCGCAGTGAATTGCCCGTTCGTGTCGGCCAGGATGACGGCATTTTGACCCGAAGGGCTGGTCGCCTGGAGAAACACGTCGGCCAGGCCATCGCCGTTGAAATCGCCTGACACGATATGATGTTGATCGGCCGTCCACGTTTGCCCCCCGGCATTTCCGATCTGTTGGGCGACGCCGTCGATCCTTCCTTGGGGATTGGGCTTGAGGAGAAAACTCGTTCCGCCGGCGGCCTTGCTCTGCAGGAGAATGCTGGCCTGCTTGTTATTGGGAGACGTCATCTTTTTGTTCGGAAGAATGATGACGTTGTACTGATTACCAGACCAGTTGATACCCAGAAAGTTGCTGGGCCAGGACTGGAAGCTGGCATCGAAACCGCCACCGACACCTCGGGCGATTCCGCTCAGGTTGCCAGGACTTCTGGCTACATAGAGAAGATCCGGTTGTCCGTCCCCATCGAAGTCGGCGGAGTACAGATCATAGTCTTGTGCGCTCCAGGTCGTGGCGAATGCCACCGGGCACAGAAAGGTCGTATAGATCGCCAACAGTAAGGCCGGCTGCTTTTTCATTGTCCTGTCTGCCTTCCTGTGGATGCACGGCGATTCCCAATGCTGTGTATCCTTCTAAATATTGTCCGTGAACGTGTCTGTCGGCTGAGCGACTGCCAGATACTGTTGCCGGTCAGAACCTGACGTCACGAGGGAACCAACCACATCCCAAGCACATCCGTTCTGACTCCGGAAGTACTATCACAAGCGACGCCATTGGCCTGAAAACGGACCACAATCGGCATGCCCGTTGTCATTGAAACGGTCACCCCCGCGACGATGTTCTTGCTATCTGGATCACTCTGCATGACGTACCACTGCAACCCGCGGGGCATCGCGACCCAGACGAGCGGTCCCCCCGTATCGGCCGCCGTATCAGTGAAATAGCCCGTTACTACACCCTTGCATTCTGTGTACGCGTTTGCTTGGCCACAGACGATCGCGAGTGCTACGAATGTCGACAGTGTTCGCATCATTTCAGCTTCCCTGAAAGGAACGGTGGGTCCCCGAGGCACTTTGCGCTTGCTTCAGGGATGTTGATGTCAACAACACGCACGTTCGCCGCCGCACATGGAGATTGAATCGTCTACGTGTGCTTGCGCTGCCGTGATTTCTTGCGATTCTTGCTATATGCGGACGCGGAGCTCGCGCCGAAACCGTGTTCAGGCTCACCCTCCCATGGTTACGTACATTGACATGTTTTGCCAAGGTACAACCGGGTGTGCCAGAGTCGCAATTTACTGTCGCAGTCTAACCGCAAGCAATCATGCGGCGCAACCGTGTACTTCACTCGGATGTTCGAGTATCGAACGACTGCGCGACCTCGAGCGTCATACGATGAGTCGTGAACATGGATCCTTTGTTCTGACGGCTAGCATCCTATCGGACCCTGCCAGTCAATTGACCAAGGGCAGATGTATGCCGCGCATTCATCTACAAAGCTGTTGCCTCGATGCTTCGATTCAACATAGACTGAGGTGAGAGCGGCGATATGAAAGGCCTTTGCATCCGGCTGGTTGGCCGATGGGCACTCATGACCCGCAGGTAATATTCAGTCTCTCTATTCGCTCGCCTCGTTTGCACAGATCTATTCCCTGGATGTTAGTCTTTGGCTCTTCAGCTGATCGTACGCACCACGCATCAATCAACCCATCACTGAACCGGAGTGACTATGCCCCCACATCGACAACAATTTAGAAAACCCCACCGCGTGAAGCAGGTGTTCTGGGCTGCGGTTTCTATTCTTCTGTGCCTAAGCGACAACGCGTGGGCGTTTATCGGTCCAATCACAGGAACGGTCGGAACACTTGAGGTCATCGGGTCTGGAGCTGGTGCGCCCGGGAATTTGGATTTCCGCTTCTATCTTGCCGGTAATCCTGTTATTTGCAATGGGCAACCGTGGGCATATATCAACACCACAGACGCAAATTATTCGGCGCTGGTTTCAAGCTTGATGCTTGCGAAGTCGCTCGGTTCGACTGTGAGTTTCTACGTGAATCAAGACAGCCAGGGCTATTGTCAACTCGCATACATAGCCGCCATCAATTGACAAGCTGACCGCTTGAGATTGAGTTTCTGACCCGCTCAGAGGTTGAGGCATGTGCCAGGCCGCTGGACTACAGACTAGAGTGCTCATTATAAGTATCTCGGGTGCGTCCGCGTGGGGACACCCCAATGCCTCTTGTTGGCTGCGTGGGCACGCCTTGGGGCAATGCGAACGTCGTGTCCATCATAACGACGCTCTGACATGAGCCCATGCTACACGCAGTGGAGGGGCGAACTGCTCGAATGACATCGCCCTGATCGCGTGTGGCGCTCGCCGCCTGGAGCCTCAACCGGCCGCGCTGCGGCGCTCCGAGATGAGCGGGTATCCCAACTTTATGCAGAAAGACAGGATCTCATCGCGCAGCGCGAGCGCTACCGGCGAGAGAGTCGTGTCGGCGCGGCGGAGGAAGCCTATCGGGCGCTCCAGCGCGGCCACCGCCACTTCGGAGCGCTGCGAGGGATCCAGGCTCAACTCGACCAGGTTGCCCGCGTTCACCGCATCTTCAACGGAGTCCATGGATAGCATGCCGACGAATTCGCTGCCGATGAGCGTGCTCGTAAGATAGACCACGGAGTTGCTATCGATGACCGTCTTGCGCGGCTCCACGCCTTTGCTCTGCGCCAGGCCGGCCAGGGCGTCGCGCAAACAGGCAGCGTCCGTCGAGAAGAGCCAGCAATAGTTGACCAGCTCCTCGATCGTCACCGGGGTGCCGCGCGCCAGCGGGTGCTTCGCATCGACAAACATGCCGCAGCGATCGTGGAAAAGAACTTCCTCCACCAGATCACCCGTGCCGCCCACGCCGCCCAGCACAGCGACGGCGAAATCGAGATCACCCAGCCGCAGGGCGCGCGCCAATTCCTCGGCGACACCGCTCACGACAGTCAGGTGCACGGCGTAACGACTGTTGGTGAGCCTTGCGCTGGCGGCGGGAATGACACGGCCGAGAAAGCCGGTGCCGCGCGTGACGCCGATCGTGATGTGGCCCACCAGACCATTGAACAGAGCGACGCGCTCGTTTTCCAGGTGCCGCCATTCCGCCAGGATCCGCTTGGCTCTGAGGTAGACAGCTTCGCCGAACGCGGTGGACGTCACGCCTTTGGGGCCGCGATCGAGCAACTTGGCGCCGAAGTCGGCTTCGAGCTGGTGAATGCTCTTGCTCAAGCCCGGTTGAGAGATGTTGAGCATCTCGGCCGCCTTCCCCAGGCTGCCTCCTTCAACGGTTGTAACAAAGCGTTTCAGCTGACTCAGATCCATCGTAGGGCTTAGCTCGGAGCTATGGGTTGTGGCAGAGATGCTATTAGACAGTCAGGCGCCTGGATGAGTGATAATCACCGCAAGATGCCGCTGGAGGGCGATCGTAGCAGGGGGGTGGCACTCAGTCAGGCTCCTGGGGTATCAGTCAACAATCGCTGACTGGTCGGTTGGGTTTCAACACTGCGCGGGTGTGCACGGTGGCGGCGAAGCTGGTGTGCGAGGGACGGTGCTGGAAGTTCGGTGATCACATCCCTACGGACATGATTACCCCGACTTCCATTATGTTCAAGACGGTCAAGGAGATGGCAGCGTTTGTTCTGGAGAACGTAAACCCGGACTTTCCAAAGTACGTCAAGCCTGGTGACATCCTGGTCGCTGGGCGCAATTTCGGCTGCTCCTCGGGGCGGGCGCTCGCCGCCAAAGCATTGAAAGCTACCGGCGTCGGTGCCGTGGTGGCGGAACTCTTCTCCCGGACATTCTATAGGAATGGGCACGAGATTGGGTTACCTCTGCTGGAAGCCCCCGGTGTGCACGCGCTGGTCCAGGACGGCGATCATCTGCGTGTGGATATCCGCGCGGGAACGGTGGAGAACCTGTCTTCGGGCAAGGGCTTGGCAGCCAAAGCTCCCTCTCCGTTTCTTCTCGAGATGCTCGAGGCCGGTGGCTTGATTCCTCTGCTCAAATCCGGCTCGGGAACATTTTTCGGGAACGCGGCTCGATGACGCTGTTGTTGAGCAATGAGGAAGTCGATCGGGCGCTTGCTCACGAAGATGCGCTGTCCGCGACAGAAGCCATCCTGGTGGAGCTCGCCAGCGGCCAGGCGATCAATCGTCCACGCACCCAGACCTACATGCCCGTGGAGTCGAAAGCGCACCCGGGTTTCAAATACCGCTTCAAATCCCAGGAGGGAGGGGGTGTTGGCAGTGGGGTCTGGGCGTTGCGCATCACTTCAGACATGGCCGGCTTCTCCTACACCAACGGCGTCAAGCGCCGGCGCATATTGCCTGTTGCGACCGGTAATCGTTGGTGTGGCCTGGTGATCCTGTTCGATCTCGAGAGGCTCGAGCCAGTGGCCATCATGCCCGATGGCGTCATCCAGAAGATGCGCGTGGCCGCGATGAGCGCGGTGGGCGCGAAGCATCTCGCTCCGGCGAAGCCGCGCGTGCTCGGCTTGTTCGGCAGTGGTTGGCAGGCGAGCGCGCACGTCCAGGCCCTGTGTAGCCTGTTCCCGTTCGAACGGGTCAAGGTTTACAGCCCAAACCAGGAGCACTGCAAGGAATTCTGCCGCGACATGAGCCAGAAGCTCGGACGAGCCAT
Organism: uncultured Steroidobacteraceae bacterium; assembly: GCA_964494895.1. Lineage (GTDB taxonomy): Bacteria > Pseudomonadota > Gammaproteobacteria > Steroidobacterales > Steroidobacteraceae > 13-2-20CM-66-19. The sequence goes on along the minus strand of CAZBTV010000033.1, from coordinate 46,877 downwards.
CGACCCCGTAGCTTCGGCACGTGAGTGCGTCGATGACAGCGATTGCGTGCAGGCGGCGACCGCCGCCTGGGACCCGGTGTTCGATGGACATTGGATCGAGAAGGGGACCTATGTTGCTTCGATCGGCGGCGCGGACGGTAGCAACAAACGTCGCGAGATCGACGACGAGACGATCCGGCGCGCCGACATTTATGTCGTTCACGCCAAGGATGTCGCGCGGCAGGACCAGTCGCCCGACATCTGGGAGGCGGCCCAGAAGGGCATCATCGCCTGGGACGACATCCACGAAATCCAGGAGCTGGTGGTTGGCGCGGTCAAGGGCCGCACCCGCGCCGATCAGGTTACCCTTTACAACAACAACACTGGCTCGGGAATCCAGTTCGCCGCGGTCGGGGCCGCGGTGTTGAAGCGTGCCCGCGCGCTAGGGCTCGGCAGGGAGCTGCCAACCGAGTGGTTCCTGGAATCGGTATCGCCTTGAGCGGGGCGCAGGAGCCATGCTGAACTGGGACAGGCAACGGCAGCTTCTGGATCTCATGGCCGAGCGGGGCTGGGATCTGCTGTTGTTTTACGGCGATGCCTGGCGCAAAGATCATTTCCGCTGTCTGGTGAACGTGAAGTTTTCCGGTCCTCAGGCGCTGGCGGCGTTGTTCCGCAGCGGCGAGGTGCGGGCCATCGCGACCGATCCCTGGGACCTGGAAACCTTTGCTGCCGCGGTCGATGGTAAAGCGTCTCTGGCTGTCCGGCTCTCGGAGGGTTTGCACGCTCTATTGACTGAGCAACGGGCAGCAGTCGTCGCCATCAACGGCCTCGAGCAGATGGAGGCTCGTTACGTTCACGTCGTGCGTGATGTGACCGGGCGAGCGCCGGTCTCCGCCACTCTCGACGTAGAAGAGATTCGTAGAATCAAAACTCCCGGGGAAGTCGCGTGGCTCAGGCAAGCCGCCGACCTCGCGGACCGTGGCTACCAACAGTTCGTCAAAGCCTGCCAGCCCGGCGTGGCCGAGTTCGAGCTGGTTGCCGAGGTCGAGGCCTTCGTCAAGGCGCACGGCGCGGAGGACAACTTCATGCTGATCGCTTCGGGTGGCACCGAGGTTACGGGCATGAAGCCTCCGACCTCACGCAGGTTTCAGGTGGGCGATTGTATAACGACCGAGCTCACACCTCAGGTCAACGGTTACTACGCGCAAATCTGCCGCACCCTGGTCATCGGACCCCCGAACGAAAGGCAGCTCCAGGCGTACTCCATTTTCGCCGAGGCACAGCAGGCCGCCCAGGATCTGCTGCGACCCGGGGTCGACATCTCCGATATCGCGCGCGTGCAGAACGATGTCTTCCGCAAGCATGGCTTCGGCGAATACACCGGCCCGCAATATACGCGAGTGCGGGGTCACAACCTCGGTCTCTATCCGGATGAGCTGCCGCACGTCCTCGAGAATGTCCATTACACCGTCAAACCCGGCATGGTGCTCATCGCCCATCCAAATACCTACCTGCCTCTCTCGGGCTACATGGTTTTCGGCGACACGCTGTTGGTGACCGAAACCGGCTGTGTGTCGCTGAGCAATACGGAAAAGAAGCTGTTTTATTCATGAAGAGAGGGCTCATCAGTTGGGACCGGGCTGAGTTGCCCCCGGCTGTCTTCGATGCGCGCCTGAGCGCACTCGACCGGCTATGCGCTGACTTCGAGGTTTCCGCTCTGGTGGCGTATTCGGATGTATGTCGTTCGAGCGACGTCCGCTACATCTCAAACTACATGCCGTACTGGAATCGTGCGTTGGCCGTCGTTCCACGTGGTGAGAAGCCCATCTTGCTATGTGCGTTGTCGCCTCGTGTCTATCCCTGGATAAAATCGGTTACGGTCCATGAGACGATTCTTCCGAGCCCCGGCCTGATCGGCCAGCTCGGGAAGCTGTGCGCCGAAAGAGGCTGGACTCGGATCGGGGTCCTCGACCATCCCGGGCTGCCGAACGACTTGTACGCGCAGCTGGCTGCCGAGAAGCTGTCGCTCGTCGATATTCCACGGGGTGCGTTTCGACCGGTAGTGACGGACTCGGAGGTGGCCATGCATCGGCGCGCGGCGCAGATTGCCCGCGAGTCGCTCGAAGCACATTTCAACGACGGAGCCATCGGACTTACCGACTACGAGCTCACCGGGCGCCTGGAGAGAGTCTTGCGTCGCGCGGGCGCCGAGGATCTCCTCGTGTTGATATCGAACGGGCGTAGCGCGCCGGTTCCGGCCGCGGGACGCCTCATCGACGAAAACTCATCGGTGACCCTGGCGGTCGAGTACAACGGGCATTGGGCGAAGCTCTCTCGAAACGCAGGCAAGCTGACTTCCAGCTTGCCGCCGCCGGCGGATGCCTCGGGAAGCCGCCGCGAGTTGTTGTCTGGACGATATCCTTGGGAGTCCCTTGCCTCGCCGTACGATTCGGGACGTGTGATTACCTCGATACATGTTACGATCGCGCGCGGAGACCATCACCTCTATTACGGTGACACCGGAGTCCAGGGACCGGGCGGTTGGCAGGAGCTATGAACGTCGTTGAGAAGATACTTGCCAGGAAGAGCGGCAAGCCGGTGGTCGAACCCGACGAAGTGGTCGTCGCCGGTGTCGACCTGATGGTGATGCACGATCTCAGCGCGAGCTTCGTGATGAAGGTGTTCGAGAGCGAGATGGCAGGCGCGGCCATCGCCAATCCCGACAAGCTCGTCTTCGCTTTCGACCACAACTTCTCTCCGGCGACGCGCGAGGCGGCGGAAGCTCTCTCGGCAGTGCGCAAGTTCGCCGCCCGCCATAAGATCCGCCATTTGTTCGATAGCGGCTGCGGGAGCATTCATCACGTTATCATGGAGGCGGGTCTCGCTTCGCCGGGGATGGTCATCGTCGGCTGTGACTCACACACACCGATGTATGGCGCCGTGGGCGCCTTCGCTACCGGCATCGGTAATGATTCGATGGCGGCGCTGGGCTTCGTTCATGAGTGTGGCTGGTTCAAGGTGCCGCACACCATCAAGATCCATTTTCACGGCACCACGGGTCCCGGCGTGATGGCCCGCGATGTCTCGCAGTACACGATCGGCCGACTGGGCGAGGACGGCGCTATCTACAAAGCGGTCGAGTATGGTGGCCCCTATATAGAGGCGCTCAGCGTCGTCGACCGCTGCTTGTTTCCGCTGCAAGCCATCGATATCGGCGGCAAATGTGGGTACATCAATCCCGACGAGAAGACGGTGGAGTTCGTCCGCGCTCTGCCGGGACATCCCAACTTCGAGCTGTTCCGGAACGATCCGGACGTGCGTTATGCGGAAGTGATTGATATCGACGTGAGCGCCATCGAGCCTCAGATTGCCTGCCCGCCTTCGGTGGGCAACGTCAAGCCGATCGATGCCGCTGCCGGAACGCCGATCGATGTCGCCGAGGCTGGCGGGAGCACCGGCGGACGCCTGAGCGACATACGCACACTTGCGAGGTGCTTTTCCAACGCCAAGGTGCATCCGGGCGTGCGGTTGCAAGTTGTGCCAGCCACGCGCGGTATCTACCTGGCGGCGCTCCAGGAAGGCTTGTTCGAGATTTTGCACGAGGCCGGCGCCAACATCTTCCCCCCGAGCGCCGGCTCCAATCAGGCTTTCAACATGGGCGCCCTTGCTGCGGACGAGGTCATGATCTCGACGCAGGCCCGAAACTTCCCCGGCCGCAACGGGCATCCCAACGCACGCCATTTTCTGGGTTCAGCGCTGACCGTCGCCGCGTCCGCCATGAGCGGAAGGATCACGGATCCACGGTCGCTACTTTAAAGAAACCGAACAGAATTCCGCTGCACGCCAGAGCTTGCGGGAATGGAAATTCCCAACAGAGGACGCTATGCCGATTCTTCCGAAGACCCGTTCCATGCGGTTGCCGAGCCTTACGCGGTCGCCAAGCCGGCCGGACCGGCAGTGGCCCATCGGTTTGCGCACCGCGAGCGTCATGTTCGTGGGTGCATTGTCGACCCTGGGTGTCCCGATTGCGCGTGCCGATGATCAAGGAGTAGTCGACTCGAAAGGTGCTACGGCGGAGTTGGAGGAGGTCGTGGTCACAGCGCGTTACCGCGCGGAAGGTCTGCAGACGACGCCAATCGCTATCACAGCGCTCACCGCAGGCGATCTCCAGGCCCGTAATATCACCGATGTCACCGGCCTCACCGCCTTCACGCCCAGCACGACTCTGGTGAAGGAAGGCTCCACCGGTGGCAATGCGCTGGTCGCCTATGTGCGTGGCCTTGGCCAGGCGAACTTCAGTCTCGCGTTCCAGCCCGGTGTGCCGATCTATGTCGACGACATTTATCAAGCCACTGCCTACGGCAGCCTGCTGACGCTTGGCGACGTCGAAAGCGTGGACATCCTGCGCGGACCGCAGGGAACCCTGTTCGGCAAGAACTCCGAGGGCGGTGCCGTCCTCATACGCAATGTAGACCCGAAGGGAGATAACTCGGGTTATGCCGAGGCCGGCGTGGGGAGTTACAACGATCGCCGCGTTCGCGCAGCCTTCGACACATCCCTCATCGCAAGCTCACTATTCATGCGTGTCGCTGCAGGTAGTGAGAACAGCGACGGGTATGTGACACGGTATGACTACGCGTGTCTCAACCCGGGCGCGTCGGGCACCCTCAAGCCCACCGCTGACGCCGCGGTCGGCTGCAAGGTCGGGACGGAAGGCGGGCTGAGTGACACATATGCGCGCATCGCCTTCAAGTGGCTGCCCAGCGACAACGTCACGACGCGCCTGGAGGCGGACACCATCCGCAATCGTGACGAGACGGTTCCGGAAGTGCCGCTCACAATCACCAACACATTTCCGGGCAACGATCTGAATGCCTTCAATGCCAGGGTAGCCCAGCCCAACGCCGGAATTCCGGTATCCTCGGCATTCATCAACCCGAATCACTACTCAAACTACGCGACGCTCACCAATCCGTTCAGCGGCTTGACCTTCTCGAATACCAACCCGCAGACGATCTGGAACATCACCGGCAAGCTCGACTGGCAGATTGCGCAGCACGTGAGCTTCACCTCGATCAGCGGATACCACAATCACGATCGAGGAATACAAGAATGGACCGATCCCCATCAACATGGTCCAGAACAGCATCCGCTACGAGACCTATAGCGAGGAAGCACGGCTCAACGGTAGCAGTCTCGATGAAAAGCTCGAGTGGACCGCCGGCCTGTACTACTTTCATGGCGAGGGCACCCAGAAGGGCGATGTCGACCTCCTGGCTAGCCAGACCGGCCCTGGCTTCGGTGTACACGAGCTTCTCTACAGCCCGACAACGGATCGCGACGAATCGGTCTTCCTGCATGCGCTCTACCACGTCACTCAACAGCTGAGCGTCGAGGCCGGTGCACGCTACAGCGACGACAAGTTCAACTACGCCTACACCGGCGTCAATCTGCCGCAGACGCCCGCGAATCCGGTCAGGAAGGCCGGCACCTACGTGTTTGGGAGCCCGTCGGTTCCCGTCCGGGCGACGACCTCGCGTGTAGATCCGAAGGCAGCGGTGCAATATCAGTGGACGCAGCATTTCATGGCCTACGCCGAATACGCGACCGGCTTCAAGGGGGCCGGCACGAACCCGACACCGCTCAGCCCGGCTCAGGCCACGCCGTTCAATGCGGAAAAGTTGAAGTCCTATGAGATTGGCGTCAAGAGCGACTGGTTCGGCCGGCGGCTGACGGTCAATGGCGATATCTACTACAACGATGTGCAGGACCTGCAGCTCGTCGGCTTCGCGCCCACCACGATCGGCGGCACCATCACGCTCAACGCAGGCAAGGCGCACATTGCGGGCGCGGAGCTGGAAATCCAGGCAAAGCCGGTGCGGAGCCTGTTGTTCGATCTGTCCGGCGACTATATGCACTTCCGCTACGCCGACCTTGGCGCGGCGGCGTTCGGACCGAACAATCCGGGCGGGGTTGCCCTGACCGATATCCAACCTTTCAGTCCCACGGCCAAGGGCACGGCCGGCGTGCAGTACTCGATCGGACTTGGGTCCCTGGGTATCTTGACCCCGCGGGTCGATGCGACATACACCTCCCGCGTATTTTTCGACCCTCACAACATCATACAGTCATCCCAAGGTGGCTATGGCCTCGTGAATGCCCACCTGAGCTATGCGCCTGTCGAGGGCAAGTGGCAGGCTACGCTGGACGTGAACAATCTGACCAACAGGCTGTACTACCTGAGCATGTTCAACCAGCTCAGCTCCTTCGGCATTCTCACCGGGCAGCCGGGAATGCCGCGTAACGTGCTGGTGTCACTCAGGTACACCTTCTAGCCTCATGGTTGGAGCAGCTTGACGGTTGCAGCGACTTTATCGATGTAGCGGTGCTCCGCGGCAACGACCCGCTGGGGGATAGCTGTCAGTGGCAGTAATAGCACTAGCACTGGGGAGGGTCCGAGCGGTCAGGGCATAAGGTCTCGCTATGTCCGCGAGCCAGGATTCTATTGGACTTTCATGACGGGTGGCGGGCACCATGCACGTGGGCAGGATGCCCACCGAGCGCGCACGGCATCGATTGCCGCCCGTTGAAGGGAAAAGTGGTCCAGTTTCATGGGACAGAATGTCGATGTCACGCAGATCGTCGATCGCCAGCGGGTGAGTGGGTTTCTCCTGGGCGTGCTGTTCTTGTGCACCCTGGTGACGGTTGCCGACGGATACAACATATCGGTGATGGCGTTCGCGGCTCCCGCCGTTATCAAGACGTGGCATGTCAGTCGCTCCGCGTTGGGACCCCTGTTCAGCTCGAGCATGGCCGCCGGCCTGATCGGTCCGTTCTTGTTTGGTGCGCTCGGCGACCGGATAGGCCGGCGCAGCGCGCTGATCGCTGCCATGCTGATCATCGGGATATTTGGCGTCATCTCCGGTTACTGCACCTCGATCGTTCCTCTCATCATCGCGCGCTTCGTCGCCGGGATCGGCATGTCGGGTACGCTCGCGGTGACGGTCGCTGCGATCAATGAGTTTACCCCGCGCCGCTTGCGTGCGACCTTTGTAACTGTCGTGTTCTCAGGTACGACCATCGGGTCAGGCCTGCCAGGGCTCGTGGCGCCCGCGATCGTTGCTTCACAGGGCTGGCAGGCTCTGTTCTTCATCGGTGGGGCGATTCCCCTTGTCCTCGCGATGGCAGTCAATCTCTTCCTGCCTGAGACACCGAAATTTCTCTCTTTGAAGAACAGTCGTCATGATGCGCTGACCAAGCTGGTGCACCGTCTGGACCCGAAGCTACGGATGCCTGCTGACGCGCAGTTTGTCCTGAGCGGCGAGGCAGCCGCTGCCGCCTCGTCCATGCGGCAACTATTTGCCGGGACGCTGGCGGTACTTACGCCGTTACTGTGGTTCGGCTCGTTCGTCGCGCAGCTCGTATTCCACTCCTTCAACAACTGGCTGCCGACTCTGCTGACCGACTCCGGCGTGCCCTTCGCGCGGGCCTCACATATGCTCGTATTGTTCCAATTCATCGGCACGCTCGGTGGATGGGTGATTGCGCGCCCGCTGGATCGCTTTGGCATGGCGCCCTGTACGATCCTTTACGTTCTGAGCATCCCCATTGTCGCTGGGCTGGGCTTGCCCGGACATACCGACGTGATGATGTCGGTGTTGGTATCCCTGGCGGGCTTCTGCATCCTGGGGCTGCACTTCGCCCAGGTGTCCTGTGTCAGCAGCGTATACCCTACGAGGGTGCGCGCTTTCGGGGTGGGCTGGTTTATGCTGTTTGCGCGCGTGGGTGGAGCTATCGGGCCATCTGTGGTCGGCATTCTCGTCACCCAGCATATGTCCATCAGCTCGTTGTTTTATTGGGCCACCGTGCCGTTGGCACTGGGCACGGTGGCTTCGGTCGCCATCGCCACGCTCTATCACACCAATTATCACAAGAGAGCCCCAACGGCGTCGCACCTCGCGGTGGGACAGACCTGATTGAAGCGCTCACCGCGGACGAATCAGATGGGTCAGACGATTGCTCAAAAAATTCTTGCCGCCAGGTCCGGTGGCGGCCGGCTGTCGCCGGGCGAGATCGTCGACGCTTACCCGGATGTCGTGATGAGCCATACAGCCACCTGGCGCTCGGTGGCTGCCATGAAGCGTATCGGAGCCACCCGGCTGTACGACCCCGATCGTCTGGCGATCGTTCTCGATCATGTGTCTCCCGCCAAGACCGAGAAATACGCCAAGGATCAACAGACCTCGCGCAACTTCGCGCGCGAGCACGGCGTCAGGAAGTTCTATGACGTCGATGCCGGTATCGCGCATCTGGTCTTGATGGAGCACGGCCACATCAAACCTGGCGACCTGGTTGTTGGCACGGACTCACACTGCACCATCTACGGAGCGCTCGGCGCGTTGGGCACGGGGATCGGCTATACAGAGGTCACCTCGGTCTGGCTCACCGGGAAGCTGTGGATGAAGGTGCCCACCACGCTCAAGTTCGTTCTCAACGGCGAGCTTTCTCCGGGGGTGAGTGCCAAGGATCTGATGTTATATCTGATCGGCAAGCTCGGCGCCGACGGGTGCGGATACAAGTCGGCGGAGTTCTATGGGGATGCCATGCCCGGCATGAGCATCTCCGAGCGTATGACAATCGCGAATCTCGCGATGGAGATGGGCGCGAAATGTGTGTTCGTGCCGCCGGATGAGAAGACCGCGCAGTATCTGCAGGGGCGGATGCAGGATTTCAGCCAGTACAAACCGGTCTACGCCGATCCGGACGCGGCCTACGAGCGGGAGGTCGTGGTCGCTCTGCCGCACCTCGAGCCCATGGTCTCCTGTCCGCATGAGGTGGAGAACACGAAGCCGGTCGCAGAGGTGGCCGGTACGCGCATTGACCAGGCATTTCTCGGCTCCTGCGCGAATGGAAAATACGAAGACCTGACGGTGGCTGCGAAAATACTCGCCGGGCGCCGTGTCGATCCGCGGGTCCGCCTGCTGGTGACACCCGGCTCGAAGCAGATCATGTTGGAGGCGATGCGATCGGGTGTGCTGCAGACTCTGATCGAGAGCGGTGCGTTGGTGACCAATCCGGGCTGTAGTGCCTGCGCGGGCGATGGCGGGATGATGGCTGACGGAGAGGTGTCGCTGTCGACCGCGAATCGTAATTTCCTCGGTCGGATGGGCAGCAACAAGTCGAGCATCTATCTTTCGAGCCCGGCCACTCTGGCGGCTTCCGCCCTCAAGGGAGCCATCGCCGATCCGCGGGAGTTTTTATGACGCCAGAGAGCAGTCCAGCAACCATCACCGGTCGAGTCTACAAGTTCGGTGACAACGTCAATTCCGACATCATCATCGCGGGCCGTTATCTGATCTACATCGAGCCGGAAGAGCTTGCCAGCCACGCCTTCGAGATGTTGGGCGAGGAGTTTCCGGCGAAGCTGCGCGAATACGACATTCTGGTCGCGGGCCGTAATTTCGGTTGCGGCAGCGCCCGGGAGCAGGCCTCCACCGCGATCAAGGGACTGGGCATCAAGGCTGTGGTTGCCGCTTCGTTCGCCCGCACGTTTTATCGCAATGCCATCAACGACGGCCTCCCGATCGTGGAGTCGCCGGAATTGTACGAGGCGGTACACGAGGGCGATCGGATCAGCATCGACCTCGCTCGCGGCAGGATAATGCACGCGGACCGGGAGTATGCATTCCCGCAGATACCTCCGTCGGTGCGCAAGATCCTGGAGCTGGGTGGGCTGGTCAACTATCTGAAAGCCAACACGAGCACGTCGACCGGCGCCTGAAGGCGCGGGTGGTCTGAGGCGGCGCGCCCGGGAAAGGTCCCCCTGGGCGCGCCGCACTCGGAGTGACGGTGGCTCGTACGGCCGGCTATGTTGGCAAGGGCTCAGAGAGGCTAGAAACCTGCTCGCTGCTCGAGGTTCTTCAGCCACGAGTCAAAGTGCGAGCAAGCACTTCTCATCTCATCCAGTGGAATGCGCCGCGCTGCAAGGCTGCCGTGCAGCCGCTTTTGATATCGGGGAAACAACATGCGTATCCGGTCCGACGGACCGGATTTCGGACGCTCATTGATGAGCTCAGGCTCCAAGCACTCCTGCAGCACCTTACGCATTGCCTCGGACTTTTCCTGATCTTCCATCACTGACGGAATCACCGTGGTGGACGAAAAGAGCAGCGCTTCGAATTCATGAAGCGACAGATACGGAACAAAGTTCGGCTTTGCACCGAAAGCTTCATGCATGGCAGCTTCCACGTGCGCCACCCGTACTCGTGCGGAGCCGGATGGCCTGCTGCTCATTCCAGGAAAGTCGGCCGGCAGTCGATAGTAGTCGATCATCGTCGTTACCGTGAACCGCGCGCTGTCAGTGGCACTGCCTAGAAGCCGCACAAGATGGCGTTTGAACTGCTCGAAGTTTCCGATACCGCCGCGGAACCCTCCACCGGAAAGGATTCGCTTGGTCTCGATGACGGTTGGGCGGAGGTACAATCCCTTGGAATCGTACACTGGACATAGCTCCCGCTTTATGAAGCTCTCTTCCGTTTGCCCCTCTACCAAAACCAGCACCTGCATGAGATTAGGGCCGCCCTCCGATCACGTTCTTTTCCCAGAGCTCTCCCAGGGAGAAGCCGGGACTTCCCTCGAATTCCTCGAGCCAAGCTTTCAGATTACGCGTCGCAAGATGTTCGAACGTCGTGGCACCATCCTTGCGCTCAACAGTCCATACGTCCTCTGCGGAGAACTGATTGACCAATGTGACGGATTGAGTGGAAATGAGCACCTGCCTCTGTTCGGCGGCGGACCGTAGCAGGTCCGAAAGCAGAGCGATGGCCGCTGGGTGCAGTCCGAGCTCGGGCTCATCGAGGAGTACGATTGCGGGAAGTTGTGGTTGAAGTAGAAGGGTTGCAAGGCAAATGAAGCGCAACGTGCCGTCCGACAGCGCCATGGCATTGAAGTAGGAATCGTTTCCACGTTCCAGCCATTCCAGCCTTATCTTGTCGGGATTCAGCCGTGATGGTTGGAGAACGAAACGATCGAAGAAGGGGGCGATTTCCCGTACTGACTCTTCAATGTTGCGATAGGAATCCGGATGGGTTTGCTGCAGATAATAGAGAAACGCAGCTAGATTTCCTGCGTCGGGGCGCAATGCGCGATTGTCTTCCACCGGGCACTGCTGTTTGACTGCGGCACCATCGCTGGTGTCGTGGAAGTGATAAACGACATAACTGTCCAGATCTTGCCGGACGTATCGGGCTATTCCGTCACGGCTTGTTCCGACAACGGCTTCCTTGGATCCGGTGTTGATGATGCGGTTGAACGGCGTTTGATAACCCTTGTCGTGGTCTTGAAAATACACGACCTCTTGGGAGACGACCAACGAACTCTCGTCCGTCGGCCTCAATGAGACGCGGTAGCCGTTCGAGCGGGAGGGCTCGCGAAAGGTCACGTGCAGAGTCATTTCCGGTGAGCGCTTCCGGCCGAAGAAGAGCAGGCTATCCGCGCCTCGCTCCAGCGAATAAGTGGCGAGATTGCCCCGGGCTATCTCACGCAAAAACCGAAATGCTTGAATGAGATTTGATTTTCCTGAGCCGTTTCCGCCAATGAAAATGTTCAAGTTTGAGAGCTCCAGCGTTTGGTCCTGGATGCTCTTGAAGCATTGAATGGTTATTCTCTCGAGACGTCGCATTGGCAGGGCACCATTGGAAGGGGATGCGGGTACCGCCCCCGGCTCAAGCTGGCATCAGTTAACCCGATATGACAAATGTTACTTCTAGCATGGCAGAGAGGGTGCCGCAGCAGATATCGATACCGCAGGCTGGCATAGCTGCCGCAAATACCGGAAATGTCGCCAAATCAGCTTCAAGTCGCATCGTTGACCTCGTCTGTCGGTGCTTCCTGCACTGGCGCTGCCCAGGTTACCCCGCCTGAGGGCAATCTATGCCTCATGCCGTAAGAGTGCTTCAGAGCCAATATTATCAAAAGGTTATGGCAATCGAAGTGGAAGCCCCTGCCGGCTTCGATGCCGTCGCGGGATACGGCTGGAAGCTCAGCTTGCCGGGTTGAACATCAGCCGCACCGCCCAGCGGGCGACGAGGTAGATGAGTACGGCTTCGAGGGCGAAGAGGATGTAGCCGGTGATCGTCAGGCCGATGGCGGCTCGGCGGGTGGGGGCGGTTACGATCTTGGCGCTGACGACGGCGTGAGTGACCCCGCGCACTGCGGCGTAGGACAAGTTGCCGAAAAGGGCGCCTGCGACGAACATGCCCACTACGAAATAGACGGGCGTCTGCCACGAGATCAGTCGCGCTTCGGGCTCGGTGTTGAATAGCAGGATGCCGGCAACGGTCCAGACGATCGCGGCGAAGGTGCCGTGGCTGGACTTCATTCCGCCGTTTCCACCGGCTCCTCCTCTTCCTTCTCGTTGGAAGAGGGCAGCAAGCCCGCGCTGCGCTCCGCCGAGGTGATGGTGTTGAGCAACAGCATGGTGACCGTCATGGGGCCGACGCCCCCGGGCACCGGCGTGATGTAAGAGGCCTTTTGCCGCACCCCTTCAAAATCAACATCGCCGACGATCCGGCCATCGGGAAGCCGGTTGATACCGACATCGATGACGACGGCACCGCTTTTGACCATCTGGGGCAGGATCAGGTTGGGTTTGCCCGCGGCGACGACCAGAATGTCCGCGAGGATCGTATATTGGGCGAGGTCCCGCGTCTTGACGTGACAGACGCTGACAGTGGCTTCGCGCTGCATGAGCATGAGCGCCATGGGCTTGCCAACAATGTTGCTGGCACCCACGACCACGACATTGCGACCCTCCACCTCGATATGCTCGTGCTCGAGTAACTTCACGACTCCATAAGGAGTGCAAGGTGGGAACACCGTGTCGCCGACCACGAGGCCACCGACGTTATAAAGATGAAATCCATCGACGTCCTTCGTGACATCGATGGTCTTCAAGACCCGGCGCATATCGATATGCGCCGGTAGCGGTAGCTGCACCAGAATGCCGTGCACGTTCGGATCGCGATTCAGCTCTTCGATGGTGTCGATGAGCGTGTCTTCCTCGATGGTCGCCGGGAATTGCTCGCGGAAGGAGCGGATTCCAACCTCTGCGCAAGCCTTGATTTTGCTGCCGACGTAAACGGCGGACGCTGGATTGTCGCTGACGAGAATGACCGCCAGCCCGGGTGTCACCCCCGTTCTTGCCCGCAGGGCAGCCACTTGCGCCTTGCACTCCTGGCGAATGCTTGCGGCAACCTGCTTACCATCGATGATCTTTGCGGCCATGGTGTCTGTCTCAATACCCGGGCTGGAGCCACTGTGAAAACTCGAGCCCTCAACGATACCACCAAAGCTCGAGCGAATAGGATCGACCGGCCAGTGCCGTTCGGTAAGCGCGCAGTCGTGCATGCTTACAGAGTTCCGCACACCGGCCGGTGAGGGATCTGGGCTATCAGCTACGGGGTTCGGTTATCGCCCGGGTGGGCCGTTCGCGGTGACCGGATTGTGTGGCTTGGGGTCCGCGGTGGCGGCGTCGCTCGCGGCAACCCGATCGCTCTGTTCGGTATGGCGCAAAGGCCGGACGGGCGCGAGCCAGGCTTGCGTCTGCTGCGGCTCCTTGGATTTGAGCCAGTTGAACATCAGGCTGTGCCACAGGATCCGCTGCACGTAACCTCGAGTTTCGTTATAGGGAATATTTTCGATCCAGATATCCGGATCCAGCGGTTCCGGCGGCAGCCAGCGCAGTACTGCATTCGGTCCTGCGTTGTAGCCCGCCAGGGCAACGGGGGTCTGATCATCAAACTCATCCAGCAACATGCGCAGGCGGGCGGCCCCCAGCGCGGTGTTGATATAGGGATCGAACAAGTCGGTAAGCGCAGGGGAGGGCCGCTTGTAATAGCGGGCGGTGCTGCGCGCCGTCGCCGGCTGTAGTTGCATCAAGCCACGCGCACCCGCGTTCGACACGGCGTCGATGCGATAAAGGCTCTCCTGCCGGACTACTCCGTACACGATCTCAGGTGCCAGCTGGGCGAGGCGTGCGGCCGCATTGACCTCGGCATCGTACGGGCGGGGATAGAGCAAAGAGTAGTCGTTGTAAACGTGTTGTGCGCTGGCAACGGTCACCGCCTGCTCGTACCAGCCCCAGTCCGCCGCAAGGCGAATCGACTGGATACGGGCTTCGGGCGACAGAGACTCGGATCCAAACTGCCATTCGCCGAGGGCCTCCTGGCGCATGCCGCAGAGGAACAGCTCGCGGGCGCGTTGGAGCGCGGGGATCTGCTGCAGGGTCGCCAACAAACCGGGATTGACCGGTAAAGCCTGGGGATGGGGTATCACGGGACGATTCAGGCGCGCGGCCGCCATAGCCGAGTAGTAGTTGTCATCCGCCAGGACCTCTTCATAGAGGGCGCGCGCCTGTTGTGGGTCGTGCGACTGTTCGGCAATTCGCGCGGACCAATACCGCCATCGGGCGCTCTGGCGATCCGTCGGTGACATCGCTGCGATCGCATGAGCAGCCCGGGTCCAGTCTTTCGACCATAGCGCTGCCCGCGCCCACCATTCGAAGCCGGGCTGATCCAGGTCAGCCGGCAGAGCGACATCGAAGTATTCCAGCGCAGAAGGATCGCGATCCCAGGCGAGTCCCAGCGCAAGAGCCACGGTGTACGGACTTGCGCTCTCTTTGCTCAGGCCACGAGCGCTGATGAGCTTCGAATAACGCTCCTTCGCCTGGTCCGCGTCCGTGCGGGTCAGCCGTTTCCATCCGGCGAGGAGGGCGTTGGGATCTACAGGGGTGGCTGGTGAGGCGATGAGCGCGTCGATGCTCTTGGCCGGACTTTCAAGCAGCGCCGCCCATTGGAAAAGGGGGGCGGCTTTGTCGGCCGGTAACAGCTCGATGATCTGGCGCGCGAAGGCAGGATTGTTGTTGTCCAGCGCCAGACGCGCGCGCTCCTCAATCAGGGCGGTGGTCAAAGCACCGTTGTCCTTCAGCCATGCGAATGGGCGGTCACAGTCAGGAAGGCTGTGCGGAGTGAGCCATTCCTTCGCAATGTCCTGGACAAGCCCGTCGGTCTTGCCGAGATTGATGCGAGCCACATAGCTCTGGCACCGCGAAGAGTCGGTCGCCCCTGTTTCGCGATACACCGCCAGGAACTGGCCCCACTGCGCACGTCGCGCGAGGCTGTCGAGCCACACGCGCCTAACGCTCCGCGTCACCGGCTCCTGCCCGTGGGACGCGAGGAAATCGGCCGCACGCTTGTCCGCGTCGTCCGCGGAGTCAGCGTTCGAGATACTCAGCGCAAGCTGAATTCGCGCGGCCAACAGGTAGGGGTAAAGGGGATAGGTCTTCAGGGCATCGCTATCGGTAGCGCTGGAATCCGCTACATTCGTGCTTGCGCGCGCATACGCTTCCTGGAATGCCTTACGCAGCTCGGCGGAGGGGATGGTCGAGCGGGCATTGCTCAAAGGGATCACGCACGTTAGCGCTAGCGTGGCGGATACCAAATAGAAGCGAATTAAGCGTAATACCCGGATCTTCAATTGCATACCGTGCAGGTTAGCGAGGACCGAGTGCGTGCGCCAGCACCCGGCCGATCCGCCTGCGGGGGCGGCATACCTCTCGGCGTCGACCCCGTCACAGCGTGCTCGCGCCCCGTGGTTTCTGTGCGGTGCGGATGGTTGGCTGACGTGGGCTTCAGTGGGTGAGAAAACCGCATGTTCGGGCGACTGACAGTGGGGGCGCGGAGGGGCGGGGCGGCCGGTGTCAGCGTCAGCCAGTGCGGCCTCTGGGAGCCGACAAGCGCCGGTCGCCTTTGTTGAGAGCGCCGCTCAGGTGCAAGCTGGTCGGTTCCGGTGCGCGGCGATCGGACGCTATTGCAACCTGTTGGTTATATTTGTTCCGGGAGCGCCGAAACGCACATTTTTGCAAGTTATCTTCGCGCGAGTGGGACGTATGTCGCAGTAGTGGGAGTCCTAATCGACGCAGACTTGACGTTGACAGCGCCGCGCGGGCGTTCCAACACCTGGAGCCTCAATGTCGTCTGCAGTAGATGGAGGGGGCGTTGCCCCTGGATTCTTCAGCAAGGAGCGCATCATCGCCGAGCCGGGTTTCAACCGCTGGCTCGTTCCGCCGGCTGCGCTGGCCATTCACCTCTGTATCGGAATGGCGTATGGCTTTTCGGTCTTCTGGCTGCCATTGTCCCGCGCAGTAGGTATTACAGCCAGCATCGCCTGCCCGAAGGATTTTGGCTTCTGGGCGCAGATCACAGCCACTACCTGCGACTGGAAAATCTCCATGCTCGGGTGGACCTACACGCTGTTCTTCCTGTTTCTCGGATTCTCGGCTGCGATCTGGGGCGGTTGGGTTGAGCGCGCCGGTCCACGTGTAGCGGGTGTAGTGGCTGCCCTATGTTGGTGCGGTGGACTCGCTATTTCCGCTGCCGGTGTCCTGGCTCACCAGATCTGGTTGTTGTGGCTCGGCTCCGGCGTGATCGGCGGCATAGGGCTCGGCTTGGGTTATATCTCGCCGGTCTCGACGCTGGTGAAGTGGTTCCCTGACCGGCGCGGCATGTCGACCGGCATGGCCATCATGGGCTTCGGCGGCGGGGCCATGATCGGGGCTCCGCTGGCCGACCGTCTGATGAAATCGTTCGCCACACCGACTCAGGTAGGTGTGTGGCAGACCTTTCTCGTCTTCGCGGCGGGCTATTTCATCTTCATGATGGCGGGCGCGCTCGGCTATCGCCTTCCCGAGCGGGGCTGGCGCCCGCAGGGTTGGAAACCGCCCGGCCGGCAGGCGCTCGTCACCGACGGCCAGGTGCATCCGGACATCGCGTGGCGCACGCCACAATTCTGGCTGTTGTGGGGAGTTTTGACCCTGAATGTCACCGCCGGAATCGGCATTCTCGGCATGGCCTCGCCGCTGTTGCAGGAAGTGTTCGGCGGCCGGCTCATCGGGGTGAAGGCAACCTTCGATGAGCTCACTCCCGCCCAGCTCGGCGTCATTTCAGCCATGGCCGCAGGGTTCACCGGTCTGTTGTCACTGTTCAACATTGCCGGCCGCATTTTCTGGGCCTCCCTGTCGGATCAGATCGGCCGCCAGGCCACTTACATGGTGTTCTTCCTGTTTGGCGCGGTGTTGTACGCTGCGATCCCCTGGACGGCCGACGACGGCAATCTTGGCTTGTTCGTCACATTCTTCTGCGTGATCCTGTCCATGTACGGTGGCGGCTTTGCCGCCGTGCCCGCTTATCTTGCCGACCTCTTCGGCGCACGGATGGTAAGTGCGATCCACGGCCGCCTGCTTACCGCGTGGGCGACTGCCGGTGTGCTCGGCCCAGTGTTGGTCAACTACGTGCGGGAATACCAGCTGGAGCATGGTGTACGGCGCGCTGAAGCTTACAGCATCACCATGTACGTTCTCGCCGGCATGCTTGCCGTGGGGTTCGTTTGCAACCTGATGATTCAGCCAGTTGTGAAGAAACACTACATGACCCGCGCGCAGCTTGCGGCGCTCGATTCGTCCGATCCCGCACCCAGCGCTCCGCGTACGGACAACTCCGCCGAAGTCTCTGCTGGGACGCCGTCGTGGCTTCTGGCCGCTTCATGGGTCGCGGTTGGAATCCCGATCGCCTGGGGAGCCTGGGTAACGCTGCAGAAGGCAGTGAGCATCTTCAGCCAGGGTTGAGCGGCTCTCATCCCGGCGGGCGATCGCGCTCTAGCCAGTCAGCGAGTGCAGAAGCACGCGGAACTGGCCTGGGTTGGTCAGAAGCACGAACACCAGGCCGGTCAAAGCGCCAAGGATGTGCGCATCATGGTTGATGCGGTCCTGCGCTTGCGCGGCAGAGCTGCGCCCGGCCGAATAATAACTGAACGCCAGATAGGCGATGGCAAACAGGGGCGCCGGAATCGGCACCGGCAGGGGCAGGATGATGAGCCGCTGTCGCGGGAAATACACGATCGAGGCGAACAGCACGGCCAGTATCGCGCCGGATGCGCCAAGGGAGGCATAGCCCGGCTCATCGCGATGCTTGAGGCAGGTGCCGATCCCGCTGACCAGGAGCCCACAGAAGTAGAGCACCACAAACGAAGCCGTGCCGATGGCGCGCTCGAGCGTAAAAGAGAACGAATAGAACGTAATGAGATTGAAAAGCAGGTGTCCGACATCTGCATGGACAAAACCGCTCGTGATCAATCCACCATAGCGTGTCCCGCGGGCAACCAGGTACGGGCGTAAAGCCGCCCAACCGATAAACGTACGTGAGAAGAGGCCGGCGACGCTGGTGATGAGCGTCAGCGTGAGGATGATCGCCGCGCCAGATATGTATGGAGCGTGCAGGAGGATTGGCAGCCGTTTGCGAGGGACTCCCTCTATCTTAGCATTGTAGTTGTTGTGCGTGCACCCAGGCGGCCTGCCGATGTCAGTGCTTCAGCAGGGAGGTCGTTCCTCCCTGGCCCTGGTCGCGAGCGGCTCTTTTCAGGTCGGGCACGTCGGAAATATCACTGTCGATGATGATCTGCAGCCGCGCGTTCTCCATCAGAACCAACACGGCGGCCCAGATCACCAACAGCAGGCCACCGATCGCCGCAGCGGCGCATAGATATTTGGTCGCCGCGAGCTGCGAGTCGATCGTGTTCACGGCCGCCAATACGATCGCGCTGATCAGGCATATAGCGGCGATGACCCCGATCTGCGTCGCCCGGCGCATCTGCTCGCAGCGCCGCTTGTATTCGAGGATCTGTTCCCCGAGGCTTTCACGGCGCCGATCACGCTGCTCGTGGGTGCGGAACTCGGCCAGCAACTGACGATAGTGCTCGTACGCGCTCATATAACGCTGTTGCAGAAAGCTCAGGAAAATCCACGCCGCGAAAATCAAACTCGCGGTCGGTCCAATCGCTTGTAACAGCTCTTTCAGGGGAAAGCCGCTCATGGGAGGTCCACTGTGCGGGAGCGAGCCCCCGCTTTGGTTGATGACGATCCGTGCCGAAGTTTGATAGAGCAAGAATGGCGCCCGCGACGGCCGTGGCAGGCCTGGAACGGCATTTGCTGTTGATTTGACGTCACCTGCTTTGCTGTGAGAGAGATTGCAAATGGCTACGCCTTCAGCGCCACCAACAACCGGTCCGCCGACCGGCGAAGAGGCACAGACGACGCTCGGTCTCGTCCGCCACATGTTGGATGAGCTCTCGACCCTGTTCCGCCAGGAGGTGCGCTTGGCTTCGGCCGAGATCTCGCATGCGCTGACGTCGCTGGTGGCGGGTGCGACTTCGCTCGCGCTCGCCGGTGCGGTTCTTTTCGCGGGCCTGCTCGTATTGCTCGCGGCTGCGGTGCTCGGCCTGGCGCTGGCGCTACCAGCCTGGCTCGCGGCGCTGGTCGTCGGCTTTGCCGCGATCATCGTCGGGCTGGTGCTGCTGAGTGCCGGGCGGGCGGGATTTCGCAAGGCCGAGTTGAAACCCAGGCATTCCGTCGAATCGCTGAGCAAAGACAAGGATGTATTGACCCGGAGGAAATCATGACTGCCACGGCTCCGGGACCCGGCGCATCCGAGTCCGCACCGCAGGACGTCAGTGAGATCGAGACCGAAATCGAAGCCACTCGCGCGGAAATCGATCGCACCCTGTCGGCTTTGGGAGCGCGGCTGTCTCCGCGCCGCCGGCTGCGGGCGGCGCTCGACACTATCCGGGAGCGCGGTGCTGGATTGGCCGAGCGTGGCGGACAGCTGGCTCGCGGGGCGGCGGGATTGGCAAAACGCCAGAGTGCGCCGCTGACCGCCGTTGGGATGGCCGGGCTCGCGGTTTTCCTGGCATTCAGAGCGCGTCGGCGCTGATGACGGCGCCCCGCCACCTCCGGCGGCGGCGCTGGCAGCTACCACCATTCTGATCTGATGCAAATCCCACCAGGGGATGACTATGAACGTAAGCGAAGTGATGACTGACGAGGTGTACGTCGCCAGCCTGGACGAGACCGTCCAAAACGCTGCGCGGACCATGGCCGACCTCGATACCGGAATGCTGCCAATGGGCGAAGGCGATCGTCTGGTCGGCGTGTTGACTGACCGCGACATCACGATCCGCGTCGTCGCCGAGGGGCGCGATCCCAGAACCACACAAATCAGGGATGTGATGAGCCCTCAGGTTTGTTTCTGCTTCGAAGACGAGGATCTCGAGGAAGCGGCGCTCAAGATGTCCGAGTGGCAGCTCCGCAGGCTCCCCGTGCTCAGCCGTGAGAAACGCCTCGTGGGCATCGTCTCACTCGGCGATATGGCCCGCGAGGTAACTCCGGAGATCTCCGGCGGCGCGCTCAGTGGCATCTCCGACGATGACAGCGCGGATGGTCGCGAAGCGCGGCCGTAGTGAGCCGCTCGGTCGCCAGCAATGCTTCCGGCCAGCACCGTGCAGTCAGATCCGGATGTCGGGTGGTGCACGCGCCGAGAAACGCGCCGACCCTGTCGCGCTCTCGGCCCTCGTTATGTTTGCCCCAACAATGCCTCTTTCGTTTTGAGGATGCTGCATGTTGTCTACGGTTATAGCCGCCCCGCTCCCCGCGAGCTCCGCTGAAGTGCTTTTATGCCTGTCTCACCTGCGCTGGAACTTCGTTTATCAGCGGCCACAGCACCTGATGAGCCGCGCCGCGGCGGGGCGCGAGGTGCTGTTTTTCGAGGAGCCGGTATTCATCGAAGCGGACGCGCAGCCGAAGCTGGATATCATACGGCAGTCTTGCGGGGTGATCGTGGCGGTTCCGCTCCTGCCGCGGGATATGTCGCCGGATGCGCAGGTCTGTGCCCAACGCCGCTTGCTCGATGAGCTCCTCAGCGAGTATCCGGGCTCCAGCCAGATCATATGGTACTACACGCCGATGGCCTTGCGGTTCAGTGATCATCTACGACCCGCAGCTTGTATTTATGACTGCATGGACGAGTTGTCGGCGTTCAAGTTCGCGCCCCCACCCGTCGTCGAGCTGGAGCGCCGCTTGTTTGAGCGGGCACATGTGGTGTTCACAGGGGGACGGAGCCTCTATCGGGCCAAGCGGAGCCAGCACCGCAATTGTCATCTTTTCCCGAGCAGCGTTGATTTTGCCCACTTCGCCCGCGCGCGCCGCCCGGAGCGCGAGCTTCCGGATCAGGCAGGCATCCGTCGCCCGAGAGTTGGATTCGCGGGAGTCATCGACGAGCGCATGGACCTGGAGCTGCTAGCGGAGCTGGCCGCCCTGCGCCCGGATCTGCAGTTTGTCTGCATCGGCCCGGTCGTGAAGATCGATCCGGCGCTGCTGCCGAGGCGGCCCAACATACACTGGCTGGGCGCGAGGGACTACACCGATTTGCCGGATTATATGAGCGGCTGGGATGCGGCGTTCATGCCTTTCGCCCTCAATGAGTCCACGCGGTTCATCAGTCCTACAAAGACACCAGAGTTTCTGGCCGCCGGACTGCCGGTCTGCTCGACGCCCATCGCGGATGTCGTGACGCCGTACGGTACGTTGGGCTTGGTGGAGATCGCTGCCGATGCGCCCGAGTTTGCCGCGAAGCTCGACGTTCTGAACGCGCGCACTGACGACAGTGAATGGCTGGAGCGCGTAGACGAGCACCTGCGGGGCATGTCGTGGGATGACACCTGGGCGAGAATGTGGGCGCTGGTCGAGGAGGCGCGGCGCGGCGCGGAAACAACCGGCTATCTCGCCTCGCCGGAGCCGTTGCCGGAGGGCGCTGTACGTGTTTGATTGGCTAGTGGTTGGCGCCGGCTTCGCCGGCAGCGTCATCGCGGAGCGCCTTGCCAGTCAACGCGGCGCGAAGGTTCTGGTCATCGATCGGCGCAATCACGTAGGCGGCAACGCCTACGATCTCTACGACCGCGCGGGGATCCTCATCCACCAGTACGGGCCGCATATCTTTCACACCAATTCGGAGAAGATCCACCGGCATCTGTCGCAGTTCACCGAGTGGCGTCCGTATGAGCACCGGGTGCTGGCGCATGTGGATGGACAGCTTCTGCCCATCCCCATCAACCGGACGACCATCAACAAGCTATATGGCCTGAGCCTGCAAGATGAGGCGGCAGTGGAGAGCTTTCTCGCCGGCCAGGCACAGCCGATCGAGTGCATACGGACATCGGAGGATGTGGTTCTGGCGCGGGTGGGGCGTGACCTGTATGAGAAGTTCTTCCGTGGCTATACGCACAAGCAGTGGGGAATGTCTCCTGCGGAGCTCGACAAGTCGGTTACCGCTCGCGTTCCGACGCGCGCGAACACGGACGACCGCTATTTCAGCGATACCTATCAGGTCATGCCCGCCGGCGGCTATACCCGCATGTTTGAGCGCATGCTCAAGCATCCAAACATCAAGGTGATGCTCCAGACCGAGTGGCACGAGATCCGCGACTTCATTCCCTTCCGGCGTGTGGTTTACACCGGGCCAATCGACGAGTTCTTCGACTACCGGTTCGGCAAGCTGCCATACCGATCACTGCGCTTCGAGCATGTCACTCTGGAGCAGGAATGGCACCAGCCGGTAGCGGTGGTGAACTACCCGCAAGATGAGCCGTACACTCGGGTGACGGAGTACAAACATCTCACCGGACAGGCCCACAGCCGGACCAGCCTCACGTTCGAATATCCCTCCGACACGGGCGATCCGTACTACCCCATTCCCCGGCCCGATCACCAGCAACGCTTCAAAGCCTATGAGCAGCTCGCCAACACCATGGGGCGCGTCACGTTCATAGGCCGGCTGGCGACTTACAGGTACTACAACATGGACCAGGTGGTCGGACAGGCGCTCGCGGCCTTCAAGCGCATTGCGGAGGAGCCGGTTCGCTGCGAGGACTCCGGCACTTCGCGGCGTGGCGTGCTGGCCGAAGTGCGCGCGCAGCTCTGAGTCGCTTCGCTACCGCAGTCATGCGAGGCCTGACCGTGCGAAGTGGCTTGTCGTCGTTCTTCCTGGCCGGATTCGAGTGCTCCGCGCATAGGCGGCCAGACGGCGTGCGGCTGGATCTGCTCGCCTCATCACGACATGACAGCCTGGCGGCGCAGGACTACACGCAGGTGCGCTCGTACGGCATGCGGACGGTCCGTGATGGAGTACGCTGGCACTTCGTCGAGCGGCGGCCGGACTCCTATGACTGGTCAAGTTGGCTGCCCATGCTGCGGGCTGCTCAGGCTGCGGGTATGCAGGTGATCTGGGACCTGTGCCATTACGGCTGGCCGGATCACCTTGATATCTGGTCGGCCGCGTTCGTCGAGCATTTTTCGCGTTATGCGCGAGCGGCTGCCCGAGTGGTATATGACGAGACCAACTCGGTGCCGCTTTACTGCCCGGTGAACGAGATCTCTTTCTGGGCATGGGCAGGTGGGGACTCAGCCCGCATGAATCCCTGCGCCAGCGGCAGAGGTGATGAGCTCAAGCGGCAACTCGTACGTGCCTACATCGCCGCGGTGGAGGCGATCAGGAGCGTGGATCGGCGGGCACGCTTCATCGTTGCCGAGCCCCTGATCAACGTCGTTGGCGGTGTCGCGCCTCAAGAGGCTGCCGAGGCCTATCGGCTTGCGCAGTTTCAGGCACACGAGATGTTGATCGGCCGTGAGGCTCCGGAGCTGGGCGGCCGGCCGGAGTACCTGGACGTCGTAGGGGCGAACTTCTATCCCCACAATCAATGGTATCTCGGCGGTGACACGATTCCGCTCGGACATCACGCCTACCGGCCGTTGCGCGAGATGCTGATGGAGTTGTACGGGCGCTATGGATGCCCGTTGCTCATTGCGGAAACCGGCGCCGAGGGCGTTGCACGTCCTTACTGGTTGCATCATGTGTGCGCGGAAGTCTTACAGGCGATGCAATCCGGAGCTTCGATCGAAGGCATTTGCATCTACCCCGTTCTGGACTATCACGGTTGGGAGAACGATCGGGTATGCCAGGTAGGGCTGCTGTCGATACCCGATGCCCATGGCCGGCGCTCGGTCTATGCGCCTCTGTTGGAAGAGCTGCGGCGGCAGGAAACGCATTTCAGGGACGCTGTCACCGAACACGGCGAGTCCGTAGTAGTCGTCTAGCTATCTAGTCATGCATACCGATGTGACGCCCACGGAGGACAGTGCCTCAGCGCCGCCTCCAGCGAAGTGTGACGTTCCGGAGTACCTCACTGGTACAGGCGCGTTTGTCTGGCATTACATTTGCCGTTGGCGCCTGCCGCTGGCAATCCTCGGATCTCTGGTGCTGGCTGCCGCTGCTGCCGCGGTCGGGGTGCAGTATCAAATGAAGTTCCTCGTGGACGCGATGGCCGGACCTTCTCATTCATCGCGGGCAGTATGGATCGTCCTGGGGTGCTTCATCGGCTTGATCGCTTTTGAGAGTGTCTTGTGGCGGCTGTGCGGTTGGCTTACGTGCCGCACCACCCTCGGGATCGGCGTGGAGATGAGGCTCGACCTGTTTCATTATCTGAGCGGGCAGTCGATCCGATATTTCATGGAGAACCTGGCCGGCTCGCTGGGACAGAGAATCACCTCGACGGCGGGTGCCTTCGGGATGCTGACCAACACCGTGGTCTGGCGGATCGCGCCGCCGCTGGTCGATTTTTTTGGCGGCCTCCTCATTTTCGCCTCGATCGATTGGCGGATGGCGGCGGTGATGGGAATCTATGTCCTCATGGTGACGGCCGTGCTCATATTCGTGGGACAACGGGGACGCCAGCTGCACGCGGCGTATTTCGGCGCCGCGAGCGAGGTCGCCGGAGAGCTCATCGATGTCATTTCGAACATGTGGGCCGTCAAGGCATTCTCGACACGGCGGCGCGAGTGGGAGCGGCTCGAGGCACAGTTCAAGCAGGAAGCGCACGCGCAGCGCCGCAGCTGGATGTTCACCGAGCGCACCCGGGTGTTCTATGACCTCGTCCTGTGGATCATGGCGGCAGCCATGCTCCTTTGGTCGGTGTATTCCTGGACTCGCCATGCCATAACGCCCGGGGATGTCGTCGTCATCAGCGGACTGACATTCCGCATTCTGCATGGATCCCGGGACATCGCTCTCGCCTATGCGGACTCTGTCCAACAGATCGGTTATATCGATGAGACGTTGCGCGTCATCGGCCAGGTTCATTCGATCGTAGATCCTCCACACGCCCTCATGGCAGTGCGAGGCGCGGGCGCCGTGGAGTTTCGGGATGTCACCTTCGGATACGAGCCGGGAGCGCCGGTTCTCGAGCACGTCAGTGTTTCGATCAAGCCGGGTGAGAAGGTGGGCATTGTCGGTCCCTCCGGGGCAGGCAAGACGACCTTGGTTCATCTGCTACAGCGCCTTTACGAGGTGCAGTCCGGAACGATTCTGATCGATGGGCAGCCTATCGGAAGCGTATCGCAGGACAGCCTGCGCGCGGTGCTGTCAGTAGTCCCGCAGGAGATCACGCTTTTCCACCGAAGTATCATTGACAACATCCGCTTCGGCCGTCCGGATGCCTCGGATGAGGAGATTTACGCCGCTGCCCGCGCTGCCCACTGTGATACGTTCATCCGGCGGCTGCCGATGGGTTATGCCACCCTGGTGGGCGAGCGCGGCGTGAAGCTGTCGGGCGGGCAAAGGCAACGCATAGGCATCGCGCGCGCGTTCTTGAAGGACGCTCCGATTCTCATCCTCGACGAGGCGACTTCCGCGCTCGATACCGAATCCGAAATGCAGATCCAGCGCAACATCGTGGAGCTGCTGGATGGTCGGACCGTCCTCGCCGTGGCGCATCGGCTCTCGACCCTCGCCGCGTTCGACCGGATACTTGTCGTGCAGCAGGGCCGGATAGTGGAGGAAGGGAGCGCGCGGGAGCTGCGTCGCGGTGGCCGGCTGTTCGAGAAAATGTGGAGACTGCAGGCGGACGGCCTGGCTCTACAGTAAGGTGAAGGAGGCGCTCAGTCCTGCGGCATTCGCACGCGCCAACATCGACCGCCACTTGACGGCGACCGTGGGCTGCCGGATCGTAGTCCCATCTTGGCGCGCTCGAAGAAAAACTTTGCGGCACTTTTTCGGCCGTTGAGCCTGGAGGGCTCGAAGTCGCGGCGGGGGCCTGCGGGCGAAAACAATCCGGCGCTCGAGGCCATCTGGCACGTTGTTGCCTCGATCCCGCGGGGGCGAGTCTCTACTTATGGCGCGGTCGCTCGCGCCGCGGGCTTACCAGGACGCGCTCGGCAGACAGGCTTCGCGCTCAAGGTGGTTCCTGAAGCGCTCAATCTGCCGTGGCATCGTGTTCTCGGCGCTGGTGGACGTATCGTGTTTCCGAAAGCTTCCCGATCCTACAAGGAGCAGGCGCGCCGGCTGCGCGCGGAGGGAGTATCAATCAGGGACGGCCGGGTGGCTGCATCCGCGATGGCGGAGCTCGAGGAACTCTGACGTTGAATATAACGCCGGCCACCGCAAAGCACGAATCGGCGAGTGGCGGGCACATCCATGTGACTGGACGCGCGCTCGGGACCTGCACATGGTTGTTTCATGGCTCGGGGTGTGCCGCAGGCACATGGCCAACTAGTATGATGGGAGCCCAAACGGCAGCGCTTCGAGCCACTTGCCCAGCTGCAGGAGCTTGATTCCGGACTTCTCCTGCGGACGTTCCAGATTCAGGACGAGCTGCAACGATTCGGCCGGCTTCAGTTTCTGCGTGTAGTATCTCAACGCGGTGCTGATGTTACCGTCAGATGCTTTGACTTCGATCAGCCATTGCACTCGTCTGTTGTGGGTGACAACGAAGTCGATTTCTCTGTCTTCCTTGTCGCGCAGATAGAACACGTCCCAACTCTCACCGAACGCATCTTTACGGAACTGCGCGAACTTTATGAGGCAACAAGCCACCAGGTTCTCGAGCTGCGCCCCTCCGGTGGCGTCATAGGCCGCGGCGCAGTCGAAAAAGTACACTCGTCGATCTTTGCGGATAGCGCGAGAAAGGCTGCTCGAGAATGGGGGAAGCAGAAAAACGAGGTATAGCTTCTCCAGCAGCTCGACCCAGGCTTTAGAGGTTGGCGGTGAGACGCCGAGATTCTGTGCCAGGTTGTCGTAGTTGACAGACTTCCCAACACGCTCACGGAGAAGCTCAACGAGATCCGAAGGTCCCCGCCAGGAGGTGACGCGCGACAAGTCACGCAGATCTTCCCGCGCCACGAGTTCCATCCGGTCATTCCGCAGGCGCGCGGCCTCTTCCGGATTCAGAAAGGCTTCCGGAAATCCGCCGGCGTGCAGTAAGCGTTTGACACGCTCATCCAGACTTGAATCCGTCACGAAGCTTTTCGACTCCGCCACATCAATGGGATGCAACCGATAAAAATAGGTGCGCCCGGTCAGGGCGTCGCCCGCCCTGCGAAAAGCCTCGAGACGCGCGCTGCCCGTAACAAGCACGGGGGGCTGGTTGCCGAATTCGTCAACGACACCTTTCAGCAGGTTCTTCCACTTAGGCGCCTTGTGGAGCTCGTCGAGAACGATCAAGGATGCGTCTTTGGGCCATGCGAGCTCGCGGATGATCTTGCGATCCTTGACGATGTCCCAGTTGAGGTACTGCCCTCGGCTATCCAGCAGCGATTTGGCAAGCGTGGTCTTCCCACACTGGCGAGGACCAGCGAGGAGGACCATCTTTCTCTCCAGGTCGTGAGCCAAGCGTGCCGCGAGATATCGCATATGGCCATTATAAAGCCTCCTTTATTTTGGACAAGACTATTCTAAGGTAGCCTTTATTTTGGTCGACATGCGGTCGCCAGCGGTTTGTCGGGTGCTTCCCGGTCGACTGTAGCGGCGGAGACCTGCCTAACGACGCTGCAGCCGGTCGGCGACTTTGCGGGTGGTGATCTCGCCGGGGGAGGGTAGCTGATCCGCGGTCCAGCCCCCGCCCAGTGCCTGGATCAACTGCACGACGGCCGTCATTTCGTTGACGCGCAGGGTGACTTCGGTTTGTTGGACGCTCAGCAGGTTGGTCTGGGCGGTGATTACGTTGAGATAAGGGTCGATGCCCGTCTCGTAGCGTGAGGTGGCGATGTCGAGGAATCTCTGTGCGGCGGCGACGGCTGCCTTCTGGCGCTCGATCTGCTGGGAAAGCACGCGGACGGTGGCAATGTAATCTTCTACCTGTTGGAAGGCGGTCAGCACTGTTTGCCGGTAGGACGCGACATCCGCGTTGAACTGTGCCGTGTATTGACGAAGTGTTGCCCTGCGCAGTCCGCCGTCGAAGATGGTTTCGGAAGCGGTAGCTCCGAGTGACCAGAAGCGGGCCGGAGCCGTGAAGAGGCTCGAAATGAGCGACGCTTCCCATCCGCCGCCCGCGGTCAGATTGAGGGTAGGGAAGTAAGCGGCCGTCTCCACGCCAATGAGGGCATTGGCTTGCGCCATGGTGCGCTCGGCCGCCGCGATGTCAGGACGACGCTGCAGAAGCTTCGAGGGAATGTCGACCGGTATGCTCGGGACCGGCGTCGTGAGCGCTTTCACCGGCATCGAGAAGTCGGAAGCCGGCTTGCCGATGAGTGTTGCGATCGCGTGCTCGTACACCGCGCGGTTGGTGGCAATACCGGCGGCGGTCGCTTCCGTATTGGCCAGGGTCGACTCGGCCTGGGCGACGTCTTCCGGATTGTCGATACCCGTTTCCAGCAGGACACGCGTGAGCTCGAGAGATTTCTTTTGAGCCTCCATGGTCTTGTTATATAGGTCCTGGAGCGCATCCTGGCCCCGCAGCTCGAAGTAGAACTGCGCCAGAGACGCCTGTTCGGTGAGCCGCTCATTCTCCAGATCCGCGGCGCTCACTTGCGCCGCATATCGGGCTTGCCGGACCGCGTTGCGAATCCTGCCGAAAAGGTCCGGCTCCCAGGCGACGTCGAAGGGCATCTGGAATTCGTTGAATGTAGTGCCCGAGCGGCCAGCCACGCCATTCGTCCCCCCCGTAGTGGTTCCCCCAGGGTTGGCCGCACCCGTGCCGCCAGTAATACCGGTGCCCGTGCCCGTATTGTTGGTTCCGGTCCCCCCGGCAGCAGCTCCACCGTTGACTGCAAACCCACTGCCCAGCGCGCGGGAGCTGTGGGCTCTGGTGGCTGAAGGGCTCGTGCCCAGCGTCGGAAAATAACCAGCGCGCGCGATACCAACCTGCGCGCGAGCTGCCATGAAGTTCTGGAAAAACAACGCAATGTTCTGGTTGTCGATGTTCAACTGCTCTTCAAGCGCGTTGAGCTCGGGCTCGCCCAGAACTTCCCACCATTTCCCTTTCAGAGCCGCATCCTGGGGTTGCGCGGGCTGCCATGCGCCGGCATCGGCGCCGACATAAGCCGCCGGCGAGCTTTCCTTGAAGGCCGGTGGTGTCTGGACCTCCGGCTTGATGTACGGGGGACCTACGCAGCCGGTCATTGCAGCGGCAGTCGTAATCACTGCAGTAACAAAATATCCGCCTTTCCTGCCCATGAGCTTTTCCGCGGGTCAACCCGCGGCCTCCGCCGCTCGTCCACCCGGATGCCGACGCCCTCGAATCTTCAACCGGAGAGTGTCCATCAGGAGATAGATGACCGGAGTGGTGTACAGCGTCAGCGCCTGGCTGACAATCAGTCCGCCGATGATCGAGATGCCCAGCGGCCGGCGCAGCTCCGATCCCATGCCGGTGCCCACCGCGAGCGGTACGGCCCCGAACAGTGCCGCCATGGTCGTCATCAGAATCGGTCGGAAGCGCAAGGTCGAAGCCTCGAAGATGGAGTCTCGCGTACTTTTGCCCTCGTTGCGCTCTGCATTCAGAGCGAAGTCGATCATCATGATGGCGTTCTTCTTCACGATTCCGATGAGCAGAATGATGCCGATGATCGACATCACGTCGAGCTCGGAGTGCGTGATCTGCAGGGCCAGAATGGCCCCGACACTCGCCGGGGGCAACGTAGACAAGATCGTGAGTGGGTGGACGAGGCTCTCGTAGAGCATGCCCAGCACGATATAAACCGCGATCAACGCGGTCAGGATCAGGTACGGCTCGGTGTTCAGCGACTGCTGGAAGGCTTCCAAGGTGCCGGAATACTGGCCGTGAATCCGGGTGGGCATGTTCAGCCGCTGCTGAACCTGTTGGATTTCCCGGCTCGCCTGGTCCAGCGAGACTCCAGGGGCGAGATTGAACGACACGGTCACCGAGGGAAACAGGCCGGTATGGTTCACGACCAGGGGCGAGGTAGCCGGTGAGTAGCGGGTCACGGTATTCATCGGTATCGCACCGGCGCTGGCGCCCGGGACGAGGTACACGTCGTCGAGTCCGTGTGGCGACTGCCAGTATTCGGGCGCGACCTCCATCACTACGTAGTACTGGTTGAGTTGCGTGTAGATCGTCGACACCTCGGACTGGCCGAAGGCGTTGTAGAGTGTGTTGTTGATGGCCTCGGGCGTGAGGCCGACGCGTGCCGCCGTGGGCCGGTCGTAAGTCAGAAATGCCTGCAGTCCCTCGTTCTGCTGATCGGTGTTGACATCCTGGAAACCGGGCGCTTTGCGCAGCGCGCTCAGCAGTTGCGGCCCGTATTTCTGCAGGTCCGAGGAGCTTTCCGTCTGCAGCGTGTATTGATATTCCGCATTGGACGCCCGGCCGCCGATGCGGATGTCCGGAACCGCCTGCAGGAATGTGTTCGCCCCGGTCAGCCGCACCAGCTTGGGCCGTAGCTGATTGATGATCTGTGTCGCGCTCCTGTGGCGCTCGTCGAGCGGCCTGAGCGCGATGAATTCATTCGCGCTGTTGGTGGCTCCGCCGCCGCCGGTAAACCCCATTACGTTTTCCACACCGGGATCGGACATGACGGCATCCACTGATTGCTTCAAGGCAGCGCTCATCAGCGAGAACGAGGCGTCCTGCGGGCCTTGCATGCCGCCTCTGATCACCCCTGTATCCTGTTGCGGGAAGAATCCCTTTGGCACCTTGGCAATGAGCAGGACGTTGAGCCCGAGGGTCGCCACGAAAATGATCATGATGAGGGTCGGGTGGTCCAACACCCAGCTCAGGCTGTCACGATAACCTCCGAGCAGGCGCCCGAACATCCGCTCGCTCCATCGATACAGCCTGCCGTGCTTCACGTCCTTTTCCGAATGCAGTATGCGCGCGCACATCGTCGGTGTGGTCGTCAGCGATATCACCATCGAAACCAGGATGGCGCTCGAGAGGGTCAGCGCGAACTCGCGGAACAGGCGGCCGATGATCCCTCCCATCAACAATATCGGAATGAACACGGCGATGAGTGAGATACTGATGGAGAGTACGGTGAAACCGATCTCGGCAGCGCCTTTCAGAGCCGCTTGCATCGGAGTCATGCCTTCCTCGAGATGGCGGGAAATGTTCTCCATGACCACGATGGCATCGTCCACCACGAATCCGCTCGCGATTGCCAATGCCATGAGTGAAAGGTTGTCCAGCGAGAAGCCGCACAGATACATGATTGCGCATGTACCGATGAGTGAAACGGGAACCACGACCGAGGGAATGAAGGTGACGCGGACGTTGCGGAGGAATATGAAGACGACAGCAACGACCAGCAACACCGAAATGAGCAGTGTGCGCTCGATGTCGCTGACTGATGCCCGTATGGTGAGAGTCCGGTCCAGAATGGTGATGATGTGCATCCCTCGTGGGATCGAAGCCTGGAGCGAGGGAATGGCGGCCTTGACCGCGTCTACCGTCTCGATGATGTTCGCCCCGGGCTGCCGGAAAATGATCATGTTGACCGAGGGCTTGCCGTTGAGGAATCCGGCCTGGCGGACGCTCTGCTGTGAGTCGACGACGTCCGCCACATCCGTCAGGCGCACGACTCCCCCTTTGTAATAGCCGACGACGAGGGGCTTGTAATCCGCCGCCTTCGAAATCTGGCTGTTGACGATGATGTCGGATGTCGAGTGGCCGTTGGCCAGCTGTCCCTGCGCGAGATTCGAATTCTGGCCGGCTATCGTGCTTGCCACGGATGGCAGACCGATCCCGTAATGGGCGAGTTGGGTGGGATTGAGCTCGACGCGCACCGCCGGGTATGAAGCGCCCACCACGGTGACCTGCCCGACGCCGGCAATCTGGGAGATCCGTTGGGCCATGACAGTCGAGGCTTCGTCGTACAGGGTCGGCACGTCGTAGATGTCGGATTGCAATCCGAGCACCATGATCGGGGAGTCCGCCGGATTGACCTTTCGATAGGTTGGATTGGCCGGCAGATTCGCCGGGAGATAAGTCCGCGCTGCGTTGATTCCGGCCTCGACGTCTCGTGCCGCACCGTTGATGTCGCGGTTCAGGTCGAATTGCAGTGTGATGCTCGTGCTGCCCAGAGTACTGGAGGAGGTCATCTCCGTAATGCCGGCGATGTGTCCGAACTGCCGCTCCAAGGGTGTGGCGATGGCGGAGGCCATGATGTCGGGGCTTGCGCCAGGCAGGGATCCGGCGACGGTGATGGTCGGAAAGTCGACCTGGGGCAGGGAGGCAACAGGCAACACCACGAATGCGGCAACACCTACCAATGCGACGGCCAGGGTTAGCAGGGTCGTGGCAACGGGGCGGCCGATGAAAATGCGGGAGGGGTTCATGCGATCCCGCCTTTGGGCTGAGTCTCGCCGCCGATCTGGGGCTGTCGTGAAAACCGTTGCGCGAGCCGGTCGAAGAAAATGTAGATGACGGGAGTGGTGTACAGGGTCAGCACCTGGCTGAAAAGGAGGCCGCCGACCATGGCGACACCGAGCGGCCTGCGTAGCTCCGAGCCGATGCCCGTGCCGAAGGCGAGCGGAATTCCGCTCAGCAGCGCCGCCAGCGTGGTCATGAGAATTGGGCGGAAACGCAGCAGCGCTGCCTGATAGATTGCCTCGGTCGCCTCCTTGCGCTCGTTGCGTTCCAGCTCCAGTGCGAAGTCGACCATCATGATGCCGTTTTTCTGCACGATGCCGATCAGAAGGATGATGCCGATGATGCCGACGATGTCGAGATCGAGCCCGAAGAGCCGGAGCGCGAGCAGGGCGCCCACACCCGCCGACGGCAATGTCGAGAGGATAGTGACCGGATGGATGAAACTCTCGTACAGCACACCGAGCACTATGTAGACCGTGATCAGGGCCGCCAGGATCAACAGTCCCTCGTTGGACTGGGAGCTCTCGTAGGCAGCCGCCGTGCCCTGGTAGCCGGCAATGGCGCTCGGCGGCAGTTTCGCTTCGTTTGCAACCTTGTCGAAGGCGTCGAGAGCCTGTCCCAGGGAGTATCCTTGCGCCAGATTGAAGGAAATCGTGACGACCGGAAACTGTCCCTGGTGGGTGATGGACAGCGGCTCGCTGCGCGTTTGGATATGTATGAACGCGCTGAGCGGCACGGGAGTCGAGACTCCCGCCGCGGCGGAGTTCCCCTGCCCGCCGGCTGCGCCGCCCGCCGGAGCCGCGCTACCGGAGCCACTGCGCGAGTTGGTGCCAGGGCTGCTCGCAGTCAACGATGCTGCAGAGTTTCCTGCCGCTCCAGACAACACGCGAGCGTTGCTGGCGCTCGAGGCCGCCCCAGACAGCGCAGAGGTCGAGTTTACACTCGATACGGAAAATGGGCTGGCAGCGAGATTCAAGACGGATGGCGCGGCACTGAGCGAGGAGCCGCCGCTGCTCGAGGCCGGTGTGAGCAGAGAGCTGGCCAAAGAAGCCGCGCCGCCGCTGGCACCGGCTCCGGCCGACGAGCCTGCCGTGGGAGAGGCGGCAGGCGCGACGGTTCCAGTCTGGGAGGACTGGATGTACAGGTCGTGAAGATTGCCCGGATCGAGCTGGAACCTGGGGTCCGCTTCGAGGATCACGTGGTACTGGTTGACCTGGGTGTAGAGTGTGTTGATCTGCCGCTGCCCGAAGGCGTCGTACAAGGTGTTGTTGATCGTTGCCGGCGTGATTCCGAAGCGCGCCGCCGTCGCTCTGTCTATGGTCAGGACGGAGGCAACACCATCCAGTTGCTGGTCCGTCGCGACATCGGCGAGCTCGGGGCGGGCCTGCAGGCGGGGCATCAACTGCCGTACGAGAGCATTGAGCTCCTCGGGGTTGGGGTCCTCGAGCGTGTACTGATACTGGGTGCGGCTCACACGATCGTCCACCGTCAGGTCCTGGACCGGCTGCATATAGAGCCTGATCCCGGGCACTTCCGCGAGAGCGGGACCCAGCCGGCGAATGACGTCCAGCGCGGAAATCCCCCGATCCTGCAGGGGCTTCAGATTGATCTGGATGCGGCCGCTGTTGAGAGTTGTGTTGGTCCCGTCCGCGCCGATGAATGAGGAGATGCTTTGCACGGCTGGATCGGCGAGTACCCTCCGGCCGAGATCCTGCTGCAGCCGGGTCATCTGTGCGAACGAGGTGGCACCCGGGGCCTGCGTGATCCCCTGGATGATCCCGGTGTCCTGGGTGGGGAAGAAGCCCTTGGGAATGGTGATATACAACAGCCCTGTGAGCACCAGCGTGGCAGCCGCGATCAACAGCATGATTCTCTGGTATCCGAGTACGTACTGCAGTGTGCGTCCGTAGAAGCCGATGATCTTTTGCAGGACCTCTCCAGAGGCGTGATAGAACCGGCCCTGTCTCTCCTCGGGCGTAAAGCGCAGCAGCCGGGCCGACATCATGGGCGTGAGAGTCAGGGAGACGAACGCCGAGATCACGATCGTGACGGCGAGGGTTACGGCGAACTGGCGGAACAGGCGGCCGGCGATTTCCCCCATGAACAGCAACGGAATCAGGACCGCGACCAGAGACACGGTGAGGGAGAGGATGGTGAAACCTATCT
The DNA here is from genome assembly GCA_964494895.1 of uncultured Steroidobacteraceae bacterium. Classification (GTDB taxonomy): domain Bacteria; phylum Pseudomonadota; class Gammaproteobacteria; order Steroidobacterales; family Steroidobacteraceae; genus 13-2-20CM-66-19. The sequence continues at coordinate 12,197 of CAZBTV010000033.1, read as the reverse complement.
GCTCGGCTCCCTTCAGGGCCGCTTGCAGCGGCTTCTCGCCACCTTCGATATAACGGGAGATGTTCTCAATCATCACGATGGCGTCGTCCACCACGAATCCGGTGGAGATCGTCAGCGCCATCATGGCGAGATTGTTGAGGCTGAATCCGGCCAGATACATGATTCCGAAGGTGCCGATCAGCGACAGGGGGACGGCTATGCTGGGAATGATCGTTGCCGCCAGGCTGCGTAAGAACAGGAAAATGACCATGACGACCAACGCGATGGCCAGGAGCAGCTCCAGCTCGACGTCGCGCACCGAGGCGCGGATGGATGTGGTCCGATCGGTCACCACCTGCACGTGTATGGCGCGCGGCAGTGTCGAAACGAGCTGCGGCAGCAGCTTCTGGATACTGTCCACGACCGCGATTGTGTTGGCGCCGGGCTGGCGCTGGATATTCACTAGAACGGCCGGCGTCGAATTTTGCCACGCGGCGAGCTTTTCGTTCTCGACGCCATCGACGACGCGGGCCACGTCGCTCAACAGGATCGGCGCACCCTGCCGGAACGCGACAACCACCGACTTGTAAGCGGCGCTCGTCAGGAGCTGGTCGTTGGCGTTGATCGTGTAGGCCTGCACTCGTCCGTCGAAGCTTCCCTTGGCGGCATTCACACTGTTGCCCACCAATGCGTTGCGCAGGTCCTCCAGATTGAGCCCGTAGGCGGCAAGCGCAGTCGGGTTGGCCTGGATGCGCACCGCGGGTTTCTGGCCTCCTGAGATGCTGACCAGGCCAACGCCCGAGATCTGCGAAATCTTGGGCGCGAGCCGCGTATCGGCGACGTCCTCTACCTGCGATAGCGGCAGCTCGCTTGATGTGAGCGCCAGAGTCAGCACAGGCGCGTCTGCGGGGTTGGACTTGCTGTAGATGGGCGGGGTGGGCAGGTTGGCCGGAAGATAGCTCTGCGCTGCATTGATCGCAGCCTGAACCTCCTGCTCGGCGACATCGATGTCGAGACTGAGCTGGAACTGCATGACGATTACCGACACTCCTCCGGCGCTCGTCGAGGTCATCTGGCTCAAGCCCGCCACCTGGCCGAATTGCCGCTCCAGCGGTGCGGTGACCGACGTCGCCACCACGCTGGGACTGGCCCCCGGGTAGAACGTGAGCACCTGGATGGTCGGGTAATCCACCTCCGGCAACGCGGACACCGGAAGCTGGAAGTAAGCCACGGCACCCGCCAAGAAGACCGCCACCATCAACAGTGCGGTAGCAACCGGACGGATGATGAATGGACGTGACGGGCTCATGGGGTTGCTTTGCGAGTGCCGCCGGAGCGCACCGTTACGTGTGCGCCGTTCTCGAGCCGGTCGAAGCCGGTTGTGGCGATGGCGACCCCGGGGGCGAGTCCTTCCACCGCGGTATCCTTCTCATTGCTGGTCAGGGTGGTGACCGGCTGGACGGCCGCTGTGTTGTCGGATTTGATGACGTAGACGAAATCGTTGGTGCCGTTGTGCTGGATGGTTTCCGTGGGCACGAGAGTGGCCTCGTGCAGCATCTGCACGAGCAACCGGGCGTTTACGAACTGGTTCGGGAAAAGCACGAGATCCTTGTTGGGAAGCTCGGCGCGGAAGCGCACTGTGCCGGTCGTGGTGTCGACCTGGTTGTCGAGCGAAGACAACGTGCCGGCCTCGATGAGGTGATCGTTGGACCGGTCGAAGACGTCGACCTGCAGTTTGTTGTCCCCTTTCAACTGGGCTCGCACCCGTGGCAGATCGTCCTCTGAGACATTGAATACCACCGTGATCGGCTGCAATTGGGTGATGACGATGAGGGTGGCGCCGCTTCCGGCGAATACCGTATTTCCCGGATCCACGAGGCGCAGGCCGACACGGCCCGCGATCGGCGACACGATGTGGCAGTACTCGAGTTGGACCCTGTCGTAGGCTACCGCGCCCTGGTCCGCCTTCACGCTCCCTTCGTACTGCATCACCGTGGCCGCCTGATCATCCAGTTGTTGTTTGGCGATGGCATTCCTGGCGTAGGCGTCCTTGTAGCGCTGCAGGTCCATTCTGGCCTGCGCCAGCAGGCTCTCGTCGTGCTGCAGAGTGCCTTCCGCCTGGCGCAAGGTCGCCTCGTAGGGGCGCGGATCGATATCGATGAGCGGCTCCCCTTTACGCACCATCTGGCCTTCGCGATAGTGCACCTCCATGACCCGGCCGGTGATCTGACTGTAGACCGTCACCGTGTAGGTCGGCGTCACGGTACCGAGCGCGTCGACATAAATGCCGATATCACCGCTACGGGATCGCCCCACCGTAATCGACGGATTCCCCTGCTGGCCGCGGCCGGCTGCCGGCTGCGGGGGCGCCTTGGTGAACTGGTGCAACAGGAGCAACCCGAGCAACAGGAGTGCTGCTGCCAGCAGCCAACGCCTGCGGTACCAGGGTGAGGCGGAGTGTTGCTTATCTGAGGTGGTTTCCTGCAGGGGTGGGAGCGGTTCCCCGGTACTGTCATTCGCCATGAATTGCTCTGCTGTGTCTTCAACTGCACCAGGGCGGGGTATCTATGTTAAGTGCCCGAGCTGGCGATGAGCACCTGTTATCGCAAAGGATTGACGATTCTTCAGATCGTACCCGGTCACCCAAAGGCGGCGTTCCGGGAGCGCCGCCATGGAACCCAGGCCCCACCCGGGGGATTTCTAACCTGTGAACATGTGTCAGCCGACGGGAGCACCAATGACAAAGTCTGGGAAAACAGTGCTTTGCGTTGCCGCCGCCTTGGCCGCCACCGGTCTGGCAGCCCCTGCGGGCGCTGCGGAGCATGCTCCGAAAAAAAGCGCCGCAAGCATGCAACAACCAACGGAGAGCAAGTCGAAATCCGCTCCACAACAGGGCCTCTCAGCAACTCCGGCTCCCGATCTCTCGGGTCGCAAGCGTGTCGGTAAGGCGTCCTTTTACGCCAAGCGGTTCGCGGGCAGGCCGATGGCTGACGGGGCACCGATGGACCCGGAAGGCGATAATGCGGCCAGCCGCACCTTGCCCCTCGGGACCCGGGCGAAAGTAACCAATGTTGAGACAGGAAAGGCCGCGGTGGTCACAATCGAGGACCGTGGCCCATATGTCGACGGTCGGCTCGTGGACCTGTCTCCAGCGACCGCGCGGCAAATTGGTCTTACACCGCAAAAAGGAATTACGACAGTAGTGGTCGCACCGATCGCCGTGCCGACTCCCGACGGCAAAGTGAAGGCCGGTGCGGCCGCTTACGAGCCGGAGGACAAGCCGGACAGCTTGCCGTCGGCAAGCACGTCGGCCTCCGCGATGCGCGGTGGGAAGCAAGCAGGCGAGCCCGCCCGCAGGACACGGTTGGCTTCTGCGGAATCCTCGGACAAGCACGACAGATAGAGCTTGCACAGAGCGTCATAACGGACGCCGTACCGACCTAGGCGCCAGGGGGCCAGGCGGATCAGGGGTTGGACGTTGGACGGGCAGCTATCGCTTCCCGGGCTCAGGCCGCCCCGCCTCCCTTGGCACTTGCCGGTCCGGGCTTGAGGAAGAACAACAGTGGCAGCGTTAGCAGGAAGATCACGGCGACTGCCTTGAAGGCATCGAGGTAGCTCAGCAGCAGGGCCTGGGTCGTCCCGAGCCCATAACTCTGGGCGAGCGAGGCGAGGCTGCCCGGGGCAGTGTGTGTGGCCTTGCTCGCTTGGTCGACGAGCTCCGTGTACGCGGGATTCAATCCCTGGAGGTGCTCGACTATGCGGCTCTGATGAAATTGCTCGCGCCGCGTGACCAGGGTCGATGCAACGGATATTCCGATACTGCCGCCGAAGTTGCGTGCGAGATTGATGAGCGCGGACGCATAGTTGGAGCGGTCCTTGGGAATGTCCCGGAAGGCGAGCGCGTTGATCGGCAGAAAGAGCATCGACAGCCCGATCGCCTGCAATACGCGTCCAAAAGCCAACACATTGAAGGACGCCTCCAGGTAGAAGTTGGTCATCCACCACAAGGCGCCCGAGCACACGAGCACTCCGGCTCCGATGACCCAGCGCGTGTCTACCTTGTCGATGACGCGCCCCACCAGAGGAAACAACAAAATCAGCAGCAGCCCGCCTGGAGCAATGATCTCTCCGGCTTCGGTGGCGCGGTAGCCCATGAGCGCCTGCGCGTACGCCGGCAGCAGATAGGTGCTGCCGAGTATCATGAAGCCGAACGCCAGCATGAAGACAAAGGACACCGCGAAGTCGCGCCGCTCGAGCAGCCTCAGATCGACCATGGGATCTTCCTGCTGCAACTCCCACCAGACGAGCAGGACGAAGGAGATCGCCGAGGTGATTGCGAGTGTCGTGATCATCCGGTTCGCGAACCAGTCTTCCTCCTGGCCGCGGTCGAGCACCACCTGCAGGCATCCCAGGCTCAATGCGACGAACAGGAACCCGAGCCCGTCGACCTTCGCTTTCCTGGCGCTCTGCTCGACCCCTTCGTTCGGCGTGTGCACCAGAAAGCCGATCAGAAACAGCAGCGCTGCTCCCACCGGAACGTTGATGAGAAACACCCAACGCCATTCATAGTTGTCCGTGATCCAACCGCCGATGGAGGGGCCGATGGCTGGGGCCACCACGGCCGCGATGGCGTATACGGCTGTCGCCATGCTGCGTTTCTCCGGCGGAAACGCATCGTTGAGAATGGCTTGTCCGGTAGGCTGCAGTCCTCCCCCGGCCGCTCCCTGCACGGCGCGCAGGACCACCAGCGCAGCGAGGCTGGGAGCCAGGCCACATAGGAGCGAGGTCACCGTGAATCCCGCGATACAGGTCAAAAAGAATCGCTTGCGCCCGAAGCGGCCCGCCAGCCATCCGGAGATCGGCATCACCATGGCGTTGGTGACCAGATAGCTGGTCAGCGTCCAGGTGGACTCGTCCTGGCTCGAGGAGAGGTCTCCGGCGATATGGGGAAGCGCGACGTTGGCGACGGAGATATCGAGAATCTCCATGAACGCGGCGACTGCCACGACCGGCGCGATGAGCCAGGGATGAATATCCTGCCGGCGTGCGCCCGCGCCTGCGGAGGCGTTCACCGCGGCTCCCCGCTGGAGGCGGGAGGAGGAGCGGCGGGTCGCGAGGTCTGCGAGGCGCGGGCGACACGACTTTTCCCGCTGTCCTCTGACACGCCAGTCGCCGCTATCGCAGGACGCCCGAGATTATCTTGCAGAATCTGACTGATCTCCGTATCGACGCCGGCATCCTGAGCGGTGTAAACGTCCGTCCGCATGGCTGCGGGCCATACCGGGTGCTGCGAGAGTGATGCGCCCGTCAGATCGTGCACGTCGATGTTGATCGAGGTCGATAATCCCAGGAACAACGGATGATCGCGCAGCTCTTCGGGTTCGAGCCCGATGCGAACCGGTAGCCGCTGCACGATTTTGATCCAGTTGCCCGTCGCATTCTCCGACGGAAGCACGGCCAATGCCGCTCCAGTGCCGGCCGTGAGGCCGAGCACCTTCCCGTGATAGGTGAAGTGCGAGCCATAGACATCGGCGCTGACCTCCACGGGTTGGCCGATGCGGATCTTTTCGAGCTCCGTCTCCTTGTAATTCGCATCGATCCAGACAGTATCCAACGGTACTATGGCCAACATCTCCGTTGCCGGGGTGACTTGCTGGCCGAGTTGGACAGAACGCCGCACGACGTAACCGGATACCGGGGCGAGAACTCGCGTGCGGTTGGTGGCGAGCCAGGCCTCGCGCAGGTTGGCTTCGGCCTGCTTTACCCGCGGGTGCGTTTCAGGCTGCGTACCCTGTATAGCCGCCTGCGTGGCCGCCAGAGCAGCCCGGGCCTGCCGCACGCCAGCTTCAGCGCTGCGTGCGTTTTCCTGATCGCGTTCGAGATCCTCCTGCGAGACACCATGGGCGTGGATGAGCCCCTGATCGCGGGTCAGGTTTTGTCTCGCCAGGGTGAGTTGTGCCTCCTGAGCGTTTACGGCGGCTTCGTCCCGACGCTCTTGCGCAAATAGCTGGGCGACGTCGCGCACGGTCTGCGCGAGATTCGCCTTGGCTTGGGTAAGCGAGACCTCCGTATCGCGGGGATCCAGGCGGACCAGGAGCTGGCCTCGTGTGACTGGTTGCGTCTGGTCGGTGTTGATTTCAACGACCGTGCCGCTCACCTGGGGAGCGAGGCGGATCAGATTACCGTTGACGTAGGCGTCCTTTGTCTTGACGTGATAGCGGCCAACGGCAAGGTGATGGATGAGCACGGCGATGCCGGCAACGAGCACCACCGCGCCAAAGATCCATAGGAACTTGTACGGCTTCTCCTGATGCCCGCCGTGTTTGGGCCTCCCCTGTGCTGATTCGCCTTGCTGTTTGTCCTGCTCCTGCTGGTTGGATGGACTCTGCTGCTTCGATTCTTCTGGGTCGCTCATTGCTGCGCCTCCGCAGTGCCGGGCTGCCTCCGACCCGGTGTGCTCGGGTCTGGGCCGTTCCACCATCCGCCGCCGAGAGCGCGAAACAGCTCAGCCGTGTCCGCAAAGCGCTGGGAATCGACCTGTACCTGACTCAGTGCCGCGCTTTGAAACTGCTGTTCGGCGGTGAGGACCACCAGCTCATTCACCCGGCCACGCTCGAATTGCGCTCGTGCAAGGTCGCGATTGGCGCGGGCGGCGTCCAATGCCGTCGTGTGGGCGGTATAATCGTCCGAATCGTGTTGCAGGGCCTGGAGAGCGTTGGCGACTTCGACGAAGGCGTTGATGACCGTGCTGCGGTACTGCGCCTGCGCTTGCAGGAACCGCTCTCTGGCCTCCTTCTCACGGGCGCGCAGTGTGCCCCCTTCGAACAAGGGTGCCGTCAGACCGGCGCCCGCGGACCAGATCTGGCCGGCCTTGGTGAACAGATCGCTGGTGAGGATGGACTGTTGTGCGTACTGTGCCGTCAGGCTCAGCGAGGGCAGGCGTGCTGCTTCGGCGATACCGATGGCGGCGCTCGCCTGATGTAATAGATCTTGCGCCTCCAGAATGTCGGGCCGCTGCTGCACGAGGCTCGACGGGAGCGATACTGGAAGTTGCGATGGAAGCGTAAATTCACGTAAAGACAGCGCCGGAATCGAATCCGCCTGGGGCGCCTTGCCCGTGAGCCGCAACAGAGCATTGCGGTAGGCGTCGCGCTGCTTCTCCAACGCCGGTACGCTGGCGCGCGTGTTTTCGAGTTGGGTTTGCGCCTGCAGGGTTTCGCTGCGCGCGACCTTGCCGGAATTTTCCAGAAGATGTGTCAGCTCATACTGCGTGCGCAGATCCTCCACCAGCTTGCGAGTGACCTCGAGTTGCTCCTCGGTAGCGGCATAGCTGAAAGCCGTTATGACGACCTGATCGACGAGGGTTACATAGACATTGAGCGCTTGACGGCCGACGCTGGAGGTCTGTGCCGACTGCGCCTCTATCGTGCGGCGCAGGCGTCCGAAAGGATCGAGGTCGTAGGCGAGAGACGGGCCGATCGAGAACTGGTTTGCGGTGACCTGGAATGTCTGGACAGGGGCGTACAGAAAGCTGCCGTTGACATGCCCGCGTTGGGCTTTGGCATCCAACTCGAGGTGAGGGAGCGCGGAGCCGGCGACCGCGGCGAGCTCATATTGCGCGGCGTGGAGATTGTGCTCGGCCGCCTCGAGGTCAGGATTGCCCTGGAGTGCGTCGCGGACGAGCTGATTGATGGCGTCTGATTTGAACAGCGTATACCAATCAGCGGCCACCTCGCCGCCATACTGGATGCGTTGCTCACCGAGGGTAGCCGGCGGAGTTGTGTATGCCAAGGACGGGGCCTGCGGAGGTTTGAAGTCAGGCCCCACGGCGCATCCATTCAGGGCGCATCCACAAAGCACCACTGCCAGCACGGCGGTTGCCCGGGACAGGCGCCCAGGCGTTGCGTTGACCGTTTCCAAGATGTCTTCCGCTTGACTGAAGCCGGCACGGCATTCGTTGGCGCCGCCCCGGCGACGCCGCAGCAATCCGTGCATGTTCCATCCCAAGCAAAGGTGATACCCGGCCCGGGCATGGTCCAGGGCATGCGGTCATCCTTCACCACCTTATGGTTCGGTTGCGCTTCTGGCTCAGATCTGTCGCCGCTCAGAATAAAGCTGGCGTGGGGCCTGAACGCTCTGGATGCGGCGGTGGTTCAAAAAAATTCGCCACCAGGCGGTGGGCTGCACGCGTGCGCCTCGCGTCTGCGCTGGCGCACCTAACGTGGCTGCCCCAAACGGATTGTCAGGACGTTCTGATCAGGCCGGAGGTGTTGTAGCACGGCCTGCCACGCCAGGAGGGCGGCGCCGCGACGGTGGGGATTTGGCTCGCTGGTGAAGGGCAGCGGCTGCCCGTTGAGGGTGACTACGGTGACACCGCAACCCGGGGCGCCTATCTGGTAGTGCACTTCCAATGGTCGTCCGCGCAAAGTGGTCGCGACACGCAGGCCGTCCAGCGCCGGGGGTATGACAGGGTCCAGGCGTAGCGTTCGCGACTCGCAGGTCAGCCCGAGGAAGCGCCGGATGGTCAGCCCCAGTGCGATGCCCGCGCCGCTAGAGTAGACGCGCCAGCCGCCGTCCAGAGGGATGGTGCCGCGTGCAACACGATCGTATTCCTCGCTCGCCTGGTAGCGATCCTCGAAAGCTGCATCGGAGCTGGAGTAGTAACAGTTGGCCTGGCGCAACGTTGCATTGGGGACGATGGAGCGGATACCGATCGGGTTGGCCTGGCAAAGTGCGTGAAAGAAGCGCTCGGCCTCACCGACGTGCGCGAGCGCCTGCGCATAGCGAAGATGGGCATGTGTGTACATCAGGCCGATCTCGCGGCCGAAAAAGGTGGCGCTTTCGGCGCGTTGGAAAATTCGCTGAGTGCCGCCGTGGTACGGCATCGGCCGGTCAAACAGGCGTACGCCGTCGGAGGCGCTCAAGTGTTCATCGATCAGCCGCAGATGTTCGCGCGCCTGCGCAGGCGTTAGCATGTCCTCCATGATGGCGTGGATCATGGCAAGAGAGCTGTATTTGAGGCTGGTGACCTCATCGTGCGGGTGTAGCAGGTAGCGCGGGTTGCCATCGCCTTCGAAGATCGCGTAGCCCGCCAGTACGCCGTCAACGAGCAACAGACGCTGAAAGTCACGATGGACCGCTTGCGCCTGATTCTCGAGCGGTGCGGCATCCTGTGGCCTTCCAATCGCACGTAGTGCGCGCGAGAGCAGGTTGAGTGTCTGGAAATGCAACGTGACGGTCCAGGCGCTGCACATGTGCTCGCGCAAGAGCGGATCGGCCGGTTGCAGCGAGTCGTTCCAATCCCCGTGACCGTAAGCAGCTAGCGCCGTGCCCGGTATTACGCGCTTCGCGATCAGTGAGAGCGCGCGTTGTGTGTGTTGCCACACCGATGCCTGCTCGCCCGCTTCAGGGCCGCGCAAGTCGAAGAAGCGGACCTTCTCCTCCAGCACCGCGCCATCACCGGAGGCGAGCAGGTATTGCGCGAGCACCACCAACGGCCAAAAGACGATGTCTCCGTGGGAGTCGCCGGGCCGGATGCCGCGTTCGCGCTCGAAGAACATGAACCATTGGGGCCAGTCCCCGTCCGGGTTCTGTTGCTTCATGACCCGCAACAGCAGATCGCGAATGGGCTCGTGCCGATCGAGAGCAAGGAGCATCTCGACTGGTCCCTGACACACATCGCGTGTACCCCAGCCTCCACCGGAGTACTGCTCCAGCCCTCGTGGGGACAGGTAATGCACCAGGGCGTTGTGTGTGAGCCAGGGTACGATGTCAGCAAGGCCCGCGAGAGGCTCGGCAAGGGAGCTCGTGCTGCTCACTGCCATGCCGAGATTCGGAATCAGGCCGGCCGCTGGGTCGGCATACAACGGTACGGTGTCGTTAGCCGGAACCAACGCGCCACGAATGACTACGCCCACAGCGGCCGCGGGCGCGGTGACCACGCAAACGAAGGGCTGCTGCCGCGAGCGCCGATCCAGGAACAGCAACTCGTCGCCGCCGACTTGCTCGAACCGAGTCCCCGACAGCGGGGCGATCTCAAAGCTGCCGTTCGGGAAACGGCGCCCCAGGTCTGTGTCTCGGGCGGGCACGACCACGACATTGCCGCTGTCCAGACGCCAATGTGCTGCTCCGGGTGCGCTGCCGTCATCGTCGTTGAGTGCGACGTGGTGCGAGATGAGCAGGCGCGCGGGTGTGCCTGACAATGCTTCGATTGACAGCGTCAGCTCATGCGGATTGCTGCGCGCTTCGGCGCGAACCTGAAGCAATCCGTGTGAATGACGATAGATCCAGCGGCAGGCGTTCGGGGCCATCTCGAATGCGGAAGGCACAGCGAGCAAATGCCAGTCCGTACCGACCTGCACAAAGATGCGCTGTCCGTGGGAGCGGAACAGGCCCAGATAGCTGTGCACCGTCGAGAGGAATCGGTTGATGCTGACGTGTCCCTGCGTGACCATCGAATGGAAAACGCCGCTCATCCAGACAGTCGAGGTGAGCGCCGTCTCATCGGGGGTCGTATGGAACCCCGTGCGCAGAATATGCCCATGTGGGCGTAGTACTCGAAGCTCCTTCTCGCGAAGGACGACATGGCAGTCGGGACCGTGGAAGAAGGATAAAGGCGCCCCCTGCTCGTCAATCTCTTCGTGCCGCCGCTCGGATCCAAATAGCCTCCGCAGGGCGTCGGGATCCAGATCGAGCACTTCCAAAGCGGGCGCTGCGCTGAACAGCGTGGCATTATCCGGCGAGGTAGCCTGCGCGGACGGGGTCTCTGCGGATGGAGCCTCTGCAGACGGTACAGGCCCTGTGTTCGCTTTTGCTTCGGGCAACTCCAATATCGCTCGAGCCCGGTCGACATCCGATTGCGCGGTCGCCTCCGGATGATTCTCCACATACGAGCCGAAGAAGCCCGCCGTGGCTCGGCCATTGGGCTCCAGGCGAATCGACGCATCCCGGATGACCACCATGGCGTGCTCATGCTGCAGGCGTCGTCCTGGCAAATCGCCAGTTATTCCAACAGGTGCCTCGTTCGCACGGCTTGCGAGTCCATGGAACTGCTTCGCATCCGTAGCAAACGAGGTGGCTTCGCGCAGCGAGCCGATCAGGCACCAGGGAAAGCGGCCGTCGACTGCCTGGTTTTGCCGTGTGGCCACGATGTAGCCGTGCCGGGCGTGCCGTAGCGGTGTGTGGTCAAGATACTGACTGACATAGAACTCGTTGAGTCGGATCGCTCCGTATGAGGCGAGGGCGAGATCCTGCGCGTATGTAAGATCGACTTCTTGCGGAGCCGGGAGGGTGTTTTGGAGGTGTACGTGCCAGAACCATGCGGCCGTTTCACGCGCGAGCTTCAATGCGATGGTGTAGTCGACTCCGCGCCAGCTTCCGACTCCGACGAGCGTCCCGCCGCGGTCGTCGAGGTGGAATCGAGTGGGGCTGAGAGGCCCCAGAAGCGGGGTCCAATCGAGCTTAGCCCCGCCGTGACGCCGCAGGTACAGGTTGGTCGGACCGCCTTCCATCTCGTTTCCGACGAACAGTGCGAGCGAGACAGCGTTGTAGTCGAAGCGGCGCAGCGAGCCGTTGAAGTTGGCTTCGAAGCGCAGTCCACTTGGGCTGGCGATACGCAGTGGCGCCGAGCCGAGGCTTGCGTCTGACATTCCGGAATGCTCCCACCCGATCAGCGAAGTTTCATTGGCGCATCTGCAACGGGTCACCTGGAGCTTACGCCGCTGCGTTTGGCAGTCAACGCCAGTGCTCACTCCACGAGCGGTGATCGGTCATACAGGCACCAGATCGCCAGGCTTATGGTCGCTCAGCCGCTTTTGCGCGCCTCTGGCACCAGCACGTCGCAGGTCGTGATCACACCTCGCTCGGTGATGTATCCGGTCACAAGGCGCGAGGGGGTCACGTCGAACGCCGGGTTGGCCGCCGGAGAGTCGGTGATCGTGACAGAAGCGGGATTGCCGTCCTTGTCCCTGCCATGAACCAGTGTGACCTCCTCGGCCGGGCGCTCTTCGATCGGAATGTCGGCACCGCGCGCGACGGAGGCGTCGAACGTGCTCAGAGGTAGTCCGATATAAAAGGGCACTTCGTTGTCATGCGCGGCCAGGGCTTTCAGAAAGGTGCCGATTTTGTTGCAAACATCGCCGTTGCGCGCCACCCGGTCGGTTCCGACGATGCACATGTCGACCTTGCCCTGTTGCATCAACAGGCCACCGGCATTGTCG
>CAZBTV010000032.1:9656-54158 GCA_964494895.1 uncultured Steroidobacteraceae bacterium | reverse complement strand
CTTCGCGGACGAGAGCTGGTCCTCGAAATGCACGCCCGCGGCTCCCGCCTCGATCATCTGCTTCATCAGCTCGAAGGCGTTGAGAACGCCACCGAACCCGGCCTCCGCGTCAGCGACGATCGGCTTCAACCAATCGATGTCGTCACTGCCTTCCGCATGATGGATCTCGTCCGCGCGGCGCAGTGTGTTGTTGATCCTGCGCACGACCGCCGGGACGGAGTCGGACGGGTAAAGCGACTGGTCCGGGTACATCTCGCCCGCCAGGTTGGCATCCCCGGCCACCTGCCATCCCGACAGGTAGATGGCGTCGAGGCCGGCCTTTACCTGCTGCATGGCCTGATTGCCAGTGAGGGCGCCGAGGGCGTTCACGAACGCCTTTTCGTTGATATAACGCCAAAGCTTTTCGGATGTGAGCCGGGCGATCGTGTGCTCGACTGGAATGGTTCCCCGCAGGCGCACGACATCCTCGGCCTGGTACCCGCGCTTGATCCCACGCCAGCGCGGACTATCCTCCCATTGGCGGCGTAACTCATCGGCAATCGGCAGAGCTCGGGTCATGAGGGTCGATCTCCGGAAAGGTTGAACAGGTAAAGGTTGGATAGGGTTGGCATGCTCAGCTCAACAGCTCGTACGCGGGGAGTGTCAGAAACTCCTCGAAAGTATCCTGCTTGGCCATGCGCTCGAACAGGCGCGCGGCCGTCGGAAACACTCCCGCTGCGAGTCGTGCCGGTCCGACTTCGTCGTGAATACGATCGAGCTCCTCGGTGAGAACGCGATCGAAGCGCTCCGCCGTCACGGGACGTCCATCACTCGTCCGGGCGGCGTGGCGAAGCCACTGCCAGACCTGGGCGCGGCAGATCTCGGCTGTGGCGGCATTTTCGGTGACGTCGTACAGCGCGAAGCACCCGGTGCCGCGCAGCCATGCTTCAATATATTGCACTGCGATGCGAACGGAGGACCTCAATCCCGCATCCGTGATCTCGCCTTCAGGAACCCGGATGAGGTCTCCGGCCAGCACCTCACGATTCGGCTCAGAGGCGGCAACCACCCCGATTGCGTGGGCTCCTCGTCGCCGGCATGTTTGGACCAGCAGACGGGTGTGCGACTGGAGGAAGTGCTGCTCCGGCCCCACACGGGAGCGATCGGGCAACAGAAAATCCGGATGTTGCCGGAAGGTCTTGACGAAACTGAAGGCGTGATCCGAAGGGCCACAACTCAACCCCGCCACGTGCTCACGCAACTCGTGGAGTATTTCATCCATCTCGAACGCGGCGGGAATCGTCTCGATCAGCACGATGGCTTTGATGGTGCCGCGGGGTAGGCCAAGCGCATCCTGGGTGGCTAGAAACACATCGTTCCAGAGCCGCGCCTCCAGGTGGCTTTCGAGCTTCGGCAGGTAGAAATAGGGCCCCGTGCCCCGCTTCGCGAGAGCCACATGATTGTTGGCTATAAAGAGCGCGAAATCGAACAGCGTCGCAGAGACCGTTTCCCCATGGATGCGCACGTGCTTTTCCGGCAGATGCCAGCCTCGCGGGCGCATGACGACCGTGGCCGTGCTTTCCCTGAGGCGATACACCTTGCCAGTGCCCGCGTCCGCATAGGAAATCGTGCGGCGGATCGCGTCGGTCAGATTCACCTGGCCACGGATCATGTTCTCCCAGGTGGGGGAGCACGAGTCCTCGAAATCCGCGGCGCACGCCCGCACGGGCTCATTCAACGTGTCGATGACGCTCCTTCGGTCCACCGGCCCCGTGACCGCCAGGCACCGCCCCGCCAGGTCGGATGGAATCGGCGCGACACGCCAGCCGGCGGCGCGGATCGCAGCCGTATCAGGCAGGAAGTCGGGCATCAGCCCCGCCTCGATCCGCTGCTGGCGCAGGGTGCGCGCGGCGAGCAACTCCAGCCGGCGCGGCTGGAAGCGGCGATGCAGGCTGGCAAGCAGCTGCAGCGCGAGGGGAGTCAGAACCTCCTCGGAGCGCTCGACGCTGGGGCCGAGGATCTCCAGGCGAGGTCCACACTGCTCCCGGGAATACAACACTTCGTTGGCTTGCGCGTTCATGGGGATAGCATAGTCCCCATGACCCACGAAATTTGACTACAGAAACTTCACACTGTTAATTTCACATCAAGTTTCACCCGGATGCCTGCCATGCCCCCGCTTCTGCGCAAAGGCCATTTTCTGGGCGCCAAGCTGCGCTCCTTACGGAAACGCAATGCTCTGACACTCGAGGAGCTTTCAGCGCGCTGCATCCAGCGCGATGCGCAAAACGCCCCCTCGGTGTCGTACCTGAGCATGATCGAGAGCGGCAAGCGAACGCCCTCCCAGGAGACGCTCGAGTTGCTTGCTGCGGTGTTTCAACGGGAGCCAGCGTGGTTTCTGGACGAAAGCGCCGAGCTCGAGCTCATGCCCAAGGTCCCGCATGGCGGGGCGGCACGCATTCCGCTCGAACCGGGCTTTCTCTTCTCGAAAGACGTGTTGCAGGCAGCCATCCCGGAGCTGCTGGCCCAGACCGGCACCAGCGGCCGTCAGTTCGCGCATCTGCTCATCCGGTCGCATCAGGAGATGTCGCGCAACGACTTTCCTGACCTTGAGCGGGCCGCGGATGAGGTCGGCGGACGCCGGTTTCCCCTATCCAGTGAGGACCTGTTGCGCCTCTGCAAGCAACATGGGCTCGAGATCCGCTGGTTCGACCGCAAGCCCCTCCTGGCCCGTGACAAGGACCGTGAGGTTCGCAGCATGGTGCGCTCCTTCTTCGAGCCGCCGACAACCATCTACGCCAACCGCGCCCTGCAGGCCGACCCAGCCCGGCTGAAGTTCGATCTGGCCGCCCACATCGCGCATAAAGTCCTCCATGGCGGTGACGGCATGAAGTCCGCCCACGCCACCGGCGGTGAGATGGGCGGCAGCCCTGAAGGGGGTGCCGGAGCCGCGGGCATGGATGCGCAGGATGTGCTGCATGCCTGGCGCGATTTCGAATGCAGCTTCTTCGCCGGCGCCCTGCTCGCGCCGCGCGTGCCTTTCCGGCGCTTTCTCGCTCATGAGCGCTATCGGATCGAGGCGGGCGTGCGGCTCGAGCTGACCCCGGCCGTGGTGATGCGGCGGATGACAAAGGTGTCCCCGTATCCCTACTGGCATTTCTTCGATGCGTATCCGCCGGGCTATTTGCGGGCCGTCTATCGAGGTAACGGTATTCCACTTCCCTGGGGGAATCTGGCTCAGGTGAGCGACCCGTGTCCCCATTGGGCTGTGTTCCGCATGATCGATGGCAACCGAGGCGAGTCCGGATCGCAGATCTCGGTGCTGCGCGATGGCGAGCGCTCACTGTTGTATTGTTGCCATTCGAAGCGAGTGCGCGACATGGCGGGCAATCCACACGTGCTTTCGGTGGGTGTCGATCTTGCTCCCGCGCTCGACTCCAACGGGGTGCGCAGCTCCGCGCTCATCGACTCTGTCTTTCAGGAGTGCCGGCAGCGACGCGGCGAAGCGCGCATACCCAAGGCAGCCGCCCAGAGCCTGCAGGCCGTCGCGAACGTACTCAACATCGCCTGGATCGAGGATGCCCTGAGTCAGCCGGCGCGCATTATCTGCCCGCGCAGCAGCCGCTGCCCGAGATCGGACCGGTGCGAAGGAGCGCGGCCGTCCCGGGCACGTGAAATCGCGGACGTGAGAGACGAAATCCTCGCCCGGGACTAGCCTCTATTCCACGGCTACCGCCGAAGGCGAAACGGATTGCGTTGGCGCTGCAGCCAACACTGCTGTGGCGGGCGACTTGATACCAAACCGGTGCTCGATGTCATAGCCGGCGGCGGCCCACGCATCGATCCCTCCACCGAGCGGGCGCACCCGGCCATAACCTCGATCCATCAACTTGCGCGCGGCGAGCGCTGCGGAAGCCTCGTTGGGGCAGGCGCAATAAAACACGATCTCCCGGTCCTGCGGAAACTCGCCCACCTGCCTGGAGATTTCGTCGAGACTCATCTCGAGAGCGCCGGGAATACAGCGGCGGTCGTGCTCCCGGCTCAGAGCCGAGCGCACATCCACGACCAACGGAGGCCTGTTACCGCGCATGAGCTCGCGTAGCTCCTGCGCGCCGATGCGGGGAAGACGCAGCGCCGCGTTGAAGCGCCGCCGCTCCCACCACTTGTAGGCCACATAGATGAGCACGGCCACCAACGTCAACTCGCCGGCAATCGTCCCGAGATCGCGCAATCGCAAGAGCAACAAGCCAATCTGTGTTTGAAACAGCATTCCCGTGGCCAACGCCGCGCCAGCCCACAGCAGGCTGCCGATGCCATTCAACAGCTCGAACGATGCCAGCGGCAGGCGCATCGCTCCGGCAAGCGGCCGTGCCACCGTGGACAGGCCCGGCACGAATTTCGCGAAAACCAGGGTCAGCCGGCCCCAGCGCACGAACCGACTTTCCGTGGTACGCACGCAGGAATCCGGAGATAGCGAGACGCGGCAAAGAAACCTCATGACGCGGCGGCCGTAGTACCGGCCCGCGATGTACCAGAGGGTGTCACCGATCACGCAAGCAACCAGCGCCAGCACGAGAATGGCCCAGGCCGAAAGCCGGCCTGTTGCGGCGAGCGCGCCACAGATGAGCAGGGTCGGCGTAGCGGGCAAAGGCAAGCCCGCCCGCTCCAGCAGAACGTTCACGAACACCAATGCCAACCCGTACTGGGCGATGAGCTCCATGACCCGATCCTCGTCCCGCCTGCCTGCTTCCAACACGGGACCGTAGCAATCCTGCCACTTCCAGAGCGATCGCGACATTCATCGAAAGGGTGAGATAACGGTATCCTGGTTACCCTGCCTGGGTACCCACAGCCGAACGGCCACAGCAATCACCGCGAGCGCCAGGCCTCCGACACACAAAGCGGACGGCGCCAACCAATTCAGCCGGCCACGGTCGATGGTCGCCGTCTCCTGCGGAGAGGCGGCAAAATACAACACGTCCACCGGCTCTCCCTCGCGGTACGGCGGGGAGTCACCACCCATGCTGTCCCGGAACTGCACCGGGATTCCCGTCCGCGTCGTGAACTGCACGACCGGGTAGTATCTCGAGCCATGCAGGGTCTTTTGCAACTCGCAAAACAGCACCGTGCCGCGCACACGCTCCCCGGTGGATTGCAACAGGGCAAGCGTCCCTCCGAGGTACGCCCCCAGAGCACAGATGCCCATCCCCACGAGCACCAGGATCGGGGTGACAATGAGACCGGTGACGCGCTGCTGACGCTGGCGCTCGGCCCGAACCGGACCGGCCAGGATCTCCTCGATAGGATGAACAGGAAGCTCCAGAAGTCCCTCAGGCGGGCTCTCACGCGTGAGGGAGGTAAATGGGCGCTCGCCTCGTGCGGGCATCGAGCGGCCTAGCCGATAGAGGACCAGGAGCGCGGCGCCTGTCAGCACAGTCCAGGTCAGTGGAGTGACGGGCCACCTCGTCAGTGCAGCCCAGACAGCGGCCGCGGCGATGGCAAAAAATGCCCAGCCTATCGACTCCGCGACGTCGAATCCCGCCTCGGCGACCCTGTCCGGGTGCTTCCTGAAGACCAGCAGCCGCACCTTGCGCCCGGTGACCAGCCTTCGGCTCGCACCAATGCCCACATCGGCGCTCGCCAGTATTCGCCTGCCCGCAGGCGAAAATTTGTACCCATAGGCCGCGTAGTAGCGCCGTCCGACTGCCCGCACTCCCACGACGGTGCCGCGTACCAACTTAGCACCGAGACGCCAATAGAGCTTGTTCCCGGCCAGCAGCGCGCCGATGCTTCCGGAAACGGCGGCTGCCAGCAACAGCGCCGCCTGATCCAGCGCCGCCGAAGCTTCGGCAAGCAACTCCAGGAGCTTCAAAGCGGAGAACTCTCCCCGATATCCCGGGCATGAGCATAACGGTCACCCGCATGCCGACGCCCCGACCAAGCGCACACCCTCGACTGCAGCCTGTCCGGCTGATGTTCCGTAGCGAGGCGGGCAACACATGCGTCTGGCAGCACGAGCGCGTGCTGCGTGTCGCGCTAGACCTACGCCGTAGGACCTGAGGCCACCGCGCACCGGCTAGCCTGGAGGACACCGTGGACCAGCGCGTTGTAGTCGCAGCACCAGTCGTCCCTGGCCGGGGCCTGCGTGAGCCGAGGGCAGCTCTGTGTGCTCTCAGGTATCGATGAAGATGGTCGCGGGATGCTCGAGCCGTTCCTTCAGGCTCTGTATCAATGCGGCGGCATCGTACCCGTCGACGAAACGGTGATCGAAGGACGAGGAAAGATTCATCATGCGGCGAATGGTGATCGCCCCATTCAACACCACCGGGCGCTCGACGGCGCGATTCACGCCAATGATGGCGACTTCCGGGGCATTGATGATGGGTGTGCTCGCAATGCCTCCGAGCTTGCCGAGGCTCGTAATCGTGATCGTCGAGCCGCTGAGCTCTTCACGGCTAGCCTTGTTGGTGCGCGCGGCCTCACTCACCCGGCGCATCTCGGCTGCGAGATCCCAAAGAGATCGCGCCTGCGCATTTCGCACAACGGGCACCTTCAGACCTTCCGGCGTCTGCGTCGCGATGCCAATATGCACTGCACGGTGGCGGATGATGACGCCGCGCTCATTATCGTAAAGGGCGTTCGCTTGGGGGAAATCCTTCAGCACACGCACGAGTGCCAGCGCAAGGAACGGAAGGTACGTCAGCGCCGACGTGCCCGGAGTGAGTTTGCTGTTGAGGTGGCGACGGAGCGTCTCGAGCTCGGTAACGTCGATCTCCTCGACGTAGGCGAAATGCGGGATATTCCGCTTCGCCTCGCTCATGCGTTGCGCGATCAGCCGCCGCAGCCCGATGACCTTGATCTCCTCGGTAGCAGCGCCCGGAGTATGGCTTACAATACCCACATCGGCCCTGCCGGAACCCATGCCGGCCGTGGCGCCGACACCAACACCGCTATCCACCACCCGCGCCCGCAATGTAGCGAGTTTCTCCTGCGCGCCTCTGGCTGCATTCCCACCACTGTGTTGCTGCAGGTAAGCGTCGAAGTCCTTGCGAACGATCCGGCCGTTGGGACCGGATCCAGCGACGTTGCGCAGGTCGACACCCGCTTCGTGAGCGCGTCTGCGAATCGCAGGAGACGTCGCGACTCTGCCAGCATGCCCGTTGGCGTGAGCCGTTCCAATGCCATTACCCCGGGTGGACGGCACCGGATGCGCGTTGTTGGTTGGACGCGCATTCGCTATAGCAGGCACGGCATCCCGGCCCGCCACCGTCGCCAATGGCAGTGTGGCTGGGATCGCAGCGGGGCTGGCCGTTACCTGCCCGCCACTCTCACCCGCCTGTACCTCCGTTTCAAACACGATCAGCGGGGAGCCCACAGGCACCATGTCCCCGGGAGCTCCGCTCACGGAGACGACGCGCCCCGCCACGGGCGAAGGCACCTCGACGGCCGCCTTGTCCGTCATTACCTCGACAATGACATCGTCTTCGGAGACCCGGTCTCCCGGCTTTACCCGCCAACCGACAATCTCCGCCTCGACCGTGCCTTCGCCGAGATCGGGCAGCTTGAAAACGAACTGGCTCACGCAGCCTCCATCACGCTCTTGAGCGCCGCTGCGATCCGGGTTGGGCCGGGGAAATACTCCCACTCGAAAGCATGGGGATAAGGTGTATCCCAACCGGTTACGCGTTGAATCGGAGCCTCCAGATTCCAGAAACACTCTTCCTGCACGGTCGCCACGAGCTCAGCTCCATAGCCGCTAAACCGCGTGGCCTCGTGAACGACCACGCAACGTCCCGTCTTGCATACGGAACTACATAGCGTGTCGACATCGAGCGGTGCAAGAGTGCGCACGTCGATGATCTCGGCGTCAACTCCAGCCAGACGCACAGCGGCCTCGGCGACGTGGACCATAGTCCCATATACCAACACGGTCACCTGCGTCCCCGGCCTGACGACCTGGGCGCGCCCGATGGGCACCGTATAATAACCTTCGGGGACCGCCCCACCCGGATGCGTGCTCCACGGGACTGCGGGTTTGTGAGGGTCCCCGTCGAACGGGCCGTTGTAGATGCGCTTGGGCTCGAAGAATACTACCGGATCATCACCTTCGATGGAGCTGATCAACAGGCCCTTCGCATCGTAAGGCGTAGAGGGCATCACGACCTTGATCCCGCAGACATGTGTGAAGATGCCTTCCGGGCTTTGCGAGTGTGTCTGGCCACCACGAATACCGCCGCCGCAGGGCGTACGTATGATCACCGGAGCGGAGAATTCTCCGGCAGTCCGATACCGTAAACGGGCGAGCTCGCTGACCACCTGATCGAAGGCGGGATAGATATAGTCGGCGAACTGGATTTCCGCGATAGGCTTCAGGCCATTCACCCCCATGCCGATCGCCGCGGCAACAATGCCGCCCTCGGCAATGGGAGTGTCGAGCACCCGATGCTCGCCGTACTTGCGCTGCAGCCCATCGGTAACGCGGAAGACGCCGCCGAAATAACCAACATCCTCGCCGAACACGACCACACGGGGGTCGCGCTCGAGCATGATGTCCATGGCGGAATTGAGCGCCTGTACCATGTTCATTTGCGCCACGCCTCAGCCCTCCTTCGCCACGGGCTGCGCCTGGCGGTCCAGCGTGCGCGCTTCCGACGAAGCCGGAGCAGGCTGCAGCCGCGCCAACTCCAACACCTGTTGCCGTTGGCGAGCCAGGTGAGGAGGCATCTCTTTGAATACGTCTTCGAACATGGTGGCCGGATCGAGCGTCGGCCCCTCCGTCAGGGTTCCGTAGCTGGCCGCCTCTCTCCAGCAGGCGGTGACATGCGCCTCGAGCTCCTTCTCGAGCGCCGCGTGCCGCTCCTCCGACCATTCTCCCAGCGCGATGAGATGCTCCTTCAGCCGGACGATCGGATCCCCGAGCGGCCAGGCTTTCCACTCTTCCTTTGGACGGTAGCGCGACGGATCGTCACTCGTGGAGTGGGCGGCCGCGCGATAGGTAACCAGCTCGATGAGGGTCGGCCCACCGCTCTGGCGCGCACGCTCCGCGGCCCACTGTGTAACCGCGTACACGGCCAGAAAATCGTTGCCATCGACCCGGATGCCGGGCATGCCGTATCCCGGGCCGCGTTGGGCAAATGTCTGGACTTCTCCGCCTGCAAAACCCTGGAAGGTGGAGATAGCCCATTGGTTGTTGACCACGTTCAGAATCACCGGCGCCCGATAGACAGCGGCGAAAGTCATGGCGTGATGGAAGTCAGCCTCTGCGCTGGAGCCTTCTCCGATCCAGCTCGCCGCGATCCGATCCTCGCCCTTTATGGCCGAGGCCATCGCCCAACCCACCGCCTGGGGAAACTGGGTGGCGAGATTGCCGGAAATGGAGAATATGTTGCCGCTGCCCCAGTGGTACATCACCGGCATCTGCCGTCCCTTGCACATGTCCCGGGTGTTCGAGAGACACTGGCACATCAGGTCGACGGGGCTCCGACCGCGCACGAACTGCAAGCCCTGCACGCGGTAGGAGGGAAACAGCATATCCCCGGGCGCGAGAGCCATGCCGGCGGCCACCGCCACCGCCTCCTCCCCCGTCGACTTCATATAGAACGACATGCGGCCCTGTCGCTGCATGCGTTGCATGCGGTCATCGAAGAGCCGGGTGAGCAGCATGTGCCGCAGCCCGACCTGCAGATCGGCCGCATCGAGGTGCGGATTCCACGGCCCGACCGCCTTGGCGTCGTCGCCTAGAACTCGCACCATCTGTCCGGCGAATTCTTCGATCTCTCGCGCCGGCACGGTGACATCCGGACGTGAGACCGCTCCGGGAGGCGAGATCCGCAGATAGCTGAAGTCCGGCTTATCGCCCGGCCGGGCCGGCGGGAGAGGAACATGGAGGCGCGACCGTGGGGTCATGAAAGCTCATCCGGTGAATGGCAGTCGACAATTTTACTGAGGCTGACCTGCAACGGACGTTCCAATTTGTCTTCCCGGCAAGGGCGCGCCCGCACCGTTCGTTGCAAACGCGCCCCAGACTTGAGGCGCGTCATTCACCAGGAGCCGCTCAGCGGTTCACTGCACCCGATTTTTCGGGGCTCATGGCATATCTCTTCCAGTAGCTGTCCGCCTTTTGTTCCCAGGCCGGCCGGCTGACGTCCTCCCGCTGATACTGTTGAACCTTGGGAGCCTTCTCGAAGCGCGTCTTGTTGACCACGAGCGTATCGTTCTGGACCATGGCGTTTGCTGCGCTATACGGAACCGGTGTAGCGATACCGCTGGAGCTGCCAACCACGACGTAGCTCTCGCGGTTGGCTTCGGCAGGCACGATCGACACCACGTTACCCAGCAGATCGCCGGACTCTGACCGCACCTGCATGCCGGCCGATATCTTCCCCGGAGCCGCCGCGGCGATTCGTGGCAGATCCTGCTGCGCATTCGGGTGCGGGCTATCTCCCCGCGAAGCGGTCGAGGCACCGGCCATTTCGGGGTTGGTCGGAGCATCGGTCACCGAAGGGCTGGGGGTGGAAGGCCCGTTGGGCGCACTGGGTGTCTGTGCTGTCTTTTCTGGTGGCGGGGCTGTCTGTGCGCAGGCGCTTCCGACGAAGCTCAAAGCCGCCAACACGCTCAAGACGCGCAGTACGTTGCGAGGCCTCATCCCTGCGCCCGCACATGCGGCGTCACCCTGCCCCAGAATCATTCCCGACGAGTTTGCCATGGCACACCTCCGGCTTTGACATGGACACCTTAATTGTCGCAAGGGGCATGCCCGCCGTCGCCGGACAGGGTGTCAGGGAGCGGGCGGCCTTTCGGAAGCGGTCGACATTGAATAAGGACGGCTCGACAAACTGCTCCCCCAGCGCCTGTTGGGCCGTGCCTGCATGACGAAACGCAGCTCGCCTCCAGCCACGATTTCGTCGTGACGAAGGAAGGTACGCGTCAGTGGTTGGCCGTTGAGCCGGACCGCACCGACATAGCCGTTTGCCGGCGACAGATTATCGGCCACGACGATGAACTGCCTGCCGTCAGGCAAATGCAACACCGCACGATCGACGAACGGGCGCCCGATGACGTATTCGCCCGACCCAGGAGTGACCGGATAGAAGCCTAGCGCCGTGAACACCAGCCACGCGGACATCTGGCCCAGATCATCGTTTCCCGACAACCCGTCCGGTGTCGAGTGATACTGGCTGGCGACGATCTGCGCCAGCCGTCGCTGTGTTCGCCATGGGCTTCCCGCGTATACATACAAGTAACCGATGTGATGGCTCGGCTCATTGCCGTGCGCGTAGAAGCCGATGAGGCCGGAGATATCCTCGACACTGGCGAAGCTGGCAGGATCGACCTTGGAGTCGAAAAGGGCATCCAACTTCGTCACGAACCTCTGATCACCCCCCATCCGGCGGATCAACTCGGCGGTGTCCTGCGGCGCATACCAGCTGTACTGCCACGCGTTTCCTTCGGTGTAGTCGCCGTTGCCCGCTACCGCAGGATTGAAAGGCTCACGGAACGCGCCGTCGCTGTTGCGCGCCCGGACAAAACCGGTCTTGCCATCGAACACGTTCTGCCAGTTGCCCGCGCGCTTGGCAAAGCGCGTCGCAACATCGACCTTGCCCATAGCTCGCGCCATTCGCGCGATCGTCCAGTCGTCATACGCGTACTCGAGTGTCTTCGAGGCTCCCTCGCGCTCGCGATCAGCAGGCACCCACCCCAACTTCAAGTAAGAGTCGAGCCCCGCGTAACGCGGATTCGTGGCACTTGCCACCATCGCTTCCAGGGCTTCATCCGCCGAGTATCCGCGGATGCCCTTCAAGTACGCGTCGGCTATGACCGGGACCGCGTGGTAACCTATCATGGTCCACGTCTCCTGCCCGGCAAACTGCCACACCGGCAGCACGCCATCCGGACTCCACCGCCACGAAGCCAGCAAAGAGCGGATGAAATCGTTGTTGTCGGATTGCGGACGCAGCAGGATCAGCAGCGGATGGAGCGCTCGGTAGGTGTCCCAGAGCGAAAACGTCGAGCGGAACGTGAATCCATCGGCATGATGGATCTCGTGATCGGGACCGCGATAGGAGCCGTCGACATCCATCATCACGCTCGGAGCCATGAACGAGTGATAGAGTGCTGTATAGAGCATCCGGCGCATTGGCTCGGCCGCCTCGATATCCAACACGGCGAGCGCCTCACGCCATGAGGCCGCGGCGGCTGCGCGCTTCGCATCGAAGTCCCACTGCGGCGTTTCCTCCTCGAGATTGCGTAACGCACTCTCTTCGCCAACCGCCGAGATAGCGACCTTCACCAGCACCGGCGCCGATGGCTGAACGCCAAAGTCGAACACGGCAACTAGCCCGCGCCCCTCGCGAAACATGACATCGTCGCGTCCGGCCCAGGGAGAGAACTTCGGATCGTACTCGGGTGTCGGCTCGCGATCGTACAGGTGCTGCGACACGGGTGGACGTGAGAACCGCATCGCGAAATACAGCTGGCGCCCCGGTGCCCACCCACGCGTTTCACGGAAACCCGTTATGGTACCGTCGGGCCGCACTCGGATCCGGGACCACAATACCTTCCCAGGATAGTCATAGATGCTGGAGCGAAGATCCACGAGGATGTGCGCCGACTTGTCCGCCGGGAAGGTGTAGCGGTGCAATCCGACACGGGTGGTCGCTGTCATCTCCGCGCGCACTCCGTAGTCCGAGAGAGTAACCGCGTAGTAGCCCGGCTCGGCCCGCTCGGTGTCGTGATCGAATCGCGAACGATAGCCCGAAAGCGGCTTGTCGGGGTCTCCCGGATCGAGGCGAACGTCTCCTGAGATCGGGGCGATCAGAACATCGCCGAGGTCCGAATGGCCGGCTCCCGAGAAGTGGGTGTGAGAGAAGCCGAGAATCGTGGGATCCTTGTACTGATATCCCGCAGCCCACGGATAGCTCTGCTTGTAATAGCGGATCTGCGTGTCGGGGCTGAGCTGAATCATCCCGAAAGGCACCGTCGCGCCGGGAAACGTATGCCCTCCATCCTGCGTGCCTATGAACGGATCCACAGCGGAATAACCGTCCTCTGCATTCCGGGTACGCGCATTTGCGGCACACAAGCCAATCAGCAGCGCGAGAGTCATGGCGAAGCGGAGCACACTCATGGCACTTCCTGAGACCTCTGTACACGGGTAGGGACTCCCGCGCGATGATAGTGCCAAACAAAGCGGGCCGTGCGACCTTGCGATCACACGGCCCGCCGGACGGACTCTCCCACCGCAACCTGGTGACATTCTCCGCGCGATGGCTCGCGTTGAATGCCGTGCCTTTCGCCTTGGGGACCCGCCCGTGTCTCGCCTTACTGCGCCGAGGCTACCTTGCCGTCAGCGCCGTTCACCTTCACCTTCTCGGTGGTACCGTCGGACTTCGCGACTTTCACGGTGTAGCGCACGCTGTTGCCCGTACGATCCGTATCCGCATCAACAGCCTTGCCGCCAGATTGCGACTCAGCTGTCGTGATCGCAGTCTTCAGAGACGTCGGAGCATTCTGAAGGTCGGTCGGTTTGATCCGTGTGAATACCTTCTCGAATGCCTCATTCGAAGCCTCTGTTATTTTCCCGTTGCTGGGATTGACGCGATACTTCGTGAGCTTCGACCCATCGCTACTCAACACCTTGATGTCGTAATATCCCATGGTGCCGCTCTTGGGCTTGTAGTCCGCGCTGACCGCCTGGCCGCTACCCTGTTTCTCGGCGATACCGATAGCCTGGGTGAGCGATACCTTGGCGTCGCTGAGCGCCTGCTCCTCGTGGGCCGCATTCGCCGCCTGGGCCGCCGTCATCCCCAAGCCCAGGGCGAAGGCCATCAGCAATGCAGTCAATCTGGTCCTCATGATCGTTCCTCCGCTATCAGTCTGTAACACACGTTAGAACGAGGACCCGGGCAGCGGGTTCCCACCGACCTGCCCGTTAGTTTGAAGTTGCTACGTTCAGCGGGCGTTAAGTTTTCAACAGCCGCCGGTACACACCCAGGTGGCGAATCGCGTGCTGCGGCTTGCCCTGGGACTCATACAGCCGGGCGAGATTGAAATGCGCATCGGCGAAATCGGGATCGAGAGTGAGCGCCTGCAGATAGGCATCGATCGCCTCTTCTGCGCGGGAGGTGTCTTCCAACAGTACACCGAGGTTGAAGAGCAGAGTTGGATCCGGCGCGCACTCACGCAGCGCCTCGCGATACACGCGCTGGGCCTCCGCGTAGCGCCCGGCCTCATGGTGCAGCCTGCCGAGATTGATACGAGCGGCGATATGGTGAGGGTCAAGCTCGAGGCAGCGCTCATAGGCTTCGATGGCCTTGCCCGGAGCACGATCCTCTTCTTGTAGAGCGAGATCGAACCACGTCTGCGCCTGAGCTGCGTTATCCCGGGCCGGGCTCTTGCCATTGTTGCGTGCGGGCTTGACTGCTTCGATCTCCACGATCTGCAGAGAGTCGCCGGCGACGCTGACATCCAGCTCGAGCAGATATTGGCCAGATTCCGCCTGCCATCGATCCGTGCCCTTACGGACGACGACATCATTTCCTACCGCGCAGATAGTAAGCCCGCTGAGGGGCAGCGATTTCGGAAGCTGTCGCCGCAGAGCGCTCAAGGAGCGTCCGATACGGCGCGCCGGCACCTTCGCTTGCACCAGCGCGCGCGCGGTACGCAGGAGCAACAGATCCTGGAACGAGAACCGGTATTCGCGGCGTGGCCCTCGAGTCGGAGCGACAAAGCCGCGCGAGATCAGTCCGCGGATGGTGCTCCGCGAGAGCTGCAACATCCGGGCGACGTCGCTCACGCCGTAGGACTGCATTCCAACTCGAGGAAAAGAGCTAACGGCTGGAGGCTTTCCGCGTGGTCGCGGCTTTTTTGTGCACACGCTTCGGGGGTTTGCGCTCCCCGATGCGGGCGGCCTCACCGCGCTCTTGCGTGTTGCGCTTCAGACTCGCGCGTAGGGCTTCCATCAGATCGATCACCTTCCCTTCAGCAGCCGGCGCCGGCTCTGCGAGTGTGATCTCCTCGCCCTCCACCTTCTTCTGTATGGCGGCTTCGACCCGGGCTTTCACCTCGTCGGTGTAGGCGCTTGGATCAAAGCGTTCCGCCGTCTGCTGATCGATGAGCTGATGTGCGAGTTTCAACTCCCCGTCCCGCACCTTCGTATCCTCGACCTCCACCTCGGTTACCGGCACGACCTCCGGTGCGAAATGTAACTGATGCAACACGAGAGCATGCTCCACCGGCCGCATGATCACGACGTAGTCCCTCCCACGCGTCGCCCACCGCCCGACGGCACAGCGCTTGCTCTCCCGCAAAGCCGTGACGAACAGGGTATAGGGTTTCGCACCGCCCTTGTCGGGCGCCAGATAGTAGGTCGTGTTGAAATAGACAGGGTCTACTGAATCGAGCGGCACGAATTCGTGGACGTCGATAGTACGGGTACCCACCTCTTCCAGCGCCTTGATCTCGGCGGGGGTGAACATCACGTACTGGTCCTTGGCAAACTCGTAGCCTTTGACGATATCCTCCCGCTCCACGACGACCCCTTCCTTGGCGCAAATATATTGCTGCTTGAGGCGGGAGCCGTCTTTCTTATGGAGCAGGTTGAAATGGATCGAGCCGGTGCTGCGCGTAGCCGAGTACAGTTTCACCGGAATGGCGACCAGTCCGAATGAAACGGTCAGCGACGCAATCGATCGTGCAGCCATGAAGGTCCTCCTGATGCTCGCAGCAAGCTCCGGCCCCGAAAGGCCCAGGCTCCTAGAGTAGCCTTGATTATGGTATGGCGACCAGTCTAAGCATATGATCGATCTCTACTTCTGCCCGGTCGGCCACGGACTTTAGAGAAATGCAACCCAAACACACCTTCCGCGGGGTGGTCATGCGTGGCAGCCCGAGGCACCTCGAGGCCCAAACCACGGCGCCGCGGGCGCCGAAGGCGGGACCCGCACGGGTGCGGGTCGGCCGCGAAGTCTCTGGCCGAGGCGGTAAGGGCGTTTCCGTGATCTCCGGACTGCCTCTGCCGGCAGCCGCGCTCGAGGAGCTGGCCACCCGACTGAAGAAGCTGTGCGGCGCGGGCGGCGCGGTGAAGGAAGGTGTCATCGAGATCCAGGGCGATCACCGGGACCGGCTGGTCGCCGAGCTGTGCAAGCTCGGTTATGACGCGAAGCGTTCCGGCGGCTAGGAGCCTGTTCGAGCCAATCGCCTATCGCCGCTGGGCGGGAACTTACGCATAATGTGGGAGTTTGAAGTGGGCAGCACCGAGCCGGGTCACGAGATGTCAAATAACCAACGAATGCAACGCAGCCGACTGCTTTTCGCCCGTAACTTCCTGCGCCATCCGCGCATGCTCGGCTCCATCGTTCCGAGCTCCCGCTTTCTCATCCGGCAACTGCTCAAGCCGGTCGATTGGTCGCAGGCACAGGTCATTGTCGAATATGGCCCCGGCGTCGGTGTCATCACTTCCGAGATCCTGCGAAGGATGCGCCCTGACGCGATGCTCATCGCGATCGAAACCAACCGCGACTTCGTGACGTTCCTGCGCTCGTGCTTCCCGGACAAACGCCTGCATGTGGTCGAGGCCTCCGCCGAATCGGTGGACGAGATCCTGCGCCGGTATGGTCATAGCAATGCCAGCTATGTGATCTCCGGCATTCCCTTCAGCACGATCCCGGCGCCGGTGCGGGAGAGCATCCTGCTCAAGACCTGCGAGGTGCTCAAGCCGGGTGGCTCGTTCCTCGTATACCAGTTCTCCACACGGGTACTGCAGGACCTGCAGCGGGTATTCCGATATGTGCGGCGCCAGTTCGAGCCGCTGAACGTACTCCCCGCGCATCTGTTCTTCTGCCAGCCCGATGCCATCTGAGCCGGGCACTCCGGCGCTGCGGCACCTCTCGGCTCGGCTCCCTTGTCTGACCGGCTCAAAGACCGACATTCAACTCACGGGCGATGTAAGCGGCTGATGGGTTGCATGAGCACGACCAACGGGCCTCGCCTGAAGCGGAACAGCTGACGCCGGATCAGCGGTATTTTCAAAACGGCGCGATTGACGGATGCGTCACACCCGTCGGCGTGCGTAGAATGGCTCCCCTATGGCTGAAACGAGCAATTGGGCTTTCCCCCCGCGCTTGCAGCCGCGGCCCGAGGATCTGCGGTTCGATCTCCAGGCCGCGCTTCATTCCGTCGTGCTCGTGCATGCCGAAATTCCTGACGAAGCATTCACGGCCTCGATTCTGGGGACGGAGCGCCTCGGGCACGGCACCGTGATCGGGACCGACGGCCTGGTGCTCACCATTGGATATCTCATCACTGAAGCGGAATCGATCTGGCTCACGACCCAGGACGGGAGAGCAGTGCCTGGGCACGCCCTGGCCTACGACCAGGTCACAGGCTTTGGGCTCATTCTCCCGCTCGGACGGCTGGACGTGGCGCCGATCGAGCGTGGCTCGGCGGCGGCCACCAGCGTAGGCGACAGTGTCATCGTCATCGGTCACGGCGGCCTCGAGCACTGCCTGGATGCGAAAGTGATCGCCCGGCGCGAGTTTGCCGGTTACTGGGAGTATCTCCTCGAAGACGCGTTGTTCACCTCACCACCTCATCCCCAATGGGGGGGTACCGCCCTGGTCGGCCAGGACGGTCGCCTGTTGGGAGTTGGATCGCTGCTGGTACAGGAGACGGTCGGAACGGAGACGATCGACGCGAACATGTTCGTGCCTATCGATCTCCTCGAGCCCATCCTGGAAGATATGAAGCGGCTCGGCCGCCCGTCGCGCCGTCCACGTCCATGGCTGGGCATGTATACGACACCGATGCAGGGAAATCTCGTGGTCGGTGCGCTCACGCAGGATGGTCCAGCACACCGCGCCGGCGTTCAGCTAGGCGATGTGGTGCTCGAGGTGGCCGGACACCCGGTGTCTGATCTCGCCGACTTGTTTCGCCGCGTGTGGAGCACGGGCTCCGCCGGGGCGGAAGTTCCGCTGACAGTGGCGCGCGGCAAGAGCACTTCCCATGTGCGGATCACTTCAGCTGATCGCGAAGACTTCCTGACCAAACCGCGCCGGCATTAGTTTGGATCAACCCAACGCCGGGCGTATCAACATCGGATCGTCGTATTCGAGATAGTTGACGTGCGGTCCTACCGGGTGCGTCACCATGCGCTCCATTGGATAGGTCCGCAGCAGCGCGTGCGCCTTCGCGGCCTTCGCCCTGAACCATTCGTCGTAATCCTGCCGCTGGAGGATCGCCGGCATGCGCCCGCCCTTGTCGTCGATCTGCGCCAGCAGCGGATTCGCGGGAACCGTCAACAGAGCACAACTCTCGATGACGTCCTCCCCCTCATCGAGGACAGTCCGTTCCCAGAGAGCCGCGAGTCCAAACACTCCCCGGTTCACCAATCTTACGTAGAAAGGCTGGCTGACACCGCTCTCGCTCATGCGCCACAGGTAGAAGCCCGCCACCGGAACGACGCATCGCTGTCCATATAACCAGGCTCTGCGGTAATCGCGCGAGGAAAGAACGGCTTCGCTCGGAATCAGGGCAGCGCCCAGGTCGCTGCCCTGGCGCTGTTCCGGCGGCAGCACGAACCCCCAGCGCATCATCACGCCCTCGATCTCCTGGTTGTGCAGGCGTGCAACCGGCACCCGGTGCGTCACAGCGACGTTGAAGCGCACGGAAAATTTCCACCAGGGCCGCTCCACGGAGACCTCCCTTTCAACCTCCTCCTGCTCGGGAATGACGAGTCGCCTGCACATCACACCGTAAGGGTACCGGGCAGACAGGCTTTCACGGAACTGTCCGCCGGCTGCGACAGGCAAGGGGCGCCCGCGCCGGCCGTGGCTCGCCGTATGGCTGCTCCCGGGCGGTACTGCGGCGGCGGTACTGCGAGTAGATGGATCCGCGCGAGTACCGCCGGATGTCAGGTTGCAAACACCATCGAGTCGTTCGCGAAGGCTTTCAGCTCCAGCGCATTGCCGGACGGATCCAGGAAGAAACAGGTCGCCTGCTCGCCCGGTTGTCCCTTGAAGCGGATCTGCGGCTCGATGATGAAATCGACACCGGCCTGGCGGAGCCTCGCGGTGAGGGACTCCCACTCCGGCATGCCCAGAATGACGCCGAAATGACGCACCGGCACGTTCTCTCCGTCCACCTCGTTCGTGGCCACTGCCCCACCCGGCTCGCACAGATGCGCCACGATCTGGTGGCCATGGAAATCGAAGTCCACCCACTCCGGCGAGGAGCGCCCTTCCGGGCAACCCAACAGCCCGCCATAGAAACGCCGCGCCTCGGCGAGGTCGCGTACGGGGAAAGCCAGATGAAAACGCGGGATGGTCATATGTTTGGATCCGAGTATGTCATTTCGGCGACTGCAGCAGCCGGGCCAGATCATCCCGGGTAGTCTCAATATGCGCGTGCGTGAGCCGCGTCACCTCCGATGTCTTGCCGGCCGTCCATGCTTCGAACAACGCCGTGTGCTCCTTGGTGGCGCGTTTGACGCGCCCTCGTGGCAGCAGATGCATTCGTACATAGCGTTGCGACAGCGCGTGCAACCTGCCGAGCACTTCGGCCGTCACCGGTTGCAGCCGTGGCACGATGAGCGCCATATGGAAGTCGCGGTTCAGCTCACCAGACTCGTGCAACTCGCCCGCAAGCAAAGCGTCGTTGAGATTCACGAATGCCAGGCGGGCGGCCTCCGCATCAGATGACAGTGCCCGCCGCGCGCCCTCGGCCACGGCACCCGGCTCGATCTGCAGGCGCAGCCTGAAGACCTCATCCACCTCCATCGCGGACAGTGGGCGGACCTGGAAACCACGATGGGCGAACACGTCCACCAACCCTTCCGCCCGCAACTGTACCAACGCCTCCCGCACTGGAATCTTGCTGACACCGAACTCCGCGGCAATGACGTCCTGTAAAAGGGGCGAGCCGGGCGGATACGCGCCCGTGAGGATCTTCTGACGAATGCGAGCGGTAATCTGCCCGCTCATGGTGCGAACGAGATGCTCGGACATAACCGTTATGTGGAGTCAGGGTTTCAGGATGTGGATTTCATTTCGCGCAGTCCCACACGGCAGGTGAATCGTATACGGTATTCGCCCGCATGGAGTACCGTGGGCGACATATTCCGCGTCCCTGCTCCGGCCGCGCTCTTCCGTTCCGAACCGCGGTCGCAGGAACGAGGCTTGCCGACAGATGGGGGACGACACAGAATCGATGTAGCCTACGTTCCCTCGAATCCTCATGAAGCCGCTCGCATCCCTCCTGGTATTCTCGTTCTGTTTGGTTGGCATGAAGGCCACGGCGGTTCCGGACGTTGACCTGCATCATGTGGTGCGGCTCGAAGGCCACGGTCCGCGGACAGTCATTCTTGAAGCCGGTCTGGGCGATACCATGGATGTCTGGAAGGACATTCAGCCGCAGATCGCGGCGGGTTGTACCCGCACCCTCGCCTATAATCGCGCGGGCTACGCGGGCAGCGAGCCCGCCGCAGGGCCACGCGATTCGGAAACAATCGTTGCGGAGCTGCGCGCCGAGCTGAAGCGCAGAAACATAGATCCGCCCTACGTGCTGGTCGGGCACTCACTGGGCGGGCTCTACATGCAGTACTTCGCGCGCAACTATCCGAAGGAAGTGGCGGGATTGCTGCTCGTCGACTCCACTCACTGGCATCAGGGACTCGCGGTAGGTGCCTCGGCCAATACCCCTTACTCGGGGCGCACCGCTGTCACACTCTTCATGCCCTGGATCATGCGCCGAGAGATCACCGACAGCGGGGCCGCCGGTCAACAAGTGCATTCCAGCCCTCAGGCGCTGAGCTTTCCAACGATTGTCCTTTCGAGCACACGGGCTCCGCCGGGTGAGACGCCGGCCTCCCGCGCTCTCGCCGCCGACATGCAGGATGAGATCGCCGCGGACTTCCCGGCCGCGAGCCACGTCAGAGTCGTCGATAGCGGTCACTACATCCAGCGCGACCAGCCGGACGTCGTGGTTCAAGCCGCCCGCCAGCTCGCCGGCTGCACGTCCAGCGCTCCCGACTTCGCCAAGAAAGTCGCCAGAAAGTAAGGGTCCGCGACTCGGGCACAGCCGTTGCTAACCTGGCCCCCTGTGCCGCCGGGCTCGGCGCGACAGGCGGAGGTTTGCGTGTCCCGATGAGAATCGCCATCGTCAATCAGCCGCAGGATCCGATCGTGGCCGGCGAAGAGCAACGGGGCTCCGTAGCCATCGTGAACTGGGAGCTGGTGAAACGACTGGCTGAGCGGCACGAGGTGACCGTCTACGCCCCACGCGCCTCCGGACAGAGCAGCTCTGAGCGCTGGAGATCGATCGAGATACGACGCGTACCCTTTGTGGCGAAGCACCTGCACAAGGCGATGCAGCTGCTGGCCGGACGCGTAAGCGGCCGCGCGCCCTATATAAATTCTCCGCTTTACTACCGTGAGTACTTCCTGCAGATCGCTCGGGATTTGCGCGGACACCCGGTCGATGTGCTGCATTTTCCGCAGCAGCTGCAGTTTGCCGCCCATTTCAAACGTGCCCTCCCGAAAGGAAAGATCGTCCTGCACATGCATCAGGACGAGCTGGCGCAACTGGATTACGAGCTGCTGCGGAAGCAACTGGCGAATGTCGACTCCGTCGTCACGGTCTCGGACTTCGTTACAGAGCGCGCCCGCGCACGATTCCCGGAGCGCGCTGCTTCCATTCACACGATCGGCAACGGCGTCGACGTGCGCCGTTTCATGCCCGATGCACAGCGGATGGAAGCGTTGGTGCACAACCACCCTGTGCGTCTGCTTTTTGTCGGGCGGATCTCGCCTGACAAAGGCGTCCATCTCCTCATGGAAGCGTTCGACCGGGTCGCACGCGAGCGCCCGGAGGTCGAACTGACACTCGTGGGCAAGCCAGGGATGCTGCCCTTCGACCTGATCAACCTGCTGCTCATGGACGACCCGGCCGCTCTCGACAGCCTGCGCCCCTTCTATGGGCAATCGACTCTCGCCTGGCTCACCAAGGAAGTGCTGGGCCAGAAGCACAGTTACCGGCAGCAACTCGAGGCCCGGCTCTCGCCGCAAGTGGCCGGCCGGGTCCATTTCGCCGGCAGCGTCTCCTTGCCGGAGCTCGTCCGGCTCTACAGCAAGGCGGACCTCCTGGTGCTCCCATCGATCTGGCGCGAGTCGTACGGACTGCCTGTTGCCGAGTCGATGGCCAGCGGCGTGCCGGTGCTCGCGAGCGATTGTGGCGGCGTACCTGAGCTCGTCGAGAAAAATGTGACGGGTCTGCTGGTTCCCCGTTTGGACGTCGAGGCTCTCACGAGCTCGCTGCGTGAGCTGTTATCCGATCTGCGACGCTTACAAGCAATGGGACGAGCGGCACGCCAACGCGCGGAGCGGCTGTTGACATGGGACCGGAGTGCGGAGCGCCTCGAGCAGGTCTATCTCGACCTCGCTCACGCATCCTGACTGAGCGCTCAGTCTACTCATCCCTCCTCACCCTCGGGAAGCCGGGACTTCGCAAAAGCCGGACGTGCCGGTGCGGCCGGCTCGAGCGAAATGCCGGCCTGCAACAGCTCCAATGCGGCGCGCGGCTCGTCCACGAACGAAAATAGATTGAGATCCTCCGCCGCGATCACCTCGTGCCTGACGAGCGCGTCGAAGTTGACGACTTCCTTCCAGTAGGCCGAGCCATACAACAGAATCAGTATGTTTCTTTCCAGCTTGCGCGTCTGTGCAAGAGTCAGCATCTCGAACAGCTCGTCGAAAGTGCCGAACCCGCCCGGAAACACCACCAGAGCCCGCGCAAGATGCGCGAACCACAGCTTGCGCATGAAGAAGTAATGGAACTCGAAGGACAGCTCCGGAGTTATGTAGGGATTCGGCCGCTGCTCGTGCGGCAGGCCGATGTTCAACCCCACGCTGCGGCCGCCGGCAAGGGCGGCGCCGCGGTTGACCGCTTCCATGATGCCCGGGCCGCCGCCCGAGCAGACCACCAGCCTATGGCCGTTCTGCGGCCCTGACAGACTCCATTCGGTGACGAGGCGAGCCAACTCGGCTGCCTCGGATACATAACGCCCGTTGGGCCCATCCGCGCGCAGCCGCGCCGAGCCGAAAAACACCACAGTCTCGCTCACACCGGCTTCGCGGAACGCTCGCAGCGGCTGCAGGTACTCCGCCATGATTCTCAGCGGGCGCGCCTCGTCGGAATCGAGAAATTTCGCATCGTGGTACGCCAATGTCGGCCGCCGTTCTTCCGAGCCCATCGAGCCCTCCGTCAGTCTTGCCTCGAGCACATCGCGTGACTACCGCGCATCGCACACTGCAATGGCGCATCGCGGTTATCGGCCGGGCACTCTAACAGCTCGGACCTGCGCGCGTTTGCTCGACGTGAGACACTGCCGACCGGGTTCTCATTGTTGCCTGTAAATCTTGGCCGCCCTCAAACCCTGTACCGAAGCGCTGGCGTTGCTTGCAATGTTGCTCGCTGTGGCCACCACGGCGGCCGCCGCCCCGGCGTCTTTGGGAGCACTGCCGCCGATCGATGCGACCACGTCGTTGCTCGTTGTATCTCCACACCCGGACGACGAAACCCTGTGTTGCGCTGGAGCCATTCAGCGCGTCCTGGCCGCGGGCGGACATGTCAGCGTCGTATGGATCACGAGCGGCGACGCCGGGAAATCGACGCTACTGTTTGCAAGCAACCCGATTCCCCTCGGGAAAAAAGCGCGAGAGCTCGGTGCGCGGCGAATGGGCGAAGCGCGAGCCGCGACGTCACTCCTGGGTGTGCCGAGCGCGCAGCAGCTGTTTCTGGGCTATCCGGACGGCGGCATACTGAAATTGCTTACCGGACGCTCTACGACACCCGTGCGGGGAAAACTAACCGGGGAAACGCACGTCCCTTACCCTGATGCGCTGTTTCCCGGGCATCCTTATACGCGTGAGAGTCTGGAACGCGACTTCGCAGCGGTACTCGATCGCGTACGCCCCACCTTGATCCTGGCGGCCAGCCCGCAGGACACCCATCCGGACCACCGCGCGAGCGGAATACTGGTAATTCGCGCTCTCACCCAACGTGGTGAGCTGTCGAAAGGTCACTATTGGATCGTGCACGGGGGAGAAGGCTGGCCGAGTCCGCGCATGTACATGCCAGCTATCCCTCTCACTCCTCCACCAACGGGGGCGGGGCTTCCCTGGTCGGCCTTCGTCCTCACCAACGAGGAAGTAAGCCGGAAGCACGCGGCTGTGCTCACCTATCAGACACAGATGCGCGTGATGTCACCATTCCTGCTCGCGTTCGTGCGCACGACCGAGCTCTATTCGTCAATTCCAACCTTGTCCAACTCCGCTCCAAGCCGGTAGATCACACCGCCCGGACGGGTTCGGCCAGTTGCTCACGGAATACGCGGCCGCCGCCAGCGGTCCAGCATACGATCCAAGGCACCCGCGATGCGTTCCTGCAGCCGGCCCAACCACGCACGTTGCGGCCAGTTCTGCCGGCTGAGCATTTCCGAGTGCGCGCAATCCCGCTCAAAAACCGCGGCAGCGGCGGCCGCAAAAAGGGCGTTCTGAACTTCCTGATTGGCCTCCAGATTCCACCTGAAGCTCCAGCGATCGAGGTTGCTGGATCCGATCGATACCCAGTCGTCGCAAACAATCATTTTTGCGTGGAACATGCGCGGCTGGTACTCGAATATCCTCACCCCGTTACGTAGCATCTTGCCGTAAAACCGGCGCGCGGCCTGCCGCACCCAGGGATGGTCAGTGAGCGGGCCCGGCACGAGCAGGCGGACATCCACTCCGCGCCGGGCGGCTCGCCGCAAGGCCCTCCGAAAACGCCGTGAAGGCACGAAATACGCGCTCATGATCCAGGCTTTGGTGCGAGAAGCGTCGATTCGCCGGACGACGCCGCGCGCCAGCGTGGAGCGCTCACTTGCTTCACTCAAGGCCACCCGGCCCTCAGCGCCACCAGCAATTTCTGGACTTCCCTCCAGATCCGGCAGATCGAGCACTCCTCCGCCAACCCGACGCCAGGTCCGCTCGAACGCCAGTCGCCAGTCAGCAACGACAGGGCCGGCAATCTCCACCATGAGATCACGCCACGGTTGCCCTGGCGGCCCGGATATAGCAAATTCATCCGTGAGCCCGACGCCGCCGACGAAGGCGAGCTTGCCATCGACCAGCAGCAGCTTGCGATGGTCCCGCAGGAAATTTTGTAATCTGGTGCGCAGTCTGATTGGATTGAACATACGCAAGTCCACTCCAGCATCCGTCAGCGCACGCCGATATCCCGCCGCAAGCTTGAGTGAGCCAAAGCCGTCGAACACCGCGCGAACACGTACGCCGCGGCGTGCCGCACGACCCAGCGCCTCGACAAATCGGCCTGCGACAATGCCGGATTCCACCAGGTACATCTCCAGGAGCACGTATGCCGTCGCACCCTCGATCGCCTGCAACATGCGGTCGAAGTACTGCTCGCTTTCGCTAAGCAGATGGAAGCGGTTTCCGGGACGCCAAGGCCAACTCGCGCCGGTGGATTGCTGTGAGCTTTGTCGATCCATCATGGGATAACAATGACTGAGTCGCCCCGACGCGCCCAATATAGCGGCGGCGAGAACCGGAAAGAACCTCGCCTGATCCTGGTGCTCGTGAGCTTGATGCTTACCCTGACGCCCCTGGGCGCGTCGGCGGATATCCTGAGCTCCGTCAACAAGGTCCGTGCCCAGGGATGTTCTGGACGACCTGGTGGACAGCCGCCGCTGCGGGAGAGCCCACCGCTGGATGAGGTCGCAAAGCAGTTGGCGCGTGGCGTCGATCTGCGCAGGGCGCAGAAGATGGCGAGCTACAATGCGGTCGCCTCTGCGACGATGGAGATCTCCGGCCTTCCCGATAGTGGTGATATCGACCGCATCATCGCGCGACAATTCTGCTCGGTCGCGACGGACCCGACCTTTCGCGAAATCGGTGTCTTCCGGCGTGGCATGGACGTGTGGATAGCACTCGCGCAGCCATTTATCCCGCCCCTGATGAAAGATGCGCCGGCGATCAGCCGCCGCGTACTCGCGCTGACGAACGAAGCCCGCTCCCATGCCCGGCACTGCGGCAGCACACTGTTCGAAGCCGCTCCCCCTCTTTCATTGAACACTGCCCTGGGACAGGCAGCCCTCGAACATTCGAAAGACATGGCGGCACACAATTACATGGACCACACCGGGCGGGATGGCAGCTCGCCAGCGGATCGAATCACCCGTGCCGGTTACAAGTGGCGCATAGTTGGCGAGAATCTCGCGAGCGGTGTAACGACGCCGGAGGCCGCCGTGGCAGGCTGGTTGCAAAGTCCACATCATTGCGCAAACCTGATGACCGCGGGCTTTACTGATATGGGAATAGCCTTCGCAGTCAACCCCGCCTCAGACGCGGGTGTGTACTGGACGCAAACGTTTGGAGCCACGCGTTAGCTATAACTGCCAGCAGCTTCCTGCGGCACTGGCTCAGACATGCGCGCAAGCGGATCCGCGCGACTCACGAGATCGACCACCCGGTCTCCGGTCGCCAGCAAACACGTGCAACCCGGCTTCGCCTTCGCCAACATCTTCGTCTGACGGAGGCTTTCCGCGATAGCCTCCGCGCTGATGGCCGCCTGGGTACCATCCACCTCGAACGCAGCGATCGAGGCACTCAACAGAGGGAAGTGGCGCGTGCTCCCATCGCGATCCACACCGATATGACCGCCCGCTGCGCGGTGCTCGCTCGAATGGAAGGTGACCAGGGAAGCGGCCAATTCCTCGATCATGGCGATGAGGCGTAGCGTCCAGTCCTGGCTCCGCAACAAAAACACGAAATCATCGCCCCCCACGTGGCCGACGAAGTCCACTCGAGGCCGGACGATGCGGCTGATCACCTGCGATACGTGCAACAGCACTTGATCGCCGCGCGCGTAACCATAAGCGTCGTTGAATGCTTTGAAATGGTCGAGATCGAGATGGCAGGCGACGAAATAGCGGCGCCGCGCGAGCCATTGACACAGATGCCTCTGAATCTCGCGATTGCCCGGCAGCCCGGTCAACGGGTTCGAATGCCGTGCCGCCTGGATCTGTTGGGCGGTGATGTGACGTAGCAGATCGAAGGTTCGCCCGAGCCCGACATACAAGCCATTGCGTGTGATGATGAAGTCATCGCGCTGCGGCCGGGCATTGCGGGCGGTGATCACGCGACTCACCTGATCGAGTCGCGCCCGCGCTTCCACCTGCACCGTCTCACGTCTCATCACCGTTGTGACCGGCTTGCGGTTGTAGATTTCCGGGTGCAACGGACGGCTCAGGAAGATGAGCAACTCATCGCGGTAGACCAGTCCAACCGGCCGTACCCCTTCCAACACTGCAAGCGCCGTCCACTCCGGGTGCGCACGAAACGTTGCAACCACATCACCCACGGGCGTGTTGGCCGCAATGCCGGGGATGGGCAACACCAGATGCTCGGCGCAATCGGCCGCCCCCACGGTGAGGGTCTCCAAGCCGCAAAGTATCGCGGAGTTGTCGGCGGGGATACGCTGCGGCCGGCCGAGCAGATAGCCTTGCAGATAGTCCACCCCCAATTCGAGGAGCAAAGCACACTGCTCACGGTTTTCGATGCCTTCGGCCACCACCCGGCAGCCCGTAACCCGTCCCATGTCGATGACCGAGCGCAGAATCTCCCCGCGCACCGCATCCTGCTCGATACCGGCGACGAAGTAACGATCGACCTTTACATAGTCCGGACGGACAGCCGCCCACGTCTTCAACCCCGAGGAGCCAGCCCCGAGGTCATCAATAGCGATGTCACATCCCAGTGCCCGCAGCGGCGCCACCGCGTTGGCCAACAGTGCTTCGTCTTCTGTCAAGCCGTGCTCGGTGACTTCCAGAACCACATCGTGTGGATCTATCTGATAGAAGGCGAGCCGCTGCCCCAGCCAATCCGCAAGTCCACTCCATGCGAGCAGGTTCTGCGGCAGCAGGTTCAGAAACAGGCGGCCCTGCAGCTGCAAGGCCCGGTAGTTGTTGAGGGCGGACTCGAGACAGCGGCGCTCGAGGGGAATGCTGAGCCCGGCGGCCGCGGCCGCCGCAATCAGAGCGGCCGGAAGCTCGAGCTCCCCCTGCGGACCGCGCGTCAATGCCTCGTACCCGATGGGCTCCCGAGTGGCCCCGTCGATGATCGGCTGAAAAAGGCTGAATAGCCCGTCCCCGGCGATCAGCCCTTGAATGGCCTTGTTCATTTGCCGCCAAGGTACGCGCCCGGCCCACGGCCTCGCTGTGACCGGCTCAGCAACTCGATCGCAGTTTCAATGAAAATTTTCTTACAACGACGGGGTCTGGCCGCAACGTGCCCGCACCGCAGAACGTCAGCACCATCCGGGGAGCCCTGCGGGCTAGGCGCTAACGTCCGGCACGACGCATCGCAGCTCGCCCGAGGACGACGCCAAATTCCTTGTCGCCCTCGCCGCGCGTGAGTGCCTCGAGCAGAGAGTCGCGCATCTGACTCGCCAGAGGCATGGGTGCCGTAACGGCTTCAGCCGCCGCCAGTGCCAGACGCACGTCTTTCAGGCCGAGGCGCGCCTTGAACCCTGCAGGCTCGAACGCTCCAGCCGCGATCAGACGGCCATAGCCTTCATACACGACTCCCCCGAACAGGGTCTTGCTGGCGAGCTCGAGCAAATCACCCGGCAGAATGTCATAGCCTGCCGCCAGAGCGGCCGCCTCGCCCATCGCCTCACAGGCCGCGGCCAACATGAAGTTCATGGAGAGTTTCGCGACGTTGGCGCGCGATGCCCGCTCGCCGAAGCGCCAGGTCCTTTGTCCGACGACGTCCAGAATCGGTTGCAATCTGTCGAGCGCGGCCGTTGGGCCGGCCGCCAGGATATTGAGCTTGCCCGCGGCCGCCGCATCGGGACGGCCGAGCACGGGCGCGGACACGTAAGCGATGTTGCGTTTCTCATGACAGGCCGCAAGCTCATCCGCAAGTGCCACAGATATCGTAGCCATGTTGACATGGACGGGAACAGTTTCGTGCGAGGCGCGCTCGAGTACGCCACTGTCGAGGACCACGGCACGAAGAGCGGCATCATCCCCAAGCATGGAGAAAACAACGTCACCCCTGAACGCCTCGTCGGGAGTAGAGACCACCTTCGCGCCTCGTTCCTCCAACTTGCGGGCATTTTCCGGTGACCGATTCCACACTCTCACCGTGTACTTCGCCTGCAGCAATCTGCCGACGATGGCACTGCCCATGTGACCGAGGCCGATAAATCCGATATTCATATGCACACCATGCTACCAGCGGGTTTTCAGCCCCGCATCGTTCTCGTAAGATCACGCGCCTCGAGCTTGAGCGCTGCGCCTGCGCACAGCGCCCAACACCACGCAGCAAAAGTCACGCCTCTTGCTTGGGGCACCGTAGACAACTTTTGCGGTAGATAATCGGAGCGCGTAATGGCTGAAGTTGAGATTCACACTGGGCACGGTCATGCGGACGACGAGTTCGGTCGCCGCGTAGGCGTCATGGTAGGGGTGATCGGCATCATCCTGGCTGTTGTCACGATCTTGTCACATCGAGCACACACGGCGGCCGTGATCGCCCGGACCGAAGCGAATGACCAATGGTCCTTCTTCCAGAGCAAGAAGCTGCGGCAGCATCTGGCCGAGATCGGCTCGAGCCTGGCGACTGCATTGGCCACCGAGCCCAGCCGGGTAGAGGGACTGGTGCAGAAACTCAACAAGGACCACGACCGCTACGCCCATGATGCCGAGGACATCCAGAAAGAGGCCCAGGCCAGAGAGGCCGCCAGCGAACACGAGGAGAGACGCGGGTTCCGGCTGGACATCGGCGAAGGGTTTCTGGAGCTCGGGCTGGTCCTGTCGTCGCTCTACTTTCTGTCCAAGCGGCGCTTGTTTCCGGTTCTGGGCGGGATCGCCGCCGTCATTGGCCTTGGATTCGGCATAGCCGGAGCGATCATGTAGAGAAGGTCTGCGCCCAGCAGCCTTCGAACGCTCATGTCTCGACGATTGGCTCCGGTTTCCTGCGATTCGACGTGATGAGCAATCCCGCAGACAGATAGAGAACCATGAACCAGGCGATGGATCTCGTCAGCAGAAGGTAGATCACCCGATAGTTCGAATGTCCGAGAAGCGCCGCCCGTCCGGCAATGTAGACGCCGATGGCGGTTGCTGCTGTAAACACGAGCAGCAGGATCAACACTCGTCCGGATGAAGGCACGGTAGTCGCATTCGGCGACTCCGTCGCGGGAGTCGGCAGCCGGAAGTACCAGATCGCCAATATCAAAAGCCCGGCGATCGAGCTCAAGTACTGCATCACGTGGCACATCGTGCCGGTATAGGCGCCGATCGTAATCGGTGCGCTGAGCGCGGCGACCCGCTTGACCGCCCAGCCGTTGTCGTGAGTGAAGGAGTCCCAGACCAGATGAGTCCAAGCCCCGACGTAGAGGGCGACGAGCGCCAGCAACCAATGCCTGGCCTGCCCCTTGAACCGCTCCATCGACTGTAAAGACAGCGCACGGGCGCGCGGGGTCATCAGCACAGTGAGGGGGCCCCTGAGCAGGAAACAGGACAGCAGCACACACAGGCCAATCGGCACGTCCAGCCAAAGGGTGCCGAGGGGCGTATGGGTCTCGACCATCAGCCGGTTGAATCGCGATGGAATGTAATACGGCAGATCGGGCGCAATGCTCCCGATGATCAGCGGAATCGTATGCAGGAATCTGAAGCGACGCAGCGGCAGGACGGCTGCGGGGTGCGCGAACGTAAACGGCATGACAACAGGCTCTCAGGCTTGAGGATTACCCGCAAGCTCTTTGCGAGCGGAATGCGGGCACGGGCCGTACAGGCTGCCCGTTCTTGCGAACAGGTCACTTTTTGCGGGTCCTGCCCCGAGTAGTCGCCTGCGCATTCCCGGCTGTGCCTCCCCGGGCCCGATTTTTCGGGTGCACCCGCAGCGGATCATCCATCTCCCAGATCAGCCGGCCCCCGACCATGGCATTGCTGTTATCGCCTAGCCGAACATGCTTTGGAACGTCTTTCAGCAACCTCGAATTTCCTCCCCCCAGGACGACATAGTCGACTTCCAGTGCATCGCTGAGGTGCTCGACCACGTCCGATACCATTTTCCGCCACTTCTTCTTACCGAGCCGCTGCA
This sequence comes from uncultured Steroidobacteraceae bacterium, assembly GCA_964494895.1. GTDB lineage: Bacteria > Pseudomonadota > Gammaproteobacteria > Steroidobacterales > Steroidobacteraceae > 13-2-20CM-66-19. Next base: position 23,019 of record CAZBTV010000032.1, on the reverse strand, counting down.
ACCCTCGCTTGCCAACGTACTCTTCGAACGTTCGACCGTGCTTGTACGGGAGATGGCCGATTTCCATAGGCTCGACGATGCCATCCAGAATGAGTGTTGCTCCCATGCCGGTCCCGAGCCCCAGAAACAACATGCGTCCGCCGGTATAGCTTCCGACCGCCTGCATCGCAGCGTCGTTGATCACTCGCACGGGTCTGCCCAACGCCGTTTCGAAGTCGAAGTGCACCCAGCCATGACCGAGGTTGAACGGCTCAGCAGCAATCCGGCCGCGGAAAACCAGCCCCGGATATCCGATAGAGACTGCATCGTATTCGTCGGGGGAAACGAGCTTGCGCACTTGCTTGGCCAGGGCAGCCGCCGTCATGCGTGGGCCGGAAACGAACTTCCGCACCCGACCGCTACGATTGCCGCTGCTGATGCTGAGCTTCACGTTGGTGCCGCCGACATCCAGCACCAGAATGCGCCGGGGCGCCTTGTTTTTGACCATGAAGGGATTTTCCCTGGAATTGACGCATTTCGCCATTCACGGGTAAACCCTTCCGCTCGAGCCCACATCCAAGTGGGCAGTGGAAGGCACAACGGACAAGGGAGCACCCGCATGATTCGCAAGTTCGTCATCACCCTGGTCGCCCTCGGAGCGGCTCTGGGGCTGAGTTTGAGCACGGTACCGGGCGTGGTCATGGCGCACGACTCGGACATATCGAAGGTGATGGGATCGATCGACATCGCGCCAGGAGAGCACGCTGGCGATGTGTCCACAGTGAATGGCTCCGTCCGGATCGGTGCGGATGCGACAGTTGGAGACGCCAAGACGGTGAACGGAGGCGTGCGCCTGGATTCGCGTGCCAAGGCCGCTGAATTGACCACAGTCAACGGGGGCATCCAGATCGCGGACGGGGGGCACGTAGCCGGCGATGTCCACACCGTAAACGGAGGGGTGCACATCGACAATGATGCCGAGGTGTTGGGCGACGTGCGCACCGTCAATGGAGGCATACACGTGGCCAAAGCCCACATCCACGGCTCTATCAAAACGACCACCGGGGGTATCCACTTAGGCCCGGACGCGCGCATAGATGGCGACGTGTTGGTAGATCCCGAGCATGGCTGGCACATGCTCGACAGTGTCCCCCATATCGTGATCGGGCCCGGTACGGTCGTGAAAGGCAAGCTGCATTTCGGCCGCGAAGTGGTGTTGTATGTCAGCGATCGCGCCACCATCGGACCGGTGGAGGGTGCCGAGGTCCGGAAGTTCTCCGGCGATCATCCGCCGTCCGAATGACCGTTGGATGGAGTGGGCGGCGAGGCTGAACGGCCCCGCCGCCCGGCAGGAAGCTATCGCGACCCGGCCTTGTCGGGCCAACTCGTGCTCGACTCAACGTGACGCGGTGGCGCTCATTGAGCCGCTCGCGGCAACGTCGCGCGAAGACGACGTGTTGGATGCAGAGCTGTCAGCCTGACCCGCGAATCCGGCGCTGCCGTTGGCGCGACCCGAGCTGGCGCTCCCGTTGAACGCACCCGCCAGACCCGCATCTGCTTTGGCACCCCGAGTATTGGATGCGTCATCAGCATGCGCACCGCCGCTTCCGGCCTTCGGGGCATTGGTAGTGGCGCTACGGCCCGAACTGGCTCTGCCGCTCGAAGCGACGCCGTCGGCCGCATTCGCACCTCCGAAGGATCCGTCCACCATTCCTACCGCAGCACCTGACGCGGCGCCCGTCGCGTTGAATTCGCGCGCGTCGTTCGCCGCGGAGTCGCCCCTCGCTGCAGCGGTACCTGCTAGCGACGATGTCGCGGACGCCGCCATGTTGGTTTTGTCATTGGCGGCGGCATCGGCCTTGCGGCTGTCTTGACCCGCGGTCTTCCCGGCTTTGCGCGTACCCTCGGCCGCGCCATTCGCGGCACCTGACACGCTTCCCGACACACCCCGATCCGCCCGACCGAGACCCCGCGTCTCACCTGACAGCGACCCGTTCATCGCGCCATTGGCACCGCCCGCCATCGACCCGCCGAAGCCTCCCAGGCCAGCGCCCAATCCACCACCGAATCCACCTCCCACCGCACCACCCAGCCCGCCACCCAGTGGCCCGGCAAACGCCTGAGGCATGGAAACGGCGGATACGGCCACTATCGCCATGGCAAGAACATGATGAGTCTTCATTTCAATCCTCACTCGTACGCCGCGGCCCATCCGCGAGCTTCGAGAAGGATTACGATCCAGCCCGGCGGAATCTTCCCGACGATCCAGAAAATCGATGCCGAGGCAATGCAAGGCGGGAGGGCTCATCCCGGGTCGACAGGCGGGCCAGGATGGCGAACGTTGTTTGACTTAATTCGACCGGTTGCCCACGAGTGCGAGCTCCGGCCGCAGATCCCCTCCAACCAGCCCGAAGCCATAGACCGGGTCGGGTCCCGGAGAGCCAAGATCCACTGCATGAGCGGCCAGCTCGGCGACAACCCGCTCCGCAGCCGCCTTGTCCGGCTCTCGAAGCGACCCGGCCAACAGGCCGGCGACGATCGGCGATGCGAAGGATGTGCCACGCACCGTCGCATAACCCTGCCCGGGATTCGCTGCCGATATGTCCGCCCCCGGCGCGGAGAACTTCACCTGTTTTCCCCGGCAAGCCTCGAGCAACGCTCGTTGATGCGCATCCACCGCGGTAACACCCACAACTCCAGGGTAGGATGCCGGATACAGCGGCGGAGCCGCGGGGCCGTCGTTACCAACAGCCGCAACGATGAGGTGTCCGCGCGTGATCACCATGCGCACCACGTTCTCCAGCATCGAGTTAGGTGGCCCAACCAGACTTACATTCATGACGGGGACATGCTCGCGCACCAGCCAGGCCAGAGCGTCAACCACCGCATCCACCGCCCCACCCGTGGCAAGCCCGCAGTAGACATCCGCGGCATAAAGCTCGGATCCCGGCGCCGCCCCACGAAATTGCGCAGAGCGGCCCACCATGAGTGAGGCCACTGCCGTTCCATGAGCCGCGGGTGCGGGCGTGCCGGAGCATCCATGTCGATGGATCACGATGTCACGAAACACCGTATGCGCAACATCAACACCACTGTCGACGAGCCCGATCCTGGGTGGGGCGACGAAGGGAGTAACCTGCGGGGTGGAAAGGCCGGAGGGCTCGGTTTGTACCCGAGCCGACTCCGACAACCCACCATCCAGATACAGATGATTGAAATCGTAGGTCCCGTCCGGATCCAACGCACGCAATTGCCGCAGAGCTCGGCGCGTGTCGACACGCTCGGGGGCCTTCAGGATGACGACCCGCGCATCGAGGCCATCGAGCTCTCGTTCCCTGAGGATGACGAATCCGGCGGCGCGCGCTTTCTCCAGCGCCGCATCCGTTGGGGACAATGCAGCCACCTCGCCTCGCAGAATCGGCGCCCCTTCAGAATCAGCCTCGACCTCTTTCGGATGGCTACGAATCAAGTCCCGGATCCGCAGCCGCCGCAGATCCTGCAGCCGCGGGCTCGCATCCGAGGACAAGCCCGACAAGGCGCGGTCCGCATTCACTGGCAAGCCGTTCAGTGCGCCCGGCAAGCCGGGCAAGCGTGCCCCAGGGAGCGCGACCTGCGCCTCAGCCAAGGGCGACTGTGCCAGAATCAGCGGCAGCAGCCACGTCAGACATTTGCGCGCTATCGAGCGGGTAACAGTCATGCAGCACACAGTATTGCTTGAATGCGAGCGCGCATGGAAGAAAATGTCGGGCCCCGACGTATAGAAGTGCAGATGTGAGAAGCACGCACGCGCCCCTGGACGAGCTCCGAGAGCAAATCGTGGGTCTGCTACCCCGGCTGCGCCGCTTCGCGCGCACGCTTGCCCGTGACCCGCACGACGCTGACGATCTCGTGCAGGTCGCCGTCGAGCGGGCGCTCGTGCGGTCCGAGCAGCTTCGGCCTGACTCACGGTTGTCGAGTTGGATGTTCGGCATTCTCCGCAACGCCTGGATCGACGAGGCGCGCGCACGTGGCCGGCGGAATCGGATATTTGCCCCGGAAACTCTGGGCGAAAACGTCAGCGACGGCTCGAGTGAGGCGCACACGGGAGTCCTCTCGATCGAGGATGCAATGGCTCGCCTCCCGGACGAGCAACGGATCGCGGTTGGCCTGGTGCTCGTGGAAGGACTCTCATACAAGGAAGCGGCCGAGATCATGGGGGTACCGGTCGGAACGCTGACGAGCCGCCTGGCGCGAGGCCGCGAGGCTCTGCAGGCGCTGCTTGCGGACGCGACGGGAGCATTGTGATGAAGTACTCGGAAGAGATCTTGATGGCGTATGCGGACAACGAGCTCGACCTACAAACACGCTCGGAGTTGGAAGCGGCCATGGCATCGGATCCGGCGCTCGCTCGCCGCGTTGCCCAGCACAAGGCATTGCGCGATCGGCTGCGGGCGAATTTCGATAAGGTGCTCGATGAGCCCCCTCCGCAACGGCTCGTTGACGCCGCACGCGGTGTCCCTGCGATCCGCCGCGAAGGGAATGTCATACCACTGCGGCGCAAGCCGCCACCGCGTCGCGCGTGGCCCCAATGGACGTCGCTCGCAGCGAGCCTGGTTGTTGGCGTCCTGATCGGACAGGTACTGTTGCGCACGGCGGGTAACACCGGCCCCATCACTTCGCGGGACGGACGACTGTTCGCGAACGGCATGTTGGCGGAAGCCCTGTCGGAACAACTCGCGAGCACGCAGAAAGACGACGCGCCTGTGCGAATCGGGCTGAGCTTCAAGTCGAAAGATGGCGAGTACTGCCGTACGTTCGCACTGCGTAACTCCGCCACGCTTGGCGGGTTGGCATGCCGGCAGCAGGACGATTGGCACATCCAGGTGCTCGCGCAAGCGACCGTCGCGAGCAAAAACGAGAGTCAATACCGGCAGGCCGGATCGGAAATGCCGCCGTCAGTCATGCGAGCGGTCGAGGATACGATGGCCGGCGAGCCCCTCGACGCGCGCTCGGAAAACGCGGCTCGCGAGAAGAATTGGAAAGAGCCGTAACGCTACCGCTACAGCCTCAAAAGTGGCACGCGAGGGAACGGAACCCCGCCGCTGCCGTTCTTACTTCGTCTGTCGTGTCAATAACCTGTGTTAGTACGGGCTGACGCGTATCACGTCTATTCGCACGAGGAGAACAGCATGAATGAGGATCGCATGAAAGGCTCCTTCAAGGAAGCGAAGGGAAACATCAAAGAGGCCGCGGGCAAAGCCACGGGCGATGAGAAATTGAAACGCGAAGGCCAAGCCGATCAGGTCGAAGGCAAGGTCCAGAACGTGGTTGGCGGTATCAAAGATACGTTGAAGGACCAGCGCAAGCACTGACGGCGCAGCGCGTTACCTTGCACCGTCACGAGCCCGCGCCCCAGGCACAGGGATGTGCCCCGCCGCCGCAGGTGGCGGAGCTTCGAGCAAAAACCACGCTTTTTGCTCGAAGCACGCTGGGCCGGGCAGGATGCCCGGATCCAGCGTTATTAAAAAAGTCCGACCACCTTCCCGCTCTCGTCGATGTCGATAGAGTCGGCCGCCGGCACTTTCGGCAAGCCCGGCATGGTCATGATGTCACCGCAGATCATGACGATGAACTCCGCTCCGGCCGCGAGTCGGACCTCGCGGATATTCACGATATGGTCCGACGGCGCGCCGAGCAACTTCGGATCGGTCGAGAACGAATATTGGGTCTTGGCCACACACACGGGATAGTGGCCGTAGCCGCTCTCCTGTAGTTGCTTGATCTGTGTGCGCACCTTGGTGTCGGCGGTGATATCGCTCGCGTGATAGATCTTTTGTGCGATGGCCTTCATTTTGTCCCACAGAGGCGTACTGTCCTCATAGGCGAACTTGAAGTGGTTCGGCTGCTCGCACATCCTTACTACTTCCCGCGCGACCTCCACCGCGCCCTTCCCACCCTCTGCGAAGTGCTTGCCCAGTATCACCTTCACCCCCTGTGAAGCGATCCCCTCGATCAGTGCCCGTACTTCGGCATCGGTGTCCTGCGCGCGGTGATTGATCGACACCACGCAAGGCAGGCCAAACTTGCCATGAACGTTGTCAATGTGACGCTGAAGGTTGACCAGCCCTTTCTTCAGCGCCTCTACATTTTCCTTGGGCAGATCCGGCACCGCTACTCCGCCGTGATACTTCAGAGCGCGCACCGTTGCCACGATCACGGCGGCGGCGGGCTTCAACCCGGCCTTGCGGCATTTGATGTCGATGAATTTCTCGGCACCCAGATCAGCGCCGAATCCAGCCTCGGTGACCACATAATCGGCGAGCTTCAGCGCTGTTTTCGTCGCCACCACGGAGTTGCAGCCGTGCGCGATGTTGGCGAACGGACCACCGTGGATGAAGGCCGGGTTGTTTTCCAGGGTCTGTACCAGATTCGGCGCCAGAGCTTGTTTCAACAGCACTGTCATGGCGCCGTGCGCCTTCAGGTCGCGAGCAAGAATCGGCTTCTGCTCTTTCGTGTATCCCACCACGATGTTGCCGAGCCGCTCCTTGAGGTCATTTAGGCTGTTTGCCAGACAGAAGATCGCCATGACCTCGGATGCCACGACGATGTCGAATCCGTCCTGTCGTGGATACCCATTGGCCGTGCCGCCCAGGCCAATGACGATGTCGCGTAAAGCACGATCATTGCAATCCACCACGCGCCGCCACGCGATGCGACGCACGTCGAAGCCGAGCTGGTTGCCTTGATGTATGTGGTTATCGATCAACGCGGCCAGCAGGTTGTTTGCCAGCGCAATGGCGGCGAAGTCGCCCGTGAAGTGGAGGTTGATATCCTCCATCGGCACAACCTGCGAGTAGCCCCCGCCGGCCGCGCCGCCTTTCATGCCGAACACGGGACCCAGCGCGGGCTCACGCAGGCAGATGATGGCCTTCTTCCCAATCTGGTTCAGGGCGTCGCCCAGACCGACTGTAGTCGTAGTCTTACCCTCGCCCGCGGGCGTGGGCGAGATAGCGGTCACCAGTACGAGCTTACCGTCCGGACGATTATCGAGCTGTCGCACGTAGTCGAGCGACACTTTTGCCTTGTAACGGCCATACGGCTCGAGCTGCTCTTCGGGGATGCCGAGACGCTCGCGCGCGATCTGCACGATCGGACGCATCTTCGCGTGCTGGGCGATCTCGATGTTGCTGGGGAAAGAAGCCTGGGAGGTGGGACTGCTCGTTGTCATCAGCTCTACTGCTTTCGGTTGGAGGGCGCGTGCCGTTGATCCAGTCTACATGATGCGATCGGGCCAGGACCCGAGGCTCCCGACCGCGCTGTGGCGGCATCGCATCGATCGGCGCTGCCGGGGCCAAACCTCGCCAAGGTACTACTATCCATCGCGATCCTGCCATCCATCCTGCTGATACCATGTATAGGGGATTGCAAGTCGCGTCCTTTCAGTCATCGGACAAAGTTATGTCGCCCTGATCCAGGCTCCCAGCTTTGTTTATGCTAGGAGTACTGTCTGAAGGTAAACACGGATGCTCTGGCTAAAAGCCTTTCACGTCGTCTTTGTCGTCACCTGGTTCGCGGGGCTGTTCTATCTGCCGCGATTGTTCATCTATCACGTCACCGCGACCGACGCGCCCGGGCGGGAGCGGTTCGTGATCATGGAACGGCGGCTGTTTGGAATCATGACGCTCGGGGCGGCGCTCGCTGCACTGTTCGGGATCTCCATGATCGTAGCCGCCCCCGTTTACCTGACTTTCGGCTGGTTGCGCGTGAAGCTGGCCCTGGTTGCGCTCCTGGCCGGTTATCACGTGTGGTGCCATCGATTGATGGTGGCGCTGCGGGAAGGGAAGAACCGCCGCTCCGAACGCTGGTTGCGCCTCTTCAATGAGGTTCCGGCGCTCCTGCTGATCGCGATTGTTGTCCTGGCCGTGGTCAAGCCCTGGTAGATCCTTGGGATCCTATATTCCTTCCAATTCAGTGGCTTAGAATCAGAACCCGCCTTCGGACCGAACCGGGAGCGCGGAGCGTGGACTTTCCGCACTGGCCGTGCCCACCGGGCACGAGTTATGTTTCTGGAGAAGGGACGGGAGACGAGGCCCTCCCCCTGCTCAGATCGCCGCGACCTGAGGGGAAAGTTGGCCGGAAGCTAAGGGGAAGAATAATGACAGAGCCAGGAGCATCACCAGCCCTGAGTCACCAGGCGACGGTGGGCAGACGCTTTTCGTACCGGCGGGCGGTTGAGGACCTGCTCGAAGGGACCGATATCAAGATAAACGGCTCGCGGCCATGGGACATCCGCGTTCACGACGGCCGTTTCTTCCAGCGGGTTCTGGGCCAAGGCTCGCTCGGAGCCGGCGAATCCTATATGGACGGATGGTGGGACTGCGAGCAGCTGGACGAGATGTTGACTCGCATCTTGCGCGCGGATATCGAACAGCATCTGCGCTCGCCGCGCGGCGCGATGCTGGCCATCACGGCGCATATCATGAACATGCAGAGCCGGCGCCGCGCGTTCAAAGTCGGCAAGCAACATTACGATCTCGGCGACGATCTGTACGAGCGCATGCTGGACGCGCGCATGATCTACACGTGCGCTTACTGGCAGAACATGAGCTCGCTGGATGCGGCGCAGGAAGCGAAGCTGGACCTGGTCGCCCGTAAGTTGGGGCTGAAGCCGGGTATGCGAGTGTTGGATATCGGCTGCGGTTGGGGTGGCGCGGCGCAGTTCATGGCGGAGTGTTACGGCGCCTCCGTCACCGGCGTAACGGTCTCACAGAACCAACAGCGGACGGCACAACGCCGCTGCGCGGGCCTGCCTGTCGAGATTCTGCTCCAGGACTACCGGAGCATGGGCGGCAACTTCGACGCCGTCTATTCCCTGGGAATGTTCGAGCACGTCGGCGTACGCAACTACCGCACCTACCTGACGAAAGCGCGGGAGCTGCTGCGGCCCGACGGACTCTTCCTGTTGCACACCATCGGCAGCAACCGTTCCTCGATGACGACCGATCCCTGGATCGAAAAGTACATCTTCCCGAACGGGCAGCTCCCGTCGCTCGCGCAGATCGCTCGAGCCGCCGAGGGCTTATGGGTCATCGAGGACTTCCACTCGTTCGGTGTCGACTATGACCGTACCCTCATGGCGTGGTCAGACAACTTCGAGCGCCATTGGCCAGAGATCGCGGCGCGTTACGGCGAGCGCTTCCGCCGCATGTGGCACTTCTGGCTAATGGCTTCCGCCGCCAACTTCCGCGCACGCAAGACCCAGCTCTGGCAACTCGTCCTGTCCCCGAAGGGTGTCACGGGCGGTTACCGCGCGGTAAGGTAACCCTTACCAGATCGAGACGCGATCCTCGGGCTTGATGTAGAGCTTGTCGCCTGGTTGCACGTGGAAAGCCGCATACCAGGCGTCAATGTTGGGCAAAGGCCCGTTGACGCGGAAGATCGCGGGGCTATGCGGGTCCGACATCACCTGCTCTCGCAGCGCTCCGTCACGATACTTCGCCCGCCAGACCTGCGCCCATGAAAGGAAGAAGCGTTGGTCTCCGGTGAGCCCGTCGATGACCGGTGCCGGCTTGCCCTTCAGCGAGAGCTGGTAGGCGTGGTAGGCCATGTTGAGGCCGCCCAGGTCGCCGATGTTCTCGCCGATCGTGTTGGCGCCATTGACCTTCAATCCCGGCAGCGCCTCGTAGGATGAATACTGCTTGATGAGGCGGGCGACGCGCTCCTTGAATACCTCGGCGTCCTTCGGCGTCCACCAATCCTTCAAGCTCCCATCGGGCCCGAACTTGCGGCCCTGATCGTCGAAGCCGTGACCGATCTCGTGGCCTATGACGGCCCCAATCGCGCCGTAGTTCACGGCCGGGTCCGCGTTCGGGTCGAAGAAGGGTGGCTGCAGTATGGCCGCCGGAAACACAATCTCGTTGTTGAGTGGATTGTAGTAGGCGTTGATCGTCTGAGGAGTCATCTGCCACTCCATCCGATCGACCGGCTTGTCGAGTCGCGCCACCTGATACTGCCAATGCCACTCAGCCGCTCGCCGCACGTTGCCCATCAGGTCGCCGCGCCGGATCTGCAGCGTCGAATAATCCTTCCAGACTTCCGGATAGCCGATCTTCGGCACGAAAGTCGCGAGCTTTTCATGCGCCCGGGACTTCGTCTCCGGCGTCATCCATTCCAACGTATCGATGCGCTCGCTCAGGGCAGCGCGCAGGTTCGCCACGAGCTCCTGCATTTTGGCTTTCGACTCAGGCGGGAAATAGCGGGCCACGTATAGCTGCCCCACCTGCTCGCCGAGAGCTCCGTCCACTTCGTCGACCGCACGCTTCCAACGCTCACGCTGCTGTGGCTGTCCCCGGAGCGTCTGCCCATAGAAGGCGAAACGAGCCTCATCGAAGCGCTTCGGGAGATAGGGTGCGTGATCGCTCAGGTAGTGAAACGTGAGATATGACTTGAGGGTGGCGAGAGGGGTCCGCTTGAAAATCTCCGCCATGTCGCGAATGGCGGTGAGCTCACTCAGTACGAGCTCCTGCCGACTCCCGACCGAGGAGGCGTCCAGAAAGCCCTGCCACGGGAAGCCGGGCGCGTAGGTGAGGAGCTGTTGTTTGGTACGCGGGTTGTAGGTGGCATCCACATCGCGGCGCTTGTCATTCGGCCATTGCGCTCCGGCGACCGCAGTCTCAAACGCCATGATGTCGGCGGCCTTCGCCTCAGCGTCCGCAATGCCCCCCAGAGTGAGCATCTGGCCGACGTATGCCACATACTTGGCGCGCAATTCCTTGAGCTTGGGATCGTCCTTCAGATAGTAATCGCGATCGGGCAGTCCCAGGTGCGACTGGCTGATCACCACCGAATAGCGGTTCGGATCCTTCAAATCAGGCGGCAGGTCCAGGTCGAACAGCGAAGCGAACCCCGGTGAGCCGAACAGCCGGGCGATCTCGGTCTTGTCTTTCGCGGAGGAGATGCGCTTCAGGTCGTCCTGCACCGGGGCGAGGCCGTTGGCCTCGATCGCGGCCTGGTCCATGTAGGCAGCGTAGTAATCGCCGATCTTCTGCTCCGGGCTGCCGGCCGCGGGGTGCCCGGCCGCAGCGGACTCGATGATCTCACGCACGCGCTGCTTGGAAAGCTCGTCGAGCTCGTTGAACGCGCCGAAGCTGGCCCGGTCCGGCGGGATCTGGAATGTGTTGTACCAACTGCCGCTGGCGTACGAGAAAAAGTCGTCGCCCGGCTTCACGGCCGGGTTGCCGGCACTCAAGTCGAGGCCGAACTCGCCAATGGCGGCTTTATGCACCAGGTCAGACATGGGTTTTTGCTGCTCGGCCTGCAGGTAGCAGGGGGCGGCAGCCACAGTGGCCACCACCAACCAGAGGAGGGTTCTCATTCTGCAAGGGTCCTCGATGACCAGCAAGCGGCGCAGAGCCGCTCGGTAAAATGGGATATGACACCAAAATCCATGCTCGGTTCACCAGGGCGGCTGGCTCCGACCGGCGCAGCGGCGACTCGCTTCACCGCTACCACCGGCGCATCAGATCCCGCCAGGCGGGGCGCGGGGTGGTGTCAGGTCTGGAGCCATCGGTGCCCAGGTACATGAAACCCACGATGGCATCCTTCGCCTGCAGTCCAAATGCCGCTTTGACCTGCTCGTCGTAAGCCGGGCCGCCGGTCTTCCACATGGAGCCGAACCCCAACGCATGCGCCGCCAACATGATGTTCTGGGCCGCGGCTCCGGCCGACAGGACCTGTTCCACGGGCGGGATCTTGCCGTTCTCCGTGCACACGGCCGCAACCACCACGATCATGGGCGCCCGAAATGCCTTTTGCCGCTCGCGCTGAAGTGTCTCTTCGGATGAGCCAGGATGCTGGCGCTTCAGGTGCTCGGCTAGCAGGTTACCGAAGCGCTCCAATCCGTCGCCCTGGATGAGGATGAAGCGCCACGGCCGTAGACGACCGTGGTCGGGAGCTGCGGCGGCGCTCGCGAAGATCAGATCCAGCGCACCCTCGTCGGGCGCGGGAGCCGTCAAGGTCTTGGCGGAGCGTCGTTGTAGGAGAGCGTCGATAGCTTGCATGGATGGATTGTGTTCCTTTGTTGTCGCCAACTGGCGTCAGCAACGGGTCGATGGGCACGATATCTGCTCGTAACACAGGTCGTATGTGTACGGAGGGGTATTATGCAAGATCCTCTCATCGAGGCCGCCGAACGGCTCGGAATCGCCACTCACACCAGCGCAGGCCCGGAGCCTGGGTCTCTTGCCGGGCAGCTCTGGGCAACCTGGCCGCGGGATCGGCTTGAGCTGGCCCACGAAGCCCTTGCCCGGGCGGTGTACTACGACAGCGAGGCTCGTGTCGAGCCTAGCGGACGGCAGAATATCTGGCGCGCCTCCGCGAGCGGCTGGAGTTATGAAAGCGACTTCGTCGACGCCGTTGCCATGCTCGCTCTGCGGGTGGCACGCGAGATCGGGGGCGACAAGGCCGGGAACGGCACGGTGCAAAAGCCCACGCGGCAATGACATGCAAGGCGGCGACTATCAGGCGCCGCTATGGGCTATCAGGCTCTGCCAACAGAGCTGCTCGGGCCAGCGCCGATTCGCAAGCTGACAGCCCAACTGTGGCACACTCGCTTCGTGACGTACGCCATATCCGAAGCCTGCGAGCGCAACAAGGGACCGATCCTGCAAGTCCTCACAGATGCGCTCGCCGACAGTCATTCGGTCCTGGAGATCGGCAGCGGCACCGGCCAGCACGCGGTCCATTTCGCGACTCATCTCCCTCACCTTTCGTGGCAACCCAGTGATCGGGACGAATACCTGGCCGGCTTGCGGGAGCGAATCGCTCTCGAGGGACCTTCCAACCTGCGCCCCGCCATCGAGCTCGACGTGCGCGAGTTGCCATGGAGGGTAGACCCAGTCGATGCGGTATTCACAGCAAATACACTCCACATCATGGCGTGGGATGCTGTGGAGGATCTGTTCCGCGGGATCGGCACTGTCCTGAGTGCGCCGGGCGTGCTGTGTATCTACGGACCATTTCGCTATGGGGGCGATTACACGAGCCAGAGCAACGCGGAGTTCGACCGCTACCTCAAAACTCGTGATCCATCGAGCGGCATTCGCGATTTCGAGGAAATCAACATCCTTGCGAGCAATCAGGGGCTGCTCCTTTTGGAGGATCATGCCATGCCCGCAAATAACCAGCTCCTCGTATGGGCGAAGGGCGCCATCCCGCCCTGAGGGACGTACAATACGCGGATGCAAGCGGGAGCAAGTTGCCCACAGCTCCCGCAGCAAAACAGCTCCTGCGGCATACAACTTGCGGGCGTAGCGTACAATGGCACTCATCGGACTCACAACGCTGCCGCCTACGGTGGCCTCAGGGAGCGCTGTTCCCGAAGCGCCGACACTATCACAGCAGTACC
>CAZBTV010000032.1:0-9646 GCA_964494895.1 uncultured Steroidobacteraceae bacterium | reverse complement strand
TACGTGATGCGAGCCTTGCGCTATGCGCTCCACTGGCCACCGAAGATTACGTGGTGCAGTCGATGCCGGACGCCAGCCCCGCAAAATGGCATCTCGCGCATACAACCTGGTTCTTCGAGGAGTTCGTCCTACAGCACCTGCAGCAGCCCGGCCCGTATACGTTCCACGACGCCCATTACCGGTATCTCTTCAACTCATACTACAACGCGGTCGGACCGATGCATGTGCGCGCCAACCGCGGGCTGCTTTCTCGCCCCACGGTGCCCGAGGTTTTCGAGTACCGCGCACGGATCGACGAGCGAATGGATGCCCTTTTGCGGAAAGCGGACGGTATTCCTCCCGAGCTCACGCGAATCATCATCCTGGGACTGCACCACGAGCAGCAGCATCAGGAGCTACTCCTCACCGATATCAAACACCTGTTCTCCTGCAACCCGCTCCTGCCCGCCTACATCAAACATCCCGCCCCGCCTCGACGTGCCGCTGCGGCGTCCTCGTTCAGACTCTTCGAAGGTGGCCTGGTCGACATCGGATGCCAAGCGCGAGCGGCCGAGGAGTCGTTCTGTTTCGACAACGAGCAGCCGCGTCATCGCGTCCACGTCTCTCCGTTCGAGTTGGCGACCCGGTTGGTTACGAATGGCGAATACCTGGAGTTCGTCAGCGACGGCGGTTATCGCAACCCGGCTTGCTGGCTCTCCGATGGCTGGGCGATGGTGCAGCACGAGCAATTGACCCGGCCGATCTATTGGTCGCAGTCGCTGCAGGAAGAATTCACCCTGCGCGGCCTGGTCGAGTTGGATCCGCACACACCTGTATGCCATTTGAGTTACTACGAGGCGGATGCGTTCGCCCGGTGGGCGGATGCACGTTTGCCAACGGAGTTCGAATGGGAAGTCGCCACCTGCGGCGCATCCACTTGCGGCAACTTCGTGGAAAGCGGCAATTGGCATCCCGTACCCGCAGCGACCGCTCCGTCGGCTGCTTTCCCCGCGAACGAGCCGACATTGCTGCAACTGTTCGGCGACGTCTGGGAATGGACGCAATCCGCATACTCGCCCTATCCCGGCTATAGGCCGGCCACCGGTGCGCTCGGCGAATACAACGGCAAGTTCATGGTGAATCAACTCGTGCTGCGTGGCGGCTCCTGTGCCACTCCGCAAGGGCACGTCCGCCCGACTTATCGGAATTTCTTCAACCCCGCGGCCCGCTGGCAATTCAGCGGTGTTCGCCTTGCGCGAGACCCGTCATGATGCAAAAGACACTTCGCATTCCGGCCGCTGGGGGTCCGAACACGGACTGGCGGGTCGCAGCCCCCTCACTGGTCGACGACGTGCTGCGCGGGCTGAAGTGCACGCCGAAGCGGCTGTCGCCCACCTATTTTTACGATGAGCGCGGATCGAAGCTCTTCGACGAGATCTGCGAGCTGCCCGAGTACTACATCACCCGTACGGAAACGCGGATTCTCGAGCGGCATGCGCGGGAGATTGCCCGCCGCATCGGCGAGAACGCGTTGTTGGTAGAGCTGGGTAGCGGCGCCAGCACCAAGACACGACTCCTCCTGGAGGAGCTGCCTGACCTGGCCGCCTACGTCCCGGTCGACATTTCGCGAACTCACCTCATGGCCGCCGCCCGTCGGATCTCCGCAGCCTATCCGGGCTTGGAGGTGCTCCCCGCGTGCGCGGACTTCACCCGGCATTTCCCTCTTCCCAGGCCACGAAGGACACCCTCGCGAGTCGTCGTCTTTTTTCCTGGATCGACCATTGGAAACTTCGATCCGCCAGCGGCCATCGAGCTCATGAGCCTGATGCGCCAGATTACGAGCTCGCGGCTTGGCATCGCCGGGGGCATGGTCATCGGGTTCGACCTCGTCAAGGATCCGGCGGTCCTGGAGCGCGCCTATAACGATGCGGCAGGAGTGACGGCAGAGTTCAATCTGAACGTCCTGCGTCGCCTGAATCGGGAGCTGGGAGCCACTTTCGATCTTCGACGCTTCCGCCACACCGCAGTCTGGGCCCCTGAAGCCAGCCGGATCGAGATGCGTCTCATCAGCACCGAGGCCCAAAGCGTCTCGATCGCCGATGAAACCATCCATTTTGCCGCTCATGAGCCCATCATCACGGAACATTGCCACAAGTACACACCCGAGCTATTCGCGGCGCAGGCGCGTGCCGCGGGCTGGGCGGGACGGCAGACGTGGAACGATGAGCAGGGCTACTTTCAGATCCAGTACCTGGAGCCTGTCTGACCAATACTTCGCCGGAAGCAAGGTACCGCGCAGGAGATTACCGCCAGGTGCTGCCGGGGCGATCATTGGACTCCTGAAGGCCCGTCCAGCGCTCGAACGTGCTATAGAGCAAGCTGAGACAAGGTAGAGTGGGGGCTATGGACGCCCACACGATGCAACAAATCAAAGACGCGATCCGGACCATCCCCGACTATCCCAAGCCGGGGATCATGTTTCGCGACATCACCACTCTTCTCGGAAACGCCCAAGCGTTCCGAACCGTCGTGGACGAGCTGGTGAAACCCTGGAGCGGGACCGGGGTAGACCGCGTCGCCGGCATCGAGGCTCGCGGATTCATCCTGGGGGGCGCGATCGCCCATCAGCTCATGGCGGGTTTTGTCCCCATCCGCAAGAAGGGTAAGCTGCCGCATACCACCGTGCGGCTGGCATATTCTCTGGAATACGGCGGCGATGAGATCGAAATCCACCAGGATGGCGTCGCCAGAGGCGAAAAGATCGTCCTGGTGGACGATCTGATCGCGACGGGAGGGACGGCCACGGCGGCCGTGAAACTGTTGCGGTCCTTGGGCGCGGAGGTCCTGGCGGCCTGCTTCATCATCGATCTGCCGGATCTGGGCGGCGCCCGCCGCCTCGCCGAGCTGGAAGTCCCGGTACGCACCCTCGTGTCCTTCCCGGGACATTGAACGGCCACCGCGGCCCGGCCGCCTGGCAAGCGCCCCTGCGGGCGCCAACATTACGTTGCAGTCATCCTGAAACCGTAGTCCGGTATTCCAGTCATAATACCCGCGCTTCGAGGCGGGCGTCCTTAAAGCACTGATTCCTAAACACCGCTCATTTTTCCTTACAGTGGAGCCGATCGATGTTCAAGAAGCTTGTCCCAGTTGTCAGCGTACTGCTGCTCGCCGCGGGCCCCGTGTTCGCCGCCGACACCACCCCTCCGTCGTCGGATACGTCGGCGTCGGCTCCGGCGAAGTCCCATAAGAAGCACAGCCACAAGAAGAAGTCCAAGTCGGGCGCGAGCACCGACTCGTCTTCCGCGCCGAAGAAGTAATCGACGCGTTTCGGTCCTTGAGGAGCCCCGCCTCGAAAGCGGGGCTCTTTGTTTGAGGGGCTCCAGCGCTTCCGTTGCCCGCCGGATGATGTAGGACTCGTCCTACAGATTTTTACGCCCCAAGACTACACGCCCTCTGACCCGAGCCGCTGGCGCTTTGACCGCGCTCACGCGAAAGTGCGACCCATGAGCGTGAAGGACCTCATGTCGCTGGTTGCGATCGTCGTCGGGATGCTACTCGTGCTAGTAACACCCTAGATACGAGATGATAGTCGCCGCTGGTCGTGCCGGCCTCACCTTGCCACCGGCGGCGCGGGGCGCACAGATGATCAAGATTCCAGAGCAACAGCAACAGCAGGCCGCCGCCGTCAACCGCGAGATCGACCAGCTGGTCGAGGCGCGCACCCTGGAACTGTCCGCCCTGTCGAGCCATCTGCAGAGCCTCGCCGAAAAGGAAAAATCCGAGCTGGCCCGGACCCTGCACGACGAGTTGGGTGGCCTCCTCACCGCGGCAAAGATGGACCTGTCCTGGGTGCAGTCACGGGTCGAGCGGCCCGAGCTCCAGGAGCGGCTCGCGCAGTTGGGCAGTGTCCTCGATGAGGCCATGAGCCTGAAACGGCGCGTGGTGGAGGAATTGCGCCCCTCGCTGTTGGACCACTTCGGATTGGCGACCGCGCTGCGCGCCTACGTCGATTCGGCCTGTGCCAAAGCCAACATAGAGGCCGAGATGAAGCTGCCCGACGATGGCTACCCGATCCCCAAAGAGATCGCGATAGCGTTGTTCCGCATCGTGCAGGAAGGACTCAACAACATCATCAGGCATGCCGGCGCGAGCCACGTTTCCCTGGAGCTCGAGGCCGACGACAGGCAATATGCGTTCACGTTGCATGACGACGGCCGCGGCTTCAATCCCAATGGCGCTCGCGACAGCTGGCCGCATGGCATCATGGGAATGCAACATCGGGTCCGGGCTCTTGGCGGCCGATTCTCTCTCGAATCAGCACCTGGGAAAGGCACTACGCTGCGCGTCGTCGTGCCAGCAGCCTAGCCCTGCCTCAGCAGCAGGCTAGCCTGTGCGCGGTTCAGTGGCTCGTGGCCGGCGGAGCCCACTTCGAGCGGCCGTCCACGACCACGCCCTTCAGCAAAGAGATATCCCGCATCTTGTCGAGAAAATAATCGGCGCCGGCGGCAAAACAGTGGTCGCGCACGAAGTCCGAGGCGTAGTTGGTCAGCACCACGATCAGGGGCTGAGCGTCCGGCGGATATAACTGCCGGGCCTGTCGGATAACCGCCACCCCGTTGCCTTCGGCGAGCTCGATATCGACCACCAACACGTCATAGGTCGACTCTCGCAGCCGCAGAACGGCGTCCGCTTGAGTGGCTGCCTGGGCGGCCACCGCAATCCTCCCAGGCTCGGACAGCAGATCGACGAGTCGACGCGAGAGTACGGTGGAGTCTTCGATCAGCAGAATGCGCCGCTCGACGGCGGCCGCACCGGCCATATGCTCTGCCGCAGTCTCCATAGTGGCGTTCACTGCAGCAGGTTGTTCTTGATGGCGTAGTAGGTAATGTCGGCGTTCGTCTTCATAGCCATCTTCTCCAGAATCCGTGTGCGGTAGGTGCTGACGGTCTTGACGCTCAGAAACAGCTTCGCCGCAATTTCCGACACACTCTTGCCCTCGGCGAGCTTGCAGAAAATCTGGAACTCGCGCTCCGAAAGCACACTGTGCCGCGGTTCGCCCGGCGCACCTTGCAGGCCGCTGACCAGCATTTCCGCGAGCTCCGGGCTCACGTACCGTCCGCCCCGCATCGCCGCACGGATGGCCCGGCACAGCTCTCCGTCATCCGCGGTCTTGCTCAAAAAGCCACTCGCCCCCGCCCGCAGCACGTTCAGCCCGTACTGGTTCTCGGGATAGGCGCTCAACACCAGGGTCGCCACGGAGTCATGATGCGCCTTGATCTGCCGAAGGACATCCAGCCCGGACATGTCGGGCAGGGACAAATCCAACAACAGCACGTCACAGGGGTTGGTGCGCAGCAGAGCAAGCGCCTCGCGACCGTTCTTGGCCTCACCTACCCAGGCAAAATCCGGCTGCGACTCGATGATCTGCTTGAGCCCGATCCGTACAAGCTGGTGATCGTCTACGACTGCGACTCGTATGCTCGGCATGGCAAGTTATCGTGACGCTCTCGCGAGCCTGCACACCCAGGGCTTCCGCACATCCCCATTGGCCGGATAGCCTACCGGTCCCCGCGCGGGGAGGATGTGGGAGGGTGGGCAGGAGCAACGGGAGCTATAACGCAACGGAGTGTAGGAATTGTCCGACGCGCGGGGCGCGGGCTTCCGGGCGGCCCCCCGATCGGGACGCTCAGCGGACCGAGTCGTGCAGGCTGGCAGGCTCATCCTTGTCGCCAGCACCGACCGCCTCTTTGCCATTATAGGTCTCCAGCCGGTTGTAGAGTGTTTTCAAGCTGACACCCAGGATCTCAGCCGCTTTGCGCTTGACATGGCCGCAGTAGGCGAGGGTCGCCATGGTCACACGGCGCTCGACTTCCTCCAGCGGGGTCCCGACTCGAATGGTGATAGTGGTGCCATCGTCGGTTTTCGGCGGTGTATCCGTTATCGCGACATCCAGGTCGATCACATCGTCGGCCATGATGAAGGTGCGCTGAACATAATTCTTCAGCTCGCGTACGTTGCCCGGCCAGCTGTGCTGGTACAAACGCACCAGCGCGTCGCGCGAGAACGTCTTGTTGGTACCCTCGGCCTTGTTGAGTTGATCGAGGAAGAATTGCGCGAGCTGCTCGATGTCGGTATCGCGCTCGCGCAGCGGTGGCAGACGGATCGGGAACACATTGAGCCGGTGATACAGGTCCTCGCGCAATTTGTTGTCCGCCACGGCCTTCTCGGGCTCGCGATTGGTCGCGCAAATCACGCGCACATCGCTGGCGATGAGCTGTGTGCCGCCGACGCGCGTCACGGTGTTGGTTTCCAGGACGCGCAGCAACTTCACTTGCAGCTCCATCGGCATCTCGGTGATTTCGTCGAGGAAGATCGTGCCGCCGTTGGCGCGCTCGAAGAAGCCCTTGTGCTGGCGATCGGCTCCGGTGAAGCTGCCGCGCTCATGGCCGAATAGCTCGCTTTCGATGAGCTGCGGAGCGACCGCACCGCAGTTCAGCGGCAGGAACGGTGCATCGCGGCGACGCGAGAGCTCGTGCAGTGTCTGCGCGGCAAGCTCCTTGCCGGTGCCGCTCTCCCCGATCAGCATGACCGTAGCGGAAGTCGGTGCGACGCGCGATAGCTGATCGTACAACACCTGCATGCGTGGCGAGCTGCCGAGAATACGGCCGAAGCGGCCGAGCTTACGCAACTCCTCGCGCAACGCGCCGATCTCGTGTTGGAGAGCGGAGGTCTTCTTCGCGTGGCGCAGAACTGCTTGTACTCGCTCCAGATCCGCGGGCTTCACCAGGTAATCGCTCGCTCCCGCGCGCAGTGCAGCGACCGCGCTATCGACCGTCGCGTGGCCCGTAACGATGATCACCTCGGTGGCTTCGGGCTTTTCGAGCTCACGCACGAGCTCGATGCCCTCGCCATCCGGCAGGCGGAGATCCGTCAGAAGGACGTCAGGACGCTGCCTTCCAAGCTCGATACGAGCATCACGCAGGCTGTGCGCTCGCGCGACCGTGAACCCCTCCATGCGCGCGACTTCCTGCAACCAGTCCACGACATCCGGATCGTCGTCGACTATCAGAGCATGTGCCATGTCATCCCCTGGACCAGATTTTCCGAAGAATCAATCACTGTAAACCGATAATGCCGCGATCATCGCATGTTGTCCCACGGTCGATGTGAGGCTATCTGGCGTTGAATTAACCCACATTGAACTGCCTCGATGGGGTCCGGAGACTTTCGTGTGGCGAGCTTGGAGGGCGAGTGCCGCTCGATCACTGCGACGATGGCAACGCAGTAGCGTACCACGGTCACGAATCGATCGCAGGAAGATCGGGTGAGTTCCGGCCTCGCCTCGGCCACCGCGCGGCAGGCCATGCACCTCCGACCGCCGCCGGCCAGCGGTTCAGCAGCGCGCTGCGTCCCTGCAACCTCCGTCTATGTGGCACGAGCCATGGGTCTCGGTCGTCTCAGCGGCCCGCTTCATAGGTCAACCGCACCCGGCCCGGGCGTGACCTTGCGCAGCGAAAATGCAGAAACCGTACTGAACAAGATAGAGACGACGACCACGACGAGCGCTGTCGCGGCCAGCTCATGCGCGTACCCGCCCCCCAGCCCACGGTTTATGGTCAATTCCAGGCAATAGAGTGAGGCGGCGCCGCGAGCACTGAACCACTCCAAGGGGCGACGTTGCGCCGGAGGCAAACTCAGCCCTCCGAGACCCAGTCGTACAGCCAACGGCCGCAGTCCTGCCAACAGCAGAAGTGCAAAGACCAGCATGCGAAGATGCAACTCCACACCGCTAAGCAGCGCACCCAGCAACACCGCGACGAGAACCGCCGCAAAGCGCTCGACGCGTCCGGCGATCCGCAGGACGCGCGCGCTGGGGGTAGGCTTGCGCAAAGAGCGGCGCAGACGGCCTCCATGTGACAGCGCCAGTCCCGCAATGAACACCGCTATCAACCCGTCTGCCCGCACCGCGAGCGCACTAACATAGGTCAGCACGGCTGTCGCGACCACGATCATGTCTTCGAGAAAGTCTCCCTGACGATCGGAATCAAGCAGGGTAAGCCAGCGCATCATGGCGGCGCCGATCGCCCACCCCACGACGGCGCCCCCCGCCACCGACCAGACACTCATGAGCAGATGGCCGCCGAAGGCTTCTGAGCCCGAATCTCCAAAGCCGAGCATTCCGAGCACTACCATCAACAACGGAGCTGCCAGGGTACTGGTCAGCGCACCTTCGGCAGCAAGTGTGAACGGGACTGCGTCCTGGTCCACCTCGGCTGGAACATGGATGTCCGAGGCGAGCACCGCGTCGGTGGGAGCGAGCACGACGCCCAGCAACAGTGCCTCAACCAGGCTCATCCCGAACAACACGTGAGACGCCGCGGCGGCCAAGGTAGCGGTGGCGAGCATGGTCAGGGACGCGAGCCGTAACGGCATGCGCCAAAAATGCCACTCGAACGGAACCCTTAGCCGCAACCCGGCGCAGAACAAGCAGACCAGCAGGACGATCTCGCTCACCGACTCAACCTGTCCGCTGTCCTCGACGACATGCGGCTCAAGCAAGTGCAGCCCCGCCGGGCCAGTCAGGACACCTACTCCGAGGCCCAGGAGAATCGGATGCGGCGACCACCGCGTGAGCGGCAGGTCGGTTCTAGTATGGTCCTGCCTGCGCACCGCTGCTCGCCCCGGGATTGACGCGTGGCGGCCACTGGTTGCGCAGATCCCGGATCTGATCGTGGTTGGTCATCACGTCCTCGAACTGGCGTAGCAGGATCGTTCGCACGAGGCTCGGAAGCGGATCGTCCAGCGCGTTCCGGTAGACCTCGAGCGCACGGCTCTCACCACGCTCGCATTCATCGAGAATAACCTCATCTTCATTACAAGCAAGAGCCGCGCAAGCCAGAGCCGATCGCAGCTCGGCCCAGCGCCTGCGCGCGGCGGCGCTTTGCTGTGGCGGGGTGGCACCGAGCAGGCGCACCAAAGATCGCAACTCCTCGAGCGCCTGAGTACATTCGTGCAGATTGGACAGCACCAACGTTCGTAGCTGCTCTCCGCAAACGTGCTCCGCACAAATGTTCAGCCCCTCCTCAGCGTCAGAACGGGCCGCAATCAACTCCTTCAGAGCGTCTATGGTGAAACGGTGGCTCATGGTCGGATGCCTTGTTTTTCGACTGAATTGCGCAACCACACCTGGAAGGATCGGGGAGTCTGCCTGACCTGGACGTGGAGATCATCGGCCAGACGGCCCCTCGCCACAGCACGAGATGTGCCACAGAGGCCAACCACGCTGGCGACCCGGTCGTCATCATCCTGGTCGTCACTACGGCGAACGCACATTTTTCACTTCCGGTACTAATTACACGCGCTTTGGGTAACGCTGGCGGCCGGCAGAGCGGTCGCAGTCGGAAAAAGGAGGGCACTGCACGCCTTTGCACGGATCGGCCAAGGTTTGAAATAGATTGAAACGAAGATCCAGAGCGTCATTGGATGCCGGGCCGGGCTCGTTGGGCGCTCCGGCCTAGCTTGGCACGAGAGTTGCAGACCAGGTTGCGTGGGTATGAGGGTTGCGACTGTGCAACCGAGGGACAGTTTTGCGCTGACGCTGAGCCGGGGTGCGGCGGCAGTGCTTACCGAAGACCCCCCGTTTGGCGGGCTGTGGTGCGACCAGCCC
>CAZBTV010000031.1:41167-56282 GCA_964494895.1 uncultured Steroidobacteraceae bacterium | reverse complement strand
GTGGAAACAAGCACT
Source organism: uncultured Steroidobacteraceae bacterium (assembly GCA_964494895.1). Lineage (GTDB taxonomy): Bacteria > Pseudomonadota > Gammaproteobacteria > Steroidobacterales > Steroidobacteraceae > 13-2-20CM-66-19. Next base: position 56,267 of record CAZBTV010000031.1, on the reverse strand, counting down.
TACGCTCGGCCGTATGCCCCGGTTGCGAAGGTCAGGCTAGACCCAGCTCTCCGAGGATCCCTACAGCGGCCATTTGTTCGTGTTCCGGGGCCGTGCGGGAGACCGGGTAAAGATCCTGTGGTGGAGCGGCGACGGGCTGTGTCTGTTTGCGAAGCGCTTGGAGCGCGGACGCTTCGTGTGGCCCCATGCGAGCTCCGGGTCTGTCGTGTTGAGCGGTGCGCAGTTGGCGATGTTACTTGAAGGGATCGATTGAAGACATCCGGTGCGGACCGCACCACCACAGATCGCGGTGTAAAGATGATCTGCTTTGTTGGTTTCTTCTGTGGTGTTATATTCTGTGCCTTGTAATACTGCCTCATGCCTCGCACGCAGCCGCTACCCCCCGATGTCGAGAGCCTCCAGAAGCTCTTGGTTGCGGCCCGCGATAAAGTCGATAACCTCTCCGCGCAACTGCGCTCCCGCGATGTGCTGATCGAGCAGTTGAAGCTGCAGCTGGCGACTGAAGCGCTTAAAGTTCGGCCGCTCCTCCGAGCAGCTCGATGCGCAGATTGCCCAGCTGGAGTTGAGCCTGGAGGAGCTGGAAGCCAATGCGGCGGCTGATTGGCTGCCTGAGGCCGTGACCGAGATGCCCGCCGCCAAGCCCGCCCGCAAACCTTGACCCGCACAGCTGCCGCGCGTGCCGCATGTGCATGAGCCCGCCACCGGCATGATCTTCCCCCGCTTCGGTGGACTCCGTACAGTAAGCATACGAGGAGTCCATTATGGCGAAGTCCAAGACCTCGAAAAGATATACGCTTGAGTTTCGGCAAGAGCTGGTAGCCCTCCACCGCGCCGGCCGAAGCATCCCGGAGCTGTCGCGCGAGTTTGGTCCCACACCTTGGACGATTGCGTTGTGGGTAGAGCAGGCCGATCGCGATGCGGGCCACGGGGATGGTGGACTGACCACGAATGAGCGGGAGGAGCTGGCGACTGCGCCGGGAGAACAAGCGCCTGAAAATGGAGCGGGAGATTCTTTCAAAAGCCGCGGCCTGGTTCGCGCAGGAGACGACACCGAATTCGAAGCACTCTTCGGATTCGTGAGGGCGAATCAGGACACCTATCCGGTGGATGTCATGTGCCGGCTGCTGAGAGTCTCCAAGAGCGGATTCTATGCCTGGGTAAACAGGCCGATGTCGGTTCACGCGCGTACGGACGTGCGTCTGACCGCGATGATTCGAGCGATTCACGAGTATTCGCATGCAACCTCTGGCGCTCCACGGGTGCATGCCGAGTTGGTTCTTGGCCAGGGCATGCACGTGGCGCGCATACGGGTTGCGCGCTTGATGCCGCCGCCGGGCTCCGAGGTTTACAGAAACGCTGATTTGTGCGCACGACAGTGAGCGATCCCCAGGAGCGTTGGGCGCCGGATCTGGTGGACCGGAAGTTCACTGTAAGGCGCCCAAACAGACTTTGGGTCGCGGATATCACGTACGTTGCGACCTAGTCGGGCTTTCTGTTTGTTGCGGTGGTGATTGATGCATTCTCCCGACGAGTAATCGGATGGGCGATGGAAAATCACCTGTACTGAGTTGGTTCTGGCGGCATTGACCATGGCGTATACTCAGCGCGCGCCATGTCCGAAGGTGATTTTCCATAGCGATCACGGAACGCAATTCACCTCAATAGCCTTCGGCCAGCGCTGTGACGAGCTTGGGGTCAGACCTTCGATGGGCTCGGTGGGAGACGCCTACCACAACGCTCTCGCCGAGAGCTTCTTCTCCAGCCTGGAGTGCGAAGTGCTCGATCGAAACCATTTCAGGACACGCGAGGAAGCTCGTACAGCGGTCTTTTCCTGGATCGAGGGCTGGTACAACCCCCATCGGCGTCATTCGTCCCTGGAGTATCTCTCGCCGGAGCAGTTCGAACAGGAGTTCGGTGTGTGTCCACGAGCCAGAAGCTCGGAGCTTCTGACGCATTCGTGTCAGACTGCGCGGCGTGGAGAGTTTTCGAACAGGAGTAGGAGGATAATTGCTCGCTGAAAATCGTCCACTAAATCGGGGCAAGCCCAGCAATAGCAGTTGCCTGCAGTGCGGCGGGGCATTACGGGTGCTCGACGAGGATGTCTCCGAGGTACTCGAGTATGTTCCCGAGCACTGGAGAGTGCATCGACATGTGCGGCCGAAGTACTCCTGCGGTTCGTGCCAGACGATCGTCCAGGCCAGCGCTCCCTCGCGGCCGATCGAGCGCAGCTACGCAGGTCCCGCGTTGCTAGCCCACGTGTTGGTGTCGAAGTACTGCGATCACATCCCACTGTACCGCCAAAGCCAGATCTATGCACGCGAGGGACTCGAGCTCGATCGGGCGACGCTGGCCGAGTGGGTCGGCTCGGTCTTCACTCTGGTTGATCCATTACTGGGTGCGCTGATTGACTATGTGATGGGCGCCGAGAAGTTGCATGCAGATGACACACCGATACCGGTGTTGGCTCCCGTTACGGATAAGACCAAAACGGGTCGACTATGGACCTATGTTCGCGATGACCCACCTTCTGGCAGCACCGATCGCCCAGCCGTTGTGTTCCGCTACTCACCGGATCGCAAAGGGGAGCGACTGCAGGCTCATCTGCACAGCTTCCGCGGCATCCTGCAAGCTGACGGCTATGCCGGCTTCCAGGCTTCCAAGGCTATACGATCGCCAAAGCGATCCGTTAATCGAGGCGGCGTGTTGGGCGCACGCGCGCCGCAAGTTCTTCGACCTGCATGCCGCCACGTCCTCACCGGTAGCTCTGGAGGCGCTTAAGCGCATCGGTGCGCTGTACAGGATAGAGGAGGACATCCGGGGTCAAACGCCAGCGCAGCGTAAGACGGAATGTCAAACGCGCGCAGTACCACTGTTCGAGGGTCTCCAACAATGGTTGCGCGAGACTGCTTGCAAAACCTCCAGGAAGTCTGATCTCGCGGCAGCCATCGGGTATACGCTCTCGCGATGGACAGCGCTGACGCGTTATTGCCAAGACGGACGCATCGAGATAGACAACAGCGCCGCCGAACGCGCGCTGCGCGCGGTGGCCCTGGGAAGGAAGAATTATCTTTTTGCCGGCTCCGATGCCGGAGGGGAGCGCGCCGCCGCGTTCTATAGCCTGATCGGGTCGGCGAAGTTGAGTTGCTTCTCTGCCAGCGATGGGCTCAGTCAGGTCCCCGGATGGAGCACGGCGCCGCTAATACCCACTGCGCTCAGGCTCTCCAGCGAGGTCGATTCCTGCGCAACGTGACCGGGCATTCCGGGATTGTGACCGCCAATTCCGGCCGTTGCCGAAAGTCGGTCACCGTCATAGTCACGTTCGGCCGGAGCGGCGGGCCACGTTCAGGCGGAATCAGCGGTCACAAGGTCCGGAATATGCGCAGGTTACGGAATCCTGTCACTACTCCGCTCGGCGCTTGTAAAGCTCCTCCCCAGACTGTTGCAGGCGTTCTGCCGTCTGATTCTTTCGCTCGAGCGCCAAGCCGACGAAAATGGCATCGATTACCGCGAGTTGCGTCACACGAGAGGCGAGTGGGGCCTGAAAGTATTTGATCTCGCTGGGTGTGGCGTACAGACTATAGTCGCTGTGGGCGGTGATGGGGGAGTTCATGGCATTGGTGACGCAGATCGTCGTTGCGCCCTTTGATCGGGCGACCTGCAGGCATTGGACGGTCTCACGGGTACTGCCGGAGCAGGAGATTCCGAATGCCACATCGCGTTCTCGAAGTTGGGTCGCGGTGATGAGTTGCATGTGCGAATCACACTGAGCGGCCGCCGGAAGCCCGATGAGGAGAAATTTGCAGGAGGCGGTATAAGCGACCGGATACGAGAGGCCGATGGAGAAGAACTCGATCCGATGGGCTTGTCCCAACAGTCGCGCAACTTCTTGAAAAGTTCCGCGGGAATTGATGCGAAGTGTCTCGGTCAAGCTCTGGGCGTGAAAGTGGAAAACCTTGTCGAGCAGAGAGCCGTTCTCTGCCGTGTCCGTGCCGGCGGGTAAGCCGGATTGGGCAAGATCGCGGGCCAACGCAATTTTGAACTCTGCAAAACCAGACAGCCCGAGGCGCCGGCAGAACCCCACAATAGAGCCGACGCTCGCACCCGAGCTGCGCTTGATCGCAGCAATGGGAGCCGTGACGACCCGTTCGGGATCGGCCAGCACGCACTCGGCGATAAGCCGGTCTGCAGTGTTGAGCGAAGCTAGGATTCCCTGCAGGTAAGTCAGCAGCGGTCGCGCCCCGGCCGCTCGTGTCAACTCGATCCGCTTTTTCGCCCCCACTTTCTTTTTGAATCGGCGAGTCATGTGTATAAATTGGTAGTGCTTATATTCAAAGCCTCCACCTAGTTTAGAGCTACTTGCTCATTATAGGCAGCTGGGTGGCTTGCGAATGAATAAGATTCAGCTCAGACTGTCTGAACTGAACTCGCTTCACAAGTAGGTCAACGCAGATGCCTCTAGAGTCGATCGATCGGCTGATGAAGGCCGCCGCGCAGCACGATTACGCTGTTGGTTATTTCGAGAGCTGGAATCTCGATTCCCTGCAGGGGGTGATCGACGCGGCGGAAAAGATGCGCGCCCCCATGATCATTGGCTTCAACGGAGAGTTCTTGAGCGAACGCGCCGGCACGACGCCGGACGAGTTGGCGATTTACGGCGCTGTCGGCAAGGCCATGGCGGCTCGGGCGACCGTGCCTTGTGGGTTCATCTTCAATGAGTGCTCCAAGGAGCCCTGGCTTGAGCGAGCTATTACTGCGGGCTTCAACCTGATCATGCCGGCGGATGCGGGTGGCTCGCCGGGAGACTACACGAGCCGAGTGAAACGTCTGACGGCACTCGCACATTCTCGTGGCGTATCCGTGGAAGCGGAGGTCGAAGACTCAGGAGGCGAGTCAGAGCACGAGGAGGCCACGGATCCGGACGAAGCCGCGGAGTTTGTCCGGGCCACCGGTGTGGATCTCCTCGCTGTCCACGTCGGGAACGAAGAAATCAAGCTTCGCGGCCGCGCCCCGCTCGATCTCGACCGTTTAGGGGCCATTCATAAGCGCCTCGAAATCCCACTGGTTTTGCACGGAGGCACGGGGATCGAGGATAACTCACTCAAGACCGCCATCCGACTAGGAGTGCGGAAGGTCAATTTCGGCACCTACATGAAGCAAAAGTATCTCGATGCCTTGAGAAGCGCACTTGCTTTAGCAGAGCCCAATCCTCACGCGCTCCTGGGTGGTGGCAGCGAAACAGATGTCCTGGAAGTCGGACGTAAGGTGATACGAGACGCAGTGCTGGAGCGGATCGAGCTTCTGGGTTGCTGCGGTAGGGCGTAAGTCATGCCCGACGTAGGTTGCGCGGGTATATTGGTCGAAGATACGTTCTGCGGTCCTATTGCATCACTGCCTGCCGAAGGATCGTTGCTGTCGCTCGAGGAGATGCCGGTCAAGGCCGGCGGATGCGCCGCGAACGTGGCCATCAACCTGGCGAAACAAGGGGTCTCCGTCGACGTCGTAGGTTGTGTCGGCCGCGACTCTGCCGCAGATTATCTACTCAGCACCTACGCAGCGCATGGAGTCGGACATTCCCAGGTCGTCCGGGTCAATGAGCACGACACGAGTCGATGCATCATCCTTCTGGTGAAGGGGGACGACCGGCGCTATTTGTACTTTGCTGGCGCTAATCAGGTCTTCTCCACGAGTCACATTTCCCCGGAGTGGCTGGCGAAACTGAAGGCCTTCTATCTGGGTGGCTTGTTCGTGTTGCCTGGCATCGAGTCGGAGGGGCTTGCCGGTTCGCTGGAGTTTTGCCGATCCCGAGGCGTGCTCACTGTTGTTGACGTAGTCGTGCCGCAAGACCTGCGCGGCATGTCGTCGCTGAAGCGCTTATTGCCAATCATCGATGTCTTCGTTCCAAATGAGGATGAAGCCCGCATTTTCACCGGTTTGACAGACCCTCTCGACCAGCTGCGAGCGTTTGAAGCGGCGGGGGCAAGCACCGTCATCGTGACGTGCGGTAGCCGTGGGTTGGTTGCTCTTAGTGCGGGAAAAAAATGGCGCTGCGGAGCCTATCAGATGCCAGTCGTCGATCCCTCCGGCTCCGGAGATGCGTTTACCTCGGGCGTGATCCGCGGAATGTTGTTGGGCTGGGATTTCCCGAAGACCTTGCGGTACGCAAGCGCGATCGGAGCCTCTGTCACCCGCGCCGCGGGGACTACTGATTCGGTGTTTTCAGCCCCTGAAGCGGAGGAGTTCGTGGCTCAACATCCTTTGACCGTTGCAGAGGAGCTCTAGCGGTCATGCTCATCAACATGAAGATGCCGGATCTGGCGACCAACGACGGTGCGGAACTGGGTATTACCCGGTGGATCGCGGAAGTTGGACAGAAGGTCAACCGGGGACAACCGCTGCTCGAAGTCGAGACCGACAAAGCGGTACAGGAAGTCGAGTGCATCGCCAATGGGGTGCTCCAATCGATCCTGGTGCCCGCCGGCTCGAAAGTCTCCGTCGGGACGATTATCGCAACCATCAAGGTGAGGTGAATGAGAGTTTACGACCGCTCGTTTCTGCGAACTCTTTATGAGCGGATGGTGCTAATCCGGGAGTTTGAGGAGACGGTCAAGTTTCTGTTCCTCGAGGGCACGATGCCGGGCACGATCCACCAGTGTCAGGGGCAGGAAGCGACCGCTGTTGGAGTCTGCGCAGCGTTGCAACAGGATGATTGGATCACTTCCACCTTCCGAGGCCACGGGCACGCATTGGCAAAAGGTTTGTCCGTGCAAGAGCTGCTGGACGAGCTGTTTGGAGCCGAGACAGGCTGCTGCAAAGGACGCGGCGGCTCGATGCATGTCGGCAACATGGAAAAGGGCATGCTTCCAGGCATCGCTATCGTGGCCGGTGGAATTCCGCTAGCGGCCGGGATGGCCTTGTCATTCAAGATGCAGGGCAAATCGCAGGTGGTCGCGAGTTTCTTCGGCGATGGCGCCGTTGCAGAAGGCGCCTTTCACGAAGGCGTCAACATGGCCGCAATCTGGCGCTTGCCCGTCCTGTTTGTGTGCGAGAACAACTTATACGGTGCATCGACACGTGTCGATCTCGTAATGAAGAACTCACGGATCGCCGAGCGTGCCGCCTCTTATGGATTTAGAGGAGAGACGGTGGATGGGAATGACGTGCTCGCCGTCTATGAAGCTACCGAGAGGGCCGCGCGTGAGTGCAGAGCGGGCGAGGGGCCGGTCCTGCTGGAGTTGCTGACTTATCGCCGCACGGGGCACTCGCGGCGTGATCCATGTCATTACCAGCCGAAAGAAGAGCGGGAGGGCTGGGCTCAGCGCGATCCCATCGAGCGTTTTGCTCAACATCTTCAGTTGAGCGAGGGCGAGCAGTCTCACATTCGAGAGCGAATTCAGCAGGAGCTCAACTCCGCCGTGGAGCGGGCGAAGGCGGCTCCTCATCCGAAACCTAAAGAGATTGCGGCGCATGTGTTTGCCGACGTCCGTGAGGCCGATGAGCCGGCAGGAACCGGGGTGACCGCCAGTGAGTCTTCGAGTCGAGTCGGAAAGCGCCTCGGGATTGCCGAAGCGCTGCGTGAGGGAATAGCCGAAGAGATGGCTCGGGATCCGCGCGTCTTCTGTATTGGTGAGGACATCGGAATTCAGGGTGGCTGGGGCGGCGCGTTTACGGTCACTTTGGGCTTGGAGCAGCGCTTCCCCGATCGTTTGATCAATACACCCATCGCCGAGCTCGGATTCTTCGGTGTAGCCACCGGGGCGGCCTTGATGGGAATGCGACCTATCGCTGATGTGCAGTATGGAGACTTTCTGTTCCTCGCTAGCGATCAGATCATCAACAACGCGGCGAAGATGCGCTACATGTCAGGGGGCACTGCGTCCGTCCCGCTGCTCATGCGAGCTCCCGTGGGTGCCACGGGTCGTGGCGCCCAACACGCCCAGAACATGGAGCGATACTTCACAGGGGTTCCCGGACTCAAGGTGGTTGCACCCTCCAACGCCTACGATGCGAAGGGCTTGTTGAAGGCGGCGCTGCGGGACGGAAACCCCGTACTGATGTTCGAACACAAGCTGTTGTACGGGTCGAAAGGAGCACGGGCAGAGCCAGGCGCGGTCGACGCCACAAGTGAGATTCCAGCGGAAGACTACGTCGTGCCGCTGCATAGTGCAGCAATCAGACGGGAAGGCCGTGGAATTACCATCATCGCTTGGCTACTGATGCTTCACTATGCGATGCAAGTTGCCGAAGAGGTCGATGCAGAGGTGATCGATTTGCGCAGTCTCTCCCCGATCGACTGGGAGACGATCGGCTCCTCGGTCAAAAAGACCGGCGCGGTCGTCATTGTCGAGGAAGGACCCAAGACGGGTGGCGTCGGAGCTGAGCTGGCGGCTGGGATTGCGGAGCGTTGGCCTGCAGTCCGGATCTCGCGTGTGGCGTCGCCTGACGTTCCGGTGCCCTTCACGCCCTTGCTCGAAGAGACCTACCGCCCTGATCGACAGCGGATTCTTCAGGCCGCCGAGGAATTGCGCGCATGAAGAGCCAATGGAGTGATCGGGACGCCTCCCGATACGTCGGGGACCTCGCGCAGCGGGTCTATAGCTCTCGTTTGCTCGGTGCAGAGCCAACACTCGTTTTGCACGGTGGAGGAAATACTTCTGTCAAGAGCCGAGCCACCAATATCTTCGGAGAGGAGGAAGAGGTTCTCTACGTCAAGGGCAGTGGCTGGGACCTGGAGACGATCGAGGCGAAAGGATTCTCGCCCTGCCGGATGGACCATCTTCTGCGCCTCGCGGCGCTGGAGCAACTGTCCGATATGGATATGGCGGCGGAACTGAAGAAGAGCCTGACAGACGTCACTGCACCGATGCCATCGGTCGAGGCGATATTGCACGCCATCATCCCGGCGCGGTTTGTCGATCACACTCATGCCAATGCCATTCTGACGATCACCAATTCACCGGACGGCGACGCGCGGATCAGAGATCTCTTTGGGGACGTCCTGGTCTACATTCCCTATGTGATGCCGGGGTTCAAGTTGGCTCGAGACTGTACCAAGGCTTTTCCGAAGCAAGCCCATGGCAACACCCTCGGTATGCTACTGCTCAATCATGGCCTCTTTACATTCGGCGAGACCGCGAAAGAGTCCTACGAAAGAATGCTCGAGCTGGTGACTCGGGCTGAGACATATTTGGCCGAGCACGGAGCGACGTCCATCGGGTCTCTGGAAACGAAAGAGCAATCGGTATCGCCCGACGCGGCTATCGAGAAGCGCGTCGAGATCGCTTCGCTTCGAAGTGATATTTCAAAGGCGGCCGGAATGCCGCTGATACTGAGCGTGCAGAGTGACCCGCAGGCACTGGATTTTGCCAGGAGACCTGATCTCAGCACGCTAACCCAACAAGGTCCTGCGACTCCGGATCACGTAATTCGAACGAAGCGAGTACCGCTCATAGGACGAGACATCAGTGGATACGTCGCCGAGTACCGAGACTACTTCGCCAAGTTCGGCAATGCCTCGTTGACGATGCTCGACCCAGCGCCGCGCGTCATTCTGGACGGTGAGCTAGGCCTCTGCTGCATAGGCCGCACCGCAAAGGACGCGAAAATCGTGGCAGATATCTACCGTCACACGATGGACATTCAGATTAAAGCGTGTGCGTTAGGTGGATGGCGTGCCCTTTCTCCGCGAGACATCTTCGAGGTGGAATACTGGGACTTGGAACAAGCCAAGCTACGCAAGGGCGGCGCACCCCCGCCGTTTACCGGTGAGATTGCATTAGTGACAGGGGCAGCGTCAGGGATTGGAAAGGCTTGCGTCTCGTCGTTGCTGTCGCGTGGGGCCGCGGTGGTTGGCCTCGATATCTCCTCTTCGGTTGTCACATTGCACCAACGTCAAGATTATTCAGGCGTGCAATGCGACCTGACGAACGATGCAGAGGTCATCCGTGCGCTCGAGCGTACTGCGCGAACGTACGGGGGACTGGATATGTTGATACTGAACGCGGGGATATTTCCGCCCTCCGCTTCGGTTGCAGCACTCTCCAGTGATCTGTGGCGTAAAACGATGTCTATCAATCTGGACGCCAACTTGACGCTCTTACGGGAGTGCCATCCTCTGCTAAAGCGATCTCCGCGCGGAGGACGGGTGGTCCTCATAGGTTCCAAGAACGTTCCCGCGCCGGGCCGCGGTGCCGCCGCCTACTCGGCGTCGAAGGCCGCCCTGCAGCAGTTAGCGCGTGTGGCGGCACTCGAATGGGGGGAAGATCGCATCCGGATCAACACCCTGCATCCCAACGCTGTCTTCGATACCGGAATCTGGAATCCGGACGTCCTCGCGACGAGAGCGGCGTCCTATCGCATGACCGTCGAGGAGTACAAGACCAACAACGTCCTCAAGATCGAGATCAACAGCAAACAGGTGGCCGAGCTGGCAGCCGAGCTCTGTGGACCCGCGTTCGCAGCCACGACGGGAGCCCAGATCCCGGTCGACGGCGGAAATGAGAGAGTGATTTAGCGAGCACGCCTGGGATGCAGTCCATGGACACGACTATCACACCGACCGCGAGGGCCGCCGGACGGGTTCACCCGAAGTCGATCAGCCCGTACCTGGTCCGCAGCGCCATTGTGGCCTCGCTGTGTGGGCTTCTCTTCGGCTTCGAGATCGCAGTGATTTCCGGTGCGACGGAGTGGCTCAAGGCGCACTTCGAGCTGAGTGACTTCATGCTCGGATTCACCGTGGCGAGTGCGCTGATCGGGGCCATTGTGGGATCCATTGTCGTGGCGAGGCCCACAGACGCACTCGGCCGCCGAGGCGTCTTGTTTGGGTTGGCCGCACTCTTTTTTATAGCGGCCGGCGGCTGCGCGGTCGCCTGGAATTTGCCCTCCTTCGTTGGATTCCGTTTTCTGGGGGGTGTGGCGGTCGGTGGCGCTTCGGTAGTGGCGCCCGTCTACATCTCCGAGCTTTCACCAGCGGCGTACAGAGGACGCCTTGTCACCATCACACAGCTCAATATCGTGGCCGGGATCCTGTTGGCCTACCTATCGAACTACATCATCGGTAGGCTCAATCTCGGTGATGATGAAGCTCGGTGGATGTTCGGGGTCATGGCAGTTCCCTCCGTGATTTTCTTTTTGATGCTGTTCTTTACGCCCCAGAGTCCGCGTTGGCTGATTTCCAAGGGGAGGACGGCAGAAGCCAGGCGTGTGTTCGAACAGTGCGGGACTGACGCAGGCAGTGTCGATGAGGAAATGGCTGCGGTGCAGCGCTCTTACGACCTCAACCACCACGAACTGTCCGAGCCCTTCTTTCGGCGTAAATATCTGAAGCCCATCGGGCTGGCGGTGGCAATCGCCGCGTTCAATCAGCTCTCAGGGATCAATGCCGTGCTGTATTACGCTGGGCGTATTTTCAAGATGGCCGGCGCAGACAAAGCCTCTGCCTTGCTTCAGTCCGTGATCATTGGGCTCACGCTGCTCGTTTTTACATGGGTCGCTTTGCTGACCATCGATCGCGTCGGCCGTCGCCGACTGATGTTCATTGGCTCGATAGGGTACGTCCTGAGCCTGGGCGCGACCGCTTATTGCTTCTACGCCAATAGCGGAGGTTGGCTGTTGCTGGTCAGCTTGCTTGCCTTCGTTGCTTCTCACGCCGTGGGCCAGGGCGCGATCATCTGGGTATTCATTGGCGAGATTTTCCCCAATCGGGTCAGGGCCCGAGGTCAGGCTCTCGGCAGTCTCACGCACTGGGTCATGTCGGCGGTGGTGTCCTGGAGCTTCCCGATCATTGCCGCGACGGCGCCCGCTGTTGCTTTCGGGTTCTATGCACTGTGCATGGTTGCACAACTTCTGTGGGTGTGGCGGGTCATGCCGGAAACGCGCGGCGAGACGCTCGAGGCCATCCAGATGCGGTTGGGAATTGAATGAGCTGAGAGGGGGAAATATGAAACGCTCTGAAATCAACCGGTTGATATCGGACTCCTTGGAATTCATGAGACGTATGAATTTCCTGATGCCTCGATTTGCCACTTGGACACCTGAAGAGTGGCGGGCCAGAGGGCCGGAGGCAAGTGAAATCGTCACATCTGAACTGGGGTGGGACATCACTGACTTCGGCAGCGGCAACTTCGAGAAGATCGGTCTGGTCATTTTCACCATCCGCAATGGAACTTTTGCCGAGCTAAAAAAGCCGCAAGGGAAAATCTACGCGGAAAAGATACTGGTGGTGCAGGAGGATCAAGTCACTCCTACTCATTTCCATTACCAAAAAATGGAAGACATCATCAATCGTGGTGGAGGGAATCTGCTCATCCGGCTCTGGAATTCAAATCCCGACAAATCGCTGTCAGATACTCCTGTCAGGGTGAGTATCGATGGTGTACTCAGGACAGTACCAGCGGGCGGAACGGTGGCTCTAGAGCCGGGTGACTCCATTTGCCTCACGCAGAATTTATACCATCGGTTCTGGGGCCAGCCCGGAACGGGTCCCGTGCTGGTCGGCGAGGTGAGTCGGGTCAACGATGACCACGTCGATAACTATTTTTATGACGGTGTTGGACGGTTTCCCGCGATCGAGGAAGACGTGCCGCCACTGCACTTGATGATCATGGATTACCCAAAGTACTACCGCTATGCCACTAATCCTCACGCGTCCCGAAGTACTTAAGGTCTACACCGAGGCAGCGCAGCGAGGGTGGGTTCATCCTTCGTTCAGCACAGAAAATCTGACCACGACGGAAGCGATCCTCGCTGCAGCACTTGAATACAGTCAGCGTATTGGTGAGCCGGATTTTCCGGTCACAATCGCACTGACGCATCGATATCCAGAACGGCCACAGTCGGTTGCGTACAGTCCGACTGGCGACCCGGTCATGGGGATGCGACTATTCCACGCCGACTTGCGTACGCTAACCGAGAGGGATTCTCCTTATTCGAAGTTGCGGGTGCTCGTCCACCTCGACCACGGACAGATTGACGCGGACGCTGATGCACTGGATTGCCCAGAAGGCACCTTTTCGTCAGTGATGTTTGACGCTTCGACGCTCTCATTTGAAGAGAACATTCAGGCTACTCGGCAGTATGTGCAGCGGCATGGACAGCAAATTGTCATTGAAGGAGCGTGCGACACGATCGCGCACGTGGGAGCGTCGGCACTCACACCCTGCACTGCACCTGAAGACGCGGAACGTTACTACCGCGACACGGGCGTGGACTGGATTGTGGCTAATCTGGGCACGGAACACCGAGCCGGGATTGCAAAGTTGAGTTACCGAGACGATGTCGCACGGGAGATCCGCCGCCGCATTGGGCCACGGCTCTCGCTTCATGGAACCTCTTCTGTGTTGCCCGAGATGTTGAGCCGATTGTTCGAGGACGGGGTGGGGAAAGCCAATTTCTGGACCGCTCTGGAACGGGACAGCTCGGCCGAATTGTTCGTCAATATGGTGGAGCATGCATCAGAGTGTGCGGGTATGAAGGCCACTAAAACTCTGAAGGAAAGATCGCTGCTCGGTGCGCAAGCCGACTCGGATCAGCCTGCATCCGTTGATTATTGTACGACGCGCTATCGTCAGGGAATCGTGTTTGCGTCGATGAAGCGAACGGTGGAGTCGTTTCTTCGCCGTTGGTGTCCCGCGAGCTAGTGACGTACGGGCCGGAAGAAGCGTGCTCAACGAGTGACAAAGGGGTAGATCGTTTGCAAAGGCCGCCCTGGCCGCGGCACGATCCCTTCCCTCCGCCGCGTGGAGCCAGGTCGGAATCTGCAAGCAGAGCTCCACCACCCGGCTGATGAAATCGAGCGGCTGCCCGGTGCCCATCGGATTGCGGAACAGACTCGGCCGGGTGGCGCCGAACGCATGCAGCAGCTTACGGGAGGGATATCAGCGACCGGAAGATTCCAGGGATTCAGAAAATTGAGCGCTTTGTGCACTCTCCGCGCCACCTCTTCGGTCAGCAACCGATAATGATGAATATCAGCTGCCGGACATCCCAAGCCCGACAAAAATGCCGTACTACCGCATCGCCCAGGAGGCGCCAGACCGAAAGCTGAGAGGGCAGGGCGGCTCGGTAGGCAAGCCTCACCAGGCTGCGATCGATTCCCCGACGATGCGTATCGTCGACGACCGGCAAGCTCCGGCCAACCACGGAAGAACATGAAATCTCTCCCGTCTCCACTGAATACAGCCGTAGCCTGTCGCGTGCTCGCGACGTCCGCGAGCTTGCGCTCGAATTCCACCAACTCGCATCCGGTGCAGGCTATAGCAAGACGGGCGTAGGAACGCTCATCGGAATCCGCGTCCAGTCTTGCGGAAGTTCGAACATACGATGCCTTCTCTTGCAGGCGTCGCCGCGAGACAGCTGAGCACAATGGATGGGTCAAGACTCCCCAGGCGTCCGCACACATCCTAACCGTGGAACGCAGTTCCGCGGCCGTCACCGCAATCTTCACCACCCCCTCCAACACCGCGACCACAGTCCTCTTTCCCTCCACCCCACACAAACTGAAGCATCAACGCTCCTAACCCGAGCATTCCTCCCAGTGACCACAACGGGATAACCTCCCGTCCTCCGCACCCCCGCCTGCGGCCGCACCAGCACCTGCCCCCTCAGCACACGCACATCCACCACCCTGGCCGTCCTGCGAACCGACACAACCGCCTGCGCGGACGCCGTAATACCTTCCTCCCCAAGCACCCTAACCCCGACACTCCCATCCGCCGCAGCCCCCTGACAACGCGCAGGAGCATGCCCATGCACGCCAACCCAGAGCAGGGCACCCACAAGCACCAACCCCCGACCCACGCCCCGCACGGTATTATTGCAGCGCAAAATCCGTAACCCGCCCAAACTCGTCCGGACAACTCCGGCAATCGGCCCAAACTGCAGCGTCATGTGCCTCACCTCATGTGATGTGATTATTAGTCCTAATTGACACCTGCGAACGCACAGTCTCTCCGCGTCGCACACCACTACGACACGCAGGCACACCCAAAACGACACTTTTGAGGACTCCAGATCTCCATCTAAGCTTCAAACCGAAAAATCAGCTCCCACCGACCCAGACAGCCACCCCCGGGGGGGGGGGGGGGGGGGGGGGGGGGGGGGGGGG
>CAZBTV010000031.1:0-41157 GCA_964494895.1 uncultured Steroidobacteraceae bacterium | reverse complement strand
GCCCCCCAAAAAATGTCGGGAATCCCCCCCTCACGTGTCTATGCCACGACAAATAAGGACGGCGATGCCCCCCAACGCCAAAAAGGCTACCCCCCCAGCCCTTAACCCCCCCTCCGAGGCGCGCAACGCCCGCCTCGCGGACCTATGCAAACGCCAATTCCGCGCCCTCGTGGCCTACGCCTCCCGCCGCCTCTCCGGCGCCCCCCTGGACCGCCGCGACAAGGCTGAGGACGTCGTGTCCCGCTCCCTCCTGAAGGTCATGGAGCGAAGCCCCTGCGCGTCCAGCGCGACGCTGCGCGCCTACTGGCACACAACCGTCACGAACGAGCTCCGCAACGAATACCGACACGCCGACGTCCGCCGCCGCGCCGAGGCCGGACTGGCGCATGAGCAAGACACCACCCATCCCTCACCCGAATCAACCTACCTGCTGCAAGAGCGCGGCAGGGTGATGCAGAAGGCGATCGAGTCCCTTTCCCCCCGATGCAAGATGGCCTTCCGCCTGAAGGAATGGGAAGGCCTGAGCGCCCGTGAAGTTGCCGCTCGCTTGGCGGCTGAAGGGATCGATGTAGGCGAGCGACAGGTTTTGCGCTACGTCGAAGAAGCCTGGGCAGTTTGCCAGCGGGCGCTGGAGGCCTATGAGGATAGTCACAAGGAGGAAACTGAATGAGTTACATAGGACATCCAGATCCGGCGCGCATCGCGCAGCTCCAACGTCTGCGCACGATCGTGCTGTCTCTGCCACCCCCCGCGCTCCCCAGCCGGGCGGAGTTGCTTGCCGACTCCCCAACTTTCGATGGCCACCATGGCCCCATTCGTCCTGCCCGGCTGAGCGAGATAATCCGACTCCCGAAAACCCAGCGCGCCCCGCGTGTAGAAGTTCCGTTCTACATCAAGGCCGCGTCCACCACTCTGGTGGTGACCTGGTTGGTCCTGATCGCGTTGCGCATGCCCTTCCTGACGACAATGTCGCTCGCCAGCTCCCGCGTATACACCACCTCCCCGGGTGAGTCCTCTCGAGAGGTCACGCTACCAGACCACTCCAAGGTCACCCTGAGCGGCTCGACCGAACTGGCCGTTCTCTTCTCCGAGCATAGACGTTATGTAGTGCTTAAGAAAGGCGAGGCTCTCTTCAAGGTCAAACACGACCCCGACGCCCCCTTTGAGGTCGAAGCCGGAGCTCAACGAATCACCGACCTGGGCACCACCTTCGATGTCCGCCGCTACTCGAATGAGGTCGTGGTATCGGTTACTGAAGGCACCGTCGCCCTGAGTCCTCTGGCCCGCGCTACCGCCGATCCCGCATTCAACGGCGCTGAATCCGCCCTTGACGCACAATCTCCCCGGATCCACGTCAACGCGGGCGAACAACTCAGCTACACCGCTACAGGCGAGGTCGGTCACCCGCATCCCATAGATCTGGAAGCGGTAACCTCCTGGCTCTACGGACACCGCGTCTATCGAGGCAAACCCCTGTCCAAGGTCATCGAGGACGTGCAGTTATACACACCGCGCCTGATCCAGTTGGATCCAGCCCTGGCCTCGGTCCGCTATAGCGGCTACCTCGACCAGCGCCGGGCGGAGGAGTGGGTTCGCGGCCTGCCGACTATCTACCCTGTCGAGATCGATGCCTCGAATCCTCACCGCTTGATTATCCGTTGCCGCTCGGAAGGCTGTCCCGAACCAGGACCTTAGGACTTCGTCATCAAAATATCGGGGCATCGCGGACACGCGCAGTACCAGAACTTTGTAGCCATAGTCGCGGATCACGGCACCCCTCCGGGCGAGTTGACCCCGACCAGTTTGAGTCCGCTGCCGTCACGGTATGAGCATTTCCCCCCGCTCAAGGAGCCGTGACGCAGCGGCGTTTATTTTCATCCTCCCCGCCGATTGATCTTCCCACCTTCCCGCCGATCCTGTTGAATGTCAGAATTTGGAGGTCTGAGTGTCAGGAGATCTCAGATGGTCGATATTTGCTGCTATGCAATAACCTACTGCGTGAGCAGTTGTTCGACCTCTCTGGGGAATTCATGAAGAACATGGGTCACCGAAGCATCCGGTCCAGAAGTGTCGCGGCATCGACTTCCTTGCCGCGCGCGCTGCTCCTTCTCTTGCCATGCCTTCTGAAGGCAGGAATCGTGTATGCACTGGACCTCGACAGACAGATCACGGTAGATATTCCCGCAGGAGCCTCTCTCGAACAGGCGTTGCTCGATCTGGGTGTCAAGGCGAGCTCCCAGATCTCCTTCGCCACGGACAAAGTCGTCGGACATAAAACACCCGCGCTCAAGGGAACGTTCACCCTTGCGACAGCACTGACCACCTTGTTCAAAGGCTCAGGTCTGTCCTACAAAGTCCTGAACGAAACCATCTACGTTCTCCCCATCGCCGCGGGCGCAATTCAAGGCGAGGGTCCGCCGCAGGGCCCCCCAACCCGCACTACCCAAGCACCCTCTCGACATGTCCGACGCATCCACAGCCAACGGCAGCACTTCGGGACTGCGGCAAACGGCGACGACAGCATGGCGCAAGTCACCATCAGCACCACTGGAAGCCACATCCACAACAGCTCTCTCCCGCTGGGCACTCACATTCTGACGCAGCCCTATTTCGAGCGGTCCGGTTTCCAGACAGTGGGTGAAGTCCTGCGCAGCCTGGCGGAAGGCTTTCCCGGCGGCCTGAACCCAGGCGTGATGTCCGCCGGAGGAAGCCAGAACACCCCCTCGCAGTCGGGCGCCTCGAGCGCGAACCTCCATGGTATGGGTAGCGCGTCCACCCTGACACTCCTGAATGGCCGCCGGCTGGCCACTTCAGAAGGCTCCGGCGCAGTCGATGTCTCGCTCATTCCATTGTCCGCCGTCGACCGGATCGAAGTGATCGCCGGCGGGGCCTCCGCGGTCTATGGTTCCGATGCGGTAGCGGGTGTCGTCAATGTAGTGTTGCGTGATGACTACGAAGGGCTGGAAATGAGCAGCGCGTTGGGCTCCAATGTGACCGACGGCGGCGGCTTCCTACAGCACTACAGTGTGGTCGGCGGTCGTGCCTGGAAGAGCGGTAACGCATTTGCGGACGTCGACTGTGCTTGGCAACATCAGATCGACTCGACTCAACGCTCCTATGTTCCGGTTGAGATCGCCGGGACGACTCTGCTGCCGAAGACCCAGTACTGTTCGACCGTGGTGAGTGCGACACGGGATCTGGGGGAAAAGGCCGCGGGTTCGCTCCAAGGCATCTACACAACCCGTGCGAACGATGAGAGGCAGAACCTTGCCGCTCTGGCACCGGGCGTGATGGGCTCGACCCGATCACGAGTCACGCAGTATGCTGGGTTTGCAACTCTCCGGGCGCCCCTCGGAGCGGACTGGGTGGGAGTCTTCGCCTCCAGCATTTCCGCCGACGATTCCTCCACCCCACAGCGGCTGACGCTGGACGGAGCTCCCCACGGGAGCGAAGAAGGCAACAAATTCGACAACCGCCTATGGTCCGCGGAAGTCAACCTGGACGGAACACTCCTGCAACTGCCCACGGGTCGGGTGAAGCTGGCCGCAGGGGCTGGCTATAACCAAGCGGACTTCGTCTTCGCCGCCAGCATTCCCGGCAGGCAATTCTGGATAGCGGAACGACGGCGTGTTCGCTTCCTCTATACGGAAGGCCTCATTCCACTCCTTCCGCTCGGTGCCAGTGCGGACGAAGCCAACACCTCGAGCTCTCTGACGCTGCGCGTCGCTGGCCGCGCAGCCTGGTACAGCGATGTAGGTTCAACGGTCAATCCGAAAGTCGGGCTCCTGTATCGCACCTCGCCAGAGTTTGGCATCGAGGCATCATGGGGAACATCCTATCGAGCGCCCACTCTCCTTCAGCAGTACAACACCTCGAAGGTCGACTTGCAGGTCATTCAGGATCCGGCGGTTCCGGCTGGCGAGAGCGTCGCCCTGCTCGAGTTTGGTGGCAATCCCCAGCTCCGTCCCGAGGAGTCCTCCGATTTGACGCTCGATTTCGCGTATACGCCGGAGCCGATGCCGGGCGCCATGCTGAAGATCACCCTGTTTGAAATCAACGATCGCAAGCGGATCGACTATCCCACACCGAATACCGGAAACCCCCTGTCGGACCCCAACGTCCTGCCCTTCGTGCTGCGCAATCCGCCTGCCTCGGCCATCACACAAGCCCTCCAACGATCGCAGGTCATCGACCTGACTGGAGGGAAGTACCCGGTCTCGGCTGCCACCCTCTTGATTGACGACCGCAACCAGAACATCACGCGCCAGCGCGCTTCCGGCCTCGACCTGCTCGCGGCCAAGGGCACCGACACGCCCATCGGCCGGCTCGACGGATATTTCAGCGTGGCCTACCTTGACCTGCGTCAGCAGGTGACTCCTGCGAGTCCGTTGGTGCCTTTGACGAGTACGATTTTCTATCCTCCCACATGGCGTAGTCGCGTCGCGCTGAGCTGGAAGGAGCGGGGCTACCTCGGCGCTCTGTTCGTGAACTATGTCGGTCCTTCGCGCAATACCGGAACGACTCCGCAAGAGCCGATCGCCTCGTGGACCACCTTCGACGCCTCAATCGGGTATATCTTCTCCGGCAGCGGGCATCGAGCCAACGCGAAGCTGACATTCTCCGCACAGAATGTGCTCAACCACCGTCCGCCTTTTGCGAGCACGAACCAGGTCGGCTCGCCCAACATCAACTTCGACTCCACGAACGCCTCTGCCATCGGCAGGTTTCTGCTGATGCAGGTCACACTCGAGCGATAGCGTCGACGCCAATAGCACCGCACCTCTTATTGCATCCCGCCACTCCATCTGCGCAACCACGCCTCCGTACAAAAGTACCCGAACACCTCCGTAGCATGGCTCGTGCTCCCAACCGACTGCGGTGCGACTGCTCTTTCCAGTCGCTTGCGATCGAGGATGCCAGCCTTGACCAACCCACCGTCCAGCAGAACCTCCCTCACCAGCCGTAAGTTTCTGGACAGCATCTCCTGCAAATGCCTGTCGGCCGCTCCCTTCCAGACCCGGGTCACGATCTCCTTGGGTAGATCCTCTGCAAAGGCCGCTCTGGCCACCGCCCGATCTTTCCCCCCCGCCGCATGAAGATAAGTCGGAATCCGCAAGCAAAGCTCCACGACTGGCTGGCAGACCAATGGATTGATGAAATCGAGTGTCTGCCCAGTGCTCAATGGATCGCGGAACAGACTCGGCCGGGTGACGCCAAACGCGTGCAGCAGCTTGCCGGGCGGAATGTCCGTGACGGGAAGATTCCAGGGATTCAAAAAATTGAGCTGTTTGCGCGCACGGCTGACGACGTCCTTCGTGACCAATCGATAATGATGGAACACCAACTCCCGGATATCCCATGGCCGCCGGAACATGCCGTATTTCACTGCATTCCCCAGGAGGTGCCAGACCGAAAGTTGCGAGGGCAGGGCGGCTCCGTAGGCAAGCCGCACCAGTCCGCCACCAACACCCCGACGGTGCGCGTAGTCGACTACGGCGAGCTCCGGCCAACCACGGAAAAACACGATGTCGCCGCCGTCCCCACTGAATACAGCCGTCGCCTGCCGTGCGCTCGCGACGTGCGTAATCAGAGGCTGCACCTCCAATCCACGCATGACTACATGCTGGGGTCCGGTGGTCAGCTCGCAATCAAAGATGCGTTCGAGCGCGACGACCGGCTTGCGCTCGAATTCCACCAACTCACATCCCGTGCGGGCCGTAGCAAGGCGGGCGTACGCACTCTCATCAGAATCCGGATCCAGCGTGCGGAAATTCAAACAGACGACGCGCTCCCTCGCCGGCGTCGCCGCAAGGCAACTCAGCACAATGGAAGAGTCAAGCCCCCCCGACAGGATATGAAGAGCGTTGGGATGCAAGGACGCCCAGGCACTCACACACATCCTCACCGTGGAACGTAGCTCCGCGGCCATGACCTCCATTTCGTCTGTGCAAGGCGAGCGAGCGGAAAGGAAAGGGTGCCAATAATACTCCCGCCATATCCGCTCGCCATTGTGTCCGATGCGCTCCCCTGGACGAACACACTCGATCTCCTTCAGCGCACTCTCATCCGCCCAGGCGTTTCCAGTGATCACACGCAGCGCGAGATGCTCCCAATCGATGCTCAGCCGCTGGGACCCGAGCTGCAGAAAGTCGTGAATGGACGAGAAGTACCAATGAATCCCGGAAACCTCCGCGTGATAACACTGGATATCTCCGATCGGATCACGCAGAACCGTCCTGACGTTGGCGAGCTCATCGTCGAGAAAAGCAACATACCGCCCCCAATACTTTTCGACGAGATCGCGCCCGCCACTGCGCACAAGCGCCTCGGTCGCTTTGCCGTCAAAGAATCCGCTCGACCGAGTGCTGTTGCACCGGGGGTCGCGTCGGTCAAACAGCAAACCTAGAACCGCTCCGCAATCGTTCTCCAGGAGATGGGCTCGGTAATGGCCGAAGGGACTTTCGAACACGAGCAACGCCAGACCTGATTTCAGCAGCACGCAGTCCCATTTCGGCGAGCTCTCCTTCAGCCTTTGGCAGAGAGCTTCTGCCATGATCCGGCCATCATGGCGCGTGCGATCCCACAGCAAGGCGACATACCGTAGCACTTACGCCCACCCAAGGATCAAGCGACGAGAATGGGGACGAAGTGGCCCACGCTCGCCGGATCCCCGTCCAAAACGAGCCCGTCCCTCTGGACCCAACTATGCGCGGCGAACGGCGCGGTTTTCACGCCGATGACGAAATAAGGAAAGCACCCGTAGCGCTGAAGAAAAAAGATCAGCGAGAGCGCGCTGAGAAGGCACCGGTCCTTCCCTGTGAAAGTCCAGGCGCGCAGCATCTGAAACCGCTGCACGAGCTGCAGGGCGCGCTCGGAGTCAAATTCGTCGCCATCACGCCGAGCCGCGCTCACCCGTGAAGCAATCGACCCGAGACACCACCGCCTCAGCCACCAGGAAGCCTTGACATAGGCGCACAGAAAATTTGCCACGTCGACTGCCCGCACAGAGCGTCGCTCTTCCGAGACAGTCCACTCGAGCTCCATGGCCGGATGCGGAATCGACAGATCATCCCTTGGCGATCCGTCGTCCGATTCAGGACACAGAAGTCCCGCATCGATGAGCTTCCTCGCTATCCGCTCCACTTCCTCGAGCTCCACTGACTGGACCGGGTGATCGTCCGGCAATGGGTCCTTGCCCCGCACACCCACCACACGGTCCGCGAGCCGGGTAACGCGCGCGCCCCCGAGCCCAAAGTACCGATCTCGTTTGGCATCCAAAAAAACGATGCCGCTATGGGTCCGGCAGGCATAAACATGCGGCGGAAGGTGATAACACCTTCCGCACGCATCGAGGCTCGACCTACTCAACTCATCACCAATCGCCGGCCCGAACATCCGTAAGGCATCTTCGGGCGACCGCATGGCGCGCTACCTCTTGCAGAAATTCCATTTTCTGTTCGCTTCACGCGACGTCAGAAGCGAAAGATGTTTATGCCATCCGTTGGCGGAAAGAAGTAGCCGTAGCGGGTTTCTTCCTTGGCATCACCTAGATCAACGAGTAGAAACTCCTCTTCGTTGACAAACTTTTCTTCGTCCATGACCAACTCCATTTGTCGTCCTGGTAATGATGAGCTGCTTGAAAATAATACGTCATCAGACTCCTTTCAGTACAGTCCAAGCATCCAGCAATCCCCAAGGCGCGACAGCAACGTCTGCTGCGTTGCGGCTCATCGAGACATCACCCATTTGTTCCCGATGTTTGATAGATATGTTTCATAACATACATACAGGTGTCGTACAGGCATCCGGCGGTAGTGATTCGGTAGCCTAATGTTTGATCCGAGCAAGCGCAGAAACATATCCAGTGTCATTTCACGCCAGGTTGTTCCCCACTGCGATCCGTTTCGACGCAAGTGCGCGCCATGCCCCGAGTTGGGGCGCCCAGCAAGACCTCTGGAATGATTGCCAGTAAGTTACAAAACGTACTGATGCGCGATTTTGCGCGACTAACCCAGTAAGCTTAAGGTGCCGTCTTCGCTAATTTGCGCACCGCATCAATTGTTTCACGCTGCACCGCGACAAGAGGGTTTGCGCGGAGGGACCCAATCGCCGCAAGTGATGAGGACCATCAGACGTCTTCTATTAGCGATACGTCTGTCCAATGGACCACCTGGCAATAGTGATCGCCATCACCGCGCGTCATCATGTGCGGGCAGAATTGTCATCTGGCGAGCTGCACAGTGACCTGACGGGTACTGTTACAAACTATCACTGTCTGGCCATGACGCTCACTGATTTGCGCATCAAACCGCATTCGCCCGGATGGACGACTGTGCACTGCGATGAGTGCAATGCGATACAAAAGCACTCCGAAGCAATCAGGCGAATGAATGTAACATTTAGGTCGTGTTAGCGCTCACAAACATCCTCCACTCAACGCCAACCTGAATGTCACATTGCAACGTGTGGCGACACGTAAAATTCACACGCAAAAACACCGTGTTGCGATTGCATGCAGCTACCCTCGCGTGTACGCTTTGCTCACGCTGATCGCGTGTCGCTTGCCGGTTTTCTACCGAACCGGAATCGTTTCATTCTTTGATGAATGCGTTGACTGGGAGCCTCGAGATCCCCTCTGGGATCCACGAGGTCTATGCACTCGTAAGACTGCATCACCGAGGAAGGTCGCTCAAAGGTCTAATCTGATGTGTTCACGAATACGCACTGAGATCATAACGCTGCCGCGGCGCGGTCCCATGACACGCCTGCTCGCTCTTCTGGCTGCTGCCGGCATTACCGCGGGTTTCGCCGTGCTTATCTTCCGGGATGCTCCGGAAATTGAGAGCTATGCCACTCACCTTGGAGGCCAGAGGCAGGTACGGCTCGAAGACGGATCTATCATCACCTTGAATACCGATTCGAGCCTCAACATCCAGCGTGATGGCCCGGCATTGTCCGTGCAAATCCTCCGCGGCGAGGCGTACTTCAACATGGTCCCCAACCCTCACCGGCGAATGATCGTCTCGGCCGGCGATCAGTTCACCGTGCGCGACATCGGAACCATTTTTGACGTCCGCCTCAGCGACCAGGGCGGCGGTCAGGTGACAGTCCAGAAAGGGCAGGTCCAGCTCTCGGTACCTCAGGTAACGGGGGTTCAATTGCATCAGAATCAACAGGCCACCGTGGATTCAGACTCTTCCCACGTCAAGGTCTATACCCGCAACCTCTCGCCGAAGGAGATCGAGCGCCACCTCGCCTGGTTGCAACACCATCTTGACTTTGATTGCACTCCCGTGGCCGAGGCCGCGAAGGAGTTCAATCGCTACAATCCCACCCCCATTGAGGTGATGGACGAGGCGGCCGGTAAAGTGCAGGTCGGAGGCGTGTTCTTGAACACCGACCCGATCACGTTTGCCGAGGAGATTGCGAGTCTGGACGCCAACATCCGACTGAGCTCGATCGCGGGCCCCGCCCACACACGTATTCTTCAACTGAGTACTCGCAATCCAAAAACTCCGCCCGTGCGCGGCTGCACTGCGAAATGACCAAGGAGCTCTGACTAAGAACACCCCAGCAGCGCCGCAGGAGAGGGGCTCTCTTGCCTGTGAGCGTCTGTGCATTGCGCAGACGTATATATCCTACATGACTGGCGCGAAAAGGGAAGTTTTCGATGCAATCACTATTCAGGTTGCGGTCGGCATTGAGCTCTTGACCGGATCCGAGCGGTGGCGATCGTCTGGTGCGGTGCCCTGACTACGATCCCGATCGCTCTCTCGAGCCGCCTCGACCCTGCGCGATAAGAATTGCTTCAATCCGCTCCGGAGAGTAGAGCGCTCGAATGAACTCCTCGGACCGCGCGACCACTTCCTCCCACGTTGTATAGGTCGGCATCTCTATCAGGTGCCGAACCGCAGAGGGTGCACTGCACACCGGTGCTCCCAGGGCAGGGGCCTCGGCCGCATCCCGGGCAACCGGAATCAGCCCGTACTGGCGCAGCAACGCCTGATACCCCCGCATCAGATACTGCATTCCATACGTCGAATGATGGATGCACCCCAGCGCTGGCCGACGCGCACGAACCGCCGAATGAAGCGCAAGAGCCGGTAGCCGCGGATTGATGTGCGTCGAGGCCGCGTAGCCCACCACCTCCCGTGACCACACATCGATAATCGCAGCGGTATAGATGAGGCCAGACCCTATATGCACATAGGCAAGGTCGGAAATCCAAACTTGATTCCCCGCCGTCGGCGGCGCATTTTCACGCTGCACCGCCGAAGTGGTGGCTGAACGGTGGTGGTAACGGAGGCTACCCCCGTCAGGCTGCGCTGTACGAACGCCCAGATTGTGGAGCTGCATGAGCCTGGCAATACGCTTGCGGTTGACATGCAATCCTTCCGATTGCAGGTGCTGCGTCATGCGTCGGTACCCATCGTTGGGATGCGCTTCGCGCAACTCCAGCAGCCGCTGCACGATCTTCTGCTCGAGCGCGATCGCCTCGCTGGAGCGATGCGACTGGTAATAATAGGTCGAGCGGGCGAGCCCGATGGCCTCGCAGGTTGCACGCACGCTGGCAGGACGTCGCGCCGGATGGGCGGCGGCAGAGCCGAATACAATTGCCGCATGAGGATGGGATTTCCTGCCTTGCGCACGACTGTTTCCCTCGTTCTCTACATCCATGTTGTTCTCCATTCGTTCAATTTCTCAGGGCCGACTTGTCCCTTGAAAATAACACCCAACTGACCCGGTCAGTCGGGGAGAGGGGAAGTCTTCTCCGTAACCAGTCTGTAATCAAGATGGTCCCGCAAGTTGGACCGACGCCGTTGCAACGCCGATTTGCCAAAACGAACAGCCTGAACGAAGCCGGAATTGCTAATATCCAACCTCGATGACCGCTGCGGATAACCGCGCTGGGCGAGAGTGATGGGTGATGAAACACTTAACGAGACCTTTCGAGAAAAGTCGAAGTCAGTAATATTCCCAAAGGGCGGCCAGTTGATGGTCGAGCGTCATCGGCCTGTCGCAGTGAGGCGGGAAGATCGGAAATCATGGGAAGGGAAGAACACTGTATTTCTCGCTGCCTGACCTACCGGGGGCTGAAACTGTGCGGCAGGAAGCTGGCAGGGCACTCAGGGCAACACCCCCCCGTGCAATGGGGCCATCGCCTTCATGCAGCGATAGACGGATATGCCGGCGGCATCATCCGGCTCATTGGAGAATCGTACGGCCGGCAGACGGTTCAAAGGGCGTGGAAGGAATTCAACATTCACCCAACCACGGGCAAGCCCTTTTCCGGGTATGACGCGAACGCCGAGCTCTTCTACTCCTGGCTGTTCCATAAATGGGTCCCCGCGCGCGAGCAAGGGCATAAGGTGAATGACGAAGCCCTCTACGGCGTCTCCCCCACGCGCGCCTACCTCGACCGCCACTCCGCTTCGCTGAATCCGCTGCTACGGATGTATCTGGAAGCGTGCCTCGCTACCTCGGCCCGGTTCTATGAGGTGCTTGACTGCGAGGTTGGTTTGGGCTTCCGCGCCCGGGACATATTCACCGATTCATCATGTATGGTGAGCGAGACGCTTGCGTCTACATCGCTGAAAGCCGGTGACATTCTCTACGCGCATCTTATTCCCATCGGGCAGATCACCTTGATGGAAGCGATTTCGCCGAAGAGCTTTCCGCCGCAGTCCAAGCGACAGCTGTTGCGCTTGCGCGAGGAGCCGCGGACATTCGAGTACGACGGACCGGAGCTGAGGCAGGCCTACTTCACGCTCTCCGCCACCGCACAGCTTTGAGCATTGGCTCGACGGTTGGACGAGGCTCCGGTAACCGTCCAGATAGTTGACGCTGGTATCCACAGCCCAATCCTTGGAAGACCACGCAGCGACGGCATGCGATCTGTGAGGAAGCGCGCGCCGCCAAGTTACTGTTTCTACTTACATTATGATGGATGCACATTTGTGTATCCATCGGCTACACTCCCCTCATGACCCTCAAAACGAAAGACGCCGGCCTGCGCTTGCGCGTAGAGCGCGAGCTTCGGGAAGAATTCACCGAAGCCTGCCGGGCAGAAGGCCGCGCCGCATCCCAGGTCCTGAGAGATTTCATGCGCGAGTACGTCCTGCACAACCGGGCAGCCTCGCAACAGGATCTGTTCGAAACCGCCGGGAATCGGGTGAAGCGCTAAGCAAACGTGGACATCATCACCCCACAACAGCGCTCAGCGTTGATGGCCCGCATCAAAGCGAAGGACACGAAGCCCGAGCTGCTGGTGCGAAAAATGGCCTTCGCATTGGGAAGGCGATACCGCTTGCATGTAAACAGCTTGCCCGGCCGGCCGGACCTGGTCTTCCCGCGGGATCGTAAACTCATCTTCGTGCATGGCTGCTTCTGGCACCAACACTCCGGTTGCCCGATCGCACGGCCGCCCTCGTCGCGGCTGTCATATTGGATTCCGAAGCTGAATGGGAATCGCCAGCGGGATCGGACGAACGCCCGCCGCCTTCGGCGCGCGGGTTGGTCTCTGCTGACGATCCGCGAGTGCGAGCTGCGTGAAATCGAGCGAGTCCGCAGGCGTATTACCGAGTTTCTGCAAGATAGATCCCCGGGCGCACCGCGTCAGCGTGCCAGCCGCCGCCTCGGGCGCGCGCTGGTCAGTTAGCTTCTATGCAATGGGTCAAATGACAAGAAGACTTCCACCCAGCATTGTGCGCGAACGCCTTCGAACCCTCCCCAGGGCAACAACTCCGCAGGCCGCGAGGCGGCAAACGAACGGACAATTCACCCTCGTCGACCTTTTTGCCGGCGCTGGGGGGTTGTCGGAGGGCTTTAGGCAAGCAGGGTTTCGCGTCCTCGCCGCCTCGGACAATGACCCCGATGCAGCGGCCACCTTCGCCAGGAACTTCCCGGAAGCGCGGGTAATCATCGGTGATATCACGTCGCCGCAAGTCAGAGAGCAGGTTCTCGAGGCGTCAGAGCAAGCCGATGTGCTTGTAGGCGGCCCGCCGTGCCAAGCCTTCTCGCAGGTGAGAAACCATGCCCGGATGATCGACGATCCGCGCAATTCCCTATACCGGGAGTTTGTGAATGTGGTCCGACGATGCCGTCCCCTGGCCTTCGTCATGGAAAATGTCACCGGAATCGATCAGATGGGCGTCCGCGGCCAGATCGCAACAGACCTGTCGCTGGAGGGTGAGTACTGTGTGTCTCCGCAAGTGGTCGATGCAGCCGATTTCGGAGTGCCACAAACAAGGCAGCGCCTGATATTCATCGGCATGCGGAAGTCGACAGGCGCTGAGCCACCTGCGCTCTCAGGCACTGGAGCCACCCAGGCGATCTCCCTGGTTAGATACAACGGCGCCCGGCCACCGCGATACAAAGTTATGCCGAGCGATGAATGCCGTCACGTTCAACTCATCGAAGCCCTTGCGAATCCGCAGGACGTGTCCGTAGTCAGCACCGCTGATGCCATTTCGGACTTGGCCGGCTTGGCCACCGGAAGGCGCATAGACCACATGCCTTACGATGAGCTTCCAACGCCGCAGAGTGCATACCAGGCAATGTTGCGCTCCGGCGCGGGAACTGTGCTCACCAATGTGCAAGTGCCCCGGATAAAGCGCGACACAAAACTCCGGCTCGATGGCATCCCTCAAGGCGGCAACCACCGCGACCTCTCCAGCCACCTTCTCGAACGGTATATCACAGGCGAGCGCTGGGGCCAGGACAACGGCTCCGGCAAGCTCTCGCGCCGACACTTCTACGCCTACCGCCGCCTGCATCCGCAGATCTGGGCCTGGACACTCAACACCAAAGGCGATGCGGTGTACCACTACAAGAAGCCACGTGCACTCTCCGTGCGTGAGTTTGCCCGCTTGCAATCCTTTCCGGACAGGTTTGTTTTCACGACTGATCCACGCACGGGCATGATCGAGGGGCGCCACGACGGCGGGCCTGCACATTCGCGCTACAGGCAAGTTGGGAATGCGGTGCCGCCTCTGCTGGCGCGTGCTATCGCGCGTGAGCTCATGGAATGCCTGGAAAGCATCCGGATACGGGACCTTGCTCCTGCCAAAACGGCCTGACGAAGAACGTGGCAGATACAAAGCCTGAATCCAAGGTGATCAAGGCAGCCTTTGGCGCGGAAAACCGCAACCGGCTCATCGATGCCTACTTTGAGGGAGCCGGCATCGGCACAATCGAAGCGCCCGCTGCCTGGGCCCATGTTTATCGCCTGCTGCTTTGGGCGGATCAAACCACCGGGCTGGCTCATTGTTATGAGAGCGACAAATGCCAGCCAGGCAAGAATTGGTATTCCCGCTCCCTCGCTTTCCACGGCTGGGTGTCCGCCGCGCTCGGCTCGACTCCGGCGGCGCTTGCAAAAGACATAGACTGGCTATTCCGGCGCGCAACGGCCGACCTCGCCCAAGAAATGTTGCAGAAATCGCAACGGCTGGCAAAAGCGGCTGCCCGCCAACGCGAGCCCTACGAGAGGCGCGACTTCCCCAAGCCTGGCGAGGATCCGGAATTGATCTCCATCGTGCGTGAGATGCTGGGAAAAAGCCTCGCCACGGAGCCGCCACCCGAGGCGTGGCAAGTGCTCATCCAGAGGGTTCGGCAATATCTTGCGCTCGAAAACAAGCGCAAGAACCTGGTGGGCGAGGGCTTCGAGGATGTCCTCAGCCATGTGATCAGGCGCACCTGCCACAGCTCAGCAATCGAAGTCCATACCCGCCGCATGCTCCACGACATCCCCGGCTTCAACAGAACACGGCGTGGCGAGAAGCCCAACAAAGTTGATGTCGCCATACTCCGCCCCGGAAAAAGAACCCTGGTGACGGCGAAATGGAGCGTCCGGGCCGACAGAGAAAAGCAATTCACCACCGACTACAACGACTACCTGGCTGCCGAGTCCGACGGCAAGCAATTCGAGTACGTCTTCGTAACGAACGAGTTCGATCCGGCACGCCTGATGCGCGCTTGTGACAAGCTCGAGGGCAACGCTCCGATGTTTACCCACGTCGTGCACATCAGCACCGATGCCGTTGAGGCGACGTATGGCGGTGTCGAAGACCCCACTATCCGCCGCGTGCTGAGTTATATCTATGGCGGCAGGCTCATCAGCCTCGAAAAATGGCTCCAGCAGTTGAAGTCGTAGCGTTGGCGGCTTGACTCCCAGTCGCGACTCTTCCTCCCGAGCCACCCTTACCCTGCGCGGCAAGAATTCCTTCAATCCGTTCCTGTGAGTAGAGCGTTCGAATGAACTCCTCAGAACGCGCGACCACCTCATCCCATGTCGCATAGGCCGGCATCTCTACCAGATGCCGAACCGCAGAGGGTGCGCTGCACACCGGCGCTCCCAGGGCAGGGGCCTCGGCCGCATCCCGTGCAACCGGAATCAGCCCGTACTGGCGCAACAACGCCTGATACCCCCGCATCAGATACTGCATTCCATACGTCGAATGATGGACGCACCCCAGCGCCGGCCGACGCGCACGAACCGCCGAATGAAGCGCAAGAGCCGGCAGCCGCGGGTTGATGTGCGTCGAGGCCGCGTAGCCCACCACCTCCCGTGACCACACATCGATAATCGCGGCGGTATAAATGAGTCCCGACCCGATGTGCACGTAGGCGAGATCGGAAATCCACACCTGGTTGGCCGCCGTAGGCGGCGCATGTTCACGCTGCACTGCAGAATGGGTGGCTGAACGGTGATGGTAACGGAGACGACTCCCCCCGTCCTGCTGCGCTGTGCGAACGCCGAGGTTGTGGAGCTGCATAAGCCTGGCAATACGCTTGCGGTTGACATGCAATCCTTCCGATTGCAGGTGCTGCGTCATGCGTCGGTACCCATCGTTGGGATGCGCTTCGCGCAACTCCAAAAGCCGCTGCACGATCTTCTGCTCGAGCGCGATCGCCTCGCTCGAGCGATGCGACTGGTAGTAATAGGTCGAGCGGGGAAGCCCGATGGCTTCGCAGGTCGAACGTACACTGGCGGGCCGGCGCGCCGGATGAGCGGCCGCGGAGCCGAACACGATCGCCGCATGCGGATGCGACTTCCTGCCTTGCGCGCGAGCGGATCCCTCGTTCTCGACATCCATGTTGTTCTCCACGGTCTTTCAGATCTAAAGGGGCGACATGTCTCAAACAGAACACCTTCACAGAGAGCTGTCGCGAATCGGGTGGCGCAGTTTTCTCTGTCATCGCTTTGTAATCAAGAGGGCCCCAAACATTGGACCGCGATCTTGCAACATCGGATTACCAAAACGACATGCCTGAACAGCCTCGAAACGGCTGTCCGCAATCTCGAGCACCGCAGCATTTCAGAGAACGACAGAATGGTTATGTGTTATAAAAACACTCTACGACAGCGCTCGAAAAAATCGCACCCCTGGATGAGCCAGATTTGTCGAGATGAAGGGCTGGATCGCTTCGAAATGCAAATCTCCAACCTCAGATACGTCTTGGCGCGCCAGGATAGAGTAGAGTGAGTGGTGAAGAGATCCTCAACGAGACACTTCCTGAAGCACCGAGATATTTAAATATTCCCAAGGAACGCCCGATAGGTGGTCGCGCCATCGCGGCTGCCCTCAGGGGGTGAGGACAAGATTTCAAGTCATGGACAGGGACGAGCACTGCATTTCTCGCTGTCTGATCTATCGTGGCCTGAAGCGTTGCGAGAGGGATCGGCCTCAGCCATCAGCGCGGCAGCACCCGGTGCAATGGGGCCATCGCCTTCACGCGGCGATAGAGGGATACGCCAGCGGCATCATACGGCTCATTGGAGAGTCGTACGGCCGACAGACGGTTCAAAGAGCGTGGCAGGAGTTCAACATCAACAAAATCGGACGGCCCTTCTCCGGGTACGACGCGAACGCCGAGCTCTTCTACTCCTGGCTCTTCCACAAATGGACCCCTGCGCGCGAGCAAGGGCATGAATTGAACGACGCAGCTCTCTACGGCGTTCCGCCGACTCGCGCCTACCTCGATCGGAACATGGTTTCGCTGAAACCGCTGCTACGAATGTATCTGGAAACGTGCCTCGCCACCTCGCCGGCTTTCTATGAGATTCTCGATTGCGAAGCGGGATTCGGTTTCCGTGCGCGCGATGTGTTCACCGACGTAATCTGCACTGTCCACGAAACGCTCGCGTCCACATCACTGAAAGCGGGTGACATTCTGTACGCTCATCTCATCCCGATCGGAGAGATCACTCTGATGGAGGCGATCTCGCCGCAGAGCTTTCCGCCTAAATCCAAGCGACAGTTGTTGCAACTGCACGGGAACCGTCGGGGGGCTCGCGTGTATGACGGACCGGACCTGCGGCAGGTCTACTTCACCCTCTCGGCCACCGCATCGGCATCAGCCTCTGAGGGGCGCCGGGGCGACCAATAGACCGACCGCGGGCTGGGCTGGGGTGCGAGAAGCCGCCACTTCACTTGTCTAGGTAAGACAAGTGCAATTCGCGGAATGAGCCAGCATGGAACAGCGAGTATTCCCGGTCGGATCAGGTGCAGCGCGTCGAAAATTCTCGGCTCGCTTACCTGTTCGGTATGGCTCCAAGGGACATGCCGAAACAGGCAACGAGACACACAGAGTTCCCCAGGCCCGCGATCCTTGGAAAGAAGCCCTCGACTGGCATACCCACTTCAAAGAGGCTACCCAGGCCGAACACCGGGCACTGAGGTCGTTCTGGCTGCGATGGCAAGCGGACGCGGGGAATTCGCGTACCTTTGAGCGACTTTCGATCATTCTCGACCTGGGCGCGCGATCACGCCGCAGGCCCCTTCGTTGACGATCTCAGAACTGATGCCGGATCGACAACGACAGGTTGGCTGGCTCGCCAACCACATTGCCGTAGTGCAATGTCTGGTAGTTGTTGATGAAACAGTGCCGATCGAGAATGTTGTGACCGTTCAGCTGCACCATCCACCCGTGCCACGAATAGCCCACCTCCGCATCGAAGAGCACATATCCCGCGAGGTCGCGGGTCGAGCGGTCGTAGGCGGTGTGCTGCGGGCCGATGTAGTGAGCGCCGGCCCCGAAGGAAAGGCCGTGCAGAATTCTTGCCGGTGTGTAAGAGGAGTACAGGCTTGCGGTCTGCTTCGGCAAGAAGAGCTCCACCTGGCCGACCCAGATGGGATCCACATCCCGGGTGATTCTGGGATCGAGATACGCGTAGCCGGCATTGATCTGCCATTGTGGGGTGATGTGGCCCAGTGACTGAAGCTCGATTCCCGTGTGAGTCACCTCGCCGATTGCGTTGTAGTAGTCGGCCCCGGCGGAAGTCTGGCCGCCGTACTGAATCTGGTTGTGCTGTTTGATCTGAAACAGGGCGGCCGTCGTCAGCAGGCTGCCGTCAGCGGACCGATACTTGATCCCTGCTTCATATTGTGCACCTTTCAGAGGCGGCAGTGCGGTGTTGCCGACGGCAGCCAGTGGCACCTGGGGCTTGAAGGATTGGCTGAAGGACACGTAGGCATCGCTGTGAGGAGTGAGCTGGTACGTCACCCCGGCCCGGTAGCTGGTCTGGCCACCGACGCTGAAAAAGCCCTGGTCCACCCCAGCACTGACCTGCGAGACGTCGGGTTTCGAATAGGACACGCCGAGCAGCAGGGAAAGCGGCTGCAGGACTTGCAGCACCGATTGGGCGGAAATCGTGGCAACGCGCTCGTGTACTTCGATGTCGAAGGACTCCAGGGGGCCTGCA
The DNA here is from genome assembly GCA_964494895.1 of uncultured Steroidobacteraceae bacterium. Taxonomy (GTDB): domain Bacteria; phylum Pseudomonadota; class Gammaproteobacteria; order Steroidobacterales; family Steroidobacteraceae; genus 13-2-20CM-66-19. The sequence goes on along the minus strand of CAZBTV010000031.1, from coordinate 22,454 downwards.
GCGAGCCGGTAGAACGCCTGGCTGACCGCTGCCTGGCCTGAGAAGATGTTGACGGTCGGGTAGTTCTTCGTCGGATCTTCCGGGTAGAAAGAGTTGCTCAAGGTCTGGCGATTGTCCTGGTAGAGGGCTGCGAGCGAGATGAAGCTGTTGCGCAGCCCCGTACCGTCGAGACGGTAGAGGGAGGAGACTCCCACGCCGTAGTTGTGGTTGTTGTCCGGATTGAAGGTCTCCAGACCTAGCCCCAAGTCACCATTGGCGGCGAGCCCGAAGCTGTAGGGAATGATTCCGCGGGTCCGGCTGGACTGATAGTTTCCTTTCACGCTCACGTCCCATGACCCGGTCGCATGCCAGGTCAGGTCAGCTTCCGCATGGTAGACATCGGTGGTCAAATCCAGTCCGCTGGCACAGATGCAGAATGAGCGCCCCACGGGTGCTGGGGTACCATCGGACTCTGTTGGAACGCCGTCAAACGCGGTGCGCTCGCTGCGCTCGAATCCTCCATGGAGGTAGGCTGAGAAGGCTTGCCCGGGGTCGGCGTTGATACCGCCGTAGACAGTGGTCGTGGCGTGGCTGAGGTGGTTGATGAAGCTGTCGCCCTGGTCACGAGCCACCACACCAATGGCGCGAATGTGACCCTCCGGGTCGAGCGCGCCCGCGACCTGCCCTTCCAGCCTGAAACTATTCCATTGCCCGGCTCGGGCATATAGATAGTCGGGGGTTTGGGGAGTGGCGCTCTTGGTCACGTAGTTCACCAGTCCGCCCGGGCTCGAGATTCCGTACACAACCGAAGCCGGGCCCTTGACGATTTCCCGGCGCTCGAAGATGGCATTGTCGGGCTCGAACCAGGTGCCGCCCTCAACGTCGATGCCATCGACGGCGATCCCGGGGGTGAAGCCTCGTATTTTGATCAGGGTGCCCAGACCGAGCTGGTTGCCCTCGTTGATCGCTCCGGGAGTGTATTCGGCGATAGACGCGAGGGTGTTGAGGTCCGCGGCCTTGATGAAATCGTCGCTGACGAGGCTGATGGATTGGGGCACCTTCTCGATGGGCAGCGGCAAGTTGGTCGTACCGCTGGTATCGACGCTAAGGAATTCGTAACGCCCCGTAACGGTAACCTCCGCGACCGCAGCCTGCTGCGTAGGCCCCGTGGTATCACGGTTTGCTGCTGCAGGGGGAGGGGCCTTGGGGTCGCGACGCCGCTTGGTTCCCGTCTCCGGAGCGTCTGCGCTTTGTGCAGGCTTGTCTGCCGGATCGGCGACGATCCGTACTGTGTTTGCCTCGACGCGCACGGTGTGCAGGTGGGTACCCGCAAGCATGCGCGTGAGCGCTTCGTCGGCGCTCAGTGCGCCCTTCACGGCCGGAGCCTGACGACCGTCCACGAGTGAGGAATCGAAGTATATGTTCAGATGCGCGAGGCGACCCACGCTGGTGAGCGCATCCGCGAGGGATTGCGGGGGCAGATCGAAAAGGATCTGCGCTTGGGCGGTGAGAGCAGTCAGCAGGCTCAGGAATACAGCCGTCGCCAAAATCCAGGTCGAGCGGGAGTGGGGCACGCCAGTGAGGCGCGATGTTACGAAACGAGGCACGAGGTCATCGAGCCGAAGGTGACGACGGCTCCCCTGCATTTCTGCTGTCGAGCAGGATCTCATTCTGTCGTTGCACGAGTCTCAGGTCATAGGTATCGGCGACCGCATGGGCGAAACTTCTGGCGTCGCTGATTGCGAAAATGCCGCCGATCGGAATGGATCCAACGGCCGCTGAGGCGACCCTGATCTTCAAGGTACTGTAACGATTGAGCTCGGCTACCGCTTCGCGCAGGGGGGTGTGGTCGAACGTGAGCTGTCCGTGCATCCACCCCGTTGTCTTTTCCATGGAGGGAGAGTCGAGAACCGGTGCTGCGTGCCTGTGCAGTCGTAGCCGCTGGCCGGGGTTGAGAAGAAGGTGCACTTCCGGCGCGCGGGATTCGGGCAAGGCTGTGTTGGTATCGACCGTGACCCGGCCTTCGATCAACGTAACCGTGACGGCTTCGTCGGTGGCCTCGTCACGACGCACCGTAAAGGCGGTACCCAATGCCTGAATCTTGCGCTCACCCGCGACAACGTTGAACGGCCGTAGCTCGTGGGCGACCTCGAAATAGGCTTCGCCGGATTCGAGAGTGACCGTGCGACCGTGGCGGTCGAAGCTCACGAGCAGCTCAGTGCTGGTGTTGAGCTCGACTCGTGTGCCGTCCTCCAGGCTCAGGGTTCTCTGCTCGCCTACCGTGGTGCTGATGTGCTTTTGCAGGACGCTTGGGAATATTATGCCTGCGACAACGGGACAGAGGACGGCTATCGCCAGCAGGGGCCGCATGAATCGATAGCTGGAGCTCCCACGCGGTTGCGGAATGCGTCGAGGTAGGTTGCCGGCATCAGTCCAGATGTCCGTCGCGTCTTCCCAGACTGTTGTGTGCAGGGGATCCGCGGCGATCCATCGCTTCCATCCCGCCTCGACTTCAGCGCTGCGTTCCGAGCTGTGTAGCAATGCGATCCATGCGGCAGCCTCGGTTTGCGCACGCGTGAGTTCTTCCGCCCGAGCGTCCTTCGCCCTCACTCCGGTTCCCCTTTCTCCGTCCGGCTCTTCATGAGCAGGAACATCGCTCGCGCGATGTGCTTCTGGACCGTTCGCGGCGTGATGGCCAGATCCGCCGCAATCTCTTCATAGCTGTAGCCCGCCCGCTGGGCGAGGAAAATCTGGCACGTGCGCTGACTGACTGCGCTGAGGATTCTGGTGATCTCATCCAGACGCTGTTGGGCGGCGTAGACTCTCTCGGGTCCCGGAGTTGAGTCGGACAGCCTGGAAGCTTGCTCCAGCTCTTCAACCGTCTGCTGGGCGAAACTCAGGGTGCGCTCACGGCGGCACTCATTGATCGCGAGGTTGTCGACTATACGGACCAGAAGTGCTTCCTCGTTCCTGACCTCGGTCGTGCGGCAGTATTCGTGCAGCCGCAGGAAAGCCTCTTGAATCAGATCTTCGGCTTCCTCATGGGATCGACCTCGTCTGCGACAGATTTTCATCAACCGCGCCAGGCGCGACGTGAACCCAGACATTCAGACTCCATCGTAGACGTTTGGCGAGCACGGAATCGCACCCCGCGGGAAAGCAGGCACACGGGAAGCGAAGACGCAATGCAGGGACGACATGGTTGCGTGACCCTCCTTGGATTTTGCGAGGCTACATCACTGTAGCAGCGGACTGAGAGGAAATCGATCCGCTCGATTTTTGATGAGGAGATCAAAGCATAACGCCAAAAGTGACACCACGCGACGTGGCGTGGAACATCGGAGGCAGCAAGACAGGCGCGACCCTCAAGGTGGGGGCGGAAGATCCTGGATTCGCCGCCAGGGCTCGTGCGCAAAGACTGTTGCATACTGCAGGAACTGGGCTGCGAAATACTCCAACCATCGTTGCGAGAAGCGGCTCAGTGGAAATGCGATTTCTCCCTCGATGCCCTCAGCCGTCTCGGCCAGGACCACCACAGGCTCGCTGTCTCGCTCGAGGGTCCGTAGCATTGGGTGCGCGAAGGGAATGGATCGGCAACTCAGCAATCGCAACGAGCGCTGCGAGCCGATGCCGTCGGCAGCCGGGCTGGCAACGCTCGGCGCCTGAGGGAGCCAGTTGAATCCACAGTTGAGCACAAACCCGGGTGGGGGTATCTGAGCCTCCCAGAAAGAATGGTCGGCGTGCCGGTAAGCTTCACACCAGGCGCGCGTGATGCGGTCGAGGAATGTGCCGCTATTGTCATCAGGGAGCAGCTCGGCCTGGATGTACAGTACGGATGCGAAGCTACCAATGGTCCGTGCGAATTTCCCGTCGACGCGCCCGTCGAACATATACGGAATGGCTACCTCACGGACATTACACCAACGTGACACCAAGGCTGCATAGATCGCCAGGGCTCCCATGACGAGCGTTGTGTGCCGTTGCCGGCACCAGGTCTGCAACCGCGCTTTCAGTTGTTGACTGATCCGGAAGGGTAGGGTGGCCCAACCGTGCTCTATCCCTGCTGAGGCGGTGGGATCCGGCGGAAAGGGGACCCGCTTCCAGCGCTTCAGGCGCTCGGACCAGTAGGTTCTGTGGGTGTTGTTCCAGAGTCCATGTGCTTGATGCTGTGAGGTCGCGTACTCGGAAAACGGGGTGGGCTCGTTGTCGAAGTGGATAGCCTGCCCGCGGGCCACCTGATGGTAGGCGTGAAAGAGATCTTCCAACAGGATGCTCATGGAGACCATGTCGGAGATCATGTGCTCCATCGCGATGACCAGGACGTGCTCGTCCTGGTCGAGGCGGATCACCGAGAATGTGACCAAAGGGTCGCGCGTTACGTCGGTAGGCTCGAGAATCGCCGCGTCGATCTGCTGTTGTAGCTCGCTTTCCCGCCGGTCGTCAGGGTGTGTGCTCAGATCCCGGATCCGGATCTCGCAGGGGAATCTGTCATCGATCTGTTGAAGCAGGGCGCCGTCGCGAGTCACTATGTGAGTGCGTAATGCGCTATGACGCTGCAGGACCGCCGCAACGCTTTGCTTCAGGACATCGAGCTGCAACGCGCCTTGCAGCCGTGTCGCGGAGGCGATCTGGCGCACTGAGGGGCGCTCGTGAAGTCTGTAGCGGTTCCAGTGCGCGAGCTGCGAATAGGCTAACGGAGCCTGTGGTGCGATCGGATGTCGTGAGGGGAGCGTGCGGTCCGTCTCGAGCAGCCGGATCAACTGCTCCTTTGCCGCGGTGAGGGTGTCGAGATGTCCACGGGAAACGCTGCCCTTGGGGGCTTGATAGCGGAGTTGGCCGCGTTCGGTCCATAGCCGTATTCCCCGGCTGCGGAACTGTCGGACAATATCGGCTGCATCGGTGGCTGTATTTTGCATGATTGTGCTGCTAGCCCTCATGACTCTTGGATGATCACGTCTCGTGTTTCATCATTGATCCGGGCTAAATCACTCCGCTCTCGAAGTCTTCCTGCGGGCCGCCTGGAGGCGTTGTGTCCCCTGACTGGGAGTTGTCGATATGCGCCGCCAACTGCGCGAGCGTGCCGTGTTGGAAGACATCCGGGACGGTTAGCTTGACCGCAAAATTTGCGGCGACCTCCGAAGTCAGCCGTATGACATCCAGGGAGTGTCCGCCCAGCTCGAAGAAGTTGTCGTGACGGCCGATGCGCTCGACGCCGAGGAGGCGGCTCCAGATTCGCGCCAACTGTTCCTCGGTCTCGCCGGTGGGCGACAATAGTGCGCTGTCGACGGCTTCGGATCGTGCTGGTGCCGGCAAGGCACGGCGGTCTACCTTGCCGTTCGGTGTCAGCGGAAACCGGTCGAGGAATACGAAGGCGCTCGGAATCATGTAGTCCGGTAGCGCACGCTGGAGATGGGCGCGAAGTGATTCCGCGACGTTCTCATCCTGAACGCTCGGATCGCTCAGAATCACATAGGCGACCAGGCGCTTGCCGGTGTCGACGTCAGAATCCCGCGCGGTCACGGCTACTTCTTTCACCAGCGGATGGCGCGCAAGGCTTGTCTCGATATCACCGAGCTCGATGCGGAATCCGCGGACCTTTACTTGAGCGTCACTGCGACCGACATACTCAAGGGTGCCGTCGCTGTTCCATCGCCCAAGATCTCCGGTTTTGTAGAACTTTGCATCGGGCTGTGCGACGAAGGGATTGGGGATGAAGCGCTCGGCTGTCAGCTCCGGGTGCCGCAGATAGCCGCGGGCGACACCGTCGCCACCGATGTAGATCTCTCCCGTCACATCTGGAGGAACGAGCTGGCGTTGTTCGTTCAGCACATAGATTTGCGTATTCGCGATCGGACGCCCGATCGAGCGGACAAAGCCTGTTTCCCGACTGAGCTCGATCGCGCTCGAGTAGGTGGTGGTCTCTGTTGGCCCATAGAGGTTGTAGACCCGCTCGACGTGACTCTGCGCAAAGACACGAGACACGACGTTCTCTTCCAGCGGCTCGCCGGCCAGGTTGACTACGCGGGTCGTGCTCGGGATCCGGCCGGCATCCATCAGAGCGCGGATGGCGGAAGGAACGGTGTTGATGAGGGTGACGTCGGCTGGCGATTGCGCCAGCGACAACGCATTCGCGACGATTTCGAGCCGCCCGCCAGTTGTCAGAGGCACGAAGCATTCGTAGACGGAGAGGTCGAAGTTCAAGGAGGTAGACAACAGGGTCGATTGCAGCACCGCTGGGTCCCAGACGGATCGTGCCCAGCAGATGAGGTTCACGGTGTTGCGATGCTCGATAGCCACCCCCTTGGGTGCGCCAGTCGATCCCGAGGTGTAGATGACGTAGGCAAGGTGACTCGAGCGCAAGCCCCGCTCGCGAGGGTTGGGGTTGTTGGGCACGAGCTTTCCGATGACGGGCGTGTGAGTGTCCAGGCTTACGATTGCAGGCGTCGGCAGGGACCCCGGGATTGGCGTCGGCAACCTGTCCTGCAGGGACTGTTGGGTTACAACAACTTTCGGCCTTGCGTCCGCGAGCATTTGTGCCAGCCGCTCCCGGGGATGGGAGGGGTCCAATGGGACGTACGCGCCACCGGCCTTGAGGATTGCGAACAGGGCGATGATCATTTCGAGTCCGCGCTCGAGGCAGACTCCGACCAGTTCCTCTGGGCCCACGCCCTGCGCCATGAGGTGCCGGGCGAGCTGATTGGCTCGTTGATTGAGCTGCGAGTAGCGGAGCGACTGTTCTCCACAGACGGCGGCAATGCAGTCGGGTGTCCGTGTCACCTGTTCTTCGAACAGCTCATGGATCAGAGCGTCCCGCGGATAGGAGCATCGGGTGTCGTTGAATACGTCGAGCAACTGACGGCGCTCGCTTTCTGGCAATACCGGAAGGTCCAGCGCTGGCGTCTGCGGTGACTCTTCGAGCGCGCGCACCAGTGCCTCCAATGCCGTGCGCAGATACGCCGTGATTCGCTTCGGATCGATGCGCCGGTCTGTCTGCGCCGTGAGCACGAATCCCTCCCCGGAATCCTCCACGGAGGCGGTCATGGGGTAGTTCGTCCGATCGCGGCCTGCGAGCACGTGGATGCCTTCGGCTGCCATCCATCCGGCGCTGTCTCTTCTTCCACCGTGCCGGTAATTCAACAATGCGCTGAATAGCGGCGTGAAGCCCCCTATGCCGCTGCAGCGCTGGGCAGTCGCCAGAGAAGCCTGCTCGTGGGTCAGCAGCTCCACCAGCTCGCGTTGTGTCAGCTCGACGAGCTGTCTGACTCCTACGCCGCTCAGGCGCAATCGTAACGGCAGGGTGTTGATGAACATTCCGAGAAGGGGTTGCCCTGCATTGGGCTGCAGCCCGCCGGCGATGCCGTGTAGTCGGCCAAGCAGAACGGTGCCGAAGACCACATCTTCCCGAGCGCTTGTGCGCGCGACTACCAGTGCCCAGGCCGCATGGAAGAGAGTGGCCGGACTGATCTCCATGCGCCGTGCGTGATGGCGGATGCCTCGCGCCAGCATTGGATCCAGCTCTTCATGTGCCTCTTCGATCTGGCTGCCATCGCCATGAACGTCCAATAGCCCGAAGGGAGCTGTAGCCTCGGTGACATCCGCCAGCTTGCGGCGGAAGAATTCCTCCGCGGCCTGTCCATCGGCCTTGGACAGGGCTCGGGCGACGTGGTCGCGATAGGGAAGGGCGGGTGGGAGCTGAGACGGGTGGCCTTGCAGGTGTGCCATGACTTCCGCGGTCATGGTGTCCTGGGATGTGTTGTCTCCGACGAGATGGTGCAGTTGGAGCAGCGCGTACCAGGTGTCTGTCCCGGGATGGGCCGCGATGCGCAGCCTCATCAAGGGGGCCTGAGTCAGGTCAAGCCTTTGCTGCCGGGGCTCGAGCCATTCGAGGGCTTGGGCCGCCGGGTCGCCGTGCTCGCTCAGCGTGACTTCCTCCACCGGAAGCCGCGCATGGCGGTAAACCACCTGCACGGATTGCGGCAGGCGCTCCCAGAGCACTGCGGTGCGCAGGATATCGTGGCGATCGATGACCGCTTGTAATGCGGCAATCAACTGGTCCAGGCGTTTCCTGGAGGAGACGGCCAGAAGAGTCGGCACCACGTAGGTGTCCGCTCCTTCTCCGGTCACGAGGTGATGGAACAGAAGACCTTCCTGCAGGGGTGTCAGCGGATAGATGTCCTGGATGTTCTCGGCGCCCCCGGGGACTGAGCTGACAATGCGCTCGAGGTGCTGTGGGCTCAGGGCGACCAGCGGCAGCATCTCGGGCGTGATCTTCCGGCAGCCGCTGGGAATCAGATTGGGCGGTATGTCAGGTTGCGTATCGGTGTCTTTGCGCAGCAGGCTGGCCAGGGTGGCCAGAGTGGGACTCTCAAACAGGCTGCGTACCGTGGCTGACCAACCCTTCCGCCGCAGTTGCTCGAGCATCTGGACAATGAGCAGCGAGTGCCCGCCCAGCTCGAAGAAATTGTCCTCGCGGCCTACGTAATCCCGTGCGAGCAGCACCCTCCAGATCTCCGCCAGATCTCTCTCTGCCTGGCTCACGGGCGGCTGGTGTCCACGGCTCACAAAGGCGCCGGGGTCAGGAGCAGGTAACGCTCGCCGATCGAGCTTGCCATTGGAGGTCAGCGGGAATTGTTGGAGAAGCACGTATGCGGCGGGCACCATGTGTTCCGGGAGAGTGCTGGACAAATGCGCCCGCAGGTCTTCCGCGGTCGGTGCTGATTGGGGATGCGGGATGACGTAGGCGACCAAGCGCTTGCCCCCGCTGGGGACGTCACCGCCGCCGCGGCTCCAGTCCCCGCTGGGGACGTCACCGCTATCGCGGCTCCAGTCCCCGGTAGTGTCGGCGCGGGCAATCACCACCACGTCCTTGATCGAAGGGTGTCTGGCCAACTGCGCCTCGATCTCAGCCGGCTCGATGCGGAATCCACGGATCTTGACCTGGCCGTCCATACGGCCCAGGAATTCAAGGGCTCCGTCCGCTCGCCAACGGGCGCGATCGCCGCTTCGATAGAGTCTCGAGCTTGGGTCCCCACTGAAGGGGTCGCGGATGAACGCTGCGGCAGTGAGCTGAGGTTGGTTCAGATATCCGCGCGCAACGCCATCGCCCGCGATGTGTATTTCCCCGGGTACGCCTACCGGAACAGGTTCCCCGTGCGCGTTCAACACATAGACGCGCAGGTCCGCAATCGGCTTGCCGATTACGCTGCCCACCTGCGCCGCTTCGGCGTCGAGTTCCACTACGATGTCTTCGCGGCTGAGCAGGCGGAAGGTGACGAAGACCGTGGTTTCTGTGATCCCATACCCGTTGATCAGTTGCGGCGCATCCAAGCCGTTGCGCTCCACCCACGGGCGCAGCGAGCGCACGTCCAACGCTTCTCCCCCGAAAATCACCGTTCTGAGTTTGTGTCGGGTCGTGGTGTTGCGAGCCTGTGCGTCGATGAGCTGCCGGAATGCACTGGGTGTCTGGTTCAGGACCGTGACGCCTTCCGTGCAGAGCAGATGGTAAAGATCGTCCGGTGAGCGCGTAGTCAATTGCGGCACGATCACCAGCCGTCCGCCATGCAGGAGAGCACCCCAGATTTCCCAGACTGAAAAGTCAAACGCGAACGAGTGGAACAGTGTCCAAACATCGCTCGAGCTGAAATTGAACATTGACTGGGTGGCTGAGAACAGGCGAACTACATTGGCGTGCGTGACCATGACGCCTTTAGGACGACCGGTGGAGCCCGAGGTGTAGATCACGTAGGCCAACCGGTCGGCCGAAGAGGTATCCGTGCACGGTCGTGCGTCGCGTCCTCCCTCAAGGCGGTTGTCAGAGCTCGGGGGCGGCGGAGTGATGGCGGGCACTGGCGTGATCGAACCGTCGCGATCCAGCACGAGCACATAGGCGTCCGTGTTTGGCAGTGAGTTCACCAACTGCGACTGTGTGATCACCGCTACCGGCTTTGCGTCCTGTAGCATGTACGCAAGCCGCTCGGGTGGATAGGACGGATCGAGCGGGATGTAGGCCCCGCCGGCCTTGAGAATGCCGATCAGTCCCGTCAGCAGCTCGATGCCGCGCTCGACACAGAGCCCTACCCGATGGTTCTCCGTGACTCCGAGGTTGCGAAGCTCATGAGCAACTCGATTCGCGGCGGCGTTGAGCTGGGCGTACGTCAGGGTCTTTCCCAGATGGGTGACCGCAATGGCTTCTGGTGTGTGGCCAACCTGCTCCTCGAACAACTCATGGATGAGCCGGGGGTGCGGCAAGAGCGCTGGGGCCGGGTTGAACCGGCGGATCACGAGATCCAGCTCGCTCGCTGGCAGAACGGGTAAGGAAGGGGCGTGGGTCTGGAGTGCGCTCTCCAGTGCTTCGCTCAGAGAATGCAGGCTCGTCCAGATGTATCCCAGCATCCGCTGCGCTCCGATGCGGGGGTCAGCTTCCAACACCAACGCAAAGTGGTCGCCATCGTCGTCCACGGAGAATACGACGGGATAATTCGTCGTGCCCGGGCTCTCGAGCAGCTCGATACCTTCTGCTGCAGACCACTGCGCATTTGAGTTGGCCGTGCCGCGACGGAAGTTCAGCAGCGTGCTGAAAAGCGGTTTGGAGCCTGTGATGCCACTGCACCGTTGGGCTACCGCGAGCGAGGCGTGCTCGTGCTCCAGCAGCTCCGTGAGCTCCCTCTGGGTCTGCTCGATCAGGACGTGGACCGTCGTGTCGAGCCGAAGTCTCAGAGGGAGTGTGTTGATGAGCAGGCCAAGTATGTTTTGAGTCCCGGCATTTCCGTGCAGTCTGCCGAGGAGAACAGTCCCGAAGACGACGTCGTCGCGGCCTGTTGTGCTACCGAGCACCAGTGCCCAGGCGGCATGGAACAGAGTGGCGGTGCTCGTCCCGAGTCGTCGGGCCTGAGTGCGTAATCGGCTGGCCAGCTCGCGGGGAAGCTCTGCACGAGCCTCCTCCACGGGGAGAGCGTTTCCGTGTACGTCGAGAATGTCGAATGGGGCTGTTGGCTCTTCCAGATCTCCCAGCTTGCTGCGGAAGAAGCTTTCCGCGTTGACGGCGTGGCTCCGCGCGAGCAACTGGGCTATGTGATGACGATAAGGGACCGGAGGGGGGAGCTGATGTGGAGAGCCGTTGAGGTGGCCCATCAGCTCCGCGAGAAGAAGGTCCAGAGACTGGTTATCACAGACCAGATGGTGCGTTTGGATGAGTGCGTACCAGCGGCCATTCTGGCGATCGAATGCCCATTCCAGATGGATCAGGGGTGCCCAGCGCAGGTCCATTCGCTGCCGCTCGGGGCGCAACCTTTGTCTGAGTTGCTCCAGCGAGCTCTGCTCTGGATCGAGAGCGATTTCCCGCACCGGGAGAACGGCGTTGCGATAGACCACCTGGACGGGCCGCGGCAGCCCTTCCCATAAGAAGGCCGTCCGCAGGATGTCGTGTCGATCGATCACTCGCTGCAGTGCCTGGATGAGTGCTTGTACCCGCTCCCACGAGGACACTGAAAAAAGCATGGGGCGGGAGTAGATATCGGAGCCCGTGGTGTCCAGGAGAGAGTGGAAGAGAATGCCTTCCTGCAACGGCGCCAACGGGTAAACATCTTCGACGTTGGCAGCCCCTCCGGGGACGAATGCAGTAATGGACTGCATCTCCTGCGAGGTGAGCTCAATGAGCGGGACCCTCTCTGGTGTGAGGACTTCAGTTCCGGCTGTTGGGCCCCGAGTCGTCGGGGCGTTCACCGAGGACGCCTCCTCGGATAAGACCGCGGCCATTGCCGCGAGAGTGGGATTTCCGTAGAGATCGCGGACCGTTGCTGTCAGGCCTCTGGAGCGCAATCGCTCCAGAAGCTGCACGAGCAACAGGGAGTGGCCTCCCAGCTCGAAGAAGTTGTCGTGACGGCTGACCCGGTCCAGGCGCAGCAGGGCTTGCCAGATTCCCGCGAGATGCTGCTCGCGCGCATCGATTGGAGGTTCTTGGGTCCTGGAGCCGTGTGCTGTGAAGTCCGGAGGGGGCAATGATCGTCGGTCGAGTTTGCCGTTCGGCGTCAATGGGAGTGAGGGAAGGATGACGAACGCGCTTGGAATCATGTGTTCTGGCAGGGTGTGCTCGAGATGGCTCCGCAGAGCGCCCACGTCATCTCTTTCCGGAGACCTCAGCACGACATACGCCACGAGGTGTTTGCCTCGCGTTCGGTCTTCCCTGGCCACAACGGCGGCAGCGGCCACCGCAGCGTGTTGACGCAATTGCGTTTCAATTTCGCCTGGCTCGACTCGGTAGCCGCGGATCTTGACCTGGTCATCATTGCGACCGAGGTATTCCAACGTGCCGTCGGGGCGCCATCGCCCCAGGTCGCCTGTTTTGTAGAGCCGTCCTATGCTGTGCAGCAGCTCAGCGATGGGACTGTTTGGATGGACAAGGTTCGCAGCGACACTGCCGCGGTCCGCCAGGAATCTGGCATTCGTCAAATCCGGACGGTGCAGATAGCCTTGCGCGAGGCCGAGCCCGCCGATGTAAATCTCCCCCTTCGCGCCTGTAGGCGCGGGTTGGCCGCTCGGATCCAGAACGTAAATCTGAGTGTTCGCGATCGGCCTGCCGATGCTGGGCCACGCGGGCCACCCGCGGGGGTCTGAGTCGAGTGTCAGAGCCGAGGCGACATGCGTCTCGGTCGGACCGTAGTGGTTATGGAGACGGCAGCCGGGGAGTCGGGTGAACAGACTCACGATGGCGGGTGTGATGTGGAGCGGCTCTCCGGCGGTGATCACGTCGCGAAGGGTGCTGGGTAGCGTGGGATCACCGGTGAGGAACTCGGCGAGGGACTGGAGAACGAGAGGCGGCACAAACAATCTGTTGATGCGCTCGGCGGTGAGGAGTGCGGCGAGCTTGCGTGTGTCGCGCCGGATCCACTCATCCAGCAGGACGAGGGTGCCCCCGGTAGCGAGGGTCGAGAAGATTTCCTGGAAAGCCACATCGAAGCTCAAGGCCGCGAACTGCAGCACCCGCTGTGCCGCGGCGCTTCCCAGGCCGCTGCGATGCCAGTGGATCAGATTGATCAGGGCTCGATGGGGCATGGCCGTGCCTTTGGGGAGGCCCGTCGAGCCGGAGGTGTAGATGACGTAAGCGAGGCTTTGACCGTCCAGGGAGTCGCGAAGGGATGTGAGGTTATCGTCGGGAGTTCCATCCAGAGGCTGCAACACCGTGTCCAGCGTTATGAGCTGCGGGCGTGTGCCTTCACGCTGCGGGTGAAATCTTTCCGCGCCTTCGAGCCGCGCGCGAAAGGCCTCCTGCGTCAGCACCACGGAAGGTGTTGAGTCATCGAGCATGTATCGGAGGCGGTCGGGGGGGTAGTTGGGGTCGAGCGGTACGTAGGCGGCGCCTGCCTTGAGAATGCCGAGCAGGGCCACGACCATGTCGATGCTTCGCGCGATACAAATGCCGACAAGCTGTCCCGGCTGCACGCCCGCTTGTGCTAAATGGCGCGCCAGCTTGTTCGCTCTGGCGTTGAGCTGGGCATAGGTCAGCTCATTTCCCTCGTACGTGACCGCTATGGCATTCGGGGTCTGGTGCGCCTGCTCCTCGACCAGTTCGTGGACCCCTCTGTGGGATGGCAGCTCGGCGGCTGTTGCGTTGAGCTGGTGGACGAGGCGATGGCTCTCTTGGGCGAACAGGACCCGTAGATTCCCCAGGGGGCGTTCGAGATCGCCTGTCAGGTCCTCGAGCAGCACGGTATAACTGGCGATCCAACGCTCGAGGGTGTCCGGGTTGAAGAGGTCTGCGGCATAGTTGAGCGTGCCGATGATTTCCTCATCCCGCTCCTCCAGCGAGGCGAAGAGGTCGAAGATGGCGGGGTCTTCAATGGGGTCGCGGAGGGTTGCCGTCAGCCCGGCGAACCGGGCATCGCCTTTGGGCGTGCTCTGCAGCGCGAACATGACCTGAAAGATCGGATTCCGGCTCAGGCTGCGCTCCGGGTGAAGCGCTGCGACAATCCGCTCGAAGGGGGTGTCCTGATGGTCGTACGCAGCCAGGGTGACGGACCTTACCTGCGCGAGAAACTCCCGCACTTGCATGTCGGACTGCGGTGAGACGCGTAATGCCAGCGTGTTGACGAAAAAGCCGATGAGCTGCTCGAGCTCGGCGTGCTGCCGGTTTGCGATGGGCACGCCGATGACGAGGTCATCCTGGGAGCTCAGTCGTGCCAGCAGGATGGACCATGCTGCATACAGCACCATGAACAGGGTCAGGCTGTTGCTCTGCGCGAGGTGTCTCAAGGCGCTGCAGAGCTTTGCGCTCAGGGAGAATCGGAGGTTGCCGCCCCGATAGCTTTGCACGGCTGGCCGGGGTCGGTCGGTCGGTAGCTCCAACAGGGCGGGCGCGCCTTTCAGGTGCGACGTCCAGTACCGGAGTTGCTTGTCATAGGCGGCACTCTGCAGCCACTCGTGCTGCCATTGGGAATAGTCTGCGTATTGAACCGGCAGCGGTTCCAGCGCTAACGCCGTTTGGCTCAGGCGAGCTTCGTACAGAGCTGAGAGATCGCGCAGGAGCACGGTGACCGACCAGCCATCCGCAATGATATGGTGCGCAGTGAGCAGGAGGACATGGTCGTTCGCGTCAAGTTGTAACAGCCGGCCACGGATCAGCGGGCCGGTGCTGAGGTCAAATCCCGCGTGCGCCTCTTCCAGCTCATGCCGTCGGATCTCATTCTCTAGCTGGTTGTCGGAGGCACGCTGCAATTGGACGCCCCCCGCCTGGACGACAGATAACGCGAAGCGTGCGTTCGGTAGAATCTCTTGATGAGGTATCCCGTCGACCGTCACGAACCGGGTGCGCAGAACTTCATGACGTTCCAGCAGGCCGTCCAGGGCCTCTTGAAGGGCATCCGGGCTCAGTGGTCCACGCAGTCTTACGGAAACTGCGATGTAGTATGCGGGACTGCCTCCCTCGAGCTGATGGATGAACCATAGTCGCTGCTGTGCTCGGGATGTGGGTACGTGCGTGCGATCGGTGCCCTCCTTGCGCGCGCGCGGTTTGATCCCGCGCGGCTGTTGGGCTTTCTCTCGCAGAAGTAATTCCAGCAGTCGCGCCTTGTCTTCTGAGAGAGAGGCGATGCGTTCTCGTAAGGGGCCGGAGTCGGGACTCATGAATGCATTCCCTGAGTGATTTGCCGTGCCAACTCCGCCGCCTGGCTGTCCGACAGGAAGCTCAGCTTTCTCATCAACTCTTCGGTGTCGCCTGCGCGGGCCTCCAGCAGGTCCAGCAGCTCCTGCTGTCGAACTTCCTCTACGTGGGCCGCGAGCTCTCGGACGGTGGGATGCTTGAACAACAGGCTGATCGGCAGATCCAGGGACAGAGCCGCTCGTAGCCGCACGATTGTCTGCATAGCCGTGAGGGAGTGGCCGCCCAGCTCGAAGAAGTTATCTTCGCGGCCGATACGAGGGAGGCGCAGCGTGTCGCGCCAGATGTTGGCGATTTGCTCCTCCAAGCTACCTCGAGGCGCTTCGTAGTCGGATTCCGCGGTCTGAACGCCCGGTAGTGCTTGCCGGTCCAGTTTGCCGTTGGGTGTCAGGAGCAGCCGGTCGAGAACGACGATCGAGTGTGGCACCATGAAGTCAGGCAACCTTTCACGTAGGTATGCGCGCAGGCTTGCGGTGTTGATCTCGCTGGCGCTGGGAGCGGACGCTGCGGCCGCCAATGCTCTCGGCACGACATAGGCCACCAGGCGTTTCTCACCGGAGCCGTCCTCCCGGACAATGGCCGCTGCCTCCCGTATCCGCTCGTGTTGAGTGAGCTGAGCTTCGATTTCCGTCAATTCGACGCGGCATCCCCTTAACTTGACCTGGCTATCGGTCCTGCCGAGGTATTCAAGGGTGCCGTCGATGCGCCACCGCGCCAGGTCGCCGGTTTTGTACATTCTGGCGTCGGTCCCGGGGCTGAAGGGGTCCGGCAGAAAGCGCTCCTGGGTCAGGTCAGGCCGATGCAGATAGCCCCGGGCGACGCCGGTTCCGCCGATGAACAGCTCTCCGACGGCTTCCAAGGGAACCGGCTGGAGATGGGGGTTGAGAATATAGATCCGGGTGTTGTCGATCGGCCGGCCGATCGGAACCACCCTGTCAGTCAGCGGCAATTGACACTCAAATACGGTGGCCCAGACGGTGGCTTCAGTGGGACCGTATTCATTGAAGATCCTTATCCCTGGCGCGCGCTCGGCGCTTTCTGCGATGAGGGAGGCCGGGCAAGCTTCTCCGGCGAGGATGACTTTGGACACCGTGCTGTCGGCGAGCACGGTGCCCGGTACACTCAACAGGGCGCGATAGAGAGCGGGCACACATAAGAGACAGGTGGGCTCCTGGTCTTGGAGAGTCCGCAGCAGGATGGCGGGATCCTGGATGGCCTCCTGGGGCGCAACGATCAGCGTGCCTCCCTGGAGGAGCGTGCCGAAGATGCCGGCCACTGAGCTGTCGAACCCCAACGGGGAGAGCAGAAGGAAGCGGCTCGGCTCCGGGTAGTACTGCATCCGTGCGGTGGTGGAGGAGACGAGATTGCGATGGGTCACGATGACCCCTTTTGGGGCTCCCGTGGAGCCGGATGTGAAAATCACATACGCGGCGCTCTGCGCATCAACCCCCAACGGCACCTTTACATTTCCGCGATCCAGTCCCGCCGCTACCGGCGCGTCGATCGGTAGTAGTTGAGCAGTCGTTGGCTCTAGCAGTGTCGTTACTCTATGCTCTGTGAGCACGATTGCCGGAGATGCTTCAGTCAGCATTTGACGCAATCGCTGCGGCGGGTAGCTTGGGTCGAGGGGCAGATAGGCACAGCCGGCCTTGAGGATGCCGAGCAGTGCGACAATCATCTGTGCGCTGCGCTCGAGGCACAGGCCTACGAGGCCGTTGGGAGTCGCTCCATGCGCGATGAGGTAGCGAGCCAGTTGGTTTGCGTGGGCATTCAACTCTGCGTACGACAGTGATTCACCCTCGTATACAAGGGCAGTGGCGTCGGGTGTACGCTGGACTTGCTCCTCGAACACCTCCTGTGCCAGGCGGGCATCGGGCGCTAGCGGGGTGGCCGGATTGAACGAGTCCAGTAGCAAGCGGCGTTCGTGCTCGGGTACCACCGGCAGCGACAAGGCGGGGGTCTCGGGCGCGTGCTCCAGCGCCTCGAGCAGTGAGCCCAGGGCCGTGAGCAGATATCCAGTCAACCGGCTCACCTCGATCCTTCGGTCGGCTTGCGCCGTCAGCGTAAACCCGTCGCCCTCGTCGTCGACCGCCATGCTGATGGGGTAGTTCGTCCACTCACGGCTCGTGATGATCTGGACACCGGGTGCGAGCTCCTCTTGACCGGCATGGGACGTCCAAGTGCGCGTGGCCGGTGCCGCCGAATGTCTGAAGTCGAGCAGCGTGTTGAAGAGTGGCGTCCCTTTGGGCACGCCGCTGCAGCTCTGTGCGAGTGTCAGCGGGGTGGTCTCGTAAGCCAGCAACTCCGCGAGATGCCGGTGTATCTGTTGGATCAGCTCGCGGGCGGTCATGCCGTTCAGCCGGACCCGCAATGGCAGAGTGTTGATGAACATGCCCATTGCGCGCTGTGCGCCCGCAGTGCTCTGCAATCTTCCGAGCAGCACGGTGCCGTACACGACATCGCTACGGCCGCTCGTCAGGGAGACAAACAGTGCCCAAGCGGCATGGAACAGGGTCGCGACACTCACGCCAGATTGCTGTGCGGTCGCGCGGATGTATCGAGCGCGCTGTGGATCGATCCTTTCAACGGCCTCCCGCATTCTGCGCGGGTCACTCTGAATATCGTGCAGTCCGAATGCAGTGGTGGGCTCGTCGATGTCGCCGAGAAGTCGGCGAAAGAAATCCTCGGGGGGGATCCTGTGAGCTTGCTTCGAGAGTTGCTCGATGTAGTCGCGATGCGGGATCGGGTCTGGCAGCCTGTGCGCCCGGTCCTGGAGGCAGGCTTGCAATTCCTCCAGCAGGACACGGAAGGACTCGTGGTCGCACACGAGGTGATGGATTCGAAGAACGGCGTAGTGGGGAGCGTCCGGTCGGATGGCCATTTCCAGCGACAACAGCGGCGCGTGGCGCAGATCGAGGCGCTGTCGCTGGGGTGTCAGGTGCTCTTCGAGCTGGGCTAGCGGGTCCTGGTCCGCTGTCAGATGAATCTCAGTAATCGATAGAGGGGCCTGACGCAGGACGACCTGCACGGGGCAGGGCAGCCCTTCCCACAGGATTGCGGTTCGCAGGACATCGTGTCGGGCGATCACGATCTGTAATGCCGCGACTAATTGCTCTACCGCTGTGCGCGAGGAGAGCGACAGCAGCACCGGGCGAACATAGGCATCCCCTTGGTCTCGAGCCACCAGAGAATGGAAGAGAAAGCCTTCTTGAAGGGGGGCCAGGGGGTAGATGTCCTGGATGTTCGCGACTCCTCCGGGAGTCGTCTGGATGATCTGGTCGATGTGTTCGGGCGCCAGAAGCGGTACCAACGGCAGCATCTCTGGTGTGATTGCGGTGGTTCCTTCTGGGAGAGCGGTCGATGAGTTTGATCGAGGAGCGGTAGACGAGGAATTGGGAGTGTCGTGTGGAGATGACACGGCCGTCGCAAGCTCTTTGAGGTCTTGGCTGAGGTACAGGCTCCGCACATCCACCGCTAGCCCGTGTTGCCGGAGCCGCTCCATCAGATGCATCATCAACAGGGACTGGCCGCCCAGCTCAAAGAAATTGTCGTCACGTCCCACGCGTGGGAGCCGGAGGAGATCCTGCCAAAGAGCCGCCAAGAGCTGTTCCGTAGGCCCTTCGGGGGCTCGGTACTCCCTGCCGGCGAAGGCAGCGGGGGAGGGCGGTCCGGGCAGTGCACGGCGATCCAACTTACCATTGGCTGTGGTAGGCCAGGCGGTGACCACGACGAACGCGCTGGGAACCATATGTTCCGGTAGCGTGGCCTTGAGATGTGCGCGCAGCTCTTCGACTTGCAGCGGCTGACTGTTCTTGAGGGTGACGTAGGCGACGAGTTGCCCGGATCCGAAAGGGCCCTGCCTCGCGATCACGACGGCTTCCTTGACCTGCTGGTGCCTTGCAAGTTGTGTCTCGATTTCTCCCAACTCAATGCGGAAGCCCCGTATCTTGACCTGCTCGTCGTTGCGCCCGAGGTATTCGAGTGTGCCCTCGGGAGTCCAACGGGCCAGGTCGCCGGTTTTGTACAATCGTGCCTGCGGGTCGTCGCTGTGCGGATCTCGAATGAAGCGCTCGGCGGTGAGTTCGGGCAGATTCAGGTAGCCGCGCGCGAGGCACATGCCACCGATGTAAATCTCCCCAATCGCTCCGGGAGGTACCTTCTGACGTGACCAGTCCAGCAAGTGGATGGCAGTGTTGGAAATAGGTCGGCCAATTGACGGCAGAGTCGGCCAACGGTCTGGATCTCCACTCAGGGTCCCGGCTGTGACCACATGCGATTCCGTCGGGCCGTAATGATTATGCAGCGTGCATCCTGGGAGCTTCTTCATGAGAGCCGCGATCTCCGCGGTGATGCGCTGGGGCTCCCCTGCTGTGATGATTTCTCTTAGCCCCTTGGGTACGGTCGTTCTCTGAGCGCACTCCGCGAGGCTCTGGAGCATCAAAGGTGGAACGAACAACCGCTCGACGTTGTCTTTGATCAGGTGTGCCAAGAGCGCGTGCGGGTCCCGGCGTGCCCATTCATCTATCAACACCAAGGTGCCGCCTGAGCATAGCGTGGAGAAAATCTCCTGAAAGGCAACATCGAAGCTCAGTGCTGCGAATTGCAACACTCGTTGTCCTGGCCGTGTAGGCAGCGCGCTCCAGTGCCAGCTCAACAGATTGACCATTGAACGGTGCGGCATCGCTATGCCTTTGGGGCGGCCCGTGGAGCCGGAGGTATAGATCACGTAGGCCAGATGGTTTCCGCCGACCTCTGTCATACATGTGTCGTCCACGGGAGCATCGCAGCCTGAGGTCTTCAGTACTTCGTCTATATCAATCAATACCGCAGAGGATGAAGGGATCTTTGCTGACAGATCGCGTTGGGTGATGACGACGGCAGGCCTGGCATCCTCCAGCATGTATCGAAGCCGATCAGGTGGGTAGTTGGGATCCAGGGGAAGATAGGCTCCTCCCGCTTTGAGAACGGCGCACAGCGCGATGATCATCTCCGGGCTGCGCTCGATGCAGACCGCGGCAAGTTGGTCGGAACGAACGCCACGCTCGCTCAGGTAGCGGGCCAGATGATCAGCGCGAGCCTCGAGCTCGGCGTAGGTCAGGGCACGCTCACCGTGGAGCACGGCCGTTAGTCGCGGATGCAGGCGCGCTTGTTTCTCAAAGAGGACGTGAACGGTGTATTCGAGGGAAAGAGCATCCGTCGTGTGAGGATGCGCGCCTGAGTTGCAGTCCACTATCAGATTTCCCGGGAAGACAGTTAGTTGCTGAAGATCGACTCACGTGGCTGGGGGCAATATGACGTTTCAGCCGCACATGAACGGCTGCGAACGTCCCCAGAGGTTTGGGAGCAAGCCTACTTTATCGTTGCATGGGCTCGTTCAGACGGGTTGGTCCTCTGTTATGAGGCCTTTAGTCCACGCCTGTCCGAATCGAGTACAACCAAGGGAGGCCTTGATCAGCCTATTAACGACTGGCTCGAGAAAACACGAAACCTATTTCGACGCAAATTGTCGCGTATTGTGTTTGAAACGGGAGTGCAATGGAGATGAAACACGCCTGGTGCATTTTGTGCCTGCACCAGATGTGTGCGCGGTAACGATGTCGTCCGCACGCCGCTGAAATCAGAAGAGCCGCAGGGCAACAATCGTCCGGTGAGCAGCGGTTAGCTCGAGCGCACTGTGTGTTGGCGAAGCGAACGTGTTCGCTGCGATCACCCGACGTGATGGATCATTTCTCGGCGGTGCCGTGCGGCGGTCGTGCCAACCGGCCAATTTCACCGCGTTGTCTGAAAAATTCACCATCGTCCCCTGAAAGGCTGCGCTCCGACCAGAGTCCCCTGTTGCCAGAGCCTGACTTTTCGCAAAAGCCCCTGAGATAGTTGTTACCCGTACCGCTGCGCAACGTCTCCCGGGCGCTGGAGCTATCGCTCGATCAGACAGCATCGAAGGCGACTACGGGTACCGACTTGCGCTGGCAATTCACGACTAACATTCAGCTACTGGTGAACCCAGGCAGCAACTTGAAGCCAGCGATATCGTATCGGGAGGGCAAGGGCCGCAGCCTGTCGCATGATAAACAAGTTATCCTCGGGGTAGCAGCGGAGTTCCTCTGATTCGTCCGGCATTCATGTTTCGGCGCTCGATGCCTTTCTGGAGCAGGTTTTCTGCACCGAGCGACTTGCATCGATGCTGCAGAGCAGCGATGCTCGCAATCCAATGCTCGGCACCGCGGCGAACGGAATTGCTACGGCTCTAGTTAAGTCGAGTATTAGTTCGGACGCCTTAATAACTGAAAACTTCACGGAGTGGCTGTGGTCCACTATCTGTCTCGCACGATCCTTCCACTACATCAGGTGGAGCGAGCATGAGCACGGGTAGCGGTGATTTTCTGGCGGACAGCGACCAGGCAGAGTTCGCCCCCGCGGAGATTCAATCAAGCCAGAGGAAGGCTCTCGGGGATCTTTACCGGACGCACCGCGAAAGTCTG
This sequence comes from uncultured Steroidobacteraceae bacterium, assembly GCA_964494895.1. Classification (GTDB taxonomy): domain Bacteria; phylum Pseudomonadota; class Gammaproteobacteria; order Steroidobacterales; family Steroidobacteraceae; genus 13-2-20CM-66-19. The sequence continues at coordinate 842 of CAZBTV010000031.1, read as the reverse complement.
CTCAGAGCGTTGACTCGCCGTTGCCGGACGCGGGATGAAGCCGAAGAGATCCTACACGAAGCACTTGCGAAGTTGTTCGCGCTGGACCGGCCAGGCACCTGCAGTTTCTTGTCCTCCCTGTTGTATAGGACAGCTGTAAACTTGGTCATGGATCGACGCAAACAGGAAGTGACCCGCGCACGCTTGAACCCGATTGCGCTGACGGATCCCGAAAATTTCGCGCCCTCGCCTGAAGAGACTCTGCGGGAACAACAATTTGCCGAGCTCTTCGCAAAGGCATTGGACCAACTACAGGCGGATGCGCCTAAGTGGGCCGAAGCATTCCTACTGCGAACGCAACACGAGTTGATGTGGGATGAAATCGGACGTCGCATGGGCGTCGGTACTCGGATGGCCCAAGTGTACGTAGCCCGCGCCGTCGAGTACTGTCACGATTATCTAAGAGGGAACACTCGCCGCGCATATCGTGGCTGACGACCGATCCTCACGTTGCCAGCGGGAGAGATGAAAATGCCAGTCGGTGCGGAGTACCAAGGCCCAGCCTACAAGGCGCGATCCACTCCGTGCAACTGGAAGACGTTCTTCGCCAGAGTCGCGACTCTTTCTCTCGAGCCTCCCTTACCCTGTGCGACAACGATCCCTTCAATCCGCTCCTGAGAGTAGAGCGTGCGAATGAACTCCTCGGACCGCGCGACCACCTCATCCCAGGTTGCATAGGTCGGCATCTCCACCAGATGCCGAACCGCAGGGGGCGCACTGCACACCGGTGCTCCCAGGGCAGGGGCCTCAGCCGCATCCCGGGCAACCGGAATCAGCCCGTACTGGCGCAACAACGCCTGATA